>JAZUNJ010000044.1:0-46585 GCA_045604105.1 Acutalibacteraceae bacterium | reverse complement strand
TTTTCGTGATGTTTAAGCGGAAAAGAGCCTGTAAAAACCCTAACTTCCTTACGAAGTGTCGCCCAATGCCCTGCTTTTATTTTGTCTTTTTTTGCTCCCTGTTTTTCTTGTAAGCCTCACGGCGGGAAACAATCACCTTGAATCTTTTTCTCAGACCTTCTTCAGTTTTCTGAAAGTTATAAGGGTCTTTTTTGTTTTCGTCCATAATATCACCCTTATTTATCTTTCCCGTGAGATGCTTTGATATGCTACATGTCAAAAGCAATTTTTTCTGCAATCAGCCTTTTGAGTGCAATGAATTCTTCAGAAAAGGTATCCTTGTTGGATCTTGGCTTCGGGATGTTAACCGTGATTTCGTCGGTTATTTTTCCCGGCTTTCCCGAAAGAATGTAAATTCTGTCGGAAAGAAGAATTGCCTCGTCAATGTCATGGGTGACAAAAATTGTTGAAAGATTGATTTTTTTCATTATGTCAAGATACCAGGTGTGAATAGCACTTTTTGTTATTGTATCAAGTGCGCTGAAGGGCTCGTCAAGAAGTGCAACACCCGACGACGCAAGATAGGTGCGCAGAAGAGCCGCCCTTTGCTTCATGCCGCCGGAAAGCTCATGAGGATACTTCTTCTGTGTGCCCTCAAGTCCGAATTCGGCGAAACAGGGCTCTGCTTTTTCTCTGGCAGACTTCTTTTTTTCACCCTTTATAACAAGGGGAAGAGACACATTGTCAATGATTGTGTAATGGGGCAGAAGCAAATCCTTCTGAAGCATATAGCTGATTTTGCCCGGCTTTCCTGTTATGTCTTCGTTTTCGAGCATAACCGTTCCGCTGTCCGGTGCATAAAGACCGGAGAGAACATTGAAAAGTGTTGTTTTTCCACTTCCGCTTACACCTAAAAGAGATATTATTTCTCCCTGTTTGAGAGTGATGGAGATGTCCTCAATAATTTTTTCACCCTCAAAGCTCATTGATATGCTGTTTGCAGTGAGTTTTGACATACTGAATCAATCAACCTTTTATAAAATCGTTTGTAAAGCCTGTGTTTTCGGGAATCTGCTTTTCAATAAGTCCCTTTTCCCACAGCCATGAGTAAAATCCGTTCCATCTTTCAGCATCGAAGGCACCCCAAGCTTCTCCGTCGGCAATGTACTGCTCAGAAATCCATTTCTGACTTTCTGTCACAAGCTCCTCGGAGCCGAGAAGTGAGCCGGTTGTGTCACCCTTTATAAGAATCTGAGCCGCTGCTTCGGGATTTTCAATTGCGTATTCATAGCCTTTTTTTGTGGCAGCAAGAAAAGCTTTTGCCGTTTCGGGCTTTTTCTCAAGAAATTTGTTGTTGGCGATAATTACGGGAGTGTAATAATCGAAAACGGGGTCAATGTCAATGAAATTGAAATAATCAAATTCCAGTCCTGCTGTTTCGCAGGCAACACCTGCCCATGCATAGAAAATCCAGATGGCGTCTGTATCCTTGTTGCGGAGAGCCTCTGCTTCGTTTGTGACAACATTGGGAATTAATTCAAGCTTACTGAAGTTCCCGCCGTCGTTTTTCATCACAGTTTCAACAATGGCAAGCTCAATGGGGCCGTTCCATGTGGAATAACGCTTTCCTTCAAGCCCCTGGGGCCTGTTCATGCCTTCACCTTTTCTTGAAATGATGCCTGATGTGTTGTGCTGAACAATTGCAGAAACTGCCGTAATTCCCATGGGCGAGTCTGTGGAAAAAACGGGAGCCAGTGAATCCTGGAATGAAATACCGAACTGTGCCTGACCTGAGGCAGTCATAAGCTCTGCACCGTCCTCAGGCGGCTGAACAATGCTTACTTTTATTCCTGCTTCCTCATAATATCCGAGCTTATCAGCAACAAAAAAGCCTGTGTGGTTTGTGTTCGGTGTCCAGTCAAGGCAAATTGTGATTTCTTCTGTGACTTCCTGCTGATTACTGCCGCAGGCAGTGAAAAGGAAAAGAAGTGTTATTGCAAGTAATATTGATAAAAGCTTTTTCATAATAAATCCTTTCAGGGGAGTTGACACTGTCAATGACTTTTTTTATAAGGCATGGCAAGCCTTTTCATAAGTGTTATGGCTGCCATGAGGGCAAGGGACAAAAGGGAAATGAGAATTATAACCGCAAACATTTTGTCAAAGGCATAGGCCTTCTTTACCCTTGTCATATATACACCGAGACCCTCAAAGCCGCCGAGCCATTCGGAAATAACGGCACCCACAATTGAATAGGAGGCAGAAACCTTGAGCCCTGAAAAGAACTGCTCTGCCGCACAGGGAAGCTTGACATGACGGAAAATCTGTGTCCGTGTTGCACCCATGCTTCTCAGAAGATTGATTTCATCCTTGTCAGCACTCTGAAAGCCGTCGAGCAGGGAAACTGCAATCGGAAAAAAGGTTGTGAGCACAACAAGGGTGATTTTCGGTGCCATGGAAAAGCCCATCCACAAAACAAGAAGAGGGGCAATTGCAATGGTGGGTACGGTCTGTGTGATAACAAGGAGAGGGTAAAAAGCCTTTCTCACAAACTCAAATCTGTCCATGAGAACTGCCAGCAGAAAAGCCGTTGCAGTTCCGATTAAAAGACCGTAGGCAGCTTCCTGCAGGGTAACTGCCGTATGAGACATGAGAATGGGAAAATCATTCACAAATGCCTTTATTACACTGACCGGGGAGGGCAGCATATAAGACGGAATAATTTCACCCTCGCTGACAAAAAGCCATAGGGCTCCAAGCACGGCAAGGGAAATGACAGGCGCCGCCTTATTGGTGATGTTTTGTAACTTTTTCGTCAATGGTGAGCACACCTTCCTTAGGGTTATAACAGATTTTTACATAAGCCGATACACTGTCGCAGCCTTTTTCAATTGCTACCTTCTGACAGTTTTTAACAATTTCCATCAGCTCATCATAGCTGTCACCTTCAATTGTGGTTTCAAAGGGTCCCACATAATAGTTATAGCCTGTTGAAGCTATATATGCGATAACCTCGTCCACAATTTCAATGAGCCTTTCGTCAGAGTCGGTTTTGGGTAAAACCTGAATTGCAACGCTTGCCTTCATAAAAAAACACCCCATATAAATTAATATTACATATAAGTATTACTCGATGATTATGAACATTGAAGGCTGCTTGCCGGCAAAAAAAATCACCCGATGCTTTTAAAAAACACGGGTGGAATTTACAGCCTTCTTTACTTAGCCTACGTCGGTATTATCCGAATCAGGTTATGGGTATAATCTCAGCCGAAAAATCAGCACCCCCAGTAATATTCATATGTTGATTGGATTATAGCACTCATTTAAAGCCTTGTCAAGGGGAAATGCTGAAGAAAAATCCGAGGGCTTTAATGATAAAACAGAAGTTAAATATCACGTAAAAGCTTTATTGCTCAGGCCTTGAAAGCTTTGATTGTTCAACAAGGGTAATTATTGCGGGGATAATTATAATCTGAATTGCAATTCCGGGCAGAGCATTTGCAACGGCACCTGCCCAGAAGGCTGAAAAGCCGAATTCAGTTGAATCCAGTCCCATTAAGAAGAACTGCACAAGTCCCCACACAAGTCTGCCTGAAAGCATTGTAAGAACAAGTGAAGCATAGATGCCAAGCCTGCTTTTTTTCATCGCACGGTGCAGTGTGCCTGACATGAAGCCGTAAACGGCAAGCTCAAAGGCCATTGCAAGGGCAGTGGGAAACAAGGGCGGCATTCCGACAGTGAAGGCACGGAGCAGGGGTGCTGTGAGACCCACAGCAAGTCCCCAGGGGGCGCCGCAGATATATCCGCAAAGTATGACGGGAATGTGCATGGGGCACAGCATGGAGCCTATCTTAGGAATCTGTCCCGTTAAAAAGGGCATGACAAATGCCATGGCAAGAAACATTGCAGCAAGGGCAAGCTTTAGGGTTGAATTCTGGTTTTTCATAGGAAGTCCTTTCTTTTGCGATATAAAACAAAAAAGGTGCAGCAATCCCTTCAGGGAAAGCAACACCTTCATAGCATCGCTGCAAGTGAATTTTAAAAAAGTAAAAGAACTTCTGTTCCTGAAGCCGCTCTTCTGAGAAGCTTCTTGAATTATAGCATTTCTTATTGTGAATTTCAATAGCTTTTATCAATAATTGTCTGAAGCTTTAAAAGTGCATCACCTATAAGCGCCGTTACTGAAAGGTCGGGAACACCTGCAACAAGGTTTTCGCATTTGTTCACGGGAATGAGAATTTTTGCTGCCTCGCTCTGTCCCACGGCAATGGCCATCTGGGGAGTGATTTCACCGTATAATGAATCTGCAATAACAATGCCGATGGGTCCGATGATAACATCAGCCTTACGGCAGGCAACAATAACGGGGTTTTCGCCTGTTGCCGCTTTTTTCGCTCCTGCCTTTACCATTGCAGTTGTTGCTGTGGCATTTGTTCCCACTGCAGTTAAATCAATGTCACTGTAACGGCTTGTCACGGCTTTGATTATCTGACTGCCGAGCTGACCGCCCTGACCGTCAATTATAAGTATATTCATACATCTTCCTCGCTTAAGAAATTGCTTTATTGTGAATTGAGAATATTATATCACAGTTACAATTTTTTGGCAATATCGTGGGGTAAATATGCTTTGCATAATATGCTGTAATAACATCCGGCAAGGCAAACATCAATGAAAAAACCTCGTTCAGAAGAACGAGGTTTTTTAGTGGTGACCCGGACGGGAATCGAACCCGTGTTACCGCCGTGAAAGGGCGGTGTCTTAACCGCTTGACCACCGGGCCTTATATGTAAAAGAGGATGGAACGCGTTATCCAACACTCTTTATTTTAAAACTGGTAGCGGCAGTGGGATTCGAACCTACGACCAATCGGGTATGAACCGAGTACTCTAGCCAACTGAGCTATGCCGCCATATCTTCGCCGCTGTTCACAACGCTTGGATATTATATTATATAAAAAAAGATTTGTCAATACTTTTTTTAAACTTTTTAAAAAAACTTTTTTCTGAGTATTTCGTCATTTTCTGAGCTCCGAAAAAAAGTCGGAAATAAGCTTCTGAGCTTCCTTTTCCATATATCCGCCGATGATTTTCGGCCTGTGTCCCAGTGGAAGCTCCGTAAGATTTATAAGACCGCCCATGCAGCCTGCCTTTTCATCATAAGCGCCGAAAACCACGGTATTAATCCGTGAATTGATAATTGCACCTGTGCACATGGGGCAGGGCTCAAGGGTAACATACATTGTGCAGTCGTCAAGTCTCCATGAGCTGAGAGCCCTGCAGGCTTCGTTGATTGCTTCAATTTCAGCGTGGCACAGCGCATTGTTCAGCCCTTCTCTTTTATTGTACCCCGTGGCAATTACTTTATTCCCGCAGGTGATAACTGCGCCAACGGGAACCTCAGCTTCACCGAAGGCCTTTTCAGCCTGCTCGAGAGCAAGGGACATGAATATCCGGTTTTTATTTTCTGTCATTTTAAGCTCCCAATTCCGAAAGATATATCATCGTTACCACGAACATGATTGCCATTGAAATGAGCATTGTGGGTGTGGTCAGATAATAAAGAAAGCATTCGCCTGTTTTTAGGGCAGATGTATTTTTCCTGAAATGTATATGCTGAGTCTTCTTTCTGAAAACCAAAAAGCAAATGATACCTGCACCTATAAGCAAATAAATAAGAGCTCCGAAAATAAGGTTGAGATCCTTTTCGGGAATAACACCGTTAAGATATGTTACACACACAGAAATGAGGTTGTTGAGAATGTGGATTATAATTCCCGTCCACAGTGAGCCTGTTTTAACGGAAAAATATCCGAGACCGAAGCCTGCAACAAGGGCAAAGGGAGTCTGAATGAGGTTCCCGTGCATGAATGCGAAAACAAAGGAGGAAATAACAATTGCAAAGGTGTCACCGTAACGGCGCAGGTTGCCCATAACGAAGCCTCTGAGTGAAAGCTCCTCAACAACGCCTGCCATAACTGCAATTCTTGCAACGGTGAGGCACACACCGAGAACCCCTGTAGGCATTGCGATATCAGGTGTGCTTGCTTCAAGACCGAAAAGGGTGAGAATGACACTTACAATTGATGTGACATAATTCGCAAGCATGCACATGCCGAGACCTGCAATAACGGCAAGGAATGTAAGGGAGCCTTTCACGGGCTTTACCAAGGGTACGGGATTCGGCTCGCCGCTTATTTTCTGCATTTTTTTACCCATGAGGGCAAAGGGCAGAAGCATTCCGAAAATTGTGAGAAGAATATCAAATGAGCACTGAAACAGCTTGTTTTCAAGATAAAGGTGCTGAATATCTGCAAGCTGAAGGCCCATAACGGCAAGGTTCTGAATAAGGAACATCAGAAGCAATGCTCCGCCGGCACACAGACTGAGCTTTTTCAGCTCTGATTTATCCTTTTGCTTTTGGATATACTGCTGTGCACTGTAGTAGTCATAATTATTATATGGATTAAAGGGATATGGATTGCTGTTCACTGTTATCCTCCTTTGAGGAAGTTATTCTGAATCTGTGTTTTCTCTTTTGGCTGTTTTCTGGTTTTCTCCCACACCCTCGGTGCTTGATGGTACGAAAAGAATCTTAAAGGTCATAAGCATAAGCTTCAGGTCTTCAAGAAGACTCTGATTTGCAACATACATAAGGTCCATCTGTACCTTGTCATAGGGGGGAGTGTTATATTTTCCGTAAACCTGGGCATAGCCTGTAAGACCTGCCTTCACCTGAAGTCTGAGGGCAAATTCGGGCATATCCTTTTCATATTCACGGGCAATTTCAGGCCTTTCCGGTCTTGGACCCACAAAGGACATGTCACCGGTTAAAATGTTGAAAAGCTGAGGCAGCTCATCAAGACGAAGAGCTCTTATAACCTTGCCCACAGGAGTTATTCTGTCATCCTTTTCACCGGCAAGTCTTGCAACGCCGTCCTTTTCGGCATTCTGAATCATGCTTCGGAATTTGATGATTTTGAATTCCTTGCCGTTTGTGGTAAGTCTTACCTGCTTATAGAATACATCTCCACCGTCATAAGCCTTGATAGCAATTGCAGTGAGAATCATGAAGGGCGAAGCAATTATAATTGCGATAAGGGATAAAAGAATATCGAAAAATCTTTTTGTCCACTGATAAATAAGGCTTGCATCACTTCTTTTGCAGCGGTAAACGGGCACATTCATGAGCTGTATTGTTTTTCCGCCTCTTATAATTGTGTCTGAAATTTTGGGCTTTACATAAGCTACCTTACCGTTGGCAATGCAGAATTTCACAACCTCGTTACGGTAATCGGAATGAACGCCGCAAAGGAAAACCGCATCAACAGCTCTGATTTGTTCAAAAAGCTCTGAAAGTGAGGTTTTGTCTGTGTTGAAGGTGCGCACAACGTTGAAGCGCTTTTTCATGCTCTTGATACCCTTTAGAGAAAGGTAGGAATCAACGTTTCCGAACACAACAACGGTCTTTTTCGGGGCGTGGAGACTGAAATATATATAGTCTGCGGCAACACACCATAATGCCGCAAAGAGTGAAAAAACAACAAACATTATAATGAAGGGAATAATTTCAACAAGGCGGTAGCTCAGAAGTGAGAAAACAACATAGCAGACACCCTGAAGAAAGCCGATTGCTATAATCTGTGAGAATATAAGGTCCCACACAGGCGAGGTGCCCACCATAAATCCGCCGTACACCTTCACGAAGGCAACATAAATCACAACAAACAGCACACCCAGAAGATAATTACCGAGCCTGAAGAAGGGGGTGGGCAGGAACGGATTATAGAATTTGAGCCAGACGCCGTAAAGAGCACCGGAAAAGGCAGCTGTTATAAGAATTTTGAAAAAATACAAAATAAGCTTTTCTTTTATATACCTGTTTTTATTCATAAAAATATCCCTCTGTTTTATTATCTGTAAAAAATTTGCAGAAATCTGTTTTTTTTATCATTCTGCTTCATATTGTTAAAACTTACCTTAAGAAAATCTGTCTTATTAAAGTTTGTCGGATTACATGCCCCGATTTATATAAAGACATAATACCATAAAAGATCGGCTGTGTAAAGATTCAGTGAGGATATTAATATTCCGTGAGAGCTGTAAATTTGACTTAAAAAGCTTAATATGTTATAATCCCACCATCAAAAAAAGGAAAAAAGGATTACCTATGGATAAGTTTTTAGATAAGCTATTTAACAACGAGGTTGTTTATGCGGTGAGGGATTTCTTTTCTTTCATAGCTGAAAAAATTGAAAACACAGCCTTATTCAACAGAACGCCCAGCAAAAAATTCCTTTTAACAGGCTTCGGTGTTATAATTGGTGTGCTTGTGCTTGTTTCCACCGCTTTTGTTATTGCAGATAACCGTGAGGAGCAGGAGGAAGCCACAACAGATGCCGTAAGCGAAACTCAGATGGCAGATGTTACACTGCAAAGCACTAAGGAAATTGATGCAAGCTTTCTTCTTGCGCTGACAGACGATGACAGCAAGGTGCATTCAATTATTGTTGCAAAATTCAATTCCGAAGAGGAAAGCCTCACAATGGAATTTGTTGACCCGTCAGTCAGTGTCACCGTCAACGACAGCCCCGGAAGCATTCAGGAGCATCTTATTAACGGTGGCATCAGTGAATTCCTGTGGGCGATAAGCGAGCACACGGGACAGGGCTTCAACCGTTATTTCATCGGTGATGAGGACAGCTTCACGTCACTTTTATCCATGCTTGGTGAAACAGAGGTTGACATTCCCGAGCAGGTTTACTATGACCATGACGGAATCAGCTTCATCATTGACCGTGGGCCCCAGAAGCTTACCTCTGACATGATGCTGAAATACTATCTTTATCTTATCTCATCACCTGAGAAAAATTCGGAGCATATAAGATTTGTTATTACGGATATACTTTCAAGGCTTTTCACTGCTGAAACCGATGAGCTTCTTGAACAGCGCTTCTGCAAGGCAATCGGACTTTTCACAACAGATATTTCTGCAATTGATTTTTCGGAGCATAAGGATGCAATCAAAAGAATTCCGTCAATGTTCCATAAGGATAAAACAGAAGAGTAATAAAAAAGGACTTTCCCGCGGGAAAGTCCTTTTTGTTGCCTGAATTATTTCATGAGCTTTCTGATAACTGCTTCGCAGTCTGCAGCGTTCATAATCTTCGGTACGGGATAAAGGGGATTACCCTCTTTAAGTGCACGCTTAACGATTACGGGAATATCTTCTTCCTTGATGCAGTCGAATTTATCGGGAATGTTCATGTTTTTGTTCATTGTCTTGATAGCTTCAATGAATGCTTCTGCCTTTTCCTTGTCAGTACCGTCTGTCTTTACGCCTGCGATAACGCTGAGCTTTGCAAGACGCTTATGTGCGCTTTCGCCGAAGTATTCAAGAACATAGGGAAGGATAACAGCGTTTGCAAGACCGTGGGGGATACCGTAGTGACCGCCGAGGTTGTGTGCAATTGCGTGAACATAACCGACATAAGCTCTTGTGAATGCCATGCCTGCATAGTAGGAAGCCCAGAGCATGTTGTTTCTTGCTTCAATGTCCTTACCGTCGTTGTATGCTTTTTCAAGGCTGTCAAAAATCATCTTTGTTGCCTTTTCAGCATAAGCCTCTGTTGATTTAACATTACTTCTGCCTATGTAAGCTTCAACTGCATGGGTAAGAGCGTCCATACCTGTTGTTGATGTGATGTGAGGGGGAAGACCTACTGTAAGCTCGGGGTCAAGCACTGCATACTTGGGGCGGAGCTTCGGGTCGTTACAAGCGTGCTTTTCGTGAGTTTCGGGGTCACTTACAACTGCTGCAAGGGTAACCTCGGAGCCTGTGCCTGCTGTTGTGGGAACAGCGAAGAGGGGAGGAAGCTTGTGTGTGATTTTAAGAAGACCGCGCATTTTCTTAACGGGCTTCTTGGGGTTAGCAACTCTTGCTGCTGCAATTTTTGCACAGTCCATGGGTGAGCCGCCGCCAAAGGCGATAACGCCGTCGCAGCCATTGTCAAGATAAAGCTGCTTTGCATCTTCAATGTTCTGAATTGAGGGGTTGGGCTGTGTGCCGTCATAAACAACATAGCCGAGACCGATTTTGTCCATTTCCTCAAAAAGTGAATCGAGAAGATGAATTCCCATAAGACCCTTATCGGTTACAACAAGAACCTTTTTGAGTCCCTTTTCCTTGATGAATGCGGGGAGCTTACGGATTGCACCGGGTCCCTCGAGAACCTGAGGCTCTGACCAGTCAAAGAAGGGGGTTGAGGTTGCAAATTTAAAAATAACCTGATATGTTCTGTAATAAGCCTTTTTAATCTGCCACATTGTGAAAACATCCTTTCAAATAATTTTATCCTATAAATGATACTATTATTTTCTTCTTTTTTCAAGACATAAATGTAAACTTTATATATTTTTGTCTGCTTGTTGTGACTTTTTTCGGGCAAAATATGGATTAAAATAAAAATGGCACTTAAAGGTTTGCTAAAACTGTAAAATGTGGTATAATATATATTAATGTTTTTTAGTATGTGTTAATAGGAAGTGACAATTATGATAAGTACAAACAATGTAACACTGCAGTACGGCGGAAGAGAGCTTTTCAAAAGCGTATCAATCAATTTCACAAAGGGCAACTGCTACGGTCTTATCGGTGCCAACGGTGCAGGTAAGAGTACATTCCTTAAAATTCTTTCAGGTGAAATTGAGCCCAACAAGGGATATGTTACAATCACTCCCGGCGAAAGACTTTCCGTTCTTAAGCAGGACCACTATGCATATGATGAATATGATGTAATCCGCACCGTTCTTATGGGTAACCCCAAGCTTGTTGAAATCATGGACGCCAAGGAGAAGCTTTACGCCAAGGAGGAGTTCACTGAGGAGGACGGAATCAGAATCAGTGAGCTTGAAGAGGAATTTGCCGAAATGGACGGCTGGAGTGCAGAAAGCGATGCTGAAATACTGCTCAACGCTCTCGGCATACACAACGAATTCCATTACAGCCTCATGAAGGAGCTTACAGGTGAGCAGAAGGTTAAGGTGCTTCTTGCACAGGCTCTTTTCGGTAACCCGGATATCCTTCTTCTTGACGAGCCCACCAACCATCTTGACGTTGCGGCAATCAACTGGCTTGAGGAATTCCTTATGAATTTTGAAAACACAGTTATTGTTGTCAGCCATGACAGACACTTCCTCAATAAGGTATGTACCCATATTGCGGACTGCGATTTCGGTAAAATTACAATGTATGTGGGTAACTACGATTTCTGGTATGAATATACACAGATGGCACAGCGTCAGCTTCGTGAGCAGAACAAAAAGACCGAAGCCAAAATGAAGGAGCTTCAGGAATTCATTGCACGCTTCAGTGCCAATGCCTCAAAGTCAAAGCAGGCAACAAGCAGAAAAAAGCTGCTTGATAATCTTGTGCTTGAGGAAATGCCCGTTTCTTCAAGACGCTTCCCCTTTGTTGAATTCAAGCCCGACAGAGAAATCGGCAACGATATGCTCATTGTTGAGGGCCTTTCAAAAACCGTTGGTGACAGAAAGGTGCTCGATAACGTATCCTTCACCATAAGACCTAACGAAAAGGTAGCCTTTGTTGGTACAGATGCTGTTGCAAAAACCACCTTCTTCAAAATTCTTATGGGTGAGCTGGAGCCTGATGAGGGCTCATTCAAATGGGGTATCACAACCTCACAGGCATATTTCCCTGCAGATAACTCCGCATTTTTTGACGGTGTTGAGGAAAGCCTTATAGACTGGGTGAGAAGATATTCAGACCTGCAGTTTGAAACCGATGTAAGAGGCTGGCTGGGAAGACTCATGTTCTCAGGTGAGGAAGCAACAAAAATGGCAAAGGTGCTTTCCGGTGGCGAAAGAGTACGCTGCATGCTTTGCAAAATGATGCTCAGCGGTGCAAATGTGCTTATTCTTGATGAGCCCACCAATCACCTTGACCTTGAATCCATCACTGCACTCAACAATGCTCTTATCAGATTCAAGGGCTCACTTCTTTTCACCTCACATGACCATCAGTTTGTGCAGTCAATTGCAGACAGAATTATTGAATTCAGACCTGACGGCCTTTACGATAAGAAGGAAACCTATGATGAGTTCCTTGAGAATAACGAGCTTCTGATAACCAAATGAAGTAGTCAGTAGCCAGGAATTCGGAATGGCGAGAGCACATGTAAAAAAATAAACAAGCAGCTTTACTGATTTTGTAAATTCGGCGGGCAGATTGTTTTTTTCTTTTGCTCTGCCTTCCCGCAATTGCGAATCGCGAATTGTGAATTTTCTCAGTCTTCCCGCAATTTTGCATTTTGCATTTATTTAAGAAAGGACCAACCTATGACATATGTAATCGGTGATATACACGGAAACAAAGAAAAATACGAAGAAATGCTTCAGAAAATTAATCCTCACGACACAGATGATGCGGTTTTTGTTCTCGGTGACGTTATTGATGTTGGTGATGACGGCATTGCAATTCTGCAGGACATGATGTACAGAGCCAATGTGTATCCCGTTCTCGGTGAGCATGAATACATGGCAAAAAAGCTTCTTCCTCTGATTGCTGAAAAGGGAAGTGCCGAAAAAGCTCTTGAGACCATTGAGGGTGAAGATAAGGAGCTTCTTTCAAAATGGCTAACAATGAAAAGCGAAAAAACAATTGCTGATTTTCTGTCTCTCAGCGAAGAGGGCAGGGAAGCAATTCTTGACTATCTGACTGAGTTCACTCCTTATGAGGAACTTGAGGAGGGCGGCAAGGTGTTTGTTCTTGCGCATGCGGGAATAAGAAATTTTGACGAGGACAAGCCCCTTGAGGATTATGCCGAGGAGGATTTTGTTTTTGCTTCAACCGATTATACCGTTCCCTATTTCAGTGACAGATATCTTGTGACTGCACACACTCCCACCGTTGCAATCGGCAAGGAATTTGCAAACAAGGTATACAGCAAAAAAAGGCATGTGGCAATTGACTGCGGTGCTGCCTACGGCGGACGCCTTGCGGCAGTTTGTCTGTCACCTCTCAAGGTGTTTTATTGCTGACAAAAAAATGATAAAGAGCTGTGAAGAGTCAAGGTGCTTCACAGCTCAATTTTTTACAGGCTGTTTATCAGCCTGTCTGTAAAGCCTTTACAGAAGGCGTTCATTGAATCAAAATCCATGGCTTCAATATAAAGCCTTTCAAGGCTGTCATGTACCTGTTTTGCTTTTTTCAGCTTTTCAATACCCTCTTTTATAAGCTCCTGCTTCAGCTTTTTGTCAAAGCGCAGAAGAGTTCGGTTGCCGCTGAGTCCCTCCTTCAAGAAACGGCCCGAATGAATAATTCTGTCGCAGGAAACGGCTGACTGATGCTCACTTTTCAGTGTTATGATGCCCAGATTTATTTCGGGGATTATCAGGTGCTCACATTCGTGAGGCTTCATGGGGCAGGGGCAGAATATAACATCATAGCCGTTTCTCACGGCGTTTTCACCTATCTGCTGAAGCAGTAGGGGCGAAACTGCAGAGTATTCATCCTCAATGCCGATTATTCTTGTGCACATGGCATTTACCGTATCGTTCATGAACACAATGCCCTTTGGTGTTACGGCGCTTATAAAGCGTCTCATTTTCCTGCCGGGCAGAGTCTGCTTTTTCCGTGGAGTCTCTCTCATTGAAAAGCGGACTGCATAGCTGTTGATTTTATCCTCCCTGACAAAGGGCGAGCATATCATTCTGATTTCACTGTCAAGCTTTCCGGCCGCTGAAAGATAGCCTGCACTTCTTCTGTGATAAAGTGAATTTTCCAGTGTGAGAGAGCGGATTGTGTCTGCCTTGCTTTTAAGCTGTGCTTCATTCCAGAACTGCCCGAGATTTATTATGTTTTCTCCGCAGCCGGGAAAACGGGGCTCAAGGGTGTGGGGGGATGTTCCGTCGGCAATTGCAAAGCCGATGTCCTGTGCCATAATACCGTCAAGGCTGTCGGGGTCTGAGGCACAGTGCACCCATTCAGTTGAGACGCCGTGAAGATGAAGTGCAGTGCCGATTTTTTTCATGAAGGTGGATTTGCCCGTTCCCGGTCCGCCTTTTATAATGTAGGCATTGGTGGTTGTATATGGGTTGTAAAGCTCGTCAAACAAGGATATAAAGCCCTTCGGTGTGTTGGCTCCGAGAAAAGAGGATATTCTTGCTGGCATAAGGCTACCTCCGATTGAATCAAGTTTATTTTTATCATTATCATTCTATTCGGCATGTGCTTTTCTGCCACAAAAAAATAAAGTTATCAGGTTAATTCCCTGTTTTTCTTGATTTTTGCATAGTGTTTGGTGTATTATATTTATGATTATCTGACTAATAAATAAAGGGGCGTTATATATGATAAGTAAAAGCATAAAAAAGCTCATAAGCTATGGCCTTGAAAACGGTCTTATCGAAGAAAGTGATGTGGTTTATACCACAAACAGAATTCTTGAAATTCTTGACACTGATGAATATACAGATGTTCAGGAAAGCTGCGTTTGTGAAAGCCTTGAGGAAACTCTCGGGGAAATTCTTGACTATGCAGTTGAAAAGGGACTTATTGCAGACGATATAACAAACCGTGACCTTTTCGACACAAAGGTTATGAGTGCCCTTGTTCCCAGACCCTCAGAGGTTATCGATACCTTCAACTGCCTTTATAACGAGCTTTCACCTCAGGCTGCAACCGATTATTACTATAAGCTCAGCTGCGACACTGACTACATAAGACGCTACCGTATTGTAAAGGACCTTAAATGGAAAACTCAAACAGAATACGGCGAGCTTGACATTACCGTTAACCTTTCAAAGCCCGAAAAGGATCCGAAGGCAATTGCTGCCGCAAAGCTTCTTCCCCAGAGCTCATACCCCAAGTGCCTTCTTTGTGTTGAAAATGAGGGCTACAGAGGAAGACTCAACCACCCTGCAAGGCAGAATCACAGAATAATTCCCGTAACAATCAACGGCACACAGTGGGGCTTCCAGTATTCACCCTATGTTTACTATAACGAGCACTGCATTGTTTTCAATTCTCTTCATACTCCCATGAAAATTGACGAGGCTGCATTTTCAAAGCTTTTTGATTTTGTCAAGATCTTACCTCACTATTTTGTGGGCTCAAATGCAGACCTTCCCATTGTTGGCGGCTCAATTCTTGCTCATGAGCATTTCCAGGGCGGCAATTATGAATTCCCCATGGCAAAGGCTCCCATTGAAGCAAAAATTACCTTCAGGGGCTATGAGGATGTTGATGCAGGCATTGTTAAGTGGCCCATGTCAGTTATCAGAATCAGCAGTGAAAACAGTGACAGACTTGTTTCGCTCGGTGGCAGAATTCTTGATGCATGGAGAGGCTATACCGACGAAAAGGCCTTCATTTTTGCTGAAACCGAGGGTACACCTCATAACACAATCACTCCCATTGCAAGAAAGCGCGGGGACAGATATGAGCTTGACCTTGTTCTCAGAAACAATATTACAACCGAGGAGCATCCCGACGGTGTTTACCATCCTCACAAGGAGCTTCACAACATAAAAAAGGAAAACATCGGTCTTATAGAGGTTATGGGACTTGCAGTTCTTCCCTCAAGACTTAAAGTAGAGCTTAAGCTTGTTGAAGAAGCAATTCTTGACGGAAAGAACCTTGCAGAAAACGAAAAAACTGCAAAGCATGCCGAATGGGTGGCATCCTTCAGGGATAATTATTGCTTCACAAGGGAAAACGCTGAGGATATTATCCGCAAAGAGGTAGGCCTTGTTTTTGCAAAGGTTCTTGAGCATGCAGGTGTTTATAAAACCGACAAAGATGGCAGGGAAGCATTCCTTCGCTTTGTTGAATACCTTAACGCATAAGACAAAAGAAAAAGTTAAAAATAAAAGTGTTCTTTACTCAACAGGAGGATAAACAGATGGATAGTTACATTGTTAATGACGGCAAAAATGAGGTTATTGAGGTTGACGGCGTAAGCTACAGCAGACTCTGCCTTAAAACTCATGTTATAACAGATAAGGACGATATTGTTGATGTCACACTCAAGTATGCAAAGCCTTATCTTCAGGAAGGGGATATCCTTTTTATCACAGAAAAAATTGTTGGCTGCACTCAGGGCAGAGCCATTCCTCTTTCAGAAATTCATCCCAGAAGGCTTGCTGTTATTCTTTCAAAATTCGTGCTCAAAACTCCCTACGGTATCGGCCTTGCAATGCCCGAAACAATGGAAATGGCACTTCGTGAATGCGGCACAATGAGAATTCTTTTTGCAGCTGCAGTTTCCGCAGTGGGCAAGCTTCTCGGCAAGCGCGGATGGTTTTACAAAATTGCAGGGGAAAAGGCAAGAAGCATTGACGGCCCCTGCGACTGCACACTTCCTCCCTATAACGAATGCGTATCCCTTGCACCTCTTGATCCCGATGAGGTTGCAAAAAAGGTGAGTGATGCAGTTGGCTGTGAGGTTATCATCACTGATATCAATGACCTTGGCGGCAACATTCTCGGTGTTTCAAAGCAGGGTGCTGACACAGAGCTGTATGTTAAAATTCTCAAGGATAATCCTCTTGGCCAGTCAAGCCAGCAGACACCCATGGGCATTATAAGAAAAAAGGCTGATGCATAAAAGACAAAAAAATAAAGAGCTGTAAATTGATTTTACAGCTCTTTTTTGGTGCTTTAAGCTTAATAGTTTTCTTTTCTTACTTCGAAGTAGCTCTGAGGATGTGCACAAACGGGGCAAACCTCGGGAGCCTTCTTACCCATTACAAGGTGACCGCAGTTGCGGCATTCCCACATGGTTTCTTCGCTCTTTTCAAATACCTTCTGCATTTCAACGTTTGAAAGAAGTGCACGGTATCTTTCTTCGTGGCTCTTTTCAATTTCTGCAACCATTCTGAATTTTGCGGCAAGGTCTGTGAAGCCTTCTTCTTCTGCGTCCTTTGCGAAGGTTGCATACATGTCTGTCCATTCGTAGTTTTCGCCTGCGGCAGCTGCTGCAAGGTTTTCTGCGGTGTTACCAAGCTCGCCGAGAGCCTTGAACCACATTTTTGCGTGTTCCTTTTCGTTGTTTGCAGTTGCTTCAAAAATTGCTGCAATCTGCTGATAGCCTTCCTTTTTTGCAACTGATGCGAAGTAGGTGTACTTATTCCTTGCCTGAGATTCACCTGCAAAAGCTTCCATGAGGTTTCTCTCTGTTTTTGTTCCTTTAAGATTCATAATAAATTCCTCCTAGTGTTGATTCGGACCATCGGTCTTCATGCTATAATTTAACATTTAATAGTATTTTTGTCAATTGTTTTCCATTTATTCGCATTTAATCTGAGGCTTTGCTTCCAGTCTGTAAATAGGCTGCCCAAGGTCTGAAAAGCGTTTTTCATATTCGGTAACAATATTACCCTCAAAGTCACTGTTATGAAGGTCAAGGGTGATGTTTTTTATTATATAGCCGCTTTGTGAAAATTCTTCAATGGAAAATTCAAAAAAATGCATGTTATCGGTCTTCTGGTGAATTTCACCGCCTTTTTTCAGAAGCTTACGGTAGATATCAAGGAAATATCTGTGGGTGAGTCTGTGACGTGCATACTTTGCCTTCGGGAAGGGGCATGAAAAATTGAGATAGATAATTTCAACACTGTCTTCAGGTATGTAATTCGGAAGATATTCGGCACAGCATGCCATAAAGCGTACATTTTTAAGCCCTTCCTTCTTCACCTTTTCACAGGCGGCAACAATCACATTCTGTACCTTTTCAACGGCAATGAAGTTGATATCGGGATTTCTTTTTGCAGTTTCAAGAATAAACTGACCCTTTCCGCAGCCGATTTCAACTCTTACGGGGTTATCGTTTCCGAAAAGCTCGTTGTAATTGAGAAGCCTTTTATTTTCTCCTGCCTTGCTGAAATCCTTGTCAGCTTCGCCTGTTTCAAGCAGGAATTCACTGCACTCGGCAAGACGTGATTCAAGATTTTTCTTCTTTCTCATTCTCATAAGTAAAACCTCTTTATTATGTAATGTGGACATTTTATCACAATACAGCTTCAAAAACAACAAAATGCGCAAAAAAACTATCTCCGCAGAGCACCGGAGCGAAGATAGCTTTTGAATATTATCTGATTTTCTTCACACACTCAAAGGCACTTCTTGTGGCATCGGCAATTCTGCCAACCTTTTCACCGTCACCGATGAGATAAAGATTTTCGGTTGTGGATTTAAGCTCCTCATAAAGTCTGTTGTCACTTTTTGCACCGAGGGAAAGCACAACACAGTCAACATCCAACTCTTTTATACCTTCCTTTTTGCTTTCAAGAACAACAGAATTATCCTTGATTTCCGTAAGCTTACATGAGGGATAAAAATCTGTGCCCTTTTCTTCAAGTCTTGGCATAATGTCATTGACATGCTGCATCCACACACCGGGTGCAATCTCGTCAGCCATTTCAATAACGGAAACCCTGTTGTTACGGCAGGTCAGAAGCTCTGCTGTTTCAAGGCCTGTCATACCGCTTCCCACAACGGCAACTCTTTTGTTTTCAGGGACAACACTGCCGTCAAGAATCTCCGTTGTTGTATAAACATTTTCCTTGTCATAGCCCTTTATGAATTTCGGCTTCACTGCATAAGCACCTGTTGCAAGAACAACTGCATAAGGCTTCATTTCTTCAACAAGAGATTTTGTGAGCTCAGTGCCGAGCCTGATTTCAACACCAAGCTTTGTACATGCGGTGTGAAGGTCTTCAATGCACCAATAAAGCTTGTCCTTGTGAGGAGGCTTTACGGCAAGGTCAACCTGTCCGCCAAGCTTGCTGTTCTTTTCCGTAACGGTAACATCAAAGCCGCGTCTTGCAAGCAGCTCAGCTGCTGTGAGACCTGCAGGGCCTGAGCCTGCAACAAGAATTTTTCTGCCGTTGCCGTCCTTTTTCAGCTCGTAATTTTCACTGCCCACAAAGGGGTTTACGGCACAGTAGCCATGGTCCCCCGTATATGCGTTGTTCTGCATGCTTTCAATGCAGTAAAGGCAGCAGATACATCTTTTGATGTCCTCAGGGTGTCCGCTTTCTGCCTTTCTTGCCCAGTGGGGGTCTGCAATGTGAGGCCTGCCGAGAGAAATCATATCCTGGGTGCCCTCGTTGAGCTGTGCTTCAGCCTGCTCGGGGCTTCTTATGAGGTTTGCTGCTATAACAGGAATTGATACGGCATTCTTCACTGCCGCTGCCATATATTTTCTCCAGCCGCACTCAAAGGAGGTAGGCTCAAGCCAGAAGTTAAAGGTGTCATAAGCGGCAGAGGAAACGTCAATTGCGTGAACACCTGCTTTTTCAAGCCTTTGTGCCATTTTAACGCCCTCGGTGAGGTCATAGCCCTTACCCTTCTTGCCGATTTTTTCATAGCATTCATCAACGGTAAGTCTTACGATTATGGGGAAATCCTCACCGCATTCTTTTTTGATGCCCTCGATGATTTCAAGAATGAATCTCATTCTGTTTTCAAGGCTTCCGCCGTATTCGTCGGTGCGCTTGTTTGTGTTGGGTGAAAGAAACTGCTGAAGAAGATAGCCGTGAGAGGCATGAAGCTGAACACCGTCACAGCCTGATTTTTTAACTCTCACTGCGGCGGCAATGAAATCTGAAATGAGACCCTTGATTTCGCTTTTTCTCAAGCCTCTGTTGTTGCCGTCGGAAAAATAGCTGTTTTCACATTTTGAGGGAGCAACAACCCTTGGCACAATGTGGTGCTTCATGAGAAGCTTTCCTGCAGGCACAACCTTATAAAGCATATCCTTGAAGTGGGGAATAACCTTTTCGCAGCCGATGCTCAGAGGAAGCGTGCCGATAAGAAGACCCATGTTCTGCCTGCCCGGGTGATGAAGCTGAACAAAAAGCTTTGCTCCGTGGCTGTGGATACGGTCTGCAAGCTCCTTCATGCCTTCAATCTGATAATCGTGACTCATGCCGAGCTGTGCAAAGGCTGAGCCGCCGGTTCTGTCGTTTACTCTTGTAATTTCTGTAACAATGAGACCTGTGCCTCCCTTTGCTCTTTCCTCATAATAATCCATGAGCTGCTCAGTGGTTCTTCCGTCAAACTGACCGAAATCCATGAGCATGGGAGCCATGCAGATTCTGTTTTTAATTTCCACGCTTCCGATTTTTATCGGGGAAAAAAGCTTCTGATATTCCATAATAAAAAATCCTTTCATGTTTTCTCCTTGTTATTATATATATTAGCATTTCAGCAATTAAAAGGCAACTGCTTTTGTTGACTTTACGACAGAAGTCGGCTATTATATCAGGGAAGAAACATTTTTCGCAAAGGAGAAATCGGATTATGATTACAGAAAAGAAAATAGTGCTCACAGGTGCTGACAGCGGTATCGGTCTTGAGGTTCTTAAAATACTTGCCTCAGAAAAAACAAACAAAATTCTTGCCGTTGATATCAACAACAAAAACATGGGAAATATTGGGGAAAATGTTATCACCTTTCAGTGTGATGTTTCATCAAAGGAGGGTGTTGATTCAATTTTTGAAAAGGCTGAAAGTGAGCTTGGAAAAATTGACATTTTCTATGCCAATGCAGGCTATCCCTATTATGAGCTTATTGATTATGTGGACTGGGAAAGAACACAAAGAATGTTTGAAACCAATGTTTTTTCACCAATTTATACCTATGAAAAATACAAGGAATATCTTGACGGAAAAGAAGGTCACCTTGCAATTACTGTTTCAGCAATCGGTAAAATGGCAATGCCCGGATTTACTACATATTCGGCCTCAAAATTTGCAATGGAGGGTTTCCAGCAGGGCATAAGATTTGAAATGCCGAGGAACATGAAGCTTACCTGCCTTTATCCCATAGCAACAGACACAAACTTCTTTGCCGCAGCAAACAAAGTGGAATTTGAACGCCCTTTCCCCGTTCAGAGCCCGAGGGTTGTTGCAAAGAAAATGGTAAAGGGACTTGAAAAGGGTAAGAAGAGTGTAAACCCCAGCTTTTTGTTCACTCTTTCAGGTGTGCTTTTTGCAATTCTGCCGCCGGTCAAAAAGGTGTATCTTGCACTTGAAAAGGGCAAGCTCAGAAGATTTGCAGCAAAAATCGGCAAGCATGTTGACTGATGAAAAAAAGAGGTAATACGGTTTTTCCGTATTACCTCTTTTCATGTGCTTTTTAAGAAGCTTTATTTTTCGATCGGGTAGCTGTATTCGTATTCCTCAAGCCATACACCGTCATAGTAGTCTCTGATTCTTACGAGAATCTCGTCATCATAAAGCTCAACCTGAGCGCCGATACCTGTGTCATAGCCTTCGGTTTTGTATTCTGTGCAGCGGGGAAGGTTTATGCAGTTGACACCACCGAGGGTGTAAACGCTGTTCTGAGTGAATTCTGCATGAGTGTGTCCGCAGAAATAAAGAAGATTGTCGTAATCGTTAAGAATGTCTGTCAGCTCATAGTAATCTCTGCCTTCAAGATAATCAGCGGGATGATGTGCCATAACGAAAATAGGTGCGTTTTCTTCGTCAGCCTTTCTGAGAAGCTCCTGAAGCCATGTGAGCTGCTCGTCTGAAAGATACATGGTATTTACCAATGCTTCTTCTGAGGAAAGCACAATGAAATAACAGCCGTTGATAACTTTGTGGAAATAGGGCTTCTGAAGGTTGTCTGAGAAGAATGCATTATT
The DNA here is from genome assembly GCA_045604105.1 of Acutalibacteraceae bacterium. GTDB lineage: Bacteria > Bacillota > Clostridia > Oscillospirales > Acutalibacteraceae > UBA6857. The sequence continues at coordinate 24,929 of JAZUNJ010000044.1, read as the reverse complement.
GTAGCCGAGGAAGCGCTTTGAAAATTCATCATAGGAGCCTTCACCGTTGCTCAGGTCATGGTTGCCTGCTGCCACGATGATTTCATCTGCAGGTCTGATTGCGTTGACACCGCCGAAGAAGAGCATGTTTTCAATATCCTGGCCGTTCATTGTGTTGTCGCCGAGAAAGACGATTGCATCGTTTCCTTTTTCGGCTTTTTTTGCACTGCTGAGGATTTTTGCGAACACCTTATATGTGTCTGTGAAGGTGAATTCAACATCAACGCCTTCAATGTGACAGTCGGAAAGAACGGTGAAATTAAGCTTTACATCATTGGGCCTTTTTGCTTCATATGACTCTGCAGGAAGGGATGCCACGGAAAGTGTGAGCATAACTGCTGTTATTACCATTGAGACAAGCTTTTTAATAATGAAAACAAATGACATGTTAATCCTTCTTTCTTAATTATACTTTGAATATTGTAAGACTTTCAAAGGCTTCACCTTTTTTGAAGGTGCACTGGGGGAAGGCGGGCTGATTGGGTGTGTCGGGATAATACTGTGTTTCAAGGCAGAAGCCGTAATGCTGCCCGAGTACAATTCCGTCCTTGCCTGTTTCTGTGCCGTCAATGAAGTTGCCTGTGTAAAGCTGAACACCGGGAAGGTCTGAGTAAACCTCAAGCTTTCTTCCGCTTTTTTCATCCTTTACCTTTGCGACGGGGCGAAGCTTTCCGATGTCACCGTTAATGCAGAAGTTGTGGTCATAGCCACGGCACATGATAAGCTGCTCATCGTCTGCACCGATGTCTCTGCCGATTTTCTTCGGCTCTCTGAAATCGAAGGCTGTGCCCTCAACGCTTCTGAGCTCACCTGTGGGAATGCTGTCTTCATCGGTGGGGGTGTAGTAATCGGCAAAAAGCTGAAGCTCGTGGTCAAGAACATTTCCACCTGCTGTTGTGCCGAGATTGAAGTAAGCGTGGTTTGTCAGGTTGATAACGGTTTCACAGTCGGGAACTGCCTTATAGTGAATTTCAAGCTCGTTGCGGTCTGTGAGAATGTATGTAACAGTAACATCAAGGTTACCGGGGAAGCCCTCCTTACCGTCGGGGGATCTATATGAAAATTCAACTGCATCGTCGTCAATGATGATTGCCTTCCACACTGCGCTGTTGAATTCGCCGCCGCCGTGAAGACAGGTTTTTCCCTTTTCGTTTTGTGTCACCTGATATTCCTTACCTCCGACGGTGAATTTACCGCCGCAGATACGGTTTGCATACTGACCGATGATGTTGCCTGTGTAGGTGCCTGAGGCAATGTGGGCTGCAACATTGTCAAAGCCCATGATAATGTCGCCCGGCTTGCCCTCTCTGTCGGGGCAGACAAAGGACTGAAGTGTGGCACCCCTTGTGATGATGCCTGCAGAAACACCGTTGTTGTTTTCAATTGTGAGAAGGTGAACCTCGGTGCCGTCGGGCATTGTGTCAAAAAGTGTTTTTGTAACGCTCATACGGATTTCTCCTTTAAAAATAAAAATTAACCGATAAAATATCTATCGGTTAATTTTAACATATTAATTTGTGTTTGTAAAGACAGCTGCCGTGTGCTGTTACACAGCTTTTTTCTTTTCGGGTAACTGAGCCGCAATAATTGCAATGAACATGAGAACACAGCCGATGCCTTCACGCAGGGAGGGTACCTGATGAAGAATTACAAGGGATGTGAGAACTGCAAAAACAGATTCAAGGCTCATCAGCATTGAAGCAAGGGTAGGCTCTGTTCTTTTCTGTCCCACAATCTGGAAGGTGTAAGCAACACCACTTGAGAAAATGCCTGCATAGGCAATTGAGGGTGCGGCTGAAAGAACGGCATCAAGGCTTATTTCTTCGAAAACGAGGGCAGGAACAAGGCTGAGAAGGCTCGCAACGGCAAACTGCACTGCAGAAAGGCGCACACCGTCCACATTTGCCGATACCTTGTCTATAACAAGAATATGTACCGAATAAAGGACGGCACAAATGAGCACATAAATATCCGAGGCTCTTATTGAGTTGTCCTCTTTGACACAAAGAAGATAAAGTGCGGCAACGGAAACTGCAACACACAGCCAGATTACGGGTCTTAACTTCTTTTTAAGAAAGATTGAAAAAACAGGCACAAGAAGAATGTAAAGCGCTGTGATGAAGCCTGCCTTTCCCGGCTCTGTACCCTTGTCAATACCCATCTGCTGAAAAACAGAGGCAAGGCAAAGAGCAATTCCGCAGATAAGTCCCCCTGAAAAAAGAGCCTTGTAATCCTTTTTTTCTGCCTTGCGATAAGTGCCGTTTTTCTTTTTCACTGCATCAAGGGTGAAAATGACGGGCAGAAGAATTACTGCTCCGAGAACATTTCGAAGGCAGATAAATGTGAAGGGGCCCACATATTCAGCTCCCGTTGTCTGTGCAACAAAGGCACTGCCCCATATGAAGGCGGCAACGAGAAGAAAGGCCGAGCCGATAAGATTGTTTTTTCTGCTTGCGTTCTGCATTTATGTATCCTTTCTTTTACTGAAGTGCGGGAATGTATTTTCCTAAAAATTCAAACATATAACACACGAAGGGTGCAAAAACGAGGGCAGGGGTGTAGTTTGCAACCTTGAATTTGCCGAGTCCTGTGAGGTTGAAACCCAATGCCATAATCATAAGTGAGCCGACACAGGTTATTTCAGCAATTGCACTGTCGGATAAAATTGGCGCAAGAAGGCCTGAAAGAAGCACAAGTCCGCCCTGGAATATGAACACAAAAATTGCCGCAAAGGGCACACCTATGCCAAGGGAGGCGGAAAGCATCATTGAGGAGAAAAAGTCAAGGGTGCTTTTTGTGTAAATCATTGTGTGGTCACCCTTAAGACCTGAGTTGAGTGAGCCCACAATTGTCATTGCGCCAACGCAGAAAACAAGGGAGGCCGTAACAAAGCCCTCGGTCACACTGACTTCATCTGAGGCTTTCTTTTTAAGCTTTTTTGAAAGGAAGTCTCCGACACCGTTCAGCTTGCCGTCAATATCGGCTGCAGTGCCGATAATTGCACCGATGACCATTGAAATTATGGCAACAAGAACATTTTCTCCCTTGAGCATACCCTGTATGCCGATGAGAATTGTGCAAAAGCCGATGCCGACCATAACGGCATCACTGTATTTTTTTGAAATACCTTTTTTGAAAATGAGTCCCAGGAGACTGCCCAGAAGGACAGTTGCAACATTAACAATAACACCAAGCATTTGTTTCACTTCACTTCTTTAAAGTATGAATATGAAATGTATTGTAGCACAAAAATCTGTGCCGTACAAGAGGAAAAAAGAAAAAAGTCAGAGATTGGGTAAATTCAATCTCTGACTTTTTGAAGCTGTGATTATTTTATTGCCTGTGCAACAGCCTTTGCAAGCTGGTCGGGGCAGGATGTACCCTTGAAGCCGCAACGGATACCCGAAAGCCTGTTGACAATTTCTTCCGCCGTCATTCCCTCTGCCAGGGCGGCAACACCCTGAGTGTTACCTGAGCAGCCGCCTGTAAAACGGATGTTTTTCACAATTCCGTCTTCAATTTCAAACTTGATGCCTCTTGAACAAACACCGCTTGGTGTATATTTATATTCCATTGTGTTTTACCTCCGAAACAAGATATTTAATATCATAATGAAAAGGAAGCTTTTTGTCAAGTGAGAATATATAACAGTGCCATTATCAGTGCCTCATCTCCTGAGTCATTCATAATCAGAAGTATCAGTGACACAATCAGAGCCGAATCGGGGTCGGCATGTGGGCCGAAGAGTATATCACTCAAGGGTGAGTCCTGTGAAAACGGGCACATGTTATATTCCGCTCCTTTGCTGACTTTTTCTATTTATTCTCTGAGAAGAGGCAGAATTGAGATTATTCTGAGAATCTCAACAGCCTCGTCTATTTTATGGTGTCTTCTTTTTGTGAGCATGGGCTTGAGGGCATACAGAAACCGTATTCTGCTGTCCTCTGGCTGATTTTTCATCCGATTTAAAAGCCTCATGATTTTCATCATGCTGTCGGCATCGAAGTTCAAGCCGTCAAAGCAGGGAAAACCTGAGCTGTGCCTTTCCTCTTTTGCCTTGCCCGATGAGCTGCCCTCTGAAGAAAAAAACTGCTCTGCTATTTTTGAAAGGTTTTCAACATCATCTGAAGAAAGTGTGGAGAGTATGTCACTTATTGCATCGGGGTTAAAATCTTTAAGCTCCATTTCAGCTGTTATCCCTGTTTTCCTTCATAGTCTTCATAAATTGCTGAGCTATGGGAGACTGCATGAGCTGACGGAGCCTTTCAGGGTCACTGAGAATACTTTTTACCTTTTGCAGCTGCTCTTCATTCAGATGCTTTTTCATAAGCTCATCGGTGTCTGTGTTGCCATTTTTTGCGTTACTTATAATGGAATTAATTTGTTCTTTGGAAATTTTTGCCTCATTATCCATTGAAAAACCACCTGACTTGTGATAATATATATTAAATTATATTGGTGATTGGGGCGATTTATGAATGGATATTCTTGTCTGGTCCGATTCTCACGGTCACAAGGAATATGTTTTGCGTATGCTTGATAAAGAGCCCCAGTGCAAAACTGTATTTTTTCTGGGTGACGGTCTTAAGGAGGCTGAGGATGCTGCAAGAATGTATCCCGACAGAAAATTTCACCTTGTAAAGGGAAACAACGACAATCACTATGATGGGGAAATTTATGCATATGCCCATGTTGACGGTGTTACCTTCATGGCGTGTCACGGTCATACCCAGTCTGTGAGAATAACACTCCGTCATCTTTATGATAAGGCAGCATCTGTAAGAGCGCATGTGGCCTTATACGGACACACCCATAAGGCGAATGTGCTTATGGATTCCTATACACAGGTATGCGCCATAAATCCGGGAGCCCTTGACGAAGGGAAATACTGTGTGATTTCAGTAAACAAGGGTGACTACACAGTTAAGCACAAGGATATATGGTAACAGTGTCATTTTTGCCGTAAGGCTGAAATAAATATTAAAAAATGAAAGAAAGAAGGAAATAACATGGCAGAATTATTCGATGTTTTTCTTAATTTCGACCTCAGTGTTTTTGAATGGGTGCAGTCTATTCAGAGCGGTATTCTCAACACAATAATGGTCGTAATCACAACTCTTGGCGATGAGGGCATTTTCTTCATTGCAATGGGACTTGTTCTTATGTTCACAAAGAAGTATCGTAAGGCAGGCGTAGCTTTGCTTGTGGCTCTTCTTGTTATGGAGGTGGGTAACAACCTCGTTCTCAAGGAGCTTATCGCAAGACCCAGACCTTTCTATGTGTTCAATCCCGAAGCAATTCCGCTTGATCACAAGAATTATGCCGAAATTTTTGAAAAAGCAACAGCCGCAGTGGAAAGACTTCCCGAGCTTGCAGCAAGATGGGTTGATACATATCACTTCCCCAACCTTGTTCACGCTCCCTCAAGCTGGTCCTTCCCCTCAGGTCACACCTCATCAGCATTTGCGGCAGCTGTTGCAGTTCTGTGGTATGACAGAAAAATCGGTATCCCCACAGTGATTTTTGCAGCTCTTATGGGCTTTTCAAGAATTTACGTTGAGGTTCACTACTGCACAGACGTTCTTGCAGGCGTTCTTGTCGGTGTTATTTATGCACTTATCGGTGTTCTCATTGTTAAATTCCTTTTCCCCATTCTTGATAAGTATGTTTTCAGCAAAATTGAAGAAGCAATCAAGAATAAAAGGGCAAAGAAGGCTGCCTGATAAATCCGTAACAGAAAAGACCCGTCACACTGACGGGTCTTTTTTATATGCTGATTCCCAACTCTTCAATTTTTTCTCTGAGTGCCTGAAAATCTGAAAGGGCAGAGGGCTTGTTGCTTTCGTTCCTCAGAAGTGCTGAGGGGTGAAAGGTGCCCATGAAAAGCACATTGCCTTTTTGTATGAACTGCCCGTGCTGAGCCGTTACCCTGAAATCGGGGGAAATGAGCTTTTGTGCGGCAATTCTTCCAAGGCAGACCACGATTTTAGGACGGATTATTTTAAACTGCTCACGAAGCCAGCTTATACATATATCCTGCTCCTCCTCCCTCGGGTCTCTGTTATTGGGCGGACGGCATTTGACAATGTTGGCAATGTAAACATTGCTCTTTCTGTCAAGGCCTGTGAGCTCAAGGTACTTATCAAGAAGCTGACCGCTTTTTCCAACAAAGGGCTCACCGAGTCTGTCCTCCTGCTCACCGGGGCCCTCACCCACAAGCATTATCTGCGATTTGGGATTGCCCACGCCGAAAACAACTTGGGTTGCACCGTTTCTAAGCTCACATCTGCGGCATGCGAGACATTCTTTTTTCAGCCTTTCTGTTGAGTTTTCCATGTGAGACTCCTTTCACTGAAATCTTTCATAATATATTTTACCACAAATTAATATTTTTTCAATTTGATTGTTGAATTTAATATAAATATGTTGTAAAATATGATTTGCACAAATATATTTAAATGTTGGAGGACAGTTAAAAATGAACAGACCTGTTTTAGTTGAAACATCAGCAAGACACATTCATGTAAGCCGCAGAGTGCTTGACATACTTTTCGGTGAGGGTTATGAGCTCACAAAGAAAAAGGACCTTTCACAGCCCGGTCAGTATGCTTGCGAAGAAAGAGTACAGGTAATCGGCCCTAAGGGAAGCTTCCCCGGCGTATCAATTCTCGGCCCCGTACGTCCTGAAACTCAGGTTGAGCTTTCAGCAGGCGACGCACGTTCAATCGGCGTTAAGGCTCCCATCCGTGAATCAGGCGACCTTGAAGGCAGCGGCCCCTGCAAGCTTGTTGGCCCCAAGGGTGAGGTTGAGCTTAATGACGGTGTTATCATTGCAAAAAGACACATCCACATGACACCTGCAGATGCAGAAAAATACGGCCTCAGCGACAAGCAGATTGTTTCTGTTAAGGTTGAATCAGACGGACGTGCTCTCATTTTCGGCGATGTTATTGTAAGAGTAAGCCCCTCTTATGCACTTGCTATGCATATCGACACAGACGAAAGCAACGCAGCTTCATGTGTGCCCGGTATGGAAGGCGACATTATCTGATTGTGAAACCGACGGGCTGTTGCACAAAATGGTGCGGCAGCCTGACTTTTTTTGAAAGGAGAGTATCAGGATGAAAAAAATACTTCAGCGCATAGCGCTGTGTGTTGCGGTGCTTTTTGTTGTTCTCATTTCAGCCTTTATCGGTATTACCCTGAACTATGATACTCTTTTTCCAAAAGAAGAGGAGACAATAGCCGAAACTACAACAGAAATCACAGAGCCGACAACGGAGCTTACCACAGCTCAGCCTGAGACCACTCAGGAGCCCGCAACGGCAGAGCCTGTGATTGAATTTGAGGATTTTTCCGTAATTGATATTGTTCCCCTGTCTCTTGCAAGCGGCTCTTGGGATGCGAAGCACTGCCAGGGCATAGCCGTTGACAAAATGAAGGGCTATATCTATTATTCATACACAACTGCTTTTGTAAAATGTGACTTCAGCGGCAACGTTGTGGGCACAATAAAGAAGATAAGAGGTCACCTTGGCGACATATGCTTCAACGAAGCCGACGGCAAGGTTTACGGCTCCTATAATCCGCCGGGCAAAAAGGCAATGTATACGGCAATCATAAATGTTGACGAGCTTGATGAAATCAACCTCGATGCAGTGAAAAGCGGACTTATAAGCACGGTGCATCTGAGTGAGGTTTATGAATATTACACAGGTCAGGTTACCGTTGACGGAAAAACATATCAGAGAAGATACGGAGTTTCAGGCTCAGACGGAATATGCTTCGGACCGTCTATGCAAACGGGTAAGGGAAATTATCTGACCGTTGCCTGCGGTATCACACCACAGCCTGCAAGAACGGATAACGACCATCAGATTATTCTTCAGTATGATGTTTCCTCCTGGAGCAGTCTTGCAAGACCTCTCAGCTATAAGGAATATCATCACAGCGGGCCTGCAAGGGCTGACGGAGAGTATTTTCTGTTCACGGGCAACACAAACTTCGGCATACAGACAATGACATATTTTGATGAACTGAATGTGTGGCTTCTCAATGTTTATCCTGCAACCAAAAGCGGATATAAAAAATATACCCTTTATGTTGTTGACGGAGATGTGAAGCCCTACATGGGTGTTGTTGCAGGTCAGCCCGAGGAAGAGCAGAAGCTTATGCTTACCCTTTATAACGACGGAGATGTTGACAAAAAGAACGGCACAAGAGGCTGGTTCAGTGAATTTGGAAATCTCGGAATCGAATATATGGGCGGCGGCCTTTTTTACATCATACATCCCTTTATGACATGGTACGGAACGGAAACGGCTGTTGCTTACCTTTATGTGTGGGACCCTGAGCACAGATCACCCTTTACCCTTGCAGCAGGAATAAGCAAGGATTACACAATTTCCAAAAAGAAGACACAGTAAGGAGAAGAAAATGAACAGTAACTTTTTTGCAATGCACGGCAGAATGAAATATATCAACCGTTGGGCTCTTATGCGCAACACCCGTGCAGAAAACATCAGTGAGCACAGCGGTGATGTGGCTGTTATTGCTCACGCTCTTGCTGTTATCGGAAATATACGCTTTTCAAAAAATCTCAACGCTGAAAGGGCTGCTTTTCTCGGCCTTTATCACGACATGCCCGAAATAATCACGGGGGACATGCCGACACCCGTAAAATACCACAGTGAAGAAATGAAAAAGGCTTACTTTGAGGTTGAAAGCATGGCAAGTGAAAAGCTTCTTTCCATGCTTCCCGAGGATATGAGGGAGTATTACGAGGGTGCATTTTTCAAAAAGGAAGAGGACGAATATCTGTGGAAGCTTGTGAAGGCGGCAGATAAGCTTTCGGCACTGATAAAATGCATTGAGGAGCAAAAGGCGGGCAACAGTGAGTTTTCCGATGCTCTTGAAAGCTCGAAGCAGGCAATTCAAAAAATGGAGCTTGAGGAAGCCGACGAATTTCTCAGGCAGTTCATACCCGGATTCTATCTCAGCCTTGATGAGCTCAATAAATAAAACAAAAAACTGCGGCGTACATTAGCTTTCTTGGTGGGTGCCGCAGTCTTATTTTTAGTGAGAGTTGCACCAAAAAGCGTTGTAAAATCACAGATTTTGTTGAACATCACAAATATTGGTTTTCTGTGGAAAATATTTCGCAAAAAGGTTGAAAATTTCAGACAAATCGGGTAATATATTAAAGGTAAAAAATTTATTTTTCAATTTATGTTTTGGAGGTAAATCATTATGTCAGTAAAAGTTGCTATTAACGGTTTCGGTCGTATCGGTCGTCTTGCTTTCCGTCAGATGTTCGGTGCAGAAGGCTATGAAGTTGTTGCTATCAATGACCTCACAAGCCCCAAGATGCTCGCTCATCTTCTTAAGTACGACACAGCACAGGGCAGATATGACGGTCACGAAGTAGTTGCCGGTGAAAACTCAATCACAGTTGACGGCAAGGAAATCATCATCTATGCTAACCCCAACCCTGCAGAGCTTCCCTGGGGCGAAATCGGTGTTGACGTTGTTCTCGAATGCACAGGTTTCTTCTGCTCAAAGGCAAAGGCTCAGGCTCACATCGATGCAGGTGCTAAGAAAGTTGTTATTTCTGCTCCCGCAGGTAACGACCTTCCCACAATCGTTTACTCAGTTAACGAAGGCACTCTTAAGGCTGAAGATACAATCATCTCCGCTGCTTCCTGCACAACAAACTGCCTTGCTCCCATGGCTAAGGCTCTTAACGAATATGCAGAAATCCAGAGCGGTATCATGACAACTGTTCACGCTTACACAGGTGACCAGATGGTTCTTGACGGTCCTCACAGAAAGGGCGACCTCAGAAGAGCACGTGCAGCTGCTGCAAACATCGTTCCCAACTCAACAGGTGCTGCTAAGGCTATCGGCCTTGTAATTCCCGAGCTCAACGGCAAGCTTATCGGCTCAGCTCAGAGAGTTCCCACTCCCACAGGCTCAACAACAATCCTTGTTGCAGTTGTTAAGGGTGAGGATGTAACAGTTGACGGCATCAACGCTGCTATGAAGGCTGCTGCTTCAGAATCCTACGGCTACACAGAAGAACCCCTCGTATCATCAGATATCGTTGGTATCAGATACGGTTCACTCTTCGATGCAACTCAGACAATGGTAACAAAGATCAGCGACGGTCTCTATCAGGTTCAGGTTGTTGCATGGTATGACAACGAAAACTCATACACAAGCCAGATGGTTCGTACAATCAAGTACTTCGCAGAGCTTGCATAAGATAATTACAAAGCAAAATAAAAGCCGGCAGGATTTCCTGCCGGCTTTATTTTTTGGTCTTTTTCGACCTTTAAATACACAATTATACGGAAAAAAAGAAATTTATAAAAAATTATCTCTCTTCGACAAAATGTTACACTTTTTCTCGACTAAATGTTGTATTATACAAGCACAACGAACACAATAAGTGGTGTTTTTGTAGAATTAAGAAAAAGAAAGGAGTATTTCCTATGCAAAAAAAGTTTAACCTTGTTTTATTGGCATCTAAAATGCTGCTTCTTGGCTATATCATTGACGGTCTGAATTGTCTTGTGTGGAAATCTGCCATGAATAACAAAAGAAAAAATTACCCTTTGTTGACATTTCTTGACAACTCACTTCACAACCTGAAATGCGAGTTTGAAAGACTGGAGAAGACCTGGCTGCTGATTCATGAGGACGGCTGCTTCACAATCAGAGTGCAGGATTAAAAATATTCATTATGTATCTTATTTCATCACACAAAAAAGAGATGTAAAAACTTTTGTTTTTACATCTCTTTTTATAGATTTTACGGCAGAATTTTGTTTGTTGTAATAACCTCTGCTCCGAGAAGTGCAAGCACATCCATGTAAGCAGTGTTGTCAACAGTCCATGCGCCAAGCTTTATGCCGTTTTTCTTTGCATAGCTGAGCACCTTTGTTATTTTATAAACATTATAATAACAAAAATCGAGGCCTGCCTTGTGGGTGATGCACCAGTCAACATCGTCCGTGTCGGGCGTACCCTTCAGAAGCATAATTTCAATGCTGCTGTCAAGCTCTCTGTATTTTTCAAGATATTCCCTTTCGAAGGAGATGAGAATCGCCTTTTCGGAAAGCTTGTATTCATCGAGAATTGCTTTTAATCCGGGCAGATATTTCAAGTCACACTTTTTGATTTCGATAACGGGAACAATTTCTGACCCCTTGCACACATCAAGAGCTTCTTCGAGGGTGGGTATTCTGAGCTTGTCATAATTTTCAATGCCGTTTCCGCTGTCAAGGGTAAGACTACGTATTTCATCGAGGGTGAAGGAATCCACATCTCCCGTGGAGGCAGTCATGCTGTCAACGGTGTCATCGTGAATAACAACCCACTTGCCGTCCTTGGTTGTGTGAATGTCAAATTCATAGCCGTCAAAGCCGTATTCCGCAGCACCCTCAAGGGCAGGCAGAGAATTTTCGGGGTAAAGCGAGGATAAGCCTCTGTGTGCCACCGACATGGGAGGATTTTTTGTGTGGGAAGAAATTGCAAGTGAGGCGGGAAGAGTTGTGAATAATTCATGGGACAAGGCAACTGAAACTGCCGACAAAACAAAAACAAGAATTACAAGAACCGAAATGAAAAGCTTTTTGTGTTTTCTGAGCATTGTGTTTTTCCTCCGATGTGCTTTTTTATCAGTATACATCAGCGGAAAAAGATAATCAAGTTATTTTTTGTATACTATTTTGTATACAGTCGGGTAAGCGGCAAGAAAATCAGCAACGGTTTTGCGTGTGCCTGAGCCAGGGTCATTGATTGTGAAGCCTGCTTTTGAAAAAGCCCCGGTGCTGCCGCTGTAGCCTGTTACGGTTACCCAATGCTGAGTGCCGTTTGCTTTTTTTGCACCGAGCACAACGGGTTTACCCTGCTTCAGAAGAGTATATATTCTTGAAAGATAATCTGATGAGGCATATTCAACGCTGTAGTCTGAGGGCCAGTAAAGAGAGCCTGAGGCAGAATAGGAGAGCCTCTGAGCCATAGCCTTCGGTATTATTGTTTTGCCTGTGTGATAAGATTCTGTCATTGCAAGGGCAGTTGTTGTGCAGCCGATTGTACCGATTGTGCCGCCTGTTGTACCGATGGGATAAGCTGCCCAGCGTGAGTCCGTCTGCTTATAGGAGGGCACATTCAGTGTAACAGAGCCTGAAGAAGCAGTAGCCTTTTTAAGATAGGACTTGTGAGAATAGCCTGTTTTGTTTCCTCTGTAAAGAATACGTGCCCAGTCACCGCTTACGCTGATAACAACTGCGTCTTCGCCCTTGGAAAGCCTGTCCTTAACCGAATAACTTGTGCCGGCTCCCGAGCGTACATTAAGTGTATCTGTTTTTGTGTTTACTGTTACGGGATAGGATTTTGAATACTTTTTTATATAATCGCCGTGGCACCAGCCGAATTTTCCGTCTCCGTATTCAACATACCACCAGCTGCCGCTTTGCTTTGTGAGAGTTACCCAGCTGCTCTTTTTCAGAGAAGTAATTACAGCCGATGACGAAGATGGGGATTTTCTTACATTGAGTGAGGTTGATTCTGTTGCTATTTTTCCGGCAAAGGCCTGCGAAGAGGCCAAAGCCTTCGGGAAAAAAGGCACAGACGTAAACAGTAACAGCAGCACCATTGCCACCTTTAAAATTCTTTTGTTCATTAATATTCCTCCGTTGGATTTAAAATAAAGCCTTTGGGCGCCCGCTATATTGTAACATAAAAAGAACCGTTTTTAATTGGTAAGTGTTTCCTTGTCTGTCAGCGGAATAAATAGCTGTCTTTTTTTGCTGTAGCTATTGAACATTTTTTATTTTTGTGGTAATCTTATTTAGAATAAAGCTTTCACCGAAAGGAAGAACAATATGTTAGAACAAGTTGAACAGAAAATTCAGGAACTGAAGAAGCTTCAGGCAGAAGAATATTATAAGAAAAAGGATTCAGACCTTAACACATGGGGTCTTACCACAAGAAAGAACGGAAAAAAGACTGCTCCCATTATCGTAACAGATGATGAGTATGAGGCTCTCATCAAGGCTTCAAACGGCGTGTCCAAGGCAGGCAGAAACTCTGTTGCAAACACACTCAAGGCATGTGCCGTTGCAGCAGTGCTTGTGAGTGTCGTTGCGGGTGCAACTGCATGGTATATGAACAAGGATATGGGCTTCATCTGGTTCAGCATTTCAATTCTGGTGGGCGTTGTTGTGGCTCTCATTTTCACAGGCATCAGCGAAGCAATCCGCCTTCTTCAGCAGATTATTGACACAAAGCCCCTTCAGAGACCTGACCCTCTTCATTCAAGGGGAAGTCACAAGGCAGGCGCGCAGATGCCCTCTTATCCTCAGTACACAACTGCACAGCCTCCCATCTATCAGGCTCCCTCATACCGTCAGGCAGCAGCACAGCCCTATTACGGCACACCTGCACCTCAGGCAGCACCTGCTCCTCAGGCTCCTGCAGCTCCCTACAGCGCACCTCAGAATTATAATGAAATGGGTGCATTCGAAAAAAGTGTGAGTGATGATTTCTTCTCAGGCAATTATGATGCTGATCCCAACCTTGCCGGATATCAGAACGGAATATAATTATCGGTAAATAAAAAAAGTCACTGTCTGAAGCTCATTTTTTCAGGCAGTGTTTTTTTTATTTGTACAACTTTAACAAACAAAAGAAAAATAAAGAATTAAATTTATTGCAATTTCTTTCTTTGTGTTGTATAATCATGAATAAGAGAAATATGAAAGGATGATATAGATGAAGCCATTTTTTCTCTTTTCAAAAGAGGAAACGGAAACAAAGGTAGCCAATACCCGTCTGCTTTCCTATGCGGCAGGTCTCACAGGTCAGAACATGACCTACAACTACGTATCAAGCAGGCTTTTTGTTTACCTTAACACCATTCTTAAAATACCTGCAGAAAAAACAGGTATAATCACCGGTGTCAGCACCCTGTGGGATGCAATAAATGACCCTCTTATCGGAGGACTTATTGACAGAAGAAAGCATAAGCCGGGCCAGAAATTACGTCCCTTCCTTTTGTGGACTCCCATGATTATCGGCCTTCTTGTTTTTCTGATGTTTGTTGATTTCGGCTTCAAGGAAAGCCAGACAATTGCCTTTGTCCTTATTTTGTACATACTTTTTGACATTTTCTATTCCTTGCAGGATATTTCTATCTGGGGTATAGCTGCAATGTCAAGCCCCGATTCAAAAGAGCGTGGGCGAGTCATTCAGTGGATTTCAATTGCCGCAGGTCTCGGCGGTACCCTCGGCGGCCTTTTCCCCACCTTTAAGGATATCGTTGTTAAAAATGAGATAATGGCTGAAAAAACCTCATATGTGTGGGGTGCAGCAGTTTTCGGTATAGGCGGTATGCTTCTTGCAATGCTTGCATACAGAATGAAGGAAAAGGTTGAGCCTGCTGAAGAAGAAAAGAAATCAAGCATTCTTTCCGATATTGCAGACTTAAGGCACAACAAAACCCTTATCATTGTCTGCCTTGCAAGAACGGTGCAGAGTATATCCATTGCTCTTCCCTGGGAATACTTCTTTGAAACAAAGGGTCTTGCCTATAATGTGTTCGGTGCTGAAATTTCCGGCGGTACTGCTCAGGTTGCCTACGGCTTTATCATGGGCATCCCCGGTGCAATTACAATGTTCTTTGCAATCAGGATGATTAACCGTCTGGGCGGCAACAAGAATCTTCTTGTTTTCTCTGAGGTTATTACGGTTATTGCCCGTGTCCTTGCCTTCTTTGTCGGTGCAAATGACCGCTTCCTCAACATCGGTGCCCTCGGCATTGTAATGCTTCTTCTCGGCACTGCTCAGGTGTTCACAAACATGAAGGATATTGCACACCGTTCACTTCTCACCAACTCCATTGACGAGGTTGAGCTTAAAACAGGTAAGCGTACAGAGGGTATTGTTTTCTCAATGCAGAACTTCGTTTCAAAGCTTACAGGTGCTATTCCTAAGTTCATTCAGGGCTATGTTCTTAAGTTCCTTGGCTTTGACCAGAATATCAAGCACGCCGCAAACCAGACAGTTATCAACGCTCAGGTTGCTCCCCGCTTCCTTAAATACCGTTGGCATCTGTTCGTGCTCGGTCCTGCAATCGGCTCAGTGCTTTACCTTATTGTTATTTTTTTCCTTAAGGACGACAAGGAGCACACTGCTGAAATTGAAAGACAGCTCAAAATGAAAAGAGAGCTTGCAGGTGTTCAGGAAACAGTATAAATAACATTTAAATAAACTTCAGAAAGGAGAAAAACTATTATGATGACACTCAGAGAAGTAATTGATTTACTTACAGGTATTTTCAACATGATCGCAGAATTGTTCGGCTCATTCTTCGGTAAGGGCGAAGAAGAAGGCGACACAGAAGCCACAGAAGAAGCATAAGCTTTAATTACGTAAAAGAGAGCTGTAAAAATTTACAGCTCTCTTTTTTTATGGAAAAATTTTATTTCTGCTTGTTTGCCATAAGCTTGATTGCAAGAACGGTTATGTCGTCACAAATGCCTTTTTCACGCCGCAGATTTGCAAGCTCTGCTATGTGCCTTGAAAGGTCGTCCATGCTGTTTGTGCTCCATGAAAGAAGCTCATCTGCAACCCAGCCGCAATCGTTTGCCGTAACACCGTCGGAAACAAGAAGAATAATGTCACCTGCTTCCATCGTGATTGTGTCCTTTGCTGAATTCACATCTCTTAGTATGCCCAGGGGCAGAGAGCTTTTTTCTATTGTTATAATACGGTTGCCCTTTCTCACAAAGCTCAGGGCGGCACCCGATTTATAAAAGCAGGTTTTTCCCGTATGAAGATTGATTTCGGCCCCGTCAACGGTTGCAAGGGATTCGTCTGTTGATTTTGCTATGAGGGCGGAGTTCACAATTTTGAGGCTGCTGTTAAAGGAAAAGCCTGCAGAAAGAAGCTTTTCCATGAGTGCCGAGGTCATAATACTGTCAACTGCAGCACGCTTTCCGTTGCCCATGCCGTCACTTATCAGCGCACAGAAGGATTTGACGGGGCTGTGAGTCATTGCAACGGAATCACCGCACACACCGTTACCTTTCATTGCCTTACTGCAAAAGCCTGCAAGAATTCTGTAGGGGAGTCTTTCGTTATAAATTACGGTTGTTCTTATGTCCGACACATTGATAACGGGATTTTCGAAGATTCTTTTTGTCATCAGCTCAATAATGGTTTTCACCTTTTTTCTGTCAAAGCTCAGGGGCTTATCAATGAGAGTGATTTCAACACTTATACTGCCTGAGTTATCTGAAAAATAGCTAAGGGCGTCAATGTCCGTGCCGCTGTCAAGAATTGCAGTTCTGATTGCGGCAGACCTTGCAGTGTCAATTATTCTGCTTTCGCTCACTGTATCGGCAAGCTCAGAAAGGAAGTCTCCCATGCCTGAAATCTGGTCTGTCATAACACGGCGCATTTCACGAAGCTTCATTTTTGTTGTCATGGAGTCAATATATTCTCTTTTGCTGATACGGATAAAGGACATCAGCTGATCCTGCCTCACACAGCGTCTGAGAGTTGATTTTCTGCTTCTTCCGTTTTTTTCAATGCCGGAAAGGCTCAGTATATCTGCTGCCGTTGAATCAAAATGCCTGTTCCAGCAATCTGTTTTGTTCTCACAGCCGTCGCACACCTTTTGCTGTATGCTTGCAAAAAGTCTGTTTATTTCAGGGTTGATGATACTGTCAAGTCTGTCACTCACGTCTGTCACAATCTGCGAAACCTCGTAAATACTGTTAGCAACCTTTTTCAGGTGTGCAGAAACATATTTTGTTATGTGGCTGTCTGTGGCAATTCCGCTTTTTTCAATAAGGTCCTGAAGAGAGGAGATGTATTTTACGGGAACAATCATGAATGCGGCAAAGGAAATTCCAACCTCTATAAGGCTCACAATTATGCTTTCGTCAAAGCTGCTTATCACACAAACGGCAGCGTAGCAAAGTGAAAAGGCAATGCCTGAGCCGATTTGTCCGAAGGGTGAAAAAACACCTGCAAGAAGACCGCCAAGGGCATAGGCGGGGAAAAGATGACGGAAATCAGGGCTTATGCAAAGTGCCGCACCCACACATACACCCGTTACGGCTCCTGCTCCCGAGCCCTTATAAAGGGAAGCGAACATAACAACAAGGCAGGAAAGAATCCTTGCGGGTGACACGCCTTCAATTGTGAAACCCGACATACACAAAAGAAAAATGCAAAGGCTGAGAACAAGGCTCACACTGTCTTTGGCATTTAGTCTGTTTATTCCCATGCTCATAACGGGTGTTCTGAAGGCTCTTAAAAAGAAGATGCTGCTGCAAAAGCCAAGGGAAGCCTCAAGAAACAGAAGAATGAAGGAGGTGAAGCCGAAATCCGTAAAAAGCATTAAGGCAAGTCCCGAGCAAAAAAGGCTGCAGAAGCTGATTACGAAATTAGCAGTGCCGCCGTCAACAGCGGGGAATTTTTTGTGAAGAAAAAGGCGGAACAGAACGGTAATTGAAAGGGCGGCAGCATATTTCAGTGCATTCTGCCAGCTGAGTGCTATAAAATAACCCACTGCACTGCCAAGAAAGCATGGAAAGCAGAATTCATAAGGCAGAACACAAAGAAAGCTTACGGCAAAGGGTGAAATATCACCAAGGGCATTAAGCTGAGAAAAGCATATACCCACAAAGCACATGCCGATATTTTTAAGATACCATTCGGGTGTTTTTTCATAAGAAATATCATCGCTGCAATACTCCTTTTCCTTTTGCTCTGCTTCTGAGACGGTTTTCGGCATATAATCAATCCTTTCTGAATAAAATATAAGTTGATTATATATATAAGCCGGTGCGAAAAAGGTCAAAGCATGCCGTAAAGAACATCTTGCAAGAAAGAGAAAACTGTGGTATCATAATGTGGAAGAAAACAAAGCACAGCGTATCTATGAAATTAAAACAGCTTCGCTTAATGAGGGATTAAATATGAAAATTCAGGAATCAGCTGAAAACTATCTTGAAACAATACTGATAATAAAAAACAGAAAGGGCTTCTGCCGTTCAATTGATATTGCAAATGAGCTCGGATATTCAAAGCCTAGTGTAAGTGTTGCCATGAAAAACCTCAGGGAAAACGGATACATTGATGTCATGGGCGACGGTAACATAGTGCTTCTTGAGCCGGGCAGGGCAATTGCGGAAAAGCTTTATGAAAGGCACACCATGCTCACAGATTTTCTTGCGGCTCTCGGGGTAAACGGTGATGTTGCCTCTGAGGACGCCTGCAGAATTGAGCATGTTCTTTCAGAAGAAAGCATTGAGGCAATAAAAGCACATCTTCAGAAAATCAAAGCAGAATAAAAGAACAGGTATTTTAGCTCACCTATGATAGGCGATTTAAAATACCTGCTTTATTTATAGAAAATCAAGGAACCTTATAGCCGGCATTTGTAACTGTGCTTATGAGAAGGTCTTTTTCGGTGCCCTCTTTTATTTTTATTATAACATGTCCCTTTTCGTGGCTGGGAAGAGCATACTCAACCTCGTTTAGTGCTTCAAGGGCATTTTTTACTGTTTTTTCACAGTGGGGGCACATCATACCTTCAACCTTCAGAAGAATTTCGCCATGTACGAGCTCGGGCATAACAGAGACCTCTGCTACCTTGCTGTCTGTGTCGGTCCTTCTTTTTTCAGCTTTTCCCGGCTTACGGATGTTAATAAGATTGAGTCTTAATGCATTGGTTACAACACAGAAGCTTGAAATACTCATTGCCGCAGCACCGAACATTGGATTCAGCTCCCAGCCGAGAAGCTTTATAAATAAGCCCGCGGCAAGGGGAATACCGAGAGCATTATAGAAAAATGCCCAGAACAGATTCTGATGAATAACAGAAAGAGCCTTTTGTGAAAGTCTTATGAGGGCGGGAACATCACTGAGTGAGGATTTCATCAGCACGATGTCTGCCGCATCAAGGGCAATGTCAGTGCCGGCACCGATAGCAATGCCCGTGTCTGCTCTTGTGAGGGCAGGTGCATCGTTTATTCCGTCACCGACCATGGCTACCCTGCCTTTTTTCTGAAGCTCACGGACAGCCTTTTCCTTTCCGTCGGGAAGTACGCCTGCAATAATCTGATTTACGCCTGCCTGCTTTCCGATTTCTGAAGCAGTGTTAACATTGTCGCCCGTCAGCATTACAACATGAATGCCCATGTCCTGAAGCTCTTTTATAGCTTCGGGACTGTCTTGCTTTATAACGTCTGCGGCGGCAATAATGCCAAGAAAAGAGCTGTCTGAGGAGAAAAACAAAGGCGTTTTTCCCTGCTTTGAAAGCTCGTCTGCTTTTTCTTTCATGCTTTGGGGAATTTCTGAAAATTCACTGATATAGCTTGTGTTACCCGTGCGGATTACACTATTTCCAATCGTGCAGCTAAGGCCCTTACCGCTGACTGAAGAAAAATCGGTGCACTCATATTTTTCTGCGCCCTTATTTTCACAGTATGAAACAACTGCCTTTGCAAGAGGGTGCTCACTTTTGCTTTCAATGGTGAAGGCAAGGGAAAGAAGCTCATGCTCAGTAGTGTTGCCGGAGGGTATAATATCCGTCAGCTCAGGCTCACCCTTTGTGATGGTGCCGGTTTTGTCAAGCACAACAATTTTTGTTCTGCCCACATTTTCGATTGATTCTGCAGTTTTGAACAGAATTCCGTTTCGGGCGCCTATGCCGTTTGCCACCATGATTGCAACGGGGGTTGCAAGACCTAAGGCACAGGGACAGCTTATTACAAGAACGGAAATACCCCTTGCAAGTGAAAAGGCAATGCTTTCACCTGCAAAAAGCCATACTGCCGTTGCAACTGCTGCAATTGAAATGACAACGGGTACAAAAACACCTGACACCTTGTCTGCAATTTTAGCTATGGGAGCCTTTGTTGCTGCGGCATCACTCACGGTTTTTATAATCTGTGACAAAAGGGTATCTTCACCAACTGCTGTGGCTTCGCACTTTATGAAGCCCGACTGATTAAGCGTTGCGGCAGAAACCTTGTCCCCCTCGCTTTTGTCAACGGGTATGCTTTCACCCGTGAGTGCGGCTTCGTTGATGGCACTGCTGCCCTGAAGTATGATTCCGTCTGTGGGAATGCTTTCACCGGGGCGCACAACAAAAATATCTCCCTTCTTGATTTCAGATGCATCAATTGTGATTTCCCTGCCGTCAACAATAACGTTTGCCCTTTCGGGACGGAGATTGATAAGTGCCTTGAGAGCGCTTGTTGTTTTACCCTTACTTCTGGCTTCAAGTGTTTTGCCAACGGTTATAAGGGTGAGTATCATTGCCGCTGATTCAAAATACAGGTCGTGGTAACAGCTCATCACAGCTTCTTCATTGCCCATAAGCTGATAATGGGTCATGGCATAAAGAGAGATAAGGCTCCACACAAAGGAAGCCCCTGAGCCTAATGCCACAAGAGTATCCATGTTAGGCGCCTTGTGAAGAAGACCTTTGAAGCCATTTATAAAAAACTTACGGTTGATTACCATTATAATCAGGGCAAGAAGCATCTGAGTGACGGCAAGAGCAACAAGGTTTTTTTCGGCAAAATAGGGCAGGGGTAGACCGAGCATCATGTGTCCCATGGAAATATACATAAGGAAAACCAGAGACACAGATGAAAAAACAAGCCTTTTGATGAGCACGGGTGTTTCGGTATCCTTGAGTGAACCGTCATCCCTTGACTTTTTCTTATCACCGTTTTGCTCTGATATGCCGTAGCCTGCCTTTGTTACTGCCTGAATGATATTATTTTCGTCTGCAGTGCCTTCAACTGCCATTGAGTTTGTTAAAAGCGAAACAGAGCAGGAGGTAACACCCTCAACACCAAGCACGGCCTTTTCAACCTTTGCACTGCATGCGGCACAGCTCATACCCGTAACATTATATCTTTTCATTGGCTTCACCTCATTTCATAAGCTTCTGAATAAGCCTTACAAGCTCATCTACGGTTTCATCCTTGTTGTTCAGTATATCATCATGAACGCAGGTTCTTATATGCTCTGACAAAAGCTCCTTATTGAAGCTGTTAAGTGCAGCGTTGGCTGCTGCAACCTGAGTGATTATATCGGTACAGTAGGCGTTGTTTTCAACCATGCCCTTGATTCCTCTTATCTGACCCTCAATACGGCTCAGACGGTTGATGAGAGCTTTTTGTTCATCTGTTGAGCGTTCTTTTGTTTTACTGCAATGTTCACAGCTCATTGTTATCACCTCACAGATATTATATACCCTATGGGGGTATATGTCAATAGGTAACTTCTGTTAAAATATTTTTTACATACAGTAAAGCTCTTTGCTGAAAAAGCTTTATAAAAAAAGCAAAAAAGAAGATTTTTTATGATATTAATAACACAATTTTATAAAAAAACGAAAAAACTATTGACTTTAACCTTGGGTTAAAGAGTATAATCGGGTTGAAAAGATGTAAAAGGGAGGTGGTTTCTATGAAAATGAAGGATGTTATCTCAAAAACTGACCTTACGGACAGGGCTATCAGACTCTATATAGAAAACGGCCTTGTGACTCCCGATTTTGGCGAAACTAACGCAGGAAGAAGAAGTCTTGATTTTTCCGAAGCCGATGTTGATTCCCTTAAAAAGATTGCAACTCTAAGAAAAGCAGGCTTTTCGATTGCAGAAATAAAATCGCTGCAAAAAGGCGGTGAAGAATGCAGAAAAACCGTTTTTGAATTTATTAAAAAGACAACCCAAAAAATTGAATCCGACACTGCTATCGTTGAAAGCCTTCAACTTCTTATGCAGAAAGAAACATTCAATATTAATACCGTGTGCGAAAAACTGAAGACTCCTACAATTGATAAAAAATTGCCTAAGGAAGACCTGAAAGCCGATGAAAATGAAATATACACAATGGCAGGTGTTCTCGGCTTTGGTGCATGGATGATTATGGTGCTGATACAATTTTTTAATCATATTAAAACCTTCAGATTTCTTATGATTGATGACTACCAGATTTTCAGTTTAAGATTAAGCATTCATGCATTTACTGCTTTTTTATGTGTATTTCTAATTACAATAAACAGAAAAAGAAAAAAATCAATAAAATCTAAAAATACTTCAGGTTTTTCTTTCACAGCAACACTGCTGTTGATTTTTTCAATTCAACTGGTATTTTTCAATATGTTGTTCACTTTTGTAGGGCCAAGTTTTTGCTCATTGACAACCAATCCAAAAAATTATCTGAAACTTGACAACTATGTTGAACGTTACAAAGAACCGATATATGACTTGTTTCCCACATCAATAAACCATGATGCTAAATCAGTGAAAAGAATAATGAATTCTAAAGCAACAACTTATCCTGAAACGACCAAGTATTATTACAGACACAGATACACTATAGACCCTGATTTTGATATAGTTGCTGAGTGGCAACTTCCCGAGGAAAGTTATAAAACGGCAAAAAATCACGCAACAAATTATGTGAGAGAAATAATGAATGAAGAAAAAAAGGGTGACTGGAGCTTTATTTATTTCAATGAAGAAAACAAAGATATAAATGAATACTATTATTTTCTTATATTCGCATACAACGATAAAACCAAAACAGTGCGTTATATAATTTCATACTGTATGGATGCCGCCGACGGAACTTATCAACCCTACTTTCTCTCCATTGATTGGTAAAATAAATTGCCTTGCGGTATGAATTGATTTCATCATAAATTGGCTTCGCCATTAATTGCAACGCTTTGCGTTGCATTACTAACTACTTACTACTAAAAAACGCATTTACCGTTTTCGGTAAATGCGTTTTTTTATCACTGAGCTGCTCCGGGTCTGCCGCAGCACTTTTTATATTTCTTTCCGCTTCCGCAGGGGCAGGGATCGTTTACGCCGACCTTCTTTTTGTCGTTTCGTACTGTTCTGCCTTTTTCACTGCCGTCACCTGAGCCTGTGGCTGAGGTAACCTTTGCAACCTGCTCACGCTTGATTTCTTCATCGGTCTTGAACTGTGCTGAAAGCACAATCTTGACTGTATCGTCACGGATTGATGAGGTCATTTCATCAAACATGTCATAGCTGAGCTCTCTGAATGCAATTACGGGATCCTTCTGACCGTAGGCAAGAAGTCCCACGCTGCGCTTGAGCTCGTCCATGGCGTCGATATAATCCATCCACTTAAGGTCAACGTTACGAAGAAGCATGGATCTTTCAATTTCACGCATTGCTTCCTCACCGTATTTTGCTTCTCTTTCCTCATGAAGAGCGTGGGCTCTGTCTGTGAGCATGCCGTAAACCTCGTCAGCCTTCAGCTTTTCGTCGCCCTTGAAATCGTTTTCTGTTGTGAGCCAGCCGAGATACTTTTCGCGAAGTGAGGCAAGGTGCCATTCTTCATAGGGTATGCCTGAGGGGCAGAAGAATTCAACAGTGTCACCGATGGAGTCATCAATCATCTTTGTGATTACGGGCTTCATGTCTTCGCCCTTGAGCACCTTGTCACGCTGACCGTAAATGATTTCTCTCTGACGGTTCATAACATCGTCGAAGGAAAGAACGTTTCTTCTCACGGCAAAGTTGTTGCCTTCAACCTTCTTCTGAGCATTTTCAACCTGCTTTGTTATCATGCCTACTTCAATGGGCATGTCGTTGTCAACGGGAAGAGTGTTCATGATGTTATACATTCTGTCGCCGCCGAAAAGACGGAGAAGGTCGTCCTGCATTGAAAGGTAGAAGCGGCTTTCACCGGGGTCACCCTGACGGCCTGAACGTCCGCGCAGCTGGTTGTCAATTCGTCTTGAATCGTGGCGCTCTGTACCGATGATGTAAAGACCGCCTGCGTCTCTTACCTTCTGTGCCTCGTCGGAAATTTCGGCTTTGTATTTTGCTTCAAGCTCCTTGAATTTCTGACGTGCTTCAATGATGTCCTCGTTATCTGTGTCACCGAAGGCAGTTGCCTCTGCAATAAGCTCATCGGTGTATTCGAGCTTTCTCATTTCGCTTTTTGCAAGGAATTCAGCGTTACCGCCAAGCATGATGTCGGTACCTCTACCTGCCATGTTGGTGGCAATTGTAACAGCACCAAGCTTACCTGCCTGAGCAACAATTTCAGCTTCCTTTTCGTGGTGCTTTGCATTGAGCACGTTGTGCTTTATGCCCCTCTTTTTAAGAGCGGCTGAAAGCTTTTCACTTTTTTCAATTGAAATTGTACCCACAAGAACAGGCTGACCCTTTTCGTGGCATGCGAGAATCTGTTCAATGATTGCGTTGAATTTGAACTGCTCTGTCTGATAGATAACATCGTTGTTGTCAACTCTGAGAAGAGGCTTGTTTGTGGGAATTTCAACAGCGTCAAGAGAATAGATTTCTCTGAATTCGTTAACCTCAGTCATGGCAGTACCTGTCATACCTGAAAGTTTTTTATAAAGACGGAAGTAATTCTGGAAAGTGATAGTTGCCAGAGTTTTGCTTTCGTTTTGTACTTTTACGCCTTCTGTTGCTTCGATAGCCTGATGAAGACCCTCGTTGTAGCGTCTGCCATACATAAGACGACCTGTAAATTCGACAACGATGATAATTTCCCCATCTTTTACAACATAGTCAACATCAAGTTTCATAATACCGTGAGCACGGATAGCCTGATTGATGTGATGTTGAATAGTTAAGTTTTCAGGGTCGGTTAAGTTTTCGATATTAAAATATTGCTCTGCTTTTTTAACACCGCTTTGAGTAAGAGTAGAAGTCTTTTGTTTTTCATCTACAACATAGTCGATGTTATTTTCTTTGTAATAACCCTCTAAATCTTCTTTGTTGTCAAGTTCAGTAAATCTTTTTACAGTTAATGTACGAGCAAAGCGGTCAGCCTG
>JAZUNJ010000043.1:0-118986 GCA_045604105.1 Acutalibacteraceae bacterium | reverse complement strand
GCTTCACCCCGAAGGGATTCACTTAAATGCTTCGTTCGACTTGCATGTGTTAGGCACGCCGCCAGCGTTCGTCCTGAGCCAGGATCAAACTCTCTAAAAATTGTATTAAGACATCCCGTAGGACGTTCTAATCATTTTCAGAGCAATTTATCGCTCATTCGTCATTTGCTGACGTTTAATATACTTCGCTAATTTTAGCTTCCGTATTACTGTTTGAAAAGTACTTTTAAAAACTCTTCTTGATGGATATTTTCCATCGAATCTCGGGTTCCTTTTCTTATCTCGTTGTTTAATTTTCAAGGTCCAATTCCGCCGCCTCTTTTTAAGACAGCTCAAAGAGTATATCACATACTCTTTCTCTTGTCAAGACTTTTTTGAAGTTTTTTCAAAAAAGTTTTTGACATTTTTCTTGTTGCTTCCTCGCTTTCTGCGAGAGAGCTTGATAATAATATCATTTTTGAAAAGATTTGTCAATAAGTTTTCCACATTTTTCAAAGAACGTGAACACGAAGCCGTGTGTTTGTTTTCTATTGGTTGTTTCCTATACTCTTTATAAAACCGATAAAAGAATAAAATCAATGTTATAACAATAGTAGGTATTAAAAGATGTAATGAACATTCCCCTCTTTGCAGAGGGGAAATGTACTTATTCAAATCTTGGATTAAGGTAACCGTTCATCCAATTATCAAGCTCCTTAGGTGTCAGTTTAAAACACTTTTCAGCATAATGCTCATCCTTTGATGCAAATTCTTCGGGAACACTGAATCTTAACAATATACCGAAATATTCATCCTCATTCACAAGTTCAAGCCTGCCCTCTTTATCTGCGTATACGATATCCTTATTTATTTCTCTGAAGCCACCGTCTGATTCAAATCCGATTGCCGTAAGTGCAAAGTCTGTTCCTGCAAATGGCATCATTTCCGTTATTTCAATAGCATAGTATACTTTATAGTCATCACAATAACTATGGATAGTATTACCTCTGAAATGAATGTTTGTAAGATCCGGTGAGTAGCCTTCAAGAAGGAAGCTCCATTCTACATTAATACGGCTGTCCTTTTCAAACAGATTTAACATCTTACCATTACATTTTGAAATTTCGATAATTGCATAGTACCCCTCGTCTACTGTCCATTCATAGGTTGCAGTGCCGTCGGAAAGTCTGCCGCCGGTCATAACTTGGTGCTTCTGCCTTGCTTTGGTAATGCTTTTAAGCTCAAATCTGTAACCCTCGTCCTCAGCAATAACATCATTGTATTTTATGCTTTGGTCGTAGTCCAATAAAATATGTTTGCCTGCACCGGACTCACGACCGGCTATCGCAAATGGGTCAGTGGAATTCTCGTATTCTGCATCAAACTCTTCTACGCCTTCACCTACTGCAGCATTCTGAATGTTTTCGGTTAATCTGTCTCTCCACTCATGGCTGAATGTTTGTATAAATTCACCTGCACTTACGCCGATAACCAATACACACATCAGTGCCGCTGCAACAAGGAAAGACCATTTAATTTTTCTTCTTTTTGTGTTGCTGATGTTTTCTTTTATCTCTGATTTTTCATCAAAAATCTTCTGAATTTTGTTTTCAAATTCAGGTGTATAAGCTCTGATTACAAACTTTTCTTCGGGAAGAGAGGCAAGCTCTTTTTTTGCCGCTTCTTCAAACGCTCTTTTGAGCACAGGATTCCTTTTTTTCATAACCTTCAATCTCCTTTGAAATTATATTTACGAGTTTATGTCTGCCTCGTAGCAATTGCTGTTTTACCGTTGTTTCTTTTCTGCCTAAAAGTGACGCAATTTCCTTTACGCTGAGCTCATTGAGGTAGTAAAAGCTGAGCACATCACGGTACTTTTCATCAAGGCTCAGGATTGAACCCACAACAATATCGAAATTCTCCTTTGAACAAATCATATCAAGCATTGATTCATCAAAGACCTCGTCGATATCTTCACCGGGTAAAGCTATCTCACGCTGATTCTTTTTCAGCATATTAAGTGCCGTGTTTCTTGCCGCTTTGGTAACATAAGAGGCTGTGCTGACTGAATCAACTTCACCGATTTTTTCAATATGCCTTGAAATTGCAATAAAAGCATCGTGGACTGCATCCTCAGCGGCAAAGGGATCATTAAGAACTCTGCAGGCAGAAATAAACATTCTGTTTTTATATTTTTCGTATATCTGACGAAGCTTTTGTCTGTTCTCTTCATCAGAAGTCTTATGGGGTTGCATATCACTCTCCCCTTTCCTGTGTGTTTAAAAGGCCTTTCATATATATAAACAGATTTAAAGCTATGAAGGTTACACTGATATTAAAAAACTCCGAAGAAATTCTTCGGAGTTTTTGATGATAACTGAATTATTCAGCTGTATTCTTCTTAAGGTTTTCGAGTTCTGCCTTAAGCTCACCGGGAAGCTTATCGCCGAAGTCCTTATAGAACTCCTCAATTGCCTTTGCGTCTTCAGCCCAGAGAGTCTTGTCAACGTCAAGAATTGACTTAAGACCGTCAAGTGTAACTTCACCTTCCAGGCCTTCAAGGTTGATGTCTTCAGCATTGGGAAGATAACCGATAGCTGTTTCCTGAGCGCCTACCTTGCCTTCACATCTGTCGATGATCCAGTCAAGTACACGAAGGTTATCACCGAAGCCGGGCCACATAAAGTTGCCTTCGTCGTCCTTACGGAACCAGTTAACATTGAAGATCTTGGGAGCCTTTTCAGGATCAAGTGTCTTACCGATATCAATCCAGTGCTGCCAGTAGTCTGCCATATGATATCCGCAGAAGGGACGCATTGCCATGGGGTCGCGGCGAACAACACCTACAGCACCTGTTGCAGCTGCAGTTGTTTCAGAAGCCATAATTGAGCCTACGAATACACCGTGATTCCAATCTCTTGACTGATATACAAGAGGAGCAAGCTTTGCACGGCGGCCACCGAATACGATAGCTGATACGGGAACGCCCTGTATGTTTTCAAATTCACTGCTGATGCAGGGGCAGTTCTTTGCGGGAGCTGTGAAACGGCTGTTGGGGTTAGCAAGGTTCTTGCCTTCCGCCTTCCATTCTACACCGTTTGTCTTAATGCCTGTCCATTCCTCTGCATCAACGGGAGGATTCTTGTCAAGGCTTTCCCACCATACTGTGTTGTTTTCGAGATTACGTGCAACGTTTGTGAAGATTGTGCCCTTCTTTGTTGAAAGAAGTGCGTTGGGGTTGGACTTCATGTTGGTACCGGGAGCAACACCGAAGAAGCCGTTTTCGGGGTTGATAGCATAAAGTCTGCCGTCTGCACCCTTGCGGATCCATGCAATATCGTCACCTACACACCATACCTTGTAGCCCTTCTTCTTATATCCTTCGGGAGGAATAAGCATGGCAAGGTTTGTCTTGCCGCAAGCTGAGGGGAATGCTGCACAGATGTACTTAACCTCTCCGTCGGGCTTTTCAATACCGAGGATAAGCATATGCTCAGCCATCCAGCCTTCGTTCTTACCCTGATATGAAGCGATACGAAGAGCAAAGCATTTCTTACCGAGAAGAACGTTTCCGCCGTAGCCTGAATTAACAGAGATAATTGTGTTGTCTTCGGGGAACTGGCAGATCCATCTGTTTTCTGCATCAATGTCACACTTACAGTGGAGACCGCGAACCCAGTCATTGCTCTCATCTCCGAAAGCATCCATAACAGCCTTACCTGCACGAGTCATAATAAGCATGTTAAGAACAACATAAATTGAGTCTGTAAGCTCAATACCTACCTTAGCAAGAGGTGAGCCGATGGGGCCCATTGAATAAGGAATTACATACATCGTTCTGCCCTTATAACTGTCACGGGCAATATCATAAAGCATCTTGTATGCCTTTTCGGGATCCATCCAACGGTTTGTGGGACCTGCGTCCTCTTCTCTCTTTGAGCAGATAAGGGTTCTGTCCTCAACACGTGCAACATCGTTTACTGCTGTTCTGTGATAATAGCAATCGGGAAGAAGCTCCTGATTAAGCTTAATCATTTCACCTGTGCTGCAAGCTTCTGCTCTGAGAGCTTCTACCTGCTCTTCTGAACCGTCAATCCAAACAATTTTGTCGGGCTTTACAAGTTCAACCTGCTTTTCAATCCACTCAAGAATACTCTTGTTTTTTGTGAGTGCGTTCTGCATGATAAATCATCCTTTCACAATTAAATATAGTCGTAGCCTAAAATTACTCCTTGTACTCCATACTACTATTCTTTAACATTATACTTATTTTTATTACAATTTGCAATAGCTGATTGTTATTTTTTATTAAAATTATTATTCGTTTTATTTATATCTTTATGTCTCTTTTTATATCCTTGAGAATCATAAGATATTTGTATTTCGTTATGATAAAGTAAAAAAAGCCTGTCTCAGAGACAGGCATTATTCTTTTTTATCAGCCGAAAAGACCGGTTCCTTCATAGTGTACTCTTCCGCATTCGCAGGTCTGCTTGATGCCGAGAAGCTTATAAATGAAGTTGAAAATTTTAAAAAGGAACTGTGACAAGGTATCCTTGTTATGACAGAAGCAGCTGCATTCAACAACACTTCCGTCAACGTCTACAAAGTAAAGATAACAGTTATCGCAGCAGCCGTCATTGTTTGCATCCTTATGGCCAATAGCTTCAGTTTTTTCTGAAGGCAGCTTTGTTTTACACACAAGACACATGAATTCTGTTGTGTAACCACCCTTTGTGCAGGTTGCGGGAAGCTCCTCATTTATAACAACATACTGATGCTCATAAGTGGGTATGTCACGCTGTTCACTGTAATCACACCTTGTGCACTTTCTGATTTCAAGGCCCTTTTCCTCACATGATGCGTCTCTTATTACAGACCATTCTGCTTCAAGAGTATGCTTTGCCTTCATGCTTTCAGGATACTCTGTTGAGAAAACCTTGTTACATGATGTACATGTATCTGTGATATATCCGTCAGTTGTACATGTTGCGCTTACTGTATATTTGTTGCGGTTAAGGTGAGTTCCTGCTGCAAAGGTTGTTCTTTCCATAACATACTCAACAACTTCACCGTTTTCATCATAGTGAGGATAAATGCAGACCTTTCTTGCAGTTCCTCCGTTTTCACAGCTTGAACCGTCATCAAGAATCCACTTGCTTGCGAAATGAGGTATCTTTTCAATAACCTTAGAATCGAACTCATATTCACAGTTCTTGCAGCAGATTGCTTCCCTGCCCTCTTCAGTGCAGGTTGCAGCCTTTTTAACTTCCCATTCACCCTTTGATTCATGGTCAGCCTTTGCAATTGCTTCGGTTTTGGTTGCATCGCTGTGCCAGCGGCAGACAGCCTTCTTTACACCCTCTTCAGTGCAGGTTGCTTCCTTTTCAACCTCCCAGATCCATGAATGAGCGTTTTCGTCCTTGGGTAAAACCTTAATGCCGTTTGTGTTACACTTTGTGCAGACAACCTTCATTGATCCGTCTCTGATACATGAAGGCTCCTCGATTACCTCATACATTGTTTCGCTCCAGCTATTGCTGTGAGCAGGTATTGCTTTAGTTTTCTGTGTAACCTTACATACAGTGCAGATTGTAAACTCTTCACCGTCTGCTTCGCAGGTAGGTTCAGTTCTGACAACCCATTCACCGTCAAAAACGTGGGCATTGTTATCGATGGGGATCATTTCTGTGTATACATAACCGCAGTGCTGAGTTTCTCCGTTTTCATCTTCATATGTACGAAGACATTCCTGATATCTTGAGCCAGTTTCGTTACATGTAGGCTCATCGGTAACAACCCATTGACCGTATAAATGTGCATCGGGTTCGATGGGAAGAACCTCCCATTTTGTTGCATAACAGCCATTGTTACTGCAGGCAAAATTCGCTCTGCCTTCCTCTACACAGGTCGGCTCAATTCGTGAATACTCATACCAATTATGGTTTTCAATTGCAATTGCATCACTTCTGTTGCCGCATTTCTTACAATAAAGAGCCATTGTTGTAATGCAGCCGAGAACCTCTTCTGTTTTCCATTCGCAAACACCGTCACATGATTCCCTGCGACAATATTCAACCTCGTCCTCTGCTGATGCAGCTATACTTACAACAGAAAACATCATAACCGCTGCAAGAAGTACTGCAAGAAGCTTTTTCATGTTTTTCATATTTATACCTCCGAAATTCAAATTTCGTATACATAGTTTTCCACATCTATAATAACATTATTTCTGTCAATCGTCAACCGAAAAAAAGAAAATAATAAAACCACAACAGAAAAAAAGAACAGGAAGACACGTGAAATACGCATCTTCCTTGATTGCTAATTATGCATGAACCATGCCGCAATTACAAATTTCCATTTTCAGAAGCTTCCAGATAAACTGAAGAATAGGAAGAATGTAATTCTGAATAAGTGACATTTCACTGTGACATATACATCTGCATGCGCTGCCGTCTGCTGCCATTAAGCCGTCACAAAGGTCACACTTGCCGTTTTCATCTTCATCAACATGTGTGAGCATGGGAATTTCTTCTCGGGGAGTTTTTGTTGCACAGTCAACGCATGTCTGGAAGGGCTTAACACCGTTTTTGAAGCAAGTGGGTAATATACCTTCAACTATAATGTAAGAATGATTGCCGATTTTCTTTGTTTCAGTCTCACCGCAATCCTTACAGATTCTTGTCTGCTCGCCTCTTTCCTGAGGGTCTTCACCTTCAAAGCATTTAACTGTTACAACCCATTCACCCCATGAATGGTCTTTATAGCTGAGAATTTCACTCTTTGTTTCTGTACAGAAGGCACAGTCAAAAAGGTTCATGGTATATTTTTCACACTCAGGCTCAGATGTTCCGACCTGTACCCAATAATGCTGTGACTGTGTGGGAACTTCGTCGATCACCTCGGCTGAGCAGAGACCGCATACACCCTTACGCTTGACAACAGTGTCAGCATCTGTGCAATCATATTCAGTTTTTTCTTCACAGTAATAGGTCCATGACCAATCGTGATTGCACTCATCAGCAGCAAAAGCCGCCGGTACAAGTGAAAGGATCATAATTGCTGCAAGAATAAATGATAATACCTTTTTCATGGTTTTTATACCTCCGATAATTACTTACAGGTATATTTTATCACTATTAGAATATTTTGTCAATGAATGACTTGCCTATTTCTGATATGAAACAAAAAAGCCCCCCAAAAAGGACGGCACTCCGCAAGGAGGTCAAGCCTTAAAATTCGCTATTTTTGCGCATAACGGCGTTCAAAATGCTCGAAATCCGCAAGAATTTCTGTGCTTTTCGCCTTGTTCTGTATCAAAACTATCTGAATTTTAAGGTGTTATACAGTTTTTTTCGAGATGTTTTTTGATTAAAAGGAAAAGACAAAAATCCCGTAATACTCGCGTATTACGGGATTTTTCATAATCTTTTAACGGAAAAGAACCGTTACCTTAACTTCCTTGCGAAGTGTCGCCCAAGGGCTTCTTTTAATTATTAATAGTGCTCAAAACCACAAGCGCAGGACTGGTTAGTCTTGAAGAGCTTCCAGAAGAAGCGTGCGATCTTATAGAAGAGCTGCATGAGCCAGCTGTCGTTATGACACATACATCCACAGGAGCTGTCGTCCTTATTGTTTCCGTCTGAGTCAAACATCTTGCCGTGGCAATCGTCACACTTACCGTCTCCGTCAAAGTCGTTATGGCCGGGAGATGCGATAATATTTTCCTTACGCCATTCTTCATCGTTATACTGGCTGTAGCTACAGTTGAGACATCTCCAGTATTCGTTATGACCGTCTCTCTCACATGTAGGTGCCTTGTAAGGAACGATTACTGTGTTATCGAGTACGCCGTTATCTGCAAGGTCTGCTTCGGGACCGTGTACGAGCTTGTCGATTGCAACATTTGCACTGTGGTCTTTACAGATGATACATACCATGTAACCCCTACCTGCACTCTGACATGAGGGATGTTTTGTTGCAGTTACTGTGAAGTATTCATCTTCATCACGTACGCCGTCTTTATCAGCATCAATCCACTGTGCATACTGATTTGCTGCATCTGTAATCTGCTTTGACCATGTGTGTTCACCGTTAGCCTTGAGGTCTTCGGGGTGTTCGGTCTTTGTAAAGCCGCAGTTATTACATTCATAGTTGATGAAGCCGTCTGTGATGCAGTTGGGATTAACTACAAGAACTGCCTTCCAGTCATGCTGACCCGGTTCGCTCCATCTCTTGAGAACTTCGCCACAAACCTTACACTTGTTGTAGTACTTGATACCTAATGCGCAGTCACCTGAATCAGATTCAACAAAGGGACCATCTGAGATGTGCTTTGTTTTATCAGCAGGAATTGTGCGTTCTTCAGTATAATTACAGCCGTCTCTGAGACATCTTCTTGCCTCAATGCCTTCGTCCTTACATGTGGGCTGCTTTGTTATTGCAAATTCACCCATGCTGTGACCAAGGTCTGAGTTGGGAATAGTTTCAGTTACCTTATAGCCACATTCATCATAATTTTTACACTTGGTTTCTTCAACTCTGTTTGTAAGACATGTTGCGGGAGTAATTATTACAGTTTCACCCATTGTGTGCTCTGCGAATTCGCCGTAAGCTTCTTCACAGACTTCACAAACAGACTTTGCACTACATGTTGCTTCGTCGCCGCCTGAGCAGTTTTCTGTAATCTTTGCGTTACAGTTCTTACACTTCTTGCTGTGAGTATCAGCGTTTGCATCCTTTTTCCATTCAACATCTGTGTAATCATGGTCTGAGGTTTCGCCGTACTTACCACCGCAAAGCTCACATTCCTTAAGCTCTGTACATGAGCTTGTACCGCCTGTACATTCGCCTGTCTTAGTGTTGCCGCATTCGCATGACTTTTCATGCTTACCTGCTTCAGCACTCGGTGTCCATGCTTTATTAAGGTCACAATCAACGGTATTGAATTTACCACAGCCGTTTGCACAATATACCTTATGGGTATCTGTGTCAGCAATGTGTTCAATCTTACCTGTGTAGCTGTGGTCTGTTGCGGGAATTTCAGTGATTTCTGATTCGTAACCGCAGCCTGTACACTTCTTATAAGCGTAGTGACCGTCTTCTGTACATGTGGGAGCCTTGTACTCAACTGTTTCAAGCTTTGTGTGGTTTGCAGAATCCTTTACAGTTGATTCAAATGTGTATTCATCTGCATTTTCAAGAAGTGCTGCATTGTCATCACAATACTTACAATCGTAGTAGTAAGTAGCGCCGCGTTCACAGTTTGCAACGTTCTTCAGATGAGCTACGTCTTCAATCTTTTCTGTGTATGTGTGTTCAAGAGCTGAATCTTCCTTAGTCCAGAACTTGCCGTTGTCAGCCTTTTCACTTGAAACGCCGCAGCCGGTGTTTGTACATTCATAATAGTATTCAGCATCTACACCGCAGGAAGCATCCTT
Source organism: Acutalibacteraceae bacterium (assembly GCA_045604105.1). Lineage (GTDB taxonomy): Bacteria > Bacillota > Clostridia > Oscillospirales > Acutalibacteraceae > UBA6857. Next base: position 109,564 of record JAZUNJ010000043.1, on the reverse strand, counting down.
CTTCTTGAAGGTTTCTGTAGCTTCCCAATTATGTCCGCTCTTTGTGTTGGGAACTTCAAATGTTGCTTCATCAGCAGTTCCTTCGCTTGTAATCTCACAAACTGAGCAGGAAATATAATATGTTTCGTTTGTTGTACATGTTGCAGCAGCACAGAAGTAGTCCTCTGACTTAACCTCAGCATCCCACTTGTGGCCGTTAGCCTTACCGTATGTGTAATACTTACCGTTTGTTTCAGCATCAGCTGCATCCTTGGCATTTGCATCACAACGTACGCAGTCATACCAATATGTTGCAGCATTTACACAATCTGCTTCTGACTTAAGGTGTGCACCGTCAACGAGCTTCTGCTCATACTTATGTCCGAGAGCTGAATCCTTTTCAGTTACAACCCACTTATATGAGCATGCATCACAAACATAAGTTGTGTAAGCGTCCTCTGTACAGGTTGCTACAGTTGTGATAGGATCGTTATCTGAACATTTGATTACTGCATCTACAGTGTGAGCACCGTCAACAACTGCACCGTAAAGGTCGCAGCGCAGACACTTATAGTTGTGTTCACCGTTTTCGTATGACTTGATTCTGTCTTTTGAAGCAGTGAAGTTGTGACCGAGAGCAGCACCGTATTCTTCACCGCAATACTTACATTCGGGCTTATCTGTACATGTTGCCTTACCGCCGGAGCAAGCAACTGAATCGCCTGTTTCGTATGAAGTGCCGATACCGTATGCATCACAGTTCTTACACTTCTGGTTGTGGGCATCTTCACCGGGAACCTTTACGTAGTCGCCTTCGAATACGTGCATTTCCTTCTTGCCCCACTTGTCTTTACAAACATCGCAGGTTGCTTCTGTTTCACAGGTTGCTGTGCCGCCGGAGCAGGCTTCTGTCTTCCATTTAACAATACCGATACCGTGGGTACCGCAGCCGTTCTTACATTCGTATGCATGCTTGTCGCCTTCAAGAACAACAACATCACCTGTGTAGTCGTGACCTAAGGGTTCTTCCTTAGCTTTACCTTCGATCTTGCCGCAATCAAGACACTTTGTGTAGTCTGTATAGCCGTAATCCTCACATGTGGGAGGTGTTTCAAGACCGGTTTCTATACGATCGGGATCATGATTATTGGGATTATAACCGAGGTTCACATCTTCTTTAAGTACTGCATTACACTCTACACAGTTAACAGTACCTGTGTGACCTTCAATAATACATGTTGCTTCTACTTTGCCAACAATCTTGGTTTCATAGTCTGCATGGTTTTTGGGATTGAGAGGTCTGTCAGCACCAACGTTGATAACCTCATTACATCCGCTACACTTTTCGTCTGCATCCTTACCTGCAACAGAACAAGTTGATTCAATTGCAGTAGCTTCGTCAAACCATGTGCCGTAAGCGTGATTATCTTCGTCTTTTATTCCGTCATTGATTGAATAGGAATGTGAGCAAAGTGTACATGTGTAGGTTTCAATCTTACCGTGCATACATGTTGCATCGGTGATAACTGCTTCACCGTACTGGCAGTCTTCAGTTACTGTATAATTACAATCGGGACAGCTGCTTACATGCTTGCCTTTAGCATCGCCCTGGTTATCAGCAGAGGGAGCCCAGGCTGACATGCTGTGTGCAGTTGCTTTTACGTAACCGCAGTCAAGACATTTTTCATAATGGAATTCGGTTTCACCTTCTACATAATAGGGAGCACCGTAGTTACAGGGAGTTGAGCCGTTAACCTTTGAGCCGTAGCCCTTCTTACCGCATTCACGTGAACACATGTATGAATGTGTGCCGTTTTCATTATCAACGATATCACCGTCGAATCTGTGAGCGATGTCAGAATCTTTATCCTGCCATGTGAAGCCGCCAAGGTCTTTACTTGAGTTGCCGCATTCTAAACATTTATAATAGTATGTTGCGTATGTTTCACAAGCTGCATCAGATGCCTTAAATGAATCTTCCTTTACTTCAGCCCAATCATGTGCACCGTAGCCGCCGTTTTCATCTTCGAAGGTCTCATTTATGTCTTTTTCTGAGTGACCGCAAACTGAACAGCTCTTATAGTATACAGCATAGCTGTTACAGTCAGCATCTGAAACCTTAAGCTCTGCTTTTACAAAGTTAGCGTACTTATGAGGAATGTTATAATCACAGACATCACAGATACAGTCATTGTTCTTATCAAAGCATTCTTCAGCCTCAATAGGAGTACCGCAGTTGTTACCGCAGGTTGCTGTATGCTTACCGTTGCCGTCTGATACGGGGTTCTGGTAGTCATGGGCATTGGGATCGATTGCTACAACGTCAGTTTTTGTTTCACCGCAAAGTTCACAGACATAAAGACCTTCACCTACGCTTACGCAAGTTGGTTCTTTTGTTACATCTTTAAGCTTCCAGTGACCTTCATGAGTTTCAACGGTATTCCATGTTTCAATGCCTGCCTGCTCACATACTGTACAGTACTTTGCATGGCCGTCACCGTGGATGAAATAATTATTAGTCCATGTGTGTGCAGGACGGGTTGTGATGGGGCGTTCTTCTGTTGCGCCACAAGCACAGGTGTGGATGCCAACACCGTCAGCATAACATGTTGCGGGAGTTTTAACTGATGTGAGCTCGTCACTGTAAACGTGATTAGTTACACCTTTATAATCATCACAGTTTTTACACTTGTAGCCGTGAGTGCTGTCATCAATTTTTACAAGTGTTGTTTCGTCGTATTCATGTTCGAGAAGACCGATTTCAGCTTCGTATGAATTGGGACAATACTTACAGGTATATTTACCCCAACCTGCATCAGTACATGTGTTGGGTGTGATTACCTCAAGCTCGTATTCATGGTCAGCGAGCTGATCCCATGCATCACACTTTGTACACTTATAACCGTGTTTACCGTTGCCATTATCAGTGAGCTGTGTCTCCCAGCTGTGTGCTGCAGGGTCAGTGCCGGGCTGTCCGTTAACGCTATCTTCTCTGTTTTCTGTTGTACCACACTTAAGACAACGGTAAATATCATAACCGGGGGCGGTACATGTATGAGGTTCGTGCTTTGCAAACTGATAGTTGTGTCCGGGAGCCGCTACTGTAAATGTATTTGTTGTGTGTGCAATACCACAGATTGAACAGCTTACTTTGTATACAATACCGGTAACACACTGTTCCTGAGGAGTCAAAGTTCCGGTTACGCGATATTTAGTAGCAGTATTGTTCTGCCATGTGGGTGTATGTGAATAACTCTTAGAACATACACAAGTGAAGCTATGACTGCTGTCGTTACCGCTATATGAGCCAGAACAAGCTACTGCCTTATTCATTTCGCCGTTCATACCATAGGCTGTACAACCTGTACACTGTCTCATATGAGTCTTTGCGTCTGCATCAGTTTTATATGCACCATCAAAGGTGTGCGCTGTTCCTGTATATCTAGCAACTACCTTTTCGTCTTTTGTAACGTTTGTATAGTTGCCTGACCAACCTGCAAAGCTGTAGTGGTTATATGTGTCAGGAGCTTTGGTGGGGGTAGCTAAAGAAGAAACGTTCGCATTATTACCATAAACAACCGGTAAAGTATAAAGAACAGTTGTTTCATCTTCATCGTAGAATGTTACGGTGTAGCTCTTCTTCTCAAGGCCGGTCCAAGTGTTCCATGCAGTAACAGCAGCCTTTGCGTCAGCAGCATATTCGTTATATAAATGTTTTGAGTTTCCGTCAAAGTATGTGGTATCAGGCTTTGCGGCAACAAGAGCATTGGCAAGCTCAGCAAGTTTGTTCAAGGATTCTTCTGTATACTTGTTTTTATAACTTGTATCATCAATGATGTTAGTTTTGATGAAATTCTTTGCGTCTGTAATAGCTTCCTTAAGTGTTTTATAGTTAACAACGCGGATATAGGTGTTTGAAGTACCAGTAAGTGTTTTTCCCGTTTCACTATCTTCAGCATAAAGTCCAAATGCAGGTTTATATTCTACAATGAACCTATTCTCATCCATCGTACCTGTAAATTGAATTAAGTTTGCATGTCCCTGGCCACCGTCACTAGTCTTCTTTGTCCACTGTTTTGAACTATCAGGAAGAGATTCAGCGTAGTTAAGTGTGTAACCATCTGAATCGTTACTCATTGCCCAAGTGAAGTCGAGGTTACCACCACAAGCGCCGCGCCAATAGTTTGCAAAGGAAAAATCATCGCCACTATTGGTAAGCCATGAACCCTTAACCACACTTTTACCATCCCAGTTGCCGCCATTACCTCTGATATTCATAACCATAACACCGGTACGAGGAGTAGTTACACCGTCATAAAGCATAACAGTATCTGCATGATGCCAATAAACATCTATTTTATTATATTTGCTGCTGTCACAACCGTCTACACCAAGCTGTTCACTGTCAGATGCAACACCTGAAGTAATACCATTGGTATACGCCGGTGAATAAAGAACGTTCTGATAAAGACCGTCCTGAGCAGGAACAGTATTATCGTTAGTGAACTTACCTTTAACAAAGGTTGCACCTGAGTCCTCTGTCAGATATGTGTTGTACAACTCTTCAAGCGTATAGGTCAGTGTTTCTTGGGCAGCATGAGCTTCAGGCACAGGTGCGACAAACACCCAGCATGACAGAAGCATGATAACTGCCATAAAGAGCGACATAGACTTTTTAGCAAATGTCTTTAAAATCTTTTTCATATTTGTTTTATCCCCCTTAATAAAGTGGTTTTTCCCGCCTGCCCTTCCGGGACAAGAGGAAGATTTTTCTTCGGGCTTTCACCGAAGTGCTGTTATGAAAACTGAAAGATTAAATGTTCGTCGAACACATCTGACCTCCTTGTGTTTTTCTGACTAACACATTGTTTCCTTTCATTGAGTCTGCACCCTTCAAAGGTGCGTGAATTTTTAAAAGGGTACAGTAACCCCTATAATTACACATACTTATTATAAAAGATTAAGACAATAAAATCAATAGGCTTTGAGGTAATTTATGGATAAAATTTGAACATGTGTTTTTGTGCAAGTTGATGAATAAATTTTAAGGAGGCCGACGTTCCGACCTCCTTTATGCTATAGCTACTTATATATATAGTATACAGTATCACTCATACTCCGGAAGGAAATCCTTGTGGGCTTCAAGAAGCTCGTCGACCATGGAGTAGATATCCCTGATGCTGAGCTCTCCCCCCGTGAGGGGGTCCATCATTGCGGCGTTATAGATGTACTGCTTCTTTTTTGTTGCGGCAGCTTCAATTGTGAGAAGCTGAGGATAAATGTTGCTTGAATTCATTGCGGCAAGCTGCAAGGGTAATTTGCCCATGTGGCAGGGTGTGATACCGCTTCCGTCAACAAGGCAGGGAACCTCAACACAAGCTTCCTTTGGAAGATTTTCGATAAGTCCGTTATTTAAAACATTGCCGCCGATTTTATAAGGCTTGTTTGTAACAATTGCTTCCATTATGTATGAAGCGTATTCCTCTGAGCGCTCATGGGTAATTTTACCGTCAGCGAGAATGGAGTCTCTTTCCTTTTCCCAGCCTTCAATCTGACTTACACAGCGTCTGGGGTATTCATCAAGAGGAATGTTGAACTCATCAATCATTCCGGGGTATCTTGTTTTGATATAGAATGGGTTGTATTCTGCATTATGCTCACTGCTCTCGGTACAGTAATAGCCAAGCTTATCTATATAATCAAAGCGTACCATATCCTCGTGCTTTTCATTGGCATTTTTTTCCTTTGCTCTTTTTCTGATTTCGGGATAAAGGTCGTTACCATCCTTGTCGTGAAGCTCGAGAAGCCATGCCATATGGTTGATGCCTGCAATGCGATCAACCCTGCCTTCAATTTTATCTTCCATACCGAGCTTTTCAAGAAGACACCTTGAGCAGCCCTGAACACTGTGGCAAAGACCGACTGTTTTTATTTTTGTATATCGGAGCATATAGCCTGTCAGCATTGCCATGGGGTTGGAGTAATTAAGAAGCCATGCATCCGGGCAGACCTCTTCCATATCGTCGGCAAACGCCTTCATGACGTGAATGGTACGAAGAGCACGCATGATACCGCCGATTCCCATTGTATCGGCTATGGTCTGACGAAGGCCGTATTTTTTGGGAATCTCAAAGTCGATAACAGTACAAGGCTCATATCCGCCCACCTGGATTGCATTAACAACAAAGTCTGCATTTCTCAGAGCTTCCTTGCGTTCTGCTTCACCAAGGAAGGTTGTAATCCTTCCCCTGCCCTCATTTACATTTCTGTTAATTGCTTTGAGTATAGTCTCAGATTCCTTAAGCCTTTTTTCGTCAATATCATAAAGAGCAAACTCACTTTCACAAAGTGAAGGAGTACACATACAATCACCGATAACGTTTCTTGCAAAAACAGTGCTGCCTGCACCCATAAATGTAATTTTCATAATGCTTTCCCCTTGCTTTATATTTTGCTTTTTGGTAAAATGGATTTATTAAATCCTGTATTTAGAATAACACAACCATATCAGCTTTGCAATACGGGTTTTGAAATTTGTTTTCACGGAGAACAGTAATATGAAGGAACTTAAATTTTATGTTATGGCAGACCCTCACTTTTTTGACACAGCCCTCGGCTGCAGCGGTGATGAATATGAGGATTTTATGCATTATGAGCAAAAGTGCTTTGCAGAAACACAGAGCATTAACGAAAGTGTTTTTGAGTTTTTGAGAAATGCCGATGAAGCTGACATTGTTCTGATTGTGGGCGACCTTATTTTTAACGGTGAAAAGGAAAACCACAAGGGCTTTCTGAAGCTGCTTTACTCCCTGAAGGAAAGCGGTAAGAAAATTTATGTTGTAACTGCAGACCATGACTTCAAATGGAAAAAGGGTGACACCTTTGCCTTTTCAGAAAACGGAAGGTACTCCCCCGAGCACGCTGAAAGAGATGAGCTTATCGATTTATACCGTGACTTCGGCTTCGGTGATGCAATTGCCTGCGATGAGGATAACCTTTCCTATGTGGCTCAGCTTTCTGAGGATGTACGTCTTCTTGCACTCAACTGTGACAACAAGAAGAAGGGTAAATACTATTTCAAGGATGAGCAATGGGACTGGATTGAGGACCAGTGTGAAAAAGCAAAGAAGGACGGACAGACAGTTGTTGCGATGTGCCACTATCCCATTATGCCGGGTCAGCCTCTGTTCTCACTCATTTCCCCGATGATGATAAAAGATGCTCACAAGTTTGCCACCTTCCTTGCCGACTGCGGTGTTAAGATAATTTTCACAGGTCACATGCATAACCAGAGCATTAATACAATAGAAACGGAAAAGGGTAATAAGCTTTACGATATTACAACGGGCTCAATCATTGCCGACCCCGCTTTCATAAGACTCGTAACACTCAGGGAAAAGGAGGCAGAAATAAAAAGCATCCCTACCCCCGACTTTGAGTGGGATACTGACGACTGCAAAAAGTATCTTTCCGATATGTTCGACAGAATGATAAAGAACATCATCACTGACATGCGTGATGACACTGAAAGAGCAATGGGTAAGCTTCACATCGAGGACAAGGGCATTATCAAAAAGGTGCTGAAGCTTCTTGGCAGAATTATATGCAGCATTAAAATCGGTACCCTTGCAAGGCTTCTGTGGATTAAATGCGACAAGAGCATAAGACAGATGAAGGTGCTCGATTATGCCGCCGAGCTTGTTCACGGTGCCTTCAGAGGAAACCAGAGCTTCAAGGAAGGCACCCCCGAGGGTGATGTGCTTCTCAGACTTCTCAGACGATTCCGTTTTATCCTTAAAAAGCTTGACATCAAGGGCTGGGACGGAGAAAAGGCCGATCTTTACGATATTATTAAAAATTCAGCAGGTAACTATGATATCGATGACTACAATGCTGTTCTTGATTTAGGTACCAACTAAAAAATTAAGGGAGCTGTTTATGCCGACACCCGTTAAGGAAGTATTCCTTTAAAATGTGAACTAATCACACAATAATGCGTTAAAAATCACCGATATGCGTCAGCATTATCGGTGATTTTTGCCTTTTCTTGCACACTTATTTCGCATTTTAAAGTGCTTCGCAGTTTCGTAAGAACTAAAAATTTCTTGTATTGAAGCCACAAAACGCAGCAAGGCTTTTGGCAATAATACAGGGAATTTTGTTCGAGAAACAAACACTGCCTTAACGGGTGTCGGCATACAGCTCATTATTTACTGAACATTCCGAACAACGGCAGACATGAAGCAAAAAACTTCTTGTAGCTTTCACAGTAGTCCCCGCTTTCACGGTTTCGTTTGCAGCCGCCTGCCCTGCAAAGAGGATAAAACCTGCACTGCTTGCATTTTTCAGGCACCGGCAAACTTTCCTTTATAAATTCAAAAGCTGCTTTGCTTTGTGCAAGGTCTCTGAGTGAGCTTTCGTTAATGTTACCAAGAAGCCACTCGTCTGTGCAATAAAAGTCGCAGGGGTAAATATTACCGTTACCCTCACAGACAAACTGATGGGTGCAGTGCCCCATGAGACCGCACTGCTCTGCCTTTTCGCCAAGGTACATTCTCACCCAGTTGTCAAACTGACGGATGCTCATGTAATTGCCTCGGGCAAAATCCTTTACGTAAAGATTAAAAATGCGGATAAGAAAGTCCGCATACTGCTCAGGTGTCATATACAGCTCACTTTGTGTGTTATCCCCCATGGGCCGAAGGCAGGGAATAAACTGCAGATACTTAAAGCCCTCTTTTCTGAAGTGCTTATATATCCTTTCGGCATTTTCGGCACAGTAGCCTGTGAGAACGGTGAGAATATTATATTCCACCTTATGCTTTTCAAACTTCTTTGCAGCCTTTGTTATTTTATAGTAGGCATTCTGACCGTTGGCGTCAACCCTAAATTTGTTGCCCTCATAGTCACCGTCAAGGCTGAGTCCCACAAGGAACTTATTTTCATAAAAGAACCTTGCCCATTCATCGTCAACCAACGTACCGTTAGTCTGGATTGAATAGAAAATTTCAGAGTTCTTTTTGTTATACTCCTTCACCTTTGAAGTGAAGAAGCTGAAATAATCCCTTCCTGCTATTAAAGGCTCACCGCCCTGGAAAGCAACGGCTACAGAAGAGCCATCTGCAAATTCCAAGGCGCTTTTAATTAATCTCTCTGCCGTAGCTTCCTCCATTTTGCCGAGAGAAAACACGTCTCTGTGGGCGGCAACATCGCAGTAAAAGCAGTATTTACAGCGAAGGTTGCAAAGGGAAGAAGCCGGCTTTATCATAATTGAAAGGGGCGGCATTATTTTATAATACCTCTTCTGTTGTCTGAAAGCTTACTCTGTACACCCTTGAGAACCTCGTTCATTTCATCGGAAATTTCAGGATATACGGGAGTACGGTTGTAGTTTTCCTGATAGTCATCAGAAAGAATGTGGAGCCAGTTCTTACGGTTCTTATCCCAGAAGGCTGAGTTATCATTCTGAATTTTATCGAAATACTTGAAGGTAATGTTTTCGTTTTCGTTAAGAACAGCGTAGTCATAATCGGGATACTGCTCCTTTACGCTCTTTGATGTAACGGTATACTGAATTGCCTTCACATCCTCACGCTTCATGTGAAGAATGGGATGTTCCTTAGTGTGAATAACCTTATCGGACTTGATTACGGGAAGCATTGAAACACCGTCAAGCTCTCTGTCAGTGGGGAGGTAATTCTTCTGGCCCTCATTGCCGGTGATTCCGCAAAGCTCAATAAGTGTGGGGAAGAAGTCAACTGAGGTTACGCTTTCACTTCTTGTTTCACCCTTTTCGAAAAGTCCGTTGTTATTGTCCCAACGAAGCATAAAGGGAACCTTCTGACCGCCCTCATAAGCAAGGTACTTACCGCCGCGAAGGTCACCGATGGATCCTTCAAGTGCAGGTCCGTTATCACTTGTGAACACAATGATTGTATCTTCAAGTACACCTAATTCTTCCATGGTATTGAAGAGCTTACCGAGATATGTATCAAATTCGGTAAGACAGTCAACATATGTACCCATACCTGAAGTGCCGTCAAAATCGTCACCTGCAAAAACGGGACCGTGAGGCCAAGGTGTTGCATAATAAGCAAAGAAGGGCTCATCCTTTTCTGCCTTGTCGGTTATCCATGCTTCAATTTCACCGTGAATCCATTCTGTGAGCATACTCTGGTCCTTTTTGCCATTCTCATCTCTCATTTCCTGGTTACCGTGAACAATTTCGTATTCACCGTTTTCTTCACGGACATGATAGAATGCATACATGTCATTTACATGATGGCTTCCGTAGAAGTAATCAAAACCCTGATTTGTGGGAAGATATTCGCCGTAGTCACCAAGATGCCACTTGCCGAAGGCACCCGTTGCATAGCCTGCATTCTGGAATACCTCAGCAATTGTGATTTCATCGCCGAGCATACCGTCAACATTGTTGCCCATTTCAAAGGAGTTGTAAACTCTTGTCTGAGCAAAGTTGCCTGTGGTCTGCACTGTGGGATAGATAACATTGTCTGCATAGCCCCTGTAGGGATAGCGGCCTGTGAGAGTTGCAAAACGTGCAGGCGAGCAAACTGAATAGCCTGAATAGAAGTTTTCAAAGTTAAGACCGTTTTCACCGATGGAATCCATATTTGGTGTGTCATAGATTGCACCGTTGAGTGATATGTCACCGTAGCCCATATCGTCCATAAGAATGAACAGCACATTGGGATTGTCTGATTTTGTTTTATCAACATTCTTGAGATAGTCGTCGTGTCCGTCCCAGAGCCTTTCTGTTACAGGCTTTGTTCTGAGATTTCCGAAGAGAACAGAGAAAACAGATGAAGCCATGAGAAGAATACTCAGTGCAAAGGAAGAAACAGCCTTAAGCGCTGTTTTTGTGCAATTCTTTTTTGCAACAAAGAAAAGTGCCCACAGACAAACAGCAGCGGGAAGTGCAAGAAGAATGTTGCCGCCGAGTCTTGTGAAGAAGGAGCCGTCACCTGAAAAAAGAGCATTGGCAGCACTTGACCAGCCGTTTGTCTTATCAGCGAGAAAAGCTCCGAAGCCTGCATCTGCGCCCCATATTACATGGAAAATAATGATGCCTACACTTGATGCGGCATAACCGAAAATCATGGGTGCGTAAACCTTTTTCTTGATGATGAGTGAAAGCAGAATTACTGCAGACATAATGCAGCAATAAAGAAGGCACACCAGGTTAATAAGGTTAAGCCTTGTGATAAGAAGTACAGCTGCAAGAACTGCACCTAGCACTGCAAGCAGCATCGGGAGAACTTTTTTCATTGATGTGTCGAGAGAAAATTTGTTTTCCATAACAGAACCTCCGTTTTGTTTACATATGAAAAAATTATACAATAATTTACATTTTTAGTCAATACAAAAAAACATTTGTATACAAATCTGTTTTTATGTGGTATTATTATATAAAATAGTACTCAGGGAGATGCAAAATGAGCTTTATAATCTGTGACGATATAGTAACCCTCGAGGGTAAAATAAAAAAAATTGCATTCAGTGAAAGAAAAAAGCCTGACTGCGAATACACAAAAATAACCGCCCGACCCGTAAAGGGTAAAAAGGGTGTTTTCTGGCAGAATGAAAGGTATAAAAACAATCAGGTCTTTCATCAGAATTTAAGCCAGGAGGAATTCCTTCTCTGGCTTTCACAGGAAGCTCAGAACAACTACCGTCAGTGCTGTCTTACTGCTGAGGGTACAACAATTCACTATACCCTTTTCCCCGATAAGACCAAAAGGAAGGTTACAGGCAACGAAATTAAAAAGGCTCAGCCTCAGAGCCACAACAAGGAAAAAGCCTACATATTGAAGCAGGGGGAAAACATTCCCGCCCTGGTTGACCTAGGTGTTTTTAATTCTGATTTTCAGGTTGTGAAAAGCAAGTACGATAAATACAAGCAGATTAACCGTTTTATTGAAATTGTTGATGATGCCTTCGGAAAGCTCGACAAGGATACGGTTACAATACTTGACTTCGGCTGCGGCAAAAGCTATCTTACCTTTATTATCTATCACTATTTTACCGTAATCAAAGGCGTAAAGGCAAAGGTGCTCGGCTTTGACCTTAAAGAGGATGTTGTGAAGCACTGCAATGAGATTGCTGAAAAATACGGCTATGAGGACCTTAAGTTTTATGTTAACGATGTTACCAAGGGTGAGGTATACAAGGATAACGTTGATATGGTAATCACCCTTCACGCCTGCGACATTGCAACGGACTTTGCTCTTTATCATGCAATAAGCCACGGTGTTAAGCATATTTTCTCTGTCCCCTGCTGTCAGCACGAAATCTGCTCTTCCATAGGTAAAGGCGGCGACTTCGATTTGCTGCTTAATCACGGACTTATCAAGGAAAGGTTTTCCGCCCTTCTTACAGACAGCATAAGAGCCGAGATACTGAAAAAATGTGGATATGAGGTTGATGTTATAGAGTTTGTTGACTTTGCACATTCACCTAAAAATCTGATGCTTCGCTGCAAGCTGAAAAAGTCTCAGAAGCCTGAGCTTTCGGAAATTGAAGCACTGATAAAAAAATACTGCTTCAGCCAGAAATTATACGAACTAGTAAAGGAGAAAAACCAATGGAAAAGCTTTTAACCAAAGCAAAAACCGTTCTGAGCGATGCAAAAGCTCAGTGGAAAACTCCCGGAGAAGGAAAGTATGTGCCTTATAAAGAGGTTGCAGCTTATTCCGTAGGAGGTGCAGGCGTTTATTTCATCACCTCACTTGTTGGCATCATTTCGCTTAATGCGGGCAGTATGATTGTTGGTGCATCAATCGGTCTTAAGGCAATGGACATTCAGACAATGAATGTTATATCCACTCTGATTATGCTTCTTATTGCCCCAACACGTGCGATGCTTTTTGATAACACAAAAAGCAAAATGGGGAAGTTCAGACCTTACATTCTTTTCCTCGGTCTGCCCACTGCGATTTTAGGCACGGTATTTGTTTATCTTCCCTATGAAACAATGCAATATAACCAGAAGCTGATTTCTGTTTTTGTTGTGTATACTCTTCTGCAGTTCTGTTCGCCATTTTATCTTACTGCTTATTCAAGCCTTGTTCAGGTGCTGTCACCCAACTCAAAGGAGCGTTCGTGGATAATCGGCATAAGCTCCATTGTTTATTCCTTTGCTCCCACGGTTATAAATCCCGTTCTTCCCCTTATCGGTCCCCTCGACGACATTAAAACCTACCGTATTGCCTTCCCGATTTTCTGCACTCTGGGTGTTTGTGTTAGTATGCTTTGCGTTTTCGGTACTAAAGAAAAGACCATTGTACCTCAGCAGTATGTTCAGAAGGTAGGCTTTTTTGAAGGTCTTAAAAAGGTATCAAAAAATAAATATTTCTGGATTATCAATGTTTCCTCCTGGATAAGCTTTTTGAATATGGGCTACAGCTACCTTTTCCAGTGGGTTTTCTATTACGGAATGAATAACCCTGCAATTTATTCAATTATGACAGTCATCAAGGGCGAGGCTTCAACTCCCGGTCTTGTTCTTGGTGCGCCCCTTACAAACAAGCTTGGTAAAAAGAAAATCTGTCTTATGTCCCTTTCAGTTCAGGCAGCGTGTATGGCCCTTATGCTCACCTGCTACGAAAGCTACATACTGTTCTTTGCACTTATGTTCGTAAAGGATATGTTCGGTGCTCTTTCAATCGTTTACCTTCCTGCAATCAAGGCTGACATTATGGATTATCAGCAGTACAAAACCGGTGACAGACTCGAAGGCTTCATTGAGCAAAGCGGTGTGCTTTTAGGCAGTATTATCACCCTCGGCACCGGCTATGCTATCCCGATGATAATGGGTAAGCTTGGACTTACAAACAACTATTCCGACCTTTTCAACGCAGATTTCAGAAATCCCCTTTTAAAGGCAATGATTATCTGCAGCTTTATCGGAACAGTCCTTTCAATTATCCCCTATCTGTTCTATGACCTGACGGAAGAAAAGCGTTCAAATATGGTAAGAGCCTTCAAAATCCGTGCTTTGTTCTCAGATTTTAAAGAAGGCAAGGCAGAGGATGAAAAGCTTGTTGAAGCCGTAAAGGAAATCTATACGGTAATTGAACAGTACGAAACAGAAGAAAGCGAAAAAATAAGGCAGGCACTTAAAATTGCCGTTGACGAATTTGAAAAGTATAAAAATAAAGACTTATATATGTGGCAGAGAATTGAAGAAAAATACAAAGCTCTGACAACTGCATAAAAAAAGGGCTGTAAAAAAACGAACTTCCGTTTTTTTACAGCTCCTTTTTTATTATTCTGAATGATAATCATAATCAATATTTATCTTTTTCATACGGTAAATCCTTATTACACCGTCATCAAGTACCTCACTATCAATTATAGCTTCATATTCATCAGGGAAAGCAAAATATGTTCTTAGTTTACATTTTCTGCCATTATATTTTATTGAATTCAGCTTTCCGCCTACACATACAAAATATGTATATCCTTCTGTATCAAGGAGAGAAAAATCAAATTCGGATAAGTAATGTTTCAATACGGTTTTTCCGTCATAAAATCCGTTATAGTCTTCATCCTTAATAAAAAAATATTTTTCTCCGTAAGCATATGAATATGACTTATCATATTTTATTTCTTCTATCAATTCTGTTTTAATTGTATGGGTAATCAAAAAGAAGTCGGCAAAAAATATAACTACAACAACAAATGCAACAGAAAAAATTGCAAGGTATTTTTTCATTACAAAACCTCCTTTGTATTGATTGTACAGTATATTTGATCTATAATCAACAACTGCCTTTTCAAATTAAGGAAATCTTAAGAAAAAAGGCTGTTGGATAAAACCAACAGCCCGTTAAAAATTATAGCCTTTTATCTTTATTATAGCTTGCTTCAACAGCGTTTATAACCGCTTGCTCAAAGCCGTCCTTCTGTAGGGACACTACACCCTCAATTGTGGTGCCGCCGGGTGAACAGACCTCGTCAACCAATTGCCAGGGGTGGCTGTCGCTTTCGAGAATCATTTTTGCACTGCCGAGAACTGCCTGGGCAGAAACCTCAAGAGCCTGCTTTTTGCTCATTCCGTTTTTAACCGCCGCCCTTGCCATTGAATCAATGAACAAATAGCAAAATGCAGGTGAGCAGCCGCCGATTGCACTGTAAACAGAAAAGAGCTTTTCATCAATTTCAATTCCTCTGCCGAAGGCATTGCAGAAGCTTTCTGCAAATACTCTGTCTTCTGAAGTTGCCCTTTCATTACCGCAAAATGCTGAAATTGCTTCGCATACCTTTGCATTTATGTTGGGCATAACACGGATAAGTCTCGGCTCATAGGGAAGAAGCTCGGAAATAAAGCCAAGGGTTTTACCTGCGGCAATGGAAATAATCAGAGGGTCTTTTCCCTTTAATGCTTCACCGATTTCAGAAAGAAGCACAGGGAAAATATTCGGCTTTACGGAAAGGACAACAGTATCACATTCCAAAGCTATTTCCTTTGCACTTTGTGAAACCTTGAGTCCGTATTCAGCTGAAAGAGCTTTTGTTTTTGCGGTATCAATATCAAAAACAGCTATATCCTCACCGTGAAGAAAGCCTGAAGATACCATACCCTTTATAATAGCAGAAGCCATATTTCCGCCGCCTATAAAGCCTGTCATTATTCAGCCACCTCTTCTTCGGGGATATCGGATGTACAGTTGGGGCACTTAACAGCCTCAATGCTGATTTCGCTTTTACAGAAGGGGCAAACCTTTGTTGTGGGTTCTTCTTCTGCCGGTTCTTCCTTCTTCTTTCCTAAGTCCATGAGCTTATTGATTGCTTTAACAAGAAGGAAAATAACAACAGCCATTGTCATAAAGTTAATAATTGCAGTTACAAATGAGCCGTAAGCTAAGGTAGCATAGCCTGCTTCCTTTGCAGCTTCAACTGTTGCGAAGGTAACATCTTCAGTTGTAAGCACAATGAATTTATCGGCAAAGTTGATGCCTTTTGTAACAAGAGACAGTACGGGTGACACGATATCATTAACAAGTGAATTTACAATAGCCTGAAATGCACCGCCTATGATAACGCCGACAGCAAGGTTCATTACATTGCCTCTCATGATAAATGTTTTGAATTCCTGAATAAATCCTTTCATTTTAAAAATCCTCCATTATCTGTCATTTTATAAATAGTAGCACATTTTTTCTTAAAAATAAAGAGTTAAACACCCGTAAAATCAAATTCGGGAATAAAATTTTCACTTGCAGATGTGCTTTCCTGCAAATAAAGGTTTCGAAAGCCCATGTTTTCTGCTGCAGTGATTACCTTTTCATATTCACGGGCGGTTATTTTTCTCTGAAGCTCGGGTATACCTTCAATTTTACCGAAGGGTGTGTACTGACTCATAAGGCTAACCGTTGTATCCTCGCCAAGGTTATTCTTTATCCACAAAAGTATCTCAATTGACTGGTTAGTATTCTTCGGGAGAATAAGGTGGCGGACAATAAGACCTTTTCTGATAATACCTTCAGAATCGAATATGTTCCCGGGGCACTGCTTTTTCATTTCGATGAGTGCCTTTGAGGCGTATTCAAAATAATTTTCTGCTCTTGAATACTTCAGCGACCTTTCACCCTTTATATACTTAAGATCGGGAAGATAAACGTCAATAAGTCCCTTCAGCTCATGGAGTGTATCTGTTTTTTCGTAGCCTGAGCTGTTATATACTACCGGTACGCTGCTTTGGTAGCTTTCGAGAATACTCTTCAGCTTCAGAGCATAGTGCGTGGGATTTACAAGGTTAATATTATGAGCGCCGTCAGAAATCAGTTCGTCAAAAATCTCCGTCAATCTTTCGTCGGTGATTTTCTTACCCTTACAATTATGGCTGATATCATAGTTCTGGCAGAATATACAGCCAAGATTACAGCCTGAAAAAAAGACAGTGCCGCTTCCCCTTGTACCGCTGACAGGAGGCTCCTCCCAGAAATGCTTTGCCGCCCTTGCGAGATAAAACTCTTCAGGCACACCGCAGAAGCCTGCCTTCAAGGATCTGTCAGCATTACACTGCCTTGGGCAGATATTACATTTCATTACATTCACTCTTCCTCAAAAAACTTTTCTATTATTCTATCACATTTATTTGACTTTTGCCATAGGGTTGGTATATACTTTTTAATTAAGGAGTGATAATTATGCTTTTAGCCATAGATATGGGTAACACGAACATAACCCTCGGTGCTTATAAAAACGATGAGCTGGCTTTTGTTTCAAGGCTTTACACAGCAAGACACAAGAGCAGTGATGAATTTGCAATTGACTTTCTTGATATATTCAATCTTTACAATGTCAAGCCCTCAGATTTTACCGGAGTTATTTTTGCCTCTGTTGTGCCTGAGCTCACAGACCCGATTGTGAGAGCTATCAAGAAGACAATCGGCATTGAGCCCATGCTTGTGGGCGGTGAATATAACGGGAACCTTAAGGTTGATATACTTCCCGTTTCCTACCTTGGTGCCGACCTTATTGCAGGTGCAGTTGCAGCAATTAAAAAATACCCTCTCCCCTCACTTGTGATTGACCTTGGCACGGCAACGAAAATTCTTGTTATTGACAAGGACGGTACCTTTAAGGGCTGTACAATTTCACCCGGTGTTAAAATTTCACTTGATGCTCTTACAAGAGGAACGGCTCTTCTTCCCTCAGTAAGCCTTACTGCACCGAAAAATGCCATTGGTGAAAACACTGTTGAGTGCATTCAAAGCGGTATTGTTTACGGCACCTCAGCTATGATTGACGGACTTATAAGAAAAATTAAGGGTGAGCTCGGAAACGAGGTTGCATCCGTTGTTGCAACGGGCGGCTACAGCCATTCAATAATCCCCTGCTGTGAAACAGAAATTATCTTTGATGAAAATCTTCTTCTTGACGGACTTCTTGAAATTTATAAAAAAGCTACGGAGTAATAATTTACATAAAAAAATAACAGGTGAATCCACCTGTTATTTTTTGTTTTTATTTCCAGATAAGCCAGATAAGCAGGTAACCCGTGGTAACGGCAGCAAGAGTAAAGGGAACGCCGAATTTCATAAAGGTTGTTGATTTGACCTCATGACCTTCTTTTCTGAGAATTCCGATTGCTGCTATGTTTGCAGAGGCACCAATCGGGGTGAGATTACCGCCTAAGGTGGCACCGCAAAGAAGTCCGTAATAAAGTATTGCAGGATTCATACCTACACTTGAAGCAATAACGGGTACAATTGAAAGCATTGTTGCCGTATAGGGAATGTTATCAATAAAAGCGGAGAGGAATACACTCATCCACACTATGATTGTGTATACAACAAAGGGTGAGCCTGCTCCGAGAGATGCAATAGCGTTGCCGATTACATCAATAACGCCTGCACTCTTGATGCCGCCTATAACAACAAAAAGACCTGTAAGAAGAATGATTGTGTAGTAGTCGATTTCCTTGAAGGCGTTTTTAACAATATCCTTATTTTTCTTGATAAGAAGCTCTCTTATAATGCCGATGAGGAAAAAGCCGATGCAAATGATACCATTGGTTATTGCAGGCTTATGAAGCTGTCCCTCTGCTGCGGCTTCCTTATAAGGAATAAAGGATACAGCAATAAGGGCAACAACTGTTCCAAGAAGAAGGAAGGTGGGAAATTTGTCCTCAACCTTTGTTCTGCCGTTGAAATCAATTTTGTCATTATCCTTGCGGAACATCCAGAGAATAATTAAAGCACTGACAATTGCACCTGCCTGAACAACCCAGAACATACCCACATGACCGTCATGAACGAAAAAGTCAGAGAAGTCGAGGCTTGCTTCTTTTGCAAGAAGAATAGAAGTTGTGTCACCAACCAATGTTGCTGCACCCTGAAGGTTGGATGAAACTGCTATACAGATAATTGACGGAACAGGTGAAATGTTCAGCTTTTTACAGAAAGCCAATGCAACAGGGGCAATCATAAGCACAGTTGCAACATTGTCAACAAAAGCTGAAACAATACCTGCAAAAAGAGAAAGGGCAACAACAACCCATTTCACATTTGGCATTTTTGAAATAAGAATATCTGACATCAGCTGGGGCATTTTTGATTCGATAAACAGATACACGGTACCCATTGTACCCGCTATCATCATGATTACATTCCAGTCAATTTCGGACAGAGCATTAATAAACGAATAATCATAGCTTCCTGTTCCGACGGTGAAAAAGCCTTCACCGAATAGGTTGGGATTCAATGTTGCAACCGTTCCTAAAACAACAAAAATTATTGCTGATGCAACAGTTACATGAGGTCTGATTTTCTGAAATACCAGCATAAGTATGTAGGTAACGGCAAAAATAATCAGAGCGGTAATGGTTATCGGACTCATTGTGACAACTCCTTAATTGTTATACTGCGGGCTCATCTGTGCAAAAAAATAAGAACCCGTAAAAACGGATTCTGTCTGAATTCAGATTAAAGCAAAAAGGTAGTTTTGTCCTTTATGCGCAAATCAAAATTACAACCCACAACAAATAGAATGCGTACATTCTATGACAGACTCCACCACTTATTCCGGATTGCTTAGATATTATATATCACGCAAAGCATTATGTCAAGAAGCCAGATGTTTTTTTTGATATTTTTCTTAATAATTTAAAAAGAAAAATAATATTCCTTTTTGCCTTTTAATCAGAGAGCAATATACTTATTAACTAAAACTTAGCAGAAACTTTTGGTAAGTTTGTTCAGAATTATACTTGTGTTTATCCAGTTTCAATGATAGAATTCTAAAGGTAAAAAAATTAGTATAAAAGTCGAAAAAACAGGAGGTTTTTTTATGAGTCTTTTGGGTGGAGTTATTACTCTGAGCAACATTTCAACACTGCTGTTTGTTGTTTTCGCAGTTCTCACTTTAGGCTATCTGCTCGGCAGAATAACAATCAAGGGTGTATCTCTTGGCGATGCAGGCGTTTTCATTATTGCACTTATTTTCGGTGCACTGTTTTTCAGTGTTGACGGTGACGGTGCCCTTCTTTTCAGCGGCAGCACAAAGCCCTACGATTTCAACGGCGGTCTTTCTCTTGTTGAAAGCCTCGGTCTTGTTCTTTTCGTAACCTCTGTAGGCTTTATTGCAGGTCCTAAGTTCTTCGGTAATTTTAAAAGAAACTTCAAATCATATGTTCTTCTCGGTGCCATAATCATTCTCTCCGGCGGTATTGCCGCAGCGGCTTGTATAGGCCTTGGTGAAGTAATCGGTTACGGCGGTACAATTCAGGACCAGGACGGATTTGTTGCAATGATAGTCGGCCTTCTCGCAGGTGCCCTTACATCTACTCCTGCTTTCTCTGCAGCTAAAGCAACTGTTGCAGCTGATTATCAGAATCTTGTTTCTGTAGGTTACGGTATTGCTTATATCTTCGGTGTTATCGGTGTTGTTCTTTTTGTTCAGATTATGCCTAAGCTCACAAAGGCAAATATGGACGAGGAAAGAGCAAAGCTCATTGTTAAAGAGGAAGGCTCAAAAAAAGCTTTCACAGATAAGCTTTTTGACATTGACCACATGGGTATTGCCGCATTCTCACTTGCAGCTATCATAGGCTCTGTTCTTGGTCAGGTTAAAATTCCTCTTTCATCAGAAGGACTCAGCGGCACATGCTTCTCACTTACAACAACAGGCGGCTGCCTTCTTACGAGCCTTGTTCTCGGTCACTTCGCACGCATCGGCAAAATTAACATTATGCCCACTCAGAGCACTCTTAAGCTTTTCCGTGAGCTCGGACTTGTTTTCTTCCTTTGCGGTGCAGGCATTCCCGGCGGTGCCGAATTTGTGGAAAACTTTGATGCCATGTATTTTGTTTACGGTATGATTATGACAATACTTCCCTTGGTACTCGGTTTCCTTTTCGCTAAGTATGTGCTCAAATTAAGCCTTCTCAACAACCTGGGCTCAATCACCGGCGGTATGACATCAACTCCCGCCCTCGGTACACTTATAAACACTGCAGGTACAGAGGATGTTGCATCAGCCTATGCTGCAACCTACCCCATCGCTCTGATTGTAGTTGTGCTTGTGTCACAGTTCCTGATTATTCTGTTCTGATTTTAAAATATAAAAATACACACCGCAGACATGACATCTGCGGTGTTTTTTCGTATAAAAAAAGAAGTACCGACTGTGTCGGTACTTCTTTTTTATTATTATTTCTTTGAAGCAAGATATTCTTCTCTGCCGAGCTCATAAAGGTTATTGCCTTCTGAGTCGATGATAACCATAAGAGGCATATCTTCAACATAAAGCTTTCTGAGTGCTTCTGCGCCAAGGTCTTCGTAAGCGATAAGCTCTGCAGACTTGATGCATTTTGCAAGAAGCGCACCTGCACCGCCGACAGCGCCGAAGTATACACCGGTATACTTCTTCATAGCTTCAACAACCTCAGGAAGTCTTGCACCCTTACCTATCATGCCTCTTGCACCGACGCTCATCATTGTGGGGGCATATGCATCCATACGGCCGCTTGTTGTGGGGCCTGCTGAGCCGATAACAGTGCCGGGCTTTGCCGGTGTAGGTCCGACATAATAGATTGTTGCATTCATGGGGTCAATGGGAAGCTCCTCGCCCTTTGCAAGGGATTCGCACATTCTCTTATGACCTGCATCTCTTGAGGTGTAGATGTAACCTGTGAGGAGAACTCTGTCACCTGCTTTGAGAGTTTTTGCAATTTCTTCGGTGAGGGGTAATGTGATTTTCTTTTCCATTTTATATTACCTCCGACTTATGACGTGTTACATGGCAGTTGATGTTGATTGCGCAAGGCATACCTGCAATGTGTGTGGGAAGAGTTTCAATGTTAAGACCGATTGCAGTTGTTTTGCCGCCGAAGCCCTGAGGGCCAATGCCGAGCTCGTTGATTTTTTCGAGCATTTCCTTTTCAAGGTCAGCATAGAAGGGGTCGGGATTTTCTGAATCGATGGGTCTCATAAGAGCCTTCTTTGCAAGAAGAGCTGCCTTATCGAAGGTGCCGCCGATGCCAACACCTACAACGATGGGAGGACAGGGATTGGGTCCTGCTGTTTCAACAGCCTCAATAATGAAGTCCTTGATGCCCTGAAGACCGGCTGAGGGCTTGAACATACGGATCTGGCTCATGTTTTCACTGCCGAAGCCCTTGGGGCCAACGGTAATCTTAAGCTTATCGCCGGGCACGATTTCTGTGTAAAGCATTGCTGGGGTGTTGTCACCTGTGTTGCCTCTTCTTACGGGGTCCTTAACAACTGACTTTCTGAGATAGCCGTTTGTGTAGCCTCTTCTTACGCCCTCGTTAACAGCCTCTGTGAGGTCGCCGCCGACAATGTGCACATCCTGACCGATTTCAAGAAATACGCAAGCCATGCCTGTATCCTGACAGATGGGAACGTTTTCATTATCTGCGATTTCGTAGTTTACAATAATATCGTCAAGGATGCCTTTTGCAATTGCACCGTCTTCACATGCACGGCAGTTTTTGATTGCACACTTGACATCACCGGGAAGGTGGCAGTTTGCATCAATGCAAAGCTTTTCAATTACATCTGTAATAGTCTGTGTATTAATTTCACGCATTGGTTTTATCTCCTTATCTTTCATGTCTTGCATATTTGGGAAGAAGCAGGGGTGATGTTTTGCCGGTGTCAATGCCTGCTGCCTTAAGAGCCTCAGCATATGCCTTTACATGGTCAAGGTTCATTGCACCAAGCTCAACCTCCTTGCACTTTGCAGCTGCAGCCTTACCTGCATTTCTGCCGAATACAATGATATCAAGAAGTGAGTTACCCATAAGTCTGTTTCTGCCGTGGATACCGCCGACTGCTTCACCTGCAACAAGAAGGTTGGGAATAGCCTTTGTGAAGCCTTCACCGCCAATTTCAAGACCGCCGTTCTGATAGTGAAGTGTGGGATAAACAAGAATGGGCACCTTTCTCATGTCAATGCCGTAGTTAAGGTACATACGGAGCATTGCGGGAATTCTCTTTTCAATTGTGCCTTCACCGCCGATAATTTCAATCATCGGAGTATCGAGCCACACACCGCTGCCAAGAGGAGTTTCAACACCCTTGCCGTTTGCACATTCACGGATAATTGCAGATGCGGAAACGTCTCTTGTTTCAAGAGGATGAGCATATGCTTCACCGTCTTTATTAACAAGCATTGCTCCGAGTGAACGTACCTTTTCAGTTACAAGAGCACCGAAAAGCTGTGAGGGATAAGCAACACCGGTGGGATGGTACTGGATTGTGTCCTGATAAAGAAGAGGTGCGCCTGCTCTGTAGCCGAGGATAAGTCCGTCAGCTGTTGCACCGTAATGGTTTGAGGTGGGGAAGTTCTGATAGTGAAGTCTGCCTGCACCGCCTGTTGCAATAACAACAGTCTTTGCCTTTGCAACAAGGTAATCTCCTGTTTCCATGTTAAGAAGAACAGCACCTGCAACCTGACCCTTATCGTCCTTGATAAGCTCAACAGCTGAAGTGAATTCAACAACGGGGATTTTTCTGTTAAGCACCTCATCACGGAGATTTCTCATAATCTCTGCGCCTGAATAGTCCTTGCAGGCGTGCATTCTTTTTCTTGAGGTACCACCGCCGTGGGTGGTAACCATTCTGCCGTCCTCGTCCTTATCGAACATAACGCCGAGTTCGTTGAGCCACTTGATAGCATCGGGAGCTTCCATAACAAGACGTCTGAGAAGCTCAGGTCTTGCAGCAAAGTGTCCGCCACCGAAAGCATCAAGATAGTGCTGAACAGGTGAATCGTTTTCTTTATCTGCTGCCTGAATGCCGCCTTCTGCCATCATTGTGTTGGCGTCACCGATACGTAATTTTGTTACCATGATAACCTTTGCGCCTGCTTCGTCTGCTTCGATAGCTGCTGAAGAACCGGCTCCGCCGCCACCGATAACAAGTACGTCGCAATCGTAATCAACCTTGCTGAGGTCGATATTTTCTGTGAGAAGAACTGAGTTTGAATGAAGAAGCTCTGTAAGCTCAAGAGGAGCCTTTTCACCCTTGTTGGGACCTACCTTGATTTCTGCAAAGCCGTCAGCTCTGTAATCGGGATGGTAGGACTTGAGAAGGTTTTCCTTTTCTTCAGCCGTCATTCTTCTTGGCTCAGTTTTCATTCTTTGAGCTCTTGTGGCTTCAACCTTCTTGATTGATTCCTGCATTTCTGAAGTAAACATCTGAATAAACCTCCTTATTTCTCAATTTCTCTTGTGTTATAAAGCTCTTTCATTTCCGTAATCGGCTTCTGCATGATTTTTTCAATCATATCGTCATAGGCGCCCTTACGGATTTCTTCAACTCTTGCAACCAGATGCTCTGTTTCGGGAGCAATGTATTTGCCCACAAGGCGTCTTGCAAGAAGACCGACCATGGGATGTGAGATTTCTGCAGGACATCTTACGCTGCAGCAGCCACATGCTACACAGTCGAAGGATTCCTCTGCACATTTTTCTAATTCACCTCTCTGAGCATATGCAATATACTGCATAACATTAAGGTCCTGGGTGCATGCCTTTGTGCAGGCATTACAGCCGATACAGCTGTAAATTTCGGGATAAAGCTCCATCATAATCTGCTGTGTGGGCTTTATATCGTTGATTGAATAGGTTCTTTTATCTGTGGGGAAGAAGGGAATTGATGCAACATACATTCCGTCTTCAACCTGCTTCTGACATGCAAGGCAGGTTTTGAGGGTGTTGTCTCCCTTGATTCTGTAAATTGTGGCACATGCGCCGCAGAAGCCGTGACGGCAGCCGCAGCCTCTTGAAAGTGTGTATCCGGCATATTCCATAGCTGTCATAATTGTCATGTCGCCGGGAACTACATACTTTTTGCCGTAAAAATATACATTAACCATGTTACTCATGTTCTGTCAGTCCTTTCCTTAATATTCATCAGGTAATTCGTCAACTTCATCGCAACGGAAAACGGGGCCGTCCTTGCAAACATACTTTGAACCGATGTTGCAGCGACCGCATTTACCCACACCGCACTTCATGCGAAGCTCAAGCGTGGTATATGCCTGAGTTTTGGTGAAGCCCATTTCCGTTAATGCTCCGAGAACGAACTTGATCATAATCGGAGGACCGCAGACGAGTACGGTTTTGTCTGTTTTCATGTTAAGCTCCTTAAGATATGAAGGAACAAAACCAACATGTCCGTCCCAGCCGTCCTGAGGTCTGTCAATTGTGAGGTATACGTTTGTATCCTTTGCCTTCATCCACACATCCTGAATTTCCTTGAGCTGAACAAGATCATCAGCTGAGCGTGAGCCGTAAAGGATATCAACTGTGCCGTAATCGTCTCTGTTATCAAGAACATAGTTGATTACACTGCGAAGGGGCGCAAGTCCGATACCGCCGGCAACAAAAAGAAGATTCTTGCCCTTAAGCTCAGTATCAACGGGGAAATTGTTACCGTAGGGACCTCTTACCATGATTTCATCACCGACCTGAAGCTCGTGAAGATAATCTGTAAGAACACCGCACTTTTTGATTGAAAATTCCTGAAAAAGCTTGTTTGTGGGAGAGGATGTGATTGAGAACATCGCTTCACCGACACCGGGTACACACAACATTGCACACTGACCCGGCATATGCTCAAAAAGCTTTCCTCCCTCAGGTGCCTCAACCCTGAAGGTTTTAACATCAGGGGTTTCCTTGCGGATATCGGTAATCACACCGATCATGGGCACAAGGGTATCTAATTTATAATTCTGATGACAGGTACATTCACTCATTTTGAACTGCCCTCCTTACTGAAAGCCTTGATAACCTTAACAATGTTGGTTGATGCCGGACATTTATCCACACATCTGCCGCAGCCGACGCATGAATACATTCCGTCATTATTTGCAGGGAAATAAACAAGCTTGTGCATGAATCTCTGACGGAAGCGCTGCATCTGACTTGTTCTGTTATTACCGTGGGCCATCATTGTGAAGTCTGAATACATGCAGGAGTCCCAGCAACGATATCGCTGAACTCCGGAGCCTGTATCATAGTCCTTAAGGTCATAGCACTGACATGTGGGACAGACAAAGGTACATGTTCCACAGGCAAGACAGGGCTTATAAAGGTCCTTCCATAACTCTGAATGGAACTTTTCATCTGTTGCATCACCGTGCCAGCCTTCAAGTGAAAGGTCTGCATAGGGAAGGCGTGAAAGAACAGCCTTAATGCTTACCTTTTCTTCTTCGACTGCACTGTCATCTGATTCTTCAAGAAACTCAGCACACAAAGAAGTGAGCTTTTCACCCTTTTCTGTGTTGGCCTTCCAATAGAGATATTCACCATTGAACCAGGCTGTTACATCACCCTTGGGCTCTGAGGGATCAACACCGAAAGCGGTGCAGAAGCAGCTTTCTTCAGGCTCGGAGCAGGCAAGTGCAACTGTTATACAGTGCTCACGTCTTGCTGCATAAAATGAGTCAACGGGAGCTGAAAGGAATACTCTGTCAAGCACCTCAGCACCCTTGAGGTCACAGCCCCTGATGCCGAAAAGAACAAAGTCCTCCTTTTCCAGCTCCTCCTGGCTGATTCTGATTTTTTTATCTACCTTTGTAACAGTGTAAAGGGTTTCACTCTGAGGAAAGAAGGCTTCCTTTGCACTTTTCACGGTTTTGAGTGTGTCAAGGTCAACCTTACTGTCGGAGGTATAAATTCCGTAGTTTGTCTGACCTGCTTTTTTCTGGGGAATATATAATCTTTGTGACTCGGAAATAAGGTCAAAAAGCTTTGTGAGATTTTCTCTTTTAATCTTTTTCATTTTTCTTATCTCCTTTCGTCAGGTTCCATATCACCGAGAGTATAGTCAGTGAGGGGTCCCTTTGCTTCGGCATCCTCACCTGCTGTGAACTCACCGTAATATTCGTTGATATCCTTAATGAACTTTCTGTTGAACAAATGGAGAGGAATTCCCTGAGGACATACTCTTGAGCATTCACCGCAATCTGTACATCTGCCTGCAACGTGGAAAGCACGGATTATATGGAACATGCTTTCGTTGAAGGGGTCAACGTTTGCCTTCTGCTCACTGTCAAACTTGGTTGAATCGAAAACACATTTTCTGCATGAGCATGCAGGACATACGTTTCTGCAGGCGTTACATCTGATGCACTTTGAAAGCTCTCTCTGGAAATAAGTGAACTTATCCTCGGGAGTAAGGTTTTCAATGATTTCAACATCTGTGAAACGATCTGCATCAACTGTATCGGCAGATTCAAGAATAAGCTCATCATAAATCATGTGCTCCTTACCCTTGCATACATGACATCTTTCAAGCATTGCATCCTTATAAGCCACAGTCTTTTCACCGTAAAGTGTTTCAACCGTCAGCTCATTGCAGTCGCCGTCAATTTCTGCACCTCTGATATCTGTGATACCCTTGATGCCCTTGTTTTTGATTTCATCAACACTGAGCTTACCCTTACAGCCTATACCGATAATATAAGCCTTTTCACGAAGCACTCTGTGCTCCTTGAGAAGCTGATTGAAGGAATAGGTATCGCAGGGCTTGAGGAGAATTGCTGTTACGCCCTCAAGGTTTGAGCCTTTAATCATATACTTTGAAAGGTTGGCGGCACAGAAGCCGTCATAAACCAATTCGCTCAGCTCCTCAATGGAGTTGAAGTATGCCGGTTCGGGATTGAAGGAAAAGTCGCCCTTTTTCCAGCCAAGCACACGCTGTACCTTGCCGCTTTCAAGAAGCTCTGTTAAACGGGAAATCAGTTCTTGCATCTCAAATCCCCCAATCTTACGTTTTTACCGAGTCCGCGTACTGTTTCAACGAAGTCATTCATGGTCTGTGAGAACTTAACGCCTTCAGCAGCACTTACCCATTCGACACGGGTTCTGCCTCTTTCAATGCCCATGTAATCAAGCATTGAAAAAAGAAGTGTCATTCTTCTTCTTGCATAATAGTTACCTGTGCTGTAATGGCAGTCACCGGGATGACAGCCGCAGATGATAACACCGTCTGCACCCTTTTCAAAGGCACGGAGAATGAACATGGGGTTAACTCTGCAGGAGCAGGGAACACGGATAATTTTTACATCGGCAGGGTAACTGAGTCTGCTGCTGCCCGCAAGGTCAGCACCTGCATAAGAACACCAGTTACAGCAGAATGCCACAATATTTGGTCTGAATTCTTCATTTATCGACATATAGCATCCACCTCCGCAATAATCTGTCTGTTTGAGAAGCCCTGAAGGTCCATAACACCTGAAGGACATGCAACGGTACAAGCACCGCAGCCCTGACAAAGTGCGTTGTTGACAACGGCAACTCTGTGAGTCTTTCTGATTCCGTGGTCATTGATAAGCTTATCCTCATAGGAAATTGCACCGTAGGGACATACGTTTGCACAGGCTGAGCAGCCGTTACAAAGAAGCTCGTCTGCCTTTGCAGTGCAGGGATTGGTTGTAAGCTTATCCTTGGCAAGAAGTCCCACAACCTTGATTGCGGCTGCACCTGCCTGGGAAACGGTTTCGGGAATATCCTTCGGTCCCTGACAAACACCTGAAAGGAACACACCTGCTGTTGGTGATTCAACGGGACGAAGCTTCGGGTGAGCTTCTGTGAGGAAGTTATTTGTATCAATGCTTGCTGTGAGCATTGTTGCAATGTTTCTTACTGTGGGGTTAGGCTCAATTGCAGCAGCGAGAACGACCATATCTGCACTGATTTTAAGCTGCTTGCCGTCGATAAGGTCAACACCGTGAACAAGAAGTGAGCCGTCTGCCTGAGGTGCAACCTTGCCTACCTGACCCTTGACATAATTTACACCGTATTCTTCAACAGCTCTTCTGTAGAACTCATCGAAGTTTTTACCCGGTGTACGGACATCGATATAAAATACAGTTACATTTACATCGGGATATTTATCTCTTATGAGCATTGCGTGCTTTGCTGTGTACATGCAGCAGATTTTTGAGCAGTAGGGCTTACCCTTGCTTTCATCGCAACGGGAGCCTACACACTGAATGAACACAATTTCCTTGGGCGCTTTACCGTCGGAAAGGCGTTCAAGGTGGCCCTTTGTGGGACCTGCAGCATTCATGATTCTTTCAAGCTCAAGAGATGTGATAACATCCTTGCTTTGTGAATAAGCATATTCTTCAAGATTATTAAGCTTTATTACCTCAAAGCCTGTTGCAACAACAATTGCACCGTACTTCTGGGTAATAACCTCGTCCTCCTGCTTATAATCAATTGCGCCTGCCTGACAGAATTTTTCACAAACACCGCATTTGCCTGTTTTAAGCTTGATGCACTGTGTGGGATCAATAACGGGAACATTGGGGATCGCCTGAGCAAAGGGTGTGTAAATTGCGGGACGGTTATTAAGTCCGCTGTTGAATTCACTCAGAGCCTTTTTGCTTGGGCATTTTTCCATGCACACACCGCAGCCTGTGCATTTGTCCATGTTGACATATCTTGCTTTCTTTCTGATATCAACAGTGAAATCGCCGACAAAGCCCGAAACCTTTTCAACCTCGCTGTAGGTGTAAAGGTTGATTTTTTCATGAGCTGCAGCATCAACCATTTTAGGTGTGAGAATACATGCTGAACAGTCAAGCGTGGGGAAGGTTTTGTCAAGCTGAGCCATCTTACCGCCGATCGAAGGTGTTTTTTCAACAATGTCTACTTCATAGCCTGCATCGGCAATGTCAAGGGCTGTCTGGATGCCTGCGATACCGCCACCGATAACGAGTGCCCTTTTTGTAACTCCGCTTTCCCCTGCTTCAAGTGATGTGTTGAGAGTTACCTTTGCTATGGCAGCTCTTGTGAGAATAACAGCCTTTTCCGTACCCTCTTCAATATCCTTATGAATCCATGAGCACTGCTCACGAAGGTTTGCAATTTCAACCATGTAAGGGTTGAGACCTGCTTTTTCCGCACATTTTCTGAAGGTAGCCTCATGCATTCTTGGTGAGCATGAGCAAACAACAATACCTGTGAGATTTTTTTCTTTTATTGCCTGAGCAATTTTTTCCTGGCCTGCCTCTGAGCACATGTATTGGTATTCTTCAGCGTGAACAACACCCGGCTCAAGCTTTGCCATTTCAACAACCTTTTTAACGTCAACCGTTGCAGCAATGTTACTGCCGCAGTGGCAGACAAATACTCCTATACCGTGCATATGCTCACCTCCTGAACTTTCTGAATGCGCTCACAAGAAGCTGCTGAGGCATATCCTCGTCAATGAGTGCGGGGATTTCGTCGGGTACAAGGTGGCTGCCACCCTTTTGTCTGACAGCTATCTGCCTTGCCGCATCAACAATCTTGCCCGGTTTTACATCTCTCGGGCATCTTTCAACACATGCAAAGCAAGAAAGACACACCCAGAGTGAATCGCATTTTGCGAGTGCTTCAACATCTTCGTTAATTACATAGGACACAAACTGATGGGGCTTGATATCCATTTTTTCATAGGACGGGCATGATGCGGAGCATTTTCCGCACTTCATGCACTTCAGAGGATTGGTGCCGCTGATTTCCTTTACCATTTCTGATTGATTTTTCTTAGAAACTTCCACTTGCGTCAACCTCCTCCTTCACACCGAGTGCTTCTGCAAGAAGCTCAGTGAAATAAATAACAGGTATATCGCTATTTCCGTTCTTTGTAAGGTTATACTGACAAAGAGGACATGCTGTGATGAGAGCTTCTGCACTGAAATCTTCGGCACTGCTCATTACAGTGTCACACATATTGGCTGAAAGCTCTTTATCCTTGAGTGAAATATAACCGCCGCAGCATTCGTTACGGTAGGGATATATAACAGGCTCTGCACCGATGGCACGGATGAAATCCTCCATAATTGAGGGATTTTCGGGGTTGTCAAACATGATAATATCTGATGGGCGAAGAAGCAGACAGCCGTAATAGGCACCGATTCTTCTGCCTGTGAGAGGGTTTACAACCTTTTTCTTCAATTCATCAAAGCCGATTCTGTCACGAAGCACCTCAAGGAAATGAAGAACCTCTGTTTCACCGAGATAAGGCTCTTCAAGCTTCATGTAGTTGTTGGCTCTTGTTCTGATATCCTCAACATTCCTCATGTCATCATTTACTCGTTTTACAACATGATAACAGGCAGAGCAAAGAGTAACCAGCTCCTGATGTTTTTCCTTTGCATCGTTAAGCGCTCTTACTGAAGAAAGCTTTGAGCCGATTTCATCGGCCGAAAGAGGATAAACACCGCCGCAGCACTGCCAGTTTTCAATTTCCTCCAATTCGAAGCCAAGCGCCTTCGCCGATGCTCTTGCATAAGCGTCAAGCTTTTTTGCTTTGGTTCTCAAGGTACAACCCGGATAATAACTGTACTTCATACATCTATGATCCTTTCTTTTAAATTTCTGCATATTTCATCGCACCATGTTGAGTCCTGTGCCATCGTTTCTCTGTTTTTTCTCCAACTTTTTGGGTTGCAAAACAACAACATAGTTTATTCGGATTATTATAACATTTTTTTACATGAATTTCAATGATAAAAGCTACTGTTTTTAAGGAAAATAATTGATTTCACGGCCCTGGTTTTGTGCATGATAACAATGATATGCTGTTTTTGATATAGGTGGTTATATCTCATGATATGGCGATTGGATTTCAGCACATAAAAACAGGGTACGGATTACTTTGAGTATCCGAACCCTGTTTTTGTTCAAGCTATAGACTAAGCTTATCCGGCTGTGCCGAAAAAGGTCTTGATTTTATTTATTACCTCAATAAACTTTGAATAAACCTTTTTGAAAAACTCAAGCAGTACGTTATTATTCTGCTCTGCTTCAGGCATTTCTGTCAAAGGCTTTTCCGCAGTGCCGAGACCGAGCTCAAGAAGAGTGTCTATGTATTCCTGAGCGATAACATAGTGTCCTGCTGCATTGGGATGAATCTGATCCTTCTGAATGTATTCCGTATGTCCTTCAAAGGCTGCTGCAACATCAACTATTTCATATACTCCCGGCTGCTCGGTAAGAATTTCTGTGAAAGTGTTATTGAGAAGATTTACAGCATACTGATAAGCGTCCTTAA
The DNA here is from genome assembly GCA_045604105.1 of Acutalibacteraceae bacterium. Taxonomy (GTDB): domain Bacteria; phylum Bacillota; class Clostridia; order Oscillospirales; family Acutalibacteraceae; genus UBA6857. The sequence continues at coordinate 77,534 of JAZUNJ010000043.1, read as the reverse complement.
GGAAATCATCTCTCGGGTTATATAATGTCTGCACCATAAGTGTTGCGTCGGGATTGAGAGACCTGATTTTTTCAATTGCAAGCAGGAAGTTTTCCCTGAAGTCCGCACCGATTTCATCCATACGGCTGTAGTCACCCTTCAGAAGCACGTCAGCAAGCATTTCAATCATACCGCCGAGAAGGAAGTTGTTTCCGCCGATTGAAATTGCAATAATGTCAGCATCTGCTACATCTGCTGCAACCTGCTGCTCTTCAAGACGGCTGTTCAGGTTATAGGTGGTATGTCCGCCGATTGCATGGTTGACATAAGCATAGCCCTCAGCTTCACTGATAAGAGCACCGTAGGCCTGGGTTGAAATGCTTTTAAGGCCGTAGCCCTGAGCAATGGAGTCACCGAGCACAACGAATTTTGTTTTGGCTTCCTCCCCTGCAAATGCGGGCACAAAAAGCATGCACATCATCATGAGAGCAAGAAGAACCGAAATCAGTTTTTTCATAATTTTCATCCTTTCGATATAATTCTGTAATGCAATTATATTACTCCTGCTCTTATTAGTCAAGTAAAAAAGAAAAAGAGGAGCCGGAGCCCCTCTTAATAAATAATCTGACCAAGATATTTCCCGTCTTCATTGTAAACCTTTGTTCCGTCAGAATAGGGATTATCACATTCGACATAACCGCCATCATTGCAGTTAACACGAAGGATGTAAGCCCTCTGTATATAACCTAAATTATCCTTGATTTCAAAATACAGCTGCATATTTTTTCCCTTCGGAACAGGAAGGCTTAATGAATCAAGACGGTAATAGTCATAGTCGCCTGACATTACTGTGCTTTTGTCATTTTCTTTAACCTTTTCAAAATTTCCAAGAGGAATTCTTACTGCTTCTTCTGAGCCGACGAAAGCAACAAGGTATGCCTTATTGATATCGGCTGAGCTTCTGTTTTCTGATGTTTTCACGCCCAGAGTGCCGTTAAAATTAACAATGCTTTCATCTTCTTTTCTGTCACTTGTATACTGCCATGATAACAGCTCTGCACTGACTGAAGCGAGCAACGGCTTATTCGGCGTGATGTTACCGAGTGAAAGCTCCTGGGTTTCAACTGTGCTGTCGGTTGTGAAAACAATTTTTTCAAGGCTTACATCGTAAAACATGGGAATGTCAAAAACAGCTTTCAGCTTACCCTTTGTGTTTGTCATCGGGTAGCTTTTGCCGTTGCTGTAAATTTCGAAATTTGTTTTTCCTTCCGTGTATTTTTTTGCCGTTGCAGTAACAGTAAGCTCAACAGTGTTACTTTCCGTTTTGATTTCACCGTAGTCCCATCTGACATCGTAAATCAGCTGAGTCTCCTTTTCAAGCATGTCGTCAACATTATCATAAATGCTGTTGATTGAATCGTTAATGCGTTCAAACTGATGTGAGCTGCTGCTTTTCAAGGTTTCTATTTCATCCTTTAGTGCAAAGATTTCAGCGATACAGAAAATCAAAGCAATCACCATGGCAACAGACAGTATTTTTTTAAACCTTTTCTTCATATTTTCACCCCTTCTTTAAGCTTTATAATTCTATTATATACATATCACATCATACTGTCAATAAAAACACACAGACGGTGCATTTCACGGACCGTCTGTGTTCTGTGTTTAATTATTCTGCCTTTTGTGCAAATTCAAGCTCTTCCTTTTTGCCGATGTTGTAAATAAACTTCATGGAAAGGAAGGCAATAAGTGAGCCAAGTGCAAGAACGATGAAGTAAAGTGACTTGACCTTATCTCCGAAATCTGCTGCCTGAACTGCGTTTTCGCCCTCATTGAAGCCGATTGCAACAAGTCCCCAGGAAACAACTGCCTGTCCTACACCCTGAGCAAGCTTACGGAAGAAGGAATAAAGAGCGTAAAGGGAGCCCTCCTCACTCTTGCCTGTCTTACGGTAGCTGACTTCAATGCAGTCGGCAACAATTGCCCATACGGAAATCTGGAACACGGCATTACCAAGGTTAAGACCCATAAGACAGATGATGTAAATGATCATGCCTGTGCCGTCAGCGGTAATGGGTGCAAAAAGTGATACAGCACCTGCAATTGTACCCATAAGCATTGTTGTGACAATGATGTTTTTCTTGCCGAATTTTGATGTGAGCTTACCGACAAGCACCATAAAAATAACCATTGGTGCATAGCTGCCTACCATAGCGATGCCGACCTTGCCTGCATCCTTGAAGAAATACTGGAACACCATGTTGTTAAGTGACATTGTGGAATTGAAAAGAGCAACGGAAGCCACCGTTGCAATTGTTGCACCAACCATTGCACGGTTTGTGAAGAATGACTTCACTGAGGACATGAGAGCTCTGAAGCCGGTTGTGTTACCGGTTGAAGCATCACGGACCACACGCTCTTTAACAAGTCTGGTTGTGCCCCAGAGAACAAAGAAGGCAAAGGCTGAAAGCGCAACTGAAACGGGAAGAAGAGTTTCTCCCTTGAGGGTCTGGACTTCAATACCTGCTTCATTTGTGTTTGTGCTGTATACAATACCCGGAAGCACAATCATAATTACAATTGCAGGAAGAGCAGCTCCTATGCTGCGGAAGGTTGAAAGTGACACTCTCTGCTGAGGGTCGTCTGTAATAACGGAATGAAGAGAGCCGTAGGGAACATTTACCATGGTATAAGCAATTGACCAAAGACAATATGATATGAGACACCATGCATATTTTCCGAAATATGAAAAGTCCTTAACCGGTGCAAAAATCATTACATTGAAAATTACAAGGGTTATGCCGCCGAGAAGAATCCATGGCATATACTTACTCTTTTTACCGATTCTCTTTGTGTCAACAAGGTTACCGATTACAATGTCATTAACTGCATCGAATGCCTTTGAAATGAGAATGATAATTGCATAATCTCCAGGCTTTATGCCAATATATTGCAGATAGAAAAGCTGCATAAAGGTGGATACGAGCTGGAAGGAAAATCCGCAGCCCATGTCACCCATTGCATAGCCTATCTTATCCTGCCAGCCAAAGGGACGCACTGCATTTGCAGGTATCTTTACTTCGTTTGTCATTTTTATTTTCTCCTTAAATTTTTATTTCACAGTGCGGAGCTTTCCCCCACCCTGTTTTTCTCTTATAGTCAGCAAACTCCGTCAGTATTAATTATTACCGTGCGAAGAATAAGCTTTATTATTTCTGAGCCTTATCCGCGCATGATTACTGACTACTTACTACCGGCTACTCAGATTATCTCTGCACTCTGCCTGAGCCGTCGCCGCCTGCAAGCTTTTCAACCTCTGAAACACCTACACGGTTGTAGTCACCCTCAATTGAGTGCTTGAGTGCTGATGCAGCTACTGCGAATTCAATTGCTGACTGTGTATCCTTGCCTGAAAGAAGTGCATAGATAAGTCCGCCACCGAAGGAGTCACCGCCGCCTACACGGTCAACGATGTGAAGGTGATATTCCTTTGAGAAGCAATAGTTTTCACCGTCATAGAGCATACCTGCCCAATCGTTATCGGAAGCTGAGATTGATGAACGGAGTGTGATTGCAACCTTTTCAAAGCTGAAGGTATCCATAAGCTGCTTTGCAACTGACTTATAGCCTTCCTTATCAAGCTTACCGCCGTAAATATCGGTGTTTTCTGCCTCAATGCCGAATACGTCCTTTGCATCCTCTTCATTTGAAATGCAGACGTCAACATACTTGCAAAGCTCTGTCATAGCCTTTCTTGCTTCCTCTCTTGTCCAGAGCTTGCCTCTGTAGTTAAGGTCGCAGGAAATCTTTACACCCTTTGCCTTTGCTGCCTTACAGGCGTCAAGGCAGATATCAACAAGGTTGCCGCCGATAGCCGGTGTAATACCTGTGAAGTGAAACCAGTCTGCACCGTCGAAGATTTTATCCCAGTCGAAATCTTCTCTTTTTGCAAGCTGAATTGCTGAATAGGCTCTGTCATAGATGCAAACGGAGCCACGCTGTGAAGCGCCCTTTTCAAGGTAATAGATACCTACTCTTTCACCGCCTCTTACTATATCTTTTGTGTCAACGCCAAGTGCACGAAGGGAATTGATTGCTGACTGTCCGATTGCATGGGAGGGAAGCTTTGTTACATAGGAAGCATCCATGCCGTAATTTGCAAGGGATACTGCAACATTTGCTTCACCGCCGCCGAAGGTAGCCTGCATTCTGTCATTCTGAAAAAATCTGTAATAGCCCTCGGGAGCAAGACGGAGCATAATTTCACCGAAGCATACAATTCTTTTACTCATAATAATTACCTCTTTCTGATTATTTGGTTTCAATGCAGATTTCAAAGCCTGCAACTGTGTTCTTAAGACCGAAGCAGCTTACATTGCCCTTTTTGTCATACCAGATATCAGGATCAATTTCTGCGCCGAGTCTTTCAAGATACGCCTTTGCACGGTTGCCGTTGAGAGTTGAAATAACAATACAGCCCTTTGCACCGCAGTCATCGTGCATGAATGAAACTGCACCTGCTGAAACACCGTTTTCTGTTTCCTTATATTCAAAGCCGAAGAGATTGCAAAGAAGCTTTGCATCTGCCTTTGAACCTTCCTTGTCACCGTAAATAACAACACTGTCAAGCTTAAAGCCAAGCATTGTTCTGATGGCTTCCTTACACTTGCGTGTGATGTCTTCCCACTTACCTTCTGCAATATCTGCGCTTGTTGCAATCCATGTGCCGCCACAGCAGAGAATACGGTCAAATGAAAGGTAATCGTTAAGATTCTTTGTGTTTACACCGCCTGTGGGCATCCATTTTGCTGCCTGATAAGGTCCTGCAAGAGCCTTTAATTTTGCAACGCCGCCGTTTGCTTCAGCAGGGAAAAACTTGATGTTTGTAAGCCCCATGCTCATTGCCTGCTCCATTTCACCGGGAGTTGCAGCGCCGGGCATCATGGGAATGCCTGTGGATTTGATGTATGCAATCATTTCCGGATTAAAGCCGGGGGTTACAACGAATTTTGCACCTGCCTTGATTGCTCTGTCGCACTGCTCCTTTGTGAGAACAGTACCTGCACCAACAAGAACATCGGGATATTCTTCGGAAATTCTTCTGATTGCTTCTTCAGCAGCTGCTGTTCTGAAAGTGATTTCAGCTGCAGGAAGACCGCCTTCACGAAGAGCCTTTGCAAGAGGCACAGCCTTGTCAGCATCGTCAATTGCAACAACGGGAATTATACCTAAATCGTAAATTGTTTTGAACATATCCATGTTAAATTTACATCTCCTTTTGAAATTTATATTAGATGAAGAGTAGTCAGGGAAATCTCCTTCGGAGATTAACAGACTTCAACCACTGCAGACCAACTATTCACCTGCGATTGCAAATTGTGAATTGTGAATCATGCATTGTTTACACTCCTGAGTATGATGAGAAGCCGCCGTCAACGGGAAGAACAACACCTGTGATAAAGCCTGCTGCATCGTTGTTAACAAGGAAAAGAAGTGCACCGTCAAGCTCCTTTGCTTCACCGAAGCGTCCCATGGGAGTTGCAGCAAGAATTTTGCCTGTTCTTTCTGTGGGTGAGCCGTCGGGATTCCACAGAAGTGCTGCATTCTGCTTTGTTGAGAAAAATCCGGGAGCAATTGCATTAACACGGATTCCTTCTTTTGAAAAGTGAACTGCAAGCCACTGCGTGAAATTTGAAATTGCAGCCTTTGCACCTGAATAAGCAGGAATTTTTGTTAAGGGAGTGAATGCATTCATTGATGAAATGTTGATGATATTGCAGCCTTCCCTGCCGAGCATCTGCTTTGCAAATGCCTGAGTGGGAATAAGAGTACCGAGGAAGTTGAGATTGAAAACAAATGCAACCCCGTCAGAATCAAGATTGAAGAAATTCTTGCAATCCTCATCAATGTCACCTGAGAAATAGTATTCCTTATCTGTTGTGGCTCTGGGGTTGTTGCCGCCTGCACCGTTTATAAGAATATCACATTTGCCGAAATCCTTTTCAACCACATCTGCAATTTCACCACAGATATCCTTGTCTAACACATTGCATTTATATGCCTTTGCCACACCGCCCTCAGCAGTGATTTCATCAGCAAAGGCCTTTGCTGCTTCTTCATTGAGGTCAAGAAGTGCTACCTTTGCCCCTGCCCTTGCAAGTGTTTTTGCAAAGCCTGAGCAAAGCACACCGCCGGCTCCTGTGACAACTGCAACCTTACCTGTAAGGTCTGTGCCAAGAACATTTTTAATCATATTTATGCCTCCTTATTTGCTTTCTCACAAGCTTCAAATAATCCGTTGATATATGTTGCTCCGAGAGCTCTGTCATAAAGGCCGTAGCCGGGTCTGCCTGTTTCACCCCAGATCATTCTGCCGTGATCGGGGCGTACATAACCGTCAAAGCCTGTTTCGACGAGTGCCTTTACAACCTCGTACATATCAATGCTGCCACACTTTGAAAGATGTCCGCTTTCCTCAAATGAGCCGTCATCCATAATAAGAATGTTACGGATGTGCATGAAAGCGATTCTGTCCATAGTGCTGTATTTTCTTACCATTTTCACAACATCGTTGGTTTTTGCACAGCCAAGTGAGCCTGTGCAAAGGCAAAGTGAGTTAGCAGGTGAATCAACAATTTTAAGGAATCGGTCAAGATTTTCCTCGTTTGTGATAATTCTGGGAAGGCCGAAAATGGGATATGGAGGATCATCGGGATGAATAGCCATTCTCACACCGCATTCTTCTGCAACGGGAATAACCTTCTTGAGGAAGTATTCAAGGTTTTCCCAAAGTCCGTCTTCACCGATAACTGTATACTTTCTGAAAAGCTCCTTGATTTCATCCTTGGTGTAGCTTGCATCCCAACCGGGAAGATCAATATCGTCTGTGAGGGGGTCAAGACCTCTCATCTGATCCCAATACATAACAAGGCTTGTTGAGCCGTCGGGAGCTTCCTTGTCAAGCTGTGTTCTTGTCCAGTCAAAAACGGGCATGAAGTTATAGGTCACACACTTGATGCCGTATTTTGCACAGCGGCGGATGTTTTCGCAGTAAACATCGATAAGCTCATCTCTGTTATCTGAGCCGAGCTTAATGTCTTCAGAAACAGGAATTGATTCAACAACATCAAAAACAAGACCGTTCTTTTCACATTCATTAACCATTTTTTCAATGGATTCTTCAGGCCACACCTGCCCCGGCTTTACATCATAAACTGCTGATACGATTGAGTGCATGTTCGGTATCTGACTGATGTATCTCAGGGAAACGGGATCATCATAGCCGTACCATCTGAATGACATTTTCATATAATTTCCTCCAAACCGAAAAATCTTTTAGCATTGCCATAGGAAATATCTTCTACGATTTTTCCTAATGTTTTTATATCTTCGGGATATTCTCCCTTTTCAACCCATTCACCGAAAAGTCCGCAAAGAATGCGGCGGAAATATTCGTGCCGTGTGTAGCTTAAAAAGCTTCTTGAATCGGTGAGCATACCAACAAAGTTGCCGAGAAGTCCGAGCGATGCAAGGCTCTTCATCTGCTCACGCATGCCGTTCATTGTGTCATTGAACCACCATGCGGAACCGTGCTGAATTGTGCCCGGATAGCCCTCCTGCTGAAAAGCTCCGATTAAGGTGTCGATAAAGCTGTTGTCAGAGTTGTCAAGGCTGTAGAGAATTATCTTCGGCATTTTACCGCAAAGGTACATGCTGTCAAGAAGCTTTGCAAGGGCAACAGAGCCGTTATGGGGTCCGATACAATCAAAGCCTGTGTCGGGGCCGAGCTTTCGGAACATTTTTGTGTTGGGGTTTCTCATGCAGTTATAGTGAATCTGCATTGCCCAGCCCAGCTCATAATACTGCTCAGCACAGAAAAGAAGCATTTCGGTCTGCACTGCAAAAAGCTCCTTGTCGCTCACCTTTTCACCGTCAATGGCTTTAGCAAGAGCTTTATTCATTTCCTCTTCACTGAGCTTTTCGAAAACAAGGAAATTGATTCCGTGGTCGCTTGCCTTGCAGCCGCAGCTGCTGAAATGAAGCATTCTGTTTTTAAGAGCCTTTTTGAGTGTTGCAACAGAGCTGATTTCAACACCGGAAACCTCTGAAAGAGTTCTGATATAATCGGCATAACCCTCCATATTAAGGTTAAATGCTTTGTCAGGACGGAAGGACGGAGCAACAACTGCCTTAAGCTTGCCCTCCTGCCTTATCTTCTGATGATATTCAAGCGAATCAATGGGGTCGTCTGTTGTGCCGATGAAGGCAACATTACTTTTTTCAATGATACCGCGGACACTCATTCCCTCTTCTTTAAGCTTTTCTTTTGTTATTTCCCATACCTCTTCGGCTGTATCCGATGAAAGCACACCCTCATAACCGAAATATCTTTTAAGCTCAAAATGGCACCAGTGGTACATGGGGTTGCCGATTGCCTTGGGAAGAAGCTCAGCAAACTTCAGGAACTTTTCCTTAGGGTCTTTGTCACCTGTGATATAATCCTCACTCACACCGTTTGAGCGCATCAGACGCCATTTGTAATGGTCGCCTGAAAGCCAAAGCTCTGTGATGTTTTCGAACCTTTTGTCTTCATAGATTTCCTTGGGGCTGACATGGCAGTGATAGTCAATTATCGGCAGATTTTTGCTGTAATCGTGATAAAGCTTTTTTGCCACATCGTTATAAAGAAGGAAATCCTCTGTCATAAACGAGCTCATTCACATTCTCCTTTTTTCTGAACAAAACAGGTGTGTATCCTATTTCAGTCCATCATACTTCATTCTTATTTTATCACATTGTTTTAACAATAAAAATAGTGAAAATTGCTTGACTGATTGTTAATCTTGCTGTATGATAATTTCATAGCCGTAAAAGAGGTGTTTTTATGCAGATTTTCGACCCGAGACAGAGTATGTCCAGCAATAAATTTGAAATTTTCCATTACCGTGATGCAAAATTTGAGGGTGTTCCCGTTCATCAGCACGACTTTTATGAGGTCTATTTTTTCATCGGCGGTAATGTTGAATACAGCGTTGAGGGACACTCCTATCACCTGAAAAAGGGTGATATTCTGCTGATTAACCCCCTTGAGCTTCATCAGCCGAGAATAGGTCCCGACCAGAGCGATTACGAAAGAATTGTTCTGTGGATAAACAAAAACTACCTTTCACACCTTTGCACAAACGAGGTGAGTCTCTCCCGCTGCTTTGACAACACAAACCCTGACCACACAAATCTTCTGCGCCCTTCAATTTCACAAGAGAAATATATTTCCCTTAAATTAGAGGAGCTTCTTGCTGAAAGCAAAAGCGAGGAATACGGAAGCTTTCTTGCGGCAGAGGCACTGCTGACAAGATTTCTTGTTGAGCTTAACCGCCTGACAATTGAAACAAAGGAACAGAAGGTAACGGAAAGCCGACCCTCCCCTCTTATATCTTCGGTTATCGATTATATAAACATTCATTATTGCGAAAAATTAACCCTTGACAGAATTGCCGAAGAGTTTTTTGTAAGCAAATACTATCTTTCTCATGCATTCAACTCCACCGTGGGAACAAGCATTCACAGATACATCACCCTTAAAAGACTCATCCATGCAAAGCAGATGCTCGAAAGCGGTATCAGACCGACAACTGCTGCCGCAAACTGCGGCTTTAACGATTATGCCGGCTTTTACAGAGCATTCACCGCAGAATACGGTATTACACCTGCGGAGTATATTAAATTGGGTATGCGCAATTCAGAAGCCGGAATTACGAATTTACCCTCTTCCAAGCAATAAGCCTGTTTACAGAATTTATACCTTTTCACATCCTATATACAAAAAATTCCCCACAGCAGAAAACAAATTGCTGTGGGGTTAATTTTATATTTTATATATGCTTATTCAAAAAAGCATTCACCGTGCCCCAATATAAATCGGGATTTGTTTTTGCACTTTTTGCGTGTCCCGCACCTTCAATAACGAGCCTTTCACTTTCACAGGCTGCTTTTTCATACAACACATCAAGCATATAAAAGGGAACGAAGGTGTCCTCACTTCCGTGAATAAACAAAGTTGGCGTTTTACTTTTCTTCACCGCAGTAACACAGCTTGCATCTCTGAAGGAATAGGCACCTCTGATTTCAGACACAACGGATGCACTGTCAACAATGGGAAAGGAAGGCAGAAAGGGTACATAACCTCTTATGGTATTTCCGATTTCATCATAAACGCTTGTGTATGCACAATCGGAAACAACTGCCCTGACACAAGAGGGCAGGTCTTTTTCTCCGCTTGTGAAAAGCACTGTGGCACCGCCCATAGAAACGCCGAACATAGCAACCCTTGCCTGAGCGTCATATTTCAGAAGCTCATTCACCCAACATATGATATCCCTTTTTTCAAGATAGCCCATGCCTCTGACGTTGCCCTGACTTTTTCCGTGGGCACGTGCATCGACCGCCAGAACGGAAAAGCCTGTTCCGTAAAGCTTTTTTGCGTAATAATTCATATTTACCGCATCACCTGAATAGCCGTGGCAGAGTATAGCATATTTATGAGCATTTGCTTGATTTTTAACATAATAGCCGTGAAGATTAAGACCGTCATCGGAGGTGATGTATTTCTCACAGCTGTTGGCTTCAAGCCAGCTGTTGTTTTCAACAGATGCTCCGCTATATGCTGAAGAGTCCTCAGTCTGTCCTGTGAAAAAGCCTATAACGCTGTCTCTTGAGAAAACCGATTCACGCAAAAGAGCAAAGCTAAAAATAAAATTACCCACCGAGAAGAAAACACAAGTTCCAACAACAAGCAGCACACAGTAGCAGACAATGAAAACCTTAAATATCTTTTTCACCTTTAACCCCCCAGCATTTTAAAGCTTATTACATAATTACATTATATTTTTTCATCTGGCGAAAAACAATGCTTTTATTTTATCTTCAGAAAAATTTAAGAAATCACAAAAAACAAACAGCTTGAAGAAAATAATATATCCCCGTAATAAGCTATTACGGGGAATTCTGTTTATTTCTTCAGCTCGATACCCTTTGAAGCAAGGTCATCAATAATGCCGTTTACAACATTCATAACCTCTTCTCTTGTAAGGGTTTTTTCGGGGTGTGCAAAGTAAATTCTTACGGTGATTGACTTGCCGTTTTCGTCACGGTAAAGGTCAACAACCTCTGTGCCCTTGATAAGTGAGCAGTTTGCATTCTTCACAGCTTCACCGATGGGTGCAAACTTTTCGCTTACAAATGAAAGGTCAATTTCAATGCCGGGGAACTTTGAGGGCTCTTCATAAACGATATCCTCTGCCTTAGCATTTGCAAAGTCTGTTACATCGATTTCAGCAAAAACAATGTTTGCCTTCTTGTCAACCTTCTTTGAAACAACGGGATGCACAATACCGATTTCACCGATTGCCTTGCCGTCAATGATAACTGCATTAAGGTTTTTAGGGTGCTCATAGCAATGTGTGGCCTCAATTGCCTCATAGGAAAGGTCGGTGTGCTTGATGTCACCCGTAACAGTTGCAAGAATGTCACGAAGCTCGAAATAAAGAGCTTCCATGGTCTTTGTTTTTGAGAAGAGAGTGATTGCAAGCTTCTTTCTTTCGTTGCAGAGTCCGTCTTCTCTGAGACCTTCAACAACTCTGCCGACTTCAAAAATGCCGAAATCAGGTGCATAGGTATTATTTGTCTTCACCTGGCAAAGCTGGGTGGGAATAATTGACCTTCTGATTGTTTCAATATTTGGATTGGTTGCATTGACAAGCTTGATGTTATCTTCAATATCAATGCCTAGCGCCTTGCATTCATCATAGTACATCCACACATATGAATGAGCCTCGTGAAGTGAGAAGCGCTTGACAAGAATATCCTTGATTTTGTCTTCGGTTGTCTTTTCAATGTCAGGACGCACGGGGTAAACAGGAGTTTCTGTTGTGTGAACATCAAAGTTGTCATAGCCGTAAATACGGGTGATTTCTTCAATGATGTCAGCCTTTATTGTAACGTCCTTTGTTCTTCTCCATGAAGGCACCTCAACAGTGAATTCGTCATCAGTGAGCTTCACACCGAAGCCGAGAGATTCTAGAGTCTTTACGATTGTACCGTTATCAATTTCAATGCCTGTGTAACGGTCGACAAATGCCTTATCAAAGGAAAGTGTTACATCGTCATACTTGAATGCTTCCTCATCGGTGAGAGATGAAACGACCTCAACGCCTGAGTCAATATCTGTCAGAAGCTTTACAAAGCGTGCAATTGCGGGAACTGTCATTTCCGGGTCAAGGCACTTTTCATAACGCATTGAAGCATCTGTTCTGTGTGAAAGACGAACTGTTGACTTTCTGATTGAAACTGCATTGAAGGTTGCACTTTCAAGAGTAAGTCTTGTTGTATCTTCAACAATTTCACTGTCAAGACCGCCCATGATACCTGCAATTGCAACAGGGGTGTCACCGTTACAGATCATAAGGGTATTTTCGTCAATTGCTCTTTCCACACCGTCAAGAGTTGTGAAGGTGAAGGGGGTGTCAAAGCGCTTGATGCGGAGCTTTTCAACCTTTCTTGAGTCAAAAGCGTGCATGGGCTGACCCATTTCAAGCATGAGGTAGTTTGTGAGGTCAGCAAGAAGGTTGATGCCTCTCATTCCGCAATAGAAAAGTCTGATTCTCATGTTTACGGGGCTGACATTCTTTGTGATGTTTTCAACCTGAAGGCATGAATATCTCTGGCAAAGTGGGTCTTCAATCTTCATATCAACCCTGGGAAGGCTTTCGTACTTCTTAAGGTCAACAACGTCGAGAGCCTTAAGAGGTCTGCCTGCAAGAGCTGCAAATTCTCTTGCAATACCGTAGTGACCCCAAAGGTCGGGACGGTTTGTGAGGGATTTGTTGTCAACCTCAAAAACAATATCATCAATTTCATATACGTCCTTGATGTCCGTGCCATTTTTCACATCCTCTGTGATGTCCATAATACCGGAGTTATCGTCACTGATTCCGACTTCCTTTTCACTGCAGCACATACCGTAGGAGGTATAGCCTGCAAGTGCTCTGGGAGTGATTTCAATTTCACCGATTTTTGCGCCGACCTTTGCAAAGGCTGTTTTCATACCTACTCTTACATTGGGTGCGCCGCACACAACATCTGTAAGCTCAGCATCGCCTGCATCAACCTTGAGAAGGTGGAGCTTCTTAGATTCGGGATGGTCATTTACTTCCTTGATTTCTGCAACAACAATGCCTGAAATGTCACTGCCCTTGAAGAAAATTTCATTTTCAACCTCAGCTGTTGAAAGAGAAAAACGGCGGATAAGGTCAAGCTTATCAAGGCCTTCAAAATCAACAAAATCTGAAATCCAATTCATTGATAAAAACATAATTTACGCTCCTCCCTTCTTATTCGTCAATAAACTGTGTGAGTGTTTTAAGGCTGCCTGAATTAAGGTCACGGATATCCTTGATTCCGTATTTCATCATAACAAGTCTTGTAAGACCGAGACCGAAGGCAAAGCCTGTGTATTCTTCGGGATCGATTCCGCCTGCCTTGAGCACCTCAGGGTGAATCATACCGCAGGGGCAAAGCTCGAGCCAGCCGCTGTGCTTACATGAGGGACAGCCCTCGCCGCCGCAGATAAGGCAGCTGATGTCAAGCTCAAAGCCGGGCTCAACGAAGGGGAAGAAGCCGGGTCTGAGACGAACCTTGATATCCTTCTGGAAAACCTCTGAAAGCATTGTTTTCATGAAGTAGATAAGGTTTGAAATTGAGATGTCCTTGTCAACCATAACGCCTTCCATCTGGAAGAAGGTGTTTTCGTGGCAGGCATCGGTGGCTTCATTTCTGAAGCAGCGTCCCGGGAAAATTGCCTTGATGGGTACGCCGTCATTAATGAGAGCATCCTTATATTTTTTGTAAATTGCATTCTGTGCGGCTGAGGTCTGGCTCTTTAAAAGCTGACCGTTTTCAAGATAGTAGGTATCCTGCATGTCTCTTGCCGGATGATGCTTGGGAATGTTGAGGGATTCAAAGCATTCGTAGTCGGAAACAACCTCTGCATAATCCTCAACGGTGAAGCCCATTGACTTGAAAATTCTTTCGCACTCACGCTGAACGAGTGTGATGGGATGATATGAGCCCTCAGAAATAGCTGGAGGCATTGAGATATCAAAATCGGGCATTGAGTCGATTTCCTTTTGAATTTCAAGCTCCTTTAATTCCTTTGTTTTTTCTGTAATTTTGTCTGTTACCTCGCCCTTGAGAAGATTTACTTCCTGACCGAAGGACTTCTTTTCCTCAACGGAAAGGTCCTTCATTTCCTTCATAAGCTCTGTCACAAGGCCCTTTTTACCAAGATATTTAACTCTTATTGCTTCAAGGTCCTGGGTGTTTTCTGAGCTTTTTAATTCTTCAAGAAACTGATTTTTAACTTCAAGAATTTTACTGTTCATAATAACCTCCTGTTTTTCTGCTGAATAATAAAAAAAATCGTCTCATCACAAGGATGAGACGAAAAAATTCCGTGGTACCACTCAAATTGCAAGGAAACTCCCCTGCCACTCTTTTTGCTTTAATGCAGCAACACACATCCTGCTTTTCACAGGCAGCTCGTGAGCCGAAATTCACTTACGGGGACAATAGGATTCTTTCAGCTTATGAATCCCTCTCTGAAAAGTCTTGTCCGCAAGCTACTGCTTTCTCAGTCATAGCTTTTGAACGATATTGGATTAATTATACTCCAATATCAGAAATAAGTCAAGGGAAATCCGCAATTAAATTCACGCAGCTTCTTTGATATCAGTTACCTTCCATTCACCGTCAATTTTTTTCAGCTTCCACAAAGAAAGAATATCCCATGAGCCTAAGCATACCTCACCTGAGCTGTGGTATCTTGTTACGGAATACACAACCCACACATAGCCGTTACCCAGAGTGAAGTCACCTGCCACGGCTTCAAGGTCGAGATTTATTTTTTCAATACCCGGCTCAATTCTGTAGTACCTTCTGAGCTCACCGACATCCTTTTCCGGCTCTTTATCGCCGATAAAGGTAAAGACCTCTTCCGCCTCGGAAAGTATCAGCTGAGCCGTGGCTTTATCCTTTTCGGACAAAGGGTGGTTTATTGATGAATAATCAGGGAAATAGGCGTATTTATATGTTTTATATTTGTCATAATACTCACTTTTGGGGCTGAACACAGAAAAAGCAACAATTATTGCCACAAGAACCAGCAAAGCCGCCGTAAGTCTTTTTGTTTTCATAATCTGAGCCTCCTTAAGCTTCCTTTTTTCCACCTTCAGTATAGTACTGCAGCTTTAAGTTGACAATAATTATTACAGCATTGTAAGAAAAAATTAAGAAAGGAGCCGTATCCGACTCCTTTCTGAGTGTTATCTTTTTGTGATTTTTATAGCATTACATATTTTTTCTAAAAACAGCACCATGAACACAATTTCAACGGCTCCCACAACAAGACACTGAACAGCTCTTGATGCCAATAAAGGCATAAGCTGCATTCCGTAGTAATGATGCAGCCACAGACTGTTCATTAAAAGGCTGCACACAAGCTGACTTGTGACAACAGAAAGAATTATTCTGAGATTGCCGCCCTTTTTCTGAAGGAACAGACCGAAGATAAGACCTGACACTGCCGCTGTTACCGTAAAGCCGGGAAGAAATCCCCCCGTTGTGGGAAAAGCAAAGGCTCCGATAAGGTCACCGAGACCGTAAACCAGAACACCACCCATAACCCCGAAGCGCCTTGCGGCAATTACCACGGGAATGAAGGAAAAGGAAATTCTGAGGCTTGAGCTTATGGGTATTACAAGAAACCTTGCAAGCACAACCTGCATGGCACACAAAAGCGCAATGCAGCAAAGAGTAAAAATTTGTTGTTGGGAACTTTTCTTTTTTGACATAAAAAAACACTTCCTTTATTTTTTCATGCCGCTGAAAGATAAAGGAAGATAATTGAATATTCTTTTAACCTTATTCACAGCGGGATGCGATTTATATACCGTAAGAATCATCTTTTCGTCCCGAAGGCAACTCCCCGTCCTTCAGGCACTGAACGCATATAAATCTACTCTGTTTAAGTATTCTGACCATTTGAATATATCACTAAAAGCACTGTCCGTCAATATAAAACAGAAAAAATTCTCTTTATTTTTTTATCTGAATCTGAACAGGCGTCTGAATCTTTTCTGCCAGAAGCGAAGATAGACGGAAACCATCTGTGTTGTTCCGAAATCAAAAACAATGAACATCAGATTTCCCAGTGCCATAAAAACAGGTACACAGTATTTCACCCATGCTCCCGTTTCCCCTTCAATTCCCATGAAGGCTTCAAAGGGCATTCCGAAAATTTTTGTCATGATGAAAAAATCTGCAACTAATCCCACATTGAAAATTGCAAACTTTACAATGTACTCTGCGACTCTCGGCAGCTTGCTTTCAAGAACTGACTTTATTATGGGATAATAGCCGAAAAAGACTGCGTAAATAACAACCGCTTCCTTGTTCGGTACAAGCAACAGACCGAGAATTGATGTTGCGGCATAAATTCCGAAGGCCCATTTTTTGTCAATTTCAATCACTGCAAAAAACACAAGCATTGCGGCAATTGCTGCAAGTGCATAAACAAAAATTTCAAGTGCCGACGGCATCAGTATAACAACGCTGAGGGCAGTAAGCATACCGCCCAGAGCGACCTTTGAGCTTTGTTTCATGTTGCACCTCATCAGCAGCAGGGAATAATATCTTTATTGCAGCAGCATTCACAAAGGCAATCTGCACAGATAAGGCCCGAGCAAAGGTTGCAGCCGTCACAGCCGTCAGGTCCGGCATTTCCGCCGCCTGCACGCCTGTTATCTGTCCTGAAGCCGCCGTTTCTCTGATTGCTGATGCTTTCAAAGGCTCCCCTGTATTCCTGATTGCCCGGCTCCATGTTATAAGCCATCTGATAATATGAATATGCCTGCTGAGTCCATCCACGCTTGTAATTGACATTGCCCTTCAGGTAATACCAACGGGAGGTACGCAGTCCCTCGGGCATGTTTTCAAGAAGGCTTTCAGCCTCTTCAAGGCGGCTCTGATTAATAAGGCTTTCTATTTCACTGTAGTCAGCTCCCGTGCTATAGCCGGAATCTGTATATCCTGAGCCTACCTTGCCTGTGACAATGGCATCATAAGCTTCGTTGATTTCCTGCATTTTTCGTTCTGCATTCTCCCTGAGGATACTCTGGTCGTAATTGTCGGGATGATATTTTTTTGCAAGCTCACGGTAGGCTTTTTTTATCTGCTCCTGACTTGCGCCTCTGGGCACACCGAGAACTTCATAAGGATCTCTCATTTTTCATCTCTCCCTTTAAGAATGTTATTCATTGTAATTTCCATTCCGTCATATATTATATTCTCACAAACGGGTATGAGTGTTTTGTTTTTTATTTTACGGAAGGCTTCACAGCACATGGCTGAGCTCATATTGATTTCGCCCCTGATTTCATCCCTGATCTCACGGGTTATTTCCTGCTCATTTTTTATACTATACCTGTTAAGATACACATTGAAGCTGCCTTTTTTAAGGTCCTTTTCCATATCGTCTGCAGCATCACACAGATAAACCCACTTGCCTGTACCGTAGCCGAAAAAGTAAATATCGCCCGAAGCGTCAGGTAAGCCGTACGCCATTATTTTTCCCAGAGCATCGGCAGATTCATGGGCCGCCTTATCTGAAATATCGGTGCCGCTTTTTTCTGTTTCGGCCTGCCTTTTCATGGATCCGGCAACAACTGCTTCTATCTCAGGGTACATGTCCTTTGCCTTCCGCTTTTTGATATAGGCATAAGGAAGTATCATATACATTGCAAGGCGCTTGAAAAAGGAGCCGTCCTGAATGTTATCCTTTACCTTATAATAAAACATAATCATTGACACCGCGGCGACATAACGGAACTGCTCGTCGGCATTTTTACAGCAGTTACACTTTTTAGCAGGGTTGAAAGGACAACGACCGCTTTTAAAATCAGGCACAACGCCCGAAAAGCTGAGCCTTACAAGAAGAAGAAAGGTTATGTCATAGCTGAGAGTAAGGCTTGAAAGAACACCGAAATGCTTGTTCATAGCCTTACAAACAGAGCAGTAAAGCCCCTTGTAAAGCTCATATTCCTTAACCTTCATTTCGGGCTTATTAACCCTTACATAGCCGAACATTTCCCTTCACCTCTTTTCTTTTGATGTATTATTATACCTTATTTCCCGGCCGTTGTAAACAATATTATTTTTGCAACTTAAATTTAAGCTAAGTTTTTGTTGATTATTTCGTTTTCTTATATTATAATTGATTCAAAGAAACAACGGAGGTATGTGTTATGGCAATTGTTAAAAAAGATGCCTATTATATGTCATCAACCAATATCAATAAAATTCACTGCTGCATCTGGCAGGATGACGAAAAAGAGCCGAAGGGACTTTTCCAGATTGCTCACGGCGTTTCAGAGCATATTGAACGCTATGAGCCCTTTGCCGAATTCCTTGCAAAGGAAGGATATATCGTTTTCGGCAACGACCATTTAGGTCACGGTAAAAGCGTTGACGGTCCCGAGGATTTCGGCTTCTTTGCAGAAGAAAACGGTGACCTCAGAATGATTGATGACATGCATATTCTTTATAATATAATGCACAAAAGATATCCTGAGCTCCCCTTTTATCTTTTCGGACATTCTATGGGCTCATTCTGTGTAAGAGTTTATGCAACTGCATTTTATAACGAAATGTCAGGCCTTATAATCTGCGGTACGGGTGAGCTTCCCTCTGCTGCGGTTGTGCTTGAAGAGCCCATTAATTTTCTTTGCAAAAAAATGGGACCCCGTGCTTCTGTTCCCGCTTCACTGCTTGACAAGCTCGGCAACATAGGCATTAAGGATGCCAAGACAGATAAGGACTGGCTTTCTAGAAACGAGAAAAATGTTGAAGCCTACATCAACGACCCTCTTTGCGGAAATCCCCTCACCCTTGGCGGTGTGAGAGACATTATTTCCCTTGCCAACTCCTGCTGCACCGATGACTGGGCATTCCAGCTTCCTCCCTCATTGCCTATTCTTCTCATTTCGGGAGCAAAGGACCCCATCGGCTTCAACGGTAAGGGCGTAATCAATGTGTGCGACAACCTTGAAGCTGCAGGACATGAGCCTAAGGTTATCCTTTATCCCGGCAGCAGACACGAAATTCTTAACGAAGAAAACAACGACATCGTTTTTGCAGATATTCTTGACTGGCTTCATCTTATTCAGGACAGAGATTCCGCCTGGATGTTCTGATAAATTACAAAAGACTCTGACAGAAAATTCTGTCAGAGTTTTTTATTGCGAAATATCCGAAATTGAGCAGGCTGATTTTTCCATGTCAACGGTTTTATCATCAATAAATGAAACGCCCTCACTTAAAAGAAGGTCACGCTGCACATCCTCACCTCCGAAGGCAAAGCCCTCAGCGACCCTGCCGTCCTTTTTCACAACTCTGTGACACGGTATTACACCGGGCTCAGGGTTTACGTGCAGAGCGTATCCCACAACCCTCGACCAGCGGGGATTCCCCGCAGCCGCTGCTACCTGACCGTAAGATGCTACCTTACCTTCAGGTATTTTCTTCACGGTCTCATATATTTTTTCAAAAGTATTCATCACTGTCACCCCGAAATATTATAACACGTTTTTGATTTTTTACAAAGAAAACTTCCGAAGTGTTGTCCTTCGGAAGTTTTTATACTTATTTAACTGTTACAACGCAAAGGGCAATGTAGTTGCCGTCCTTGGTATAAACCTTGACCTCACTGACACCCTTACCTACAGCCTTGATGATACCGTTTGAAGTTACTGTTGCAACGGAGGTATCACTTGACTTCCAGGTTACAGCCTTATTGGATGCATTTTCGGGAACAACGGTTGCCTTGAGCATATAGCTTGCACCTTTGTTCATTGTAAGCTTTGTTTCGTTGAGAACCACACCGAGAACCTTAACCGACTTGACCTGAACGGTGCATTTTGCTGTGAAGGAGCCATCCTTTGTTGTGCAGGTGATAACGGCACTGCCGTTACCGACAGCCTTGACTGTACCCTTTGAATTTACAGTTGCTACCTTTGTGTTTGATGAGCGCCATACCACAGCCTTGTTTGTTGCATTTGACGGTGATACGGTTGCCTTAATAGCAGTTGTCTGACCGATGGAGAGGGTTGCTGCAGTTTTGTTGAGCTTTACACTCTTGACCTTTATGGGATTTACCTTAACGGTGCACTTTGCCACAACCTTGCCTGAAACTGTGGTGCAGGTGATAACTGCGCTCTTGCCCGGCTTAAGACCTTCAACAACACCCTTTGAGTTTACATATACAACAGAAGCATCGCTTGATTTCCATTTTACTTTCTTGTTTGTTGCGTCTGAGGGTGATACTGTTGCCTTGAGCTGATATGTCTTTTTGTAGCTTACGCTGACACTTGTTTTGTTAAGCTTCACCTTTGTGGGAACAACAGCCTTCACGGTTACAACACATTTTGCAGTTTTGCCGGTATCCTTTGTTGTGCAGGTAATTGTTGCAGTACCCGGCTTTACGGCATATATCTTGCCCTTTGAAGAAACAGTTGCTACAGAGGTGTTGGAGCTTTTATAGGTTACTGTTTTTACGCTTGCATCTGAGGGTGAAACTGTTGCTTTGAGCTGATAATACTTGCCGTCATAAAGAGAAAGCTTTGTTTTATTAAGCTTTACGCTCTTGGTCTTAATAAGCTTTTGAACTGTAATTTTGCATTTTGCAGTGAAGCCCTTGTTGTCTGTTTTGCAGGTAATATAAGCAACGCCGGGCTTCTTTGCTGTTACAAGACCCTTTGAATTAACTGTTGCAATTTTTGTGTCAGAAGATGTCCAGCTTACTTTTTTGTTTGAAGCGTCTGAGGGTGAAACTGTTGCCTTAAGCTGATATGTCTGACCTGCATAAACCTTTGCTGAGGACTTGTTGAGCTTTACACCTGTTACCTTTACATAAACCTTAACGGTGCATGATTTCTTAATCATCGGATTGTCTACAGAGGTGCAGGTGATTGTAACCTTACCCTTTGAAACTGCAGTAACCTTACCGTTTGAATCTACCTTTGCAACCTTTTTATCTGAGGTGCTCCACTTGACATCCTTAAAGGTTGCGTTTGAGGGAAGAACCTGAGAAGTGAGTGTTGTGCTGTTTCCGACATAAATAATTGCAGAGGATTTGTTGAGCTTCATGGACTCAACCTCTGTCTTTTTAAGAACAGTTACGGTACAGCTTGCAGTACGCTTCATGCTTGCTGTTTTGCAGGTGATAACTGCTGTACCTGAGCCTACGGCTGTAACCTTACCCGTTGAGCTTACTGTTGCAACCTTTGTGTTTGAGCTTGACCATGTTACCTTTTTGTTATAGGCATCTGAGGGTGATACGGTTGCCTTGAGCTGAAGAGTTTTTGTTGTGTAAATGCTTACAGCTGTTTTGTTAAGCTTTACAGAGTCAACCTTTATAAGTACCTTGACCTCACAGGTATCGATTATGCCGCCGTCATTTGACATACAAGTGATTGTTACGGTACCGTCTGAAACGCCCTTGACAAGACCTGTTTGTGAAACAGTTGCCACATCGGGATCGGAGGAATACCATTTTACAGATTTATCCTCTGCCTTTTCGGGAAGCACTGTTGCCTTGAGCTGAGTTGTGTTGCCCTTATAAATCCATGTTGATTCTTTATTGAGCTTTACGCTGTTTACTCTTTTACCGATGCCTATAAGACTGAGGGGGAAGTAATCTGCCCATACCTTCTGAAGTGAATCTGAAGGATGAATGCCGTCAATTGTGTATTCGGGAAGGAAAGCATCGGGGTCCTTGGGATTTGCTGAAATCTGAACGAAATCAACATAACCGTCGTGTGCACTTGTGTTGCTGAGCCACTTGTTTACATCCTCAGCAATTTTCCAGTCCTTATTGAACTGTTCGGGAGTTCTGACATATGTATCGCCTGTGCCGAAATAATTTCTGGTTGTACCCTTCCACTGTGTTATGCTGACAGCAATAACATCAATTCCGGCATCATGGCATTTTTTGAATATTGTCTTATAGCCTTCGATAATTTCATCTGCTGTGGGCTGCTTTGCGCCTTCACCGGCATCTATGCAAACGGGATGCACAATATCATTTGCACCGATTTTAACAATGACATATTCAACACCTGACTGACTCAGAGCGTCAGCGTCAAAGCGTTCAAGCATTGAAATGCCGTAAATCTGAGAGCCGATGCCCAGGCCATCTGAAAGAAGGCTATTTCCTATGATACCCTTACCTGCAACGCCAACGTTTGTTACGCCGGCTTCCCTGATCGATTCAGCAAGATATAAGGGGAAGTTGTTTGCAACGGTTGAGTCGCCGATAACAACAACAGAATAACCGTTGTTTGTTTCCTTGGGAAGCACATCAAGGCTTGCAAGACAAGGCACAACATTAATAATTTCATAGCCGAGCTTAAGGTCGAAATCAAGACCGAGAAGCTTTGAAAGAATTTCGAGAGACTTCTCGTTATCAAGTCCGCTTGTCAGGCTGAAGCTTTCAACACTGGTTTTGTCTCCGCCGAAGGAGAGATATGAATCAGCGCCGGAAAGACCCATTGTGGTAATTTCAGTAAACTTTTCAGCATAAAAGCTGATGGCAATTTTGTCGTCAACGGCAGTTACGGGGAAGGTTACTGGGTCTGAATAAATCTCCTTACCCGGCTCAAGCCTGAGATACTGATAGCCGTCATTGAAGGTGATGATTTTTGTTGAATCAACATCAATTTTTGAGCCGCCGAGACTCTTTGACACTGTGACTCTTGTTAAAACGAGGTCTTCCCTGCCGTATTTGTTGCTGACCTTGATTCTGATCCTTTCACCACTTGCAGTGGGTGTGATAACAACTCGTGCAGTTACATCACCGACATAAGCGGCAATGTTCTGATATCCGTCTACACCGATTTTTGTGGGAGCGGTACCCCATGCACAAAACCAGTTTTCCTCAGCCTTGTCTGTTGCAGCTGAAGATGAGAAGGAAAATGCAAGCACGGAAATCACAACGGCAATAACCACGGTTGTTAGTATTTTCATAAACCTCTTCATATTTATCAAATCCTTTCAACTGAAAAATTTCAGGGATATAGTCAAAACTTATCATTATAATAATATACATTATATTGACAAAAGTCAAGTTAATAACACAAGTGTTAAAAAGCAGGAACAAATATTCATCTGTTATTCACATCATTACTGTTTTTTATCACTCTGAGTGTTCTTTCTCTGCTGATATGCAGCAAGGGAGCCTCTGCCCTTGGGCTGTGCCTTTGCAGGTGCTGTCGGTGCCTTTTTATTAACTGTCGGCTTTTTTGAAGGAAGCCTTTTGTCTGTTTTTCTTTCATCTCTTTTTTCATTTGCTTCTTTGTTCTTCGGAGTCTGCTTTTTGCGGAAATCAAGCACATTCAGAACAAAAACGCAAACAGCCGCAACGGCGAGAATAAGTGAAATGATAAGAAACGGTGTTGATGCAACAACAGCTCTTATACCCGTCATAATAAGACCGATAAAGCTCAGCTTTATATCGTTGGCGGCAACAAGGTTTACCGTTGCAAGCTCCTGGCCTGCATAAAAGACCTTTGCCTGACCGATTACATCCCCTGCCTTTACGGGCGCCACAAGCCTTTCGGGTACGGTGCCCTCAACAATTTCAAACATTACCGAAGCGGGACTTGCCTTTGAAGGTACGAGTGCAGAAGCCTCCTTTTCAGGGATAAGCCTTACGGAATCTGCCCCCTTACCGGCAACAACCTTCAGATTTTCTACTGTTTGTGAGGGTGACACGATAACTCTGTATCTGATGTTATCATAAACCCAGCTGAGCATTTTTTTCGCATCAGTCATGCAGGTGTTTTCCTTAACGCTGTCACTGTCTATATCAGTGATAATACCCTTCATGACAACTGTAATATAGGAATAACCGTCCTTGTTTGAAACAACTGCAATGCATTCCCCTGCTTCCTCGGTGCCAGTCTGCTTTCCGCCTGTTACGGAGGAGTTATAATAATCGGGAATTGCGGCATTTGTCATTCTGTTTGAGGTGTTATAGCTTCTTTCCTTATTCTGGTCAGTTTCCTTCAGGGTGACTGTTTTTGCCGAAAAAGCTTCAGAAAAAACAGGGTAATTAAGTGCATACTTGATTATTTTCGCAACATCTGAGGCTGTTGTATACTGACCTTCAGCATCAAAGCCTGTAAGATTTTTAACTACCGTTGAGCTGCAACCGATTTTATCGCAAAGCGCCTGCATTTCTTTAATGAAGCCGTCTACCGAGCCTGAAATTTCATAGGCTATGATGCTTGCCGCATCATTTGCACTGTAAACAACAAGGCAATCAAAAAGCTCCCTTTTTGAAATGACCTCGCCTTCCTTATAGCCTGCTGTTCTGATTCCGTAACCGTAGCTTACAAGTGAAAGGTTTTCCTTTGTAACTGTTACATTACCGTCAAGGTTACCCCATTTTTCAAGTGCCACAACAGATGCAATAATTTTAACAAAAGCTGCTGCAGGTGTTTTTTTGTTGCTGTTTTTTTCAAAAAACACTGTACCCTCGTCAAGATTCTGCATGAAGTATATTCCTGACTTCAGCTCCTGAGTCACCGAGCCTGAATCAAAAAGCGCTGCCGAAGTAAATGTGGCAGAGCAAATAACAAGAATGGTAAGTACTGCACAAATAAGCTTTTTCATTTTATTTTTAAACACTCCCGATGTAAATTTTTGAAATTCTGTTTTAATGTTTGCAATATATAAAAAGATATGTTAAAATAGGTTGAAATTAATAACTTTTTATATTATACCAATTTTCCGACAAAAAGTATATAGATTTAAATAAGAAAAATTTAACTTTTTTCTTATGCATTAAAAGAAAGGATGTGCTTTCGGGAATATGATATATGTTACAGGCGACACTCACGGAATTGCTTCCCGCTTTGAGGACCCCAGACTCAGAAAGCTCAAGCACGGTGACACTCTCATTATCTGCGGCGATTTCGGCTTTTTATGGAACGGCTCCAAGGAAGAAATGAATGTGCTCAAAAGGCTCAGCAAGAAAAAATATAACATCTGCTTTGTTGACGGTACCCACGAAAATTTTGATATGCTTTCAAAGCTTAAAATCAAGAAATGGAACGGCGGCAAGGTTCATCACATTGCGGCAAACATTTTTCACCTTATGAGAGGTCAGGTTTTCACAATTGAGGGCACAAAAATTTTCACAATGGGTGGTGGCGAAAGCCCCGATATAGATATCCGTTTTGAAATGGACACCTGGTCCGACATGGAAATTCCCACAAGGGAAGAGCTTGTTGAGGGTGTTGACAATCTTCAAAAGTATGACGGCAAGGTTGACCTTATCATAACCCATGAGCCCCCTGCAAAAATCAAGGACTTCCTTCTGCTTCACACGGGCTCTGATGCCAGCATCACGGCAATCAACACTTACCTTGAGGACGTGAGCAGAATCTGCACCTTTGAGCATTGGTATTTCGGCTCACTTCATCTTGACAAGTTTATTTCAACAAGTCACATCTGTGTTTTCAACAACATCATCAATGCAAAAACCGGTGAGGTTGTGAAGAGATAAAAATTAACCAAGTAAAAATTACAAGCGGCACTTCACACGGAAGTGCCGCTTTTTTTACCATTTTCTGAAGTGTCTTCTGATTTTTGTCATGAGTGAAAGCGGGAAGCTGAAGGCCTCTTCGCCCTTTGCAATTTCTTCAAGAGTAAATTTCTGAATTGCTATGAGGCTGCTTGGCAATGCCTCATAAAGAAGCACCATTTCACCGTTTTGCAAAACACCCAATGATGAATAAGCATAGAAATTATTTTCCTTCCCGCTTATTCCTTCGGTAATAACCCTTTTTTGCTTTATCCACTTGATTTCATCACCGTTGATTTCACCCAAGGTCACAACGCCGCCGTAACGGACACTCTTTTTCTGATAATTACCTGAGGGACAGGAAGCAACAACATATCTCTTGCTTTTGTCCATGTTATCAGCATACGGGAATGCTTCACTGTGATCAGGTAAAAGCAAAAACGACTTCTGACAACGGACTGCTGAAAGACCTGTGCTTTCTGTCTTTTCCCAGGTTTCGCCGCCGTCACGGCTGATTGACATGGGAGTTTTGTCAAGCATAACCTGTCTTCCGAAGCAGAAGACAGTGCCGTCATCACTTTCAATAAGCTGAGTTTCGTCAATATTTTTGCTGCACTCACTTCTGTGCCAGGTCTTACCCTCATCGTCAGTGAAAATAACAAAGGTATCCTTAAGATTATAAACAGGCATCAGTATTCTTCCGTTTTTGCTTTCGTCCTTCTGATTCTGCAGCCTGATTGCGACACCCGGGCCTGTGCCAAGGAAAATTTCGTCATCGGCTTTTACCTGAGGAGTAATATCAACGGGCTGACTCCAGCTGTCACCCATATCAGAGCTTTTCATCATGAAAAGGTGAAGAGTGGGCATAACTGCAAGGGGTGCAGCCTTTGTTTCGTTGCATGCATAAAGGGAATATTCATCTCCCGTTTTCTCAGGTGAAACCGTTCTTTTTTCTACCCT
This sequence comes from Acutalibacteraceae bacterium, assembly GCA_045604105.1. Lineage (GTDB taxonomy): Bacteria > Bacillota > Clostridia > Oscillospirales > Acutalibacteraceae > UBA6857. The sequence goes on along the minus strand of JAZUNJ010000043.1, from coordinate 50,899 downwards.
TTTGGGCTCAGTGAGTGAAAAGGCAGGTCTGCTGCTGTTGAGAAAAACATTGCCCACATAAATATCCCTGCAGCTTTCCTCATTGGGAAACAGAGGCGGACAGGTATCAAGAAACTCACCGCCGTCAACTGCATAATACATATCACCTATTGTTTCATAGGCATATTCCTCACTGTGCTTTTCAGGAAGGTAGTAATTTGTTTTTTCACCGTCAGGAGTGTATATCCAGCCCTTTTCTCTTACAGTATAGGCAGAATTTTTATCTTTGATTGCTCCCCCTTCTGCTTTGAAGCTTTCAGCATAAAGGGCAAGATATTTTTTGCCGTCAACGTCGATATATCCGCTGCCCGTTTCAAGCCACTGTTTTTGCATAATAGCCTTTGATTCAGGGAAAACATCAACAACCATCACAATATCACCGCTTGATGCCTGACACATAACCGGATCAATTGCAAATGCCGAAGCAAAATCCTTTTTGCTCTGAGGAGCCTTTGCAACAGGCGGTGAAAATACGGTTTTCATGTCACCGAAGCTTTCTGCCCCGTCATCACTGATTCTCAGAACTGTCTGAATTCTGCCGTGGTCCATGCCGCTTTCGGAAATGTCGCACATGGCAAGAACACGCTGCCTGCCGTTTTTATCCACAGGGCAGATAAGTGACGGTATTCTGTATGAAAGTCCGTCATAGCTGTTTTTGGCCTGGGACAGATCCGGAGTGAAATTATCCTTTGAGTTTTTGCCAACAAACAACTGATAATACTTATTGCTCATAATTAATCCTCGTCTTTATTGGGGAACAAGGTTACTTTTATCATATCGGGATCAAGAATACTCTTGAGTCTGTCTTTCATAACCTTTGCTCTTACTCTGAGGTCGGGATCCCATACACTTTCGTCTGCCATTTTTATGCCGAGTGACAAAAGGAAATCCTTCTGATTTTTAACTCTTGTTTTGAAGTCCTCGTAATCCTTATACTTATCTCTTGTCCAGCCTGTTTCTGCAACGGCAATGAGACGGGGGAAGCACATATAGCTCATTCTGTCAAAGTCTTCTATAAATTCTGTCCAGATTGGAGCTTCAACGCCGAGTACGTTCTGTCTGCCGATGTAATCGAGTCCTTCAAGCCAGGGGTTGAATTCATATGTCTTTTTAAGCGGAGTCATGCCGTATTCATAGTCAAGATAGTAATGATAGAAATCTTCGACAATAATTTTTCCGCCTGCGTTGGCATATTCTTCACTTTTGTGTTTACCGTCCATCCACTGGCATATAATTGTATTGTTGTTGAGAATTCCTGAGTTAAGGCTTTCATTCCATGCAAAGACCTTTTTGCCCTTTTCTTCAAGATAGGCAATTATTCTGTTGGCAAACCAGCCCTGAAGCTCTTCTTCATTTTTGAGACCTTCAGCCTTTATGCGAGCTTGACATTTGGGGCAATTGCACCAACGTGCCTTGGGTGCTTCGTCGCCGCCGATGTGAATATATTCACCAGGAAACAGCTCTGCAACCTCGTCAAGAATTCCGAAGCAGAAATCAAACACTGCGTCGTTACCTGCACAAAGGATGTTCTTATAAATACCTGCCTGCATTTCAACACCGATTTTAACTCCTCTGCAGGAAAGCTCAGGGTATGTTGCAATAACAGCTGAGGTGTGGCCCGGCATATCAATTTCGGGAATAACATCAATAAATCTTTCACGGCAGAATTCAATTACATCCCTGATTTCTTCCTTTGTATAGTAGCCGCCGTATTTTCCCATGTTGGGATTACCGAAGCCGTGGCCGTATCTCCATGAGCCGATTTTATTGAGCTCGGGATATTTTTCGCTTTCAATTCTCCAGCCCTGGTCATCGCAAAGGTGCCAGTGGAAGGTGTTCATTTTGAAGCGTGCAGCAGCTTCAATGTAAGCTTTGATTTCGTCAACGGTCTGCATGTGTCTAGCGGAGTCAATCATGAAGCCTCTGTAGGAAAATGCAGGAAGGTCAATGATTTTGCACACAGGTGCCTTTCCGCATTCATCAAGCTGAGTGAGAGTAAGATTTGCATAATACTTACCCTTTTCTCCCTTTGTTGTGATTATGGTTTCACCCTTGGTGATTTCAATACAGTAATATTCATCGGGATAATGCTCATTTGTTTTGTATGTAACCTTATTTTCGTTAAGCCATACATAGCCACCGTAAATTTCAACTGTGTTGGGCTTCGGAATTACATTAAAAAGCATGACAATGCACCTCTTTCTTCATATTCCTTTTTATTATACTGTATTATTCTCTTTTTTTCAATAGCTGATTTTAAAAACGGGAGTGACTGAATGATTCATACACTTAATCTTCTGTGCGGAATCGGTCTTTTTCTTTTCGGGATGAAAATGATGAGTGACGGCACTGAAAGTCTTTTGGGAGAAAAACTGAAAAGCATGCTGTCTGTTATGGCAGGCACAAAGGGAAAAGCCATACTCACGGGTACTGTTGTGACAGGCATTATTCAGTCATCAACGGTTGTGACAGTTATGGCAGTAGGCTTTGTTGAAGCGGGAATACTGAGCATTTTTCAGGCAACGGGCATAGTCCTGGGTGCAAACATCGGCACCACCGTGACAAGTCTTATTATTGCTTTTAACTTTTCCGCACTTACACCCGTTATGATTTTTTCAGGTGTAATGATGATAATTCTTCCGAAAAATAAAAAAATCCGCCTTGTCGGCGAAATTCTTACAGGCTTCGGTTTGCTTTTTCTTGGACTTAACACAATGAACAGTGCCTTTTCACATCTTAAGGAAAACCCGGATTTTCTGAATTTTATTGTGACCTCGTCTCAGGGGAAGCTGAAGGGTATTGCGGCAGGCACTGTTATGACAACAATTATGCAAAGCTCCTCTGCAACGGTAGGTATTCTGCAAAGCCTTTGTCTTCAGGGGCTTATCGGAACAGAAAGTGCAGTTTACATTGTTCTGGGGCAGAACATTGGCACTGTTTTCACAGCCTTTATTTCTGCCGTAGGCAAAAGCAGAGCTGCAAAGCAGGTGGGGATGATACACCTTATTTTCAATGTTGCAGGAAGTGCTTTTTTTCTTGCGGTCTGCGAATTTTTGCCCATTGTTCAGTGGCTTGAAGAAATAAATAACCCCTCAATGCAGGTTTCACTTTTTCACATACTTTTCAATGTTATTACAGTTATCGCCGTTATCCCCTTTTATAATTTGCTGATTAAAGCATCAGAAAAATCAGTAAGATTAAGTGTTCTCGGAACCGGGATAAAAAAAGATAAGGTACATTGACGCAAATCAATGTACCTATGTCTGCAATTAAGTAAATGCTAAGTGATTACTGCTCAACAGCGTACACGCTTACCTTCTTGCGATCCTTACCCATTCTTTCAAACTTTACCTTACCGTCGATAAGAGCAAAGAGTGAATCGTCTGAGCCTCTGCCAACGTTGTTACCGGGATGGATATGGGTACCACGCTGCTTAACAAGGATGTTGCCTGCAAGAACGAACTGACCGTCTGCACGCTTAACACCGAGTCTCTTTGATTCTGAGTCACGACCGTTACGGGTTGAACCCATACCTTTTTTGTGAGCGAATAATTGAATGTTTATCTTAAGCATTTGTTACACCTCCGTATTGTTCTTTTAAACAGTTTTTTGTTTGCAGATGATATATTCCTTATAATCCTCTGCAAGGGCGTTTACATGAAGAACGAAACCTTTTAAAACAGCCTGAACCTCCGGTCTGTTGCTTTCACAGATGAATTTGAGGTAACCCTGAGAAACCTCTGCTTCGCCGTATTCTCCGATTACATCGGTTACGGTGTTTACAGTCATATATGCTGCTGAGGAAACGCTGGCACAGATTATGTCGCTTCCCTCTTCGGCATATCCGCTGTGACCCGAAATTTCAAAGCCTTTAATGATGTCGTCTTTTTTGTAAAAGGTTGCCTTAATCATTAAGCGTTGATAGCTGAAATTTCAACCTTTGTGTAAGGCTGTCTGTGGCCCATCTTACGCTTAGCGTTCTTCTTGGGCTTGTAAGTGAATACAACAACTTTCTTGCCCTTACCGTTCTTGATTGCCTTTGCTGTTACTGTTGCGCCGTCAACATAGGGAGCACCAACCTTGATGCCGTCGTCTGCGCCAACTGCGATAACCTTGTCAAAGGTAACCTCGGAGTCTGCTTCAACGTCAAGCTTTTCGATGAAGAGAACGTCGCCTGCTTCAACCTTGTACTGCTTGCCGCCTGTTTCGATAATTGCGTACATAGTTTCTTTCCTTCCTTTATTATGGACTCGCTACTTTGGGGCGGATTTTATCACTTTTGGTGCATCAAAATGCACCGCCCGTAATATGCGGTATGAATGAGTTTATCACAGAAGTAAAGCAATGTCAAGTGTTTTTTGTAAGTTTTTTACACCTTTTAAGCCTGTTTTCAGATATTCTCCACCTTGATAAGATTTGTGTTGCCGCTTTGCCCGTTTGTAACTCCTCCGGTGATGATAATTCTGTCATCACGACTTAAGCCGAAGACCTCCTTTGTGAGCTTCTTTGCAGTGTAAAAAAGAACCTCTGTTGAAGGCAGCTCCTCACACAGAACAGGCGTGACTCCCCAGGAAAGATTAAGCTTGCGCCATGCCTTTTCGTCAGTTGTAAGCCCCACAATGGAAACGGGCGAGCGAAAGCGTGATACCATTCTTGCCGTAACACCTGAAATGGAACAGACAGCAATTGCCTTAGCTTCAATATCAATTGCCATGCTGCAGGTTGCATGGGAAATGGCATCAACAGTATTTTTTATTATGAATTCAGTTGACAGAAAACGCTTTTTATAGTTGATATTCCTTTCTGTCTGCTCAGCAATTCTCGACATTGCTTCAACAGAAAGCACGGGATGCCTTCCTGCAGCTGTTTCACCCGAGAGCATAACTGCACTTGTGCCGTCATAAACTGCGTTTGCAACATCGGAAATTTCTGCTCTTGTGGGCCGCTGATTTGTAATCATGCTTTCCAGCATCTCCGTTGCGGTGATAACCCTTTTTCCCATAAGGCGGCATTTTGTTATAAGCTGCTTCTGAATTGCAGGCAATTCTTCATAAGGTATTTCAACACCCAGGTCACCTCTTGCAACCATAATACCGTCACATTCTGCCATAATTTCTTCAACATGCTCAACACCTGAACGGTTTTCAATTTTAGCTATAAGCTCAACACCCATTATACCGTTTTCTGACAGAAATTTTCTGACATCAATAATATCCTCAGCTGAGGATACGAAGGAGCAGGCTATGAAATCCACACCCATTTTCGCACCGAAAAGGATATCTGCCTTATCCTGCTCACTGAGATACACCTGCTTCAGCACCTTGCCCGGGAAAGCCATGCTCTTACGGTCGGAAAGCCTGCCCGAATCAAGGGATACACATATCGCATCAGTTTTTGTGATTCTTTTAACCTCAAAGCGCATAAGACCGTTATTAAGAAGAATTTTATCACCCTCACTAAGCTCATTCATCATTTCCTTATATGAAACCGACACTCTTTTTTCATCACCTGTTATATCCTCGGTTGTGAAGGTGAATTCATCACCCTCTTCGAGGTCAGCAAAACCCTTTTCAAAGCTTGCAATACGGTATTCGGGGCCCTTTGTGTCAAGAAGCATGGCAATTGGCAGACCAAGCCTTTTCCTTACCCTTTTTACCATTGCAATTCTTTTTTCGTAATCCTCATGGGTGCCGTGAGAGAAGTTGAGTCTTACCACATTAAGCCCCTTAAGGCACATTTCGGTAAAGACACCTTCGTCACTGCATGAAGGTCCCATTGTTGCAATTATTTTGGTTTTTCTCATTGATATCTCCTGATGTGTTATTATAAAATTTAAAGACGAAGAGGCAAATTACCTCTTCGTCCTTTAGTTTGTGCATATTTTAAATTAAAATATTACTGCCAGCTGATTTTTTTATAATTTGAGGGAATCTTGAAGAAAGAAGATGTGGGAGTATCAGCAACACCGAAGGACTTATATTCCTCAACGCTTCCGTCCTGATATTCTATCTTTATTCCCGATACCTTACCTTTTATGAAATAGTAGGTCTTCTTGATGCCGTATTCCTTATCGGTATAGGTTTCAGCAACAGCTGTTTTTCCGTTATAATAAGCAGTTTTTGCTTTAACGGTACCAACATTCTGAACCTTCATGATTTCACTGACGGCATACATGCTGCTTAACATGTAGTATGCATCCTCTTCCGGAAGCACTGCATACGCTTTCTGAGAATCATCTATTGCATATACCTTCTCATTTTTGTCAAGATAGAGATACTTCAGAACACCTTTCTTGCCGTAATCGTATCTTACAAAAAGGTCATCTCCCTTACCTGCAACAGAATAAGTGAATTTGTTGCCGCCACTGTCCTTCATGTTTCTGATTTTGATGAACCAATCACCGTCAGTAAAGGATTTCTGAAGCTTTTTGATTCTGCTTGCCTTAACGGTTTTTGAACCTGTTACCACAGAATAAGAGTCACTGTAGGGGTACCATTTTGTTTTGCCCTTTACTTTTTCATAGCCTCTTACCTTGAACTGGTACTTTGTTGAAGCTTCAAGGTCTGTCACCTTGTAGGATGTGCTTTTGAGGGTTTTAACTGCCTTCCATTTTTTACCCTTATAGATATAAACTCTGTATCCCTTTGCGCCGTCAACAGCCTTCCATTTGAGAGTGACACTTGCTGAGCCCTTTTTGGCAGATGTTATTTCGGTTTTTGTAACATCCTTGAAAACGATTTCTATTGTTTTGAAATTGCCGAATTTGAGACCCTCAGTTCCTTTGACAAAGGGTTTAAGACCAAATCTGTATTTAGTTCCTATTTTAACATCCTCATAAAGGTAAGAGCCCTTATCTTTTCCGTAAATATCCTTGACTTTAACCCATGAGCTGTTTTTTCTGATATATAAACGGTAGCCTGAGATACCGTCATTTGTATCCCATGTAAGCTTTATACCTTCTCTGGTTGATGTTGCCTTAATGTATGAGGTGGGAACAGATGTTGAGGTTTTTATAACACCCTGACAGTATTCGGCACTTTCATATTTCACTCCGTCAACAATTTTGTATGACTTTACGGCAACCTCATATTTGCTGTTGCACAAAAGGTCATAAACATATTCACTGGAGCCCGTTGTTGAAGACTGGTACACCCATTTGCCTTTTACCTTCTTATAAACATTATATCCGTCAGCATCTTTGACAGTATCCCAGTGTATGCTTTTGTAGCCGAGACCCTCATTACCTGATGTTATTTTTGAAGGAGCTGACGGCAAAACAACTTCAGGCTGTGCAGGCTCTGTTACTTCAGGTGTGCTTGTGGTTTCTTCTGCTTCTGTTTCTGCCGCAAGAGCATTAAAACAGAAAAACATAAGAAATGTTAAAATAACCAATAATGCTTTCATCGTGTTTTTCATAGCGTTTCTCCTTTTTATTTATTTTTTAACTCAGGAAGACATAGCCTTCAGAATTTACATAATAATTATACCATATACGCATAATATCTGTCAATAAAGCTTCATTATATGCCTACTGTTATGATTTCAAAGGGCTTATATTCAATTGTGTCTGTTTCGCCCTCAATTTCTTCAAGCATGTTAACAAGCTTCACTTTCCGGTCAAGCTTTATTGTGCCTCTTGTGCCCTTCTGCTCTGAAAGGCGGATAACGGTCATTGTGCCGTCCTCGCTCTTCTTTGCCGCCTGCAGATATAAAGGCTCGAAGTGAGGCAATACCCATTGGGCATCGCATTTTACGAGAGGTACATTATACTGGAATGCAATTTCGTTGACCCTTGCGCTTATGGGGTCACCCTCATGAGGAAGAACCATGTAACAGAAATTATGCTCACCCATGTCCGACACAACGTCAGGACGGATTGTTGCACGCAGAAGTGAAAGACTCATTGTGTTTTCGTGAAGTCCCACACCGTATTTGCCGTCATTTATAACTGCAATACCGCCGCCGAATTCACTCATGTCGCACCACTTGTGATGGCAGCATTCAAAGCGTGCCTGCTGCCAGGTTGTGTTGCGGTGGGTGTCTCTTTCTATATAGCCTGCAGAGGTGTCACAAAGTGCTTTTCTTGTGAGCACATTGCAGGAAAATTCAGCCTTTGCAAGAACATGCTTTTCCTGCCAGTTAACCTTGCTTTCAACCTCAATGCCCCTCGAGCGTCTGAAAAGACGCACTGTCATTTCCCAGGTGGATTTTTCGGTTCCGAGTGTACAGCGGAAGGATGCGCTTTCACCGTCTTTTTCTGTAAATTTCAGAGGTGACAGCACCTTTATTTCAATCTGCTTATCCTTGTAATTCGGAAGAATATCCCATGCATCGTAGTTGCCGGGATTATCGGTATACATTTTAAGCTTGTTGAAGTCACCCTTCGTCCATTCTCTGTGAAGCTTCTTATCATAAAGACTTTCAATTGAGCCGTCGGAATTGAACTTAACTGAGTAGTAAGGGGTTTCAACGATATCACCCACGGTTATCCATTCACCCGAATGCTTTTTACTTCTGAGAACAGCTGAAGAAAGTGAAGGGATACAAGGAATAAGCCAATTGCCCCTTTCACCGTATCTTGTGGCTGTTCCCTTTTTGTTCGGCACAAAGGTGAGTGCATCACGGGTAAAGTTGAGTGTGTTGAAATACCTTGAGCCTGTGCCGATAATTTCGTCAAGCTCTGCTTCAATTTCCATGTAATCTGCCATTGCGTCCTTAAACACGGGATGAATGTGTGAGCCGGGAAGAATATCGTGGAACTGATTAATAAGAAGCTTTTTGTAAAGCCCTGTTATCCTTTCAGTGTTGTTCTCCCCTCTCATAAGAGACACGATTTCAGCCGTTCTGAATTTATATTCAAGGCGGCGGTTGATTTTCTTAAGGTCACTCTTTGTGGTAAAGGTGCCTCTGTGCATTTCAAGGTACAGCTCACCATCCCAGACCTCAAGCTTTTTGTTGCCCTTAAGGTTCTTTTCGAGGAATTCAGCACCGCCGACATGCTCACATTTGGGCATTACGGAAAGCTTATTGAAACGGTGCATCATTTCAATCATTTCCTCCGTGCAGCCTGAGCCGCCGTCACCGTAGCCGAACATATTCATTGTCTGTCCGCCCTGATCCTTATCCTGATATGCCTCCCAGTTTTCCTGAATCTGTGAGGGCATGTTCCAGGTTATAAAGTGAGTGGGAGGAACGCAGGCATAAACCTCACTGCCGTCTATACCCTTCCATCTGAAATTATTGTGAGGAAAACGGTTGGTATCATTCCAGGTTGACATTTTGTTTGAAACAAAATAATCAACACCGCTTTTTCTGAGAATCTGAGGCAGAATCCAGCTGTTGCCGAAAACATCGGGCAGCCATGCATTGTTCACCTTTCTGCCGAACATTCTCTCATAGGCCTTCTGACCGTAAAGGCACTGACGAATGAGAGACTCAGCTGAAGGCACATTGCAGTCAGGCTCAACATACATTGCACCCACAGGCTCAAACTGTCCGTTTTCAACCTTTTCCTTAAGCTCTTCAAAAACCTCAGGATAATACCTTTCAAGTGTTTCGTAAACATAGGGCTGTGTGTGAGTGTATTTGAAATCGGGATATTTATCCATAAGACGAAGCTGAATGAGCACAGTGCGAAGATTCTTCTGCACTGCATGGATTCTGCGCCAATAATATGCAACATCAAGATGTGAATGGGCAATAAGTGCCACATCACCGCTGCCCTTATAGGTATCGTTGGCATATATCACTTCGTCAACATATTTTTTCGCTTCGCTGACGCCCGAAATTTCTTCGCCGTCAAAATCTATAAGATTCATCGCATTGTTAAGCTCTCTGTTAAGGAATGCTCTGTAATCCTCATTAAAAAGCTCACTTTTTGCAACGTCAAGCAAAAGCTCGAAATCCCAGACTAAATCCTGCACAGCGTGATTCACGGTGCAGATATATGCGCCCTCAAAAATCTGTCGGCAGCCTCTGACGGAAAGAGACTCAGGGTTTCTTTCGTCGTCGGGCTTTGAACGATTGTAGCCCATCATTTCAAAATGAAGGGTTTCTTTGTCGTTGATATAAGGAGAAAGAAGCATTCTTTCTCTGTTGGGGTCAACACCGCCCACATATTTTCCGTTAACCTTAACGCAGATTTCTGCGGCAGTTTTAAGGCTGAACCACAGCTCTTTCCCCTGCAATTCCTCAGGAATATTCACATCTGCCTTAATGAAAGCCGTGCCGTCGGGAGTGAAATACATATCTCCCTTTTTAAGAGGTCTGTAAGCTTCACTGTAATATTGAAATTCCATTTCAGCTGTCTGACGGGCATCTCTTATCATGAGATTTTCAATTTCACATTTTGAAGAATATATGTGCCTTTTAAGCCAGCCGAAGCGTAAATCTGTCCATTCCTCGGGACGCATAGAGCGTCTTACAACTTTAATGTGTGCCATTTTGCTCTATCCCCCTTATGTATCCTGAAAATAGGGCTTTTTGCGAACAGCATTGACCTTAACAATCCTGTTAAGGTCAAGCTTTATCTGTTCCTCTATCCATGCTGTGCAGCGGTGAAGAATAAGACACTTTGAGCATTCGCCCCTGAAAACGAGGGTCAGCTCACCGTTTTCAAGTCCGACATACTCCACCCAGCCACCGTCGCCCTGTAATTTGGGCTGCAGCACATCTTCAACATATTTCTGGACTGTCATATTTTTAACCTTCTATTACTGCGGAAATCTCTTTTCTGTATTCACTGAGTCTTGCCTGTGATAATTCCTTGGTCTTATCCTGGATGGAATAGTAAACCTTGATTTTCGGCTCTGTGCCTGAGGGTCTTACTGCCATCCATGAGCCGTCGTCCCAGAGATATTTGAGAACGTTTTCCTTGGGAAGGTCACGTACGCCCTCACTGAAGTCCACAACCTCTGTGATACCCCCGAAAAGGTCTGTACCCTTGTTTCTGAAGTATACCATAAGCTGCTGAATCTTTTCTGCACCGTCCTTACCCTTGAGAGTGAAGGAGTCAAGGTGGTCAAGATAATAGCCGTATTCGTTATAGATTTCGTTAAGCCCGTCAACAAGGGTCATGCCTCTGTTTTTATACCATGCTGCCATCTGACAGATGAGCATTGAGGACACAACTGCATCCTTGTCCCTTGCATGAGTGCCCACAAGATAGCCGTAGGATTCTTCGTAGCCGATTACGAATTCCTGCTTTCCAGTTGCTTCGTACTGATTCATCTTGTTGCCGATATACTTGAAGCCGGTGAGGGTTTCTTCAATCTGCAGGCCGAAGGCTCTGCCGATGTTTGCGCCAAGCTCCGAGGTAACAATTGTTTTAACAAGAGTTGACTTTTCTGAAAGAGATGCCTTTTTCATTGTGAGAACAAAGTTGACAAGAAGTGCACCCGTCTGATTGCCTGTGAAAAGAACATAATTTTCACCGTCTTTAACGGCAATACCCACTCTGTCGCAGTCCGGGTCTGTGCCGAAAACAAGGTCTGCTCCGATTTCCTTTGCCTTTTCAATTGCAATTGTGAGAGCATCCTTTTCTTCGGGGTTGGGGCTTCTTACGGTTGAGAAATTGCCGTCAGGCATTTCCTGCTCTTTGACAACGGTCACATTCATGTTTTCAATCATGTGTCTTACGGGAATATTACCGGTGCCGTGAAGGGGGGTGTAGACAATTTTAAGGTCGCTTTCTTCTTCATAAAGTGACTGCTTTTTGATTGCTTCGTAATAATCAGAGAGAACCTCTTCACCGACCATTGTGATGTTTTCATCACTGTCTGAGAAGGGAATTGATGAGAAATCTGTGATTTCATTGATGAAGCCGATTGCTGCCTTTGCATCGTCTGTGCAAAGCTGACAGCCATTTTCGTCGTATACCTTGTAGCCGTTATACTCCTTGGGATTATGTGAAGCGGTGAGCATAACGCCTGCATTGCAGCCAAGATGCTTTGTTGAAAATGAAAGCACGGGAACGGGAACAAGGGTCTTGAAAAGATATACCTTAAAGCCGCAGAATGCGAAGATGCCTGCTGCAGTTCTTGCAAAGAAGGCTGAGTTGTTTCTCGAGTCATAGGCAAGAACAACCTTGATTTCACCCTCATTTTTGCTTCTGAGATATTTTGCAAGTCCGTAGGTTGCCTTTCCTACAGTGTATTTATTCATTCTGTTTGTGCCTGCACCCATGATACCGCGCAGTCCGCCTGTGCCGAATGCAAGCTCTTTATAAAACCTGTCTTCAATTTCTTTTTCGTCTGTGATACCTTCGAGTTCCTTTTTTGTTTCCTCATCGAATGTAAGCCACTCGTTGTACTTTGCTTTGTAGTCCATTAAATCACAACCTTTTAATAATTTTGAAAGCTTAACAAAGCCTATTCAAGGTTATTTTAACACATATTAAATTATTATACAAGAATCCTGAATAAAAAAATGTGTGCACTGATATCAGTTACATATTGAGAGTAACGTTAGTCGAAATAAAAAAAGGACTATCCGAAGTGTTGCCAAATCGGATAGTCCGTTAACTTATTTTATTTTGAATGTACCCTCAATGAGCTGCTTAAAAAATCTGAATATTGATGTCAGGAATCTCATGAGAGAAGCAAGAATTGATTCAGTTGTGGGCTCCTGCTCGATTGTCTGAAGCCAGGGTCCGTCTGCACAGTTATCCTCTGTCATGTTTACGGCACTGTTGATGTTATTGGGGTCAACAATGAGGAAGCGTGAAATATTTCTGCTGTTTTCGTTTGCATTGACACCCTCATACTGTGTGAAGAATTCTGACAGCAGCACAACCTGATTGAATGTGTCGTGGTGCTTGTTTTTGATAAACCATGTTGTGTCGGGGAAAAGGCAGGTTGAAGCGTCAATCTTTTTGTCAACTGAAATGTAATCGCCGTAGCCGGCTTCTATTCTTGAGTCAATGTATTCCTGCGGGAGTGTGCTGAATACGCCTGCAACAGTTGCACCGAAGGATGAATTCTTTGTGTCAACAGTGCAGTCACCGTTAGCATCATAGCTTTCTACAATGGGGGGATTTACAAGACCGTAGCCTGCGATAACTGCGATTTCAACGCTGTATTCGTTAACAAATTTCTTGTAAAGGTTATCGTCACCTGTCTTTTCACGTGGCTTTACAATACGCTCTCTGATATAATTGATTTTTTCGATAAGACCTGCGTTTTCCTTACGGCTTTCAGAGCCTTCCTCACCGAAAACAAGGTTGAGAGCTGTGTCAAAGTCAGCATCGCATACACTTGACCAGTGGCTGGGCCATGTGCCGAGGCCTGTTGCTCTGAGCATTGCAGGCATAAATGCGGTATAGAGTCTCTCATAAAGCATCTCAAGACCGCCTGTAACAGAGTCAATAACACCTGTCTGTGTCAGAAGATCAACTGTTCTGTCAACAATTTCGATGAGAAGATCATTCATATCTGCAAGGTCAATACCCACATTGTATTCACCGAAATATTCACTTTCAGCAACATAAGCCTGGATATGCTTATCGCTGAATTCAATTTTGCCTGCGAAGCTGTCATTGACAGCAACGGAGCCGTTTGACATAACCTCATCATAAACAACCTTTTTGACAAGGCCCTCATGACCGTATTTGTCAAGATAAGCAGTGATGATGTTACCGCCGAGACATCTGCCCACAAGAGCGACCTGATTGCAGCCTGTTGTTTTGATGATTATTTTTATGTACTCGTGAAGTCTGTCAACATGGTCATAGGGTGAAAGACGCCAGTCATAACGGAAGTCATAGTCTCTTAAACGGAAGTTACCGTCTTTGCCGTGGTCCTTGAGAGCATTATCGTCCCACTTTTTGATTTCAGCTTTTGCAACACCTGTGCCGAACTTGGGATTTCCGTTACCGTCAAGCTGGCTTTCTTCAAAGATAGGAGCAAACTCTTCATAAAGAGCCTCACCGTAGTTATCCCATTTATCCTTGGGAAGCCCTTCCATAACGAAGGGCAGAAGAATATTCATTGTGGTTTCAATGATTTTTTCTTTGGTAATTCCGTCACCTTCATCATCGTCGGTTAGAACATCGAAGCCGGTTGAAATGGGGTTCTGATCTCCGTCAACAAGGTCAACACTGCTGCCTGCGATAAAGATAACAGGGCATTTTTCGTGCTTGTTCTGGACTGCAGAAGCAGGTAACACCGCCATGCTGCAGAACATAAGAATCGCCAGAAGAACAGATAAAGTCTTTTTCATGTATCTTCTTCCTTTCAGTAAATACTTTGTAAGAGGGATTACAGTTTCCCACTACGACAGCCGATTTTATCAGTATTTACATTTTTTGTCAATAGAATTAATAGTCTTTATATAGAAAATCCAGTCGGAAAAGCACACAAATTAATTATTAAAAGCAGGAAATGAATTGTTAGAAATGCCGTTGACTTTGGCTCTTCATAAGCCTATAATATCGTGGTTATAAAATCAAAAAACAAAAGAAGGTTAAAACTTATGGAAACACTTTTATCCATTGCTGTTGCTCTTTCGGCAGGACTTCTGATGTCCCGTGTTGTAAAGCCTATGAAGCTGCCCGCCGTAACAGGCTATCTTATTGCAGGTATTCTTATAGGCCCTTACTGTCTTGGTAAAATTGGTTTTTCAGGTCTCGGCTTCATAAACCATGATGAGGTTGCTGCACTCAGTGTTATGAATGATATGGCTCTCGGTTTCATTGCCTTTGCCATTGGTGACGAATTCCGCCTTTCACAGCTTAAGCACACAGGTAAGCAGGCAACCATTATCGGCATATTGCAGGCAGTTATCACAACGCTTGTTGTTGATGCTGCTTTAATAGGTCTTCATTTTATTCTCGGTGAAGAAAAGCTGCCCCTTTCAAGTGCAATTATTCTTGGTGCGATTGCTTCGGCAACAGCTCCTGCTGCAACGCTTATGGTTGTGCGTCAGTATAAGGCAAAGGGTAAGCTTACTAATCTCCTCCTTCCCATTGTTGCCCTTGATGATGCCGTGGGACTTATTATTTTCGCAATTTCCTTCGGTGTGGCAAAAGCTCTGGTAAACGGAGAGGTCAGCCTTGTTTCAATTCTTGTTGACCCTATTATTGAAATTGTGGCTTCGCTTGCAATCGGTGCTGTTATCGGCTATATTCTTGCATGGGCAGAAAAGTATTTCAAATCAAATTCCAAAAGGCAGGCCCTTGTTGTAACATCCATTTTCTTTGCAGTTGCAATATCAAAAATCAAGCTTCAGGCAGGTCCCGTTCACATCGGCTTCTCCCCTCTTCTTGTGTGCATGATGCTTGGTACAATCTTTTGCAATGTGTGTGACTTTTCGGCAGAGCTTATGGAAAAAACAGACAAATGGACTGCGCCCCTTTTCATTCTCTTCTTTGTTCTCAGCGGTGCAGAGCTTGAATTTTCCGTTTTTGCCGACCTTTCAATCATCGGCATAGGTATTGCATACATCATCTCCCGTTCACTTGGTAAGTATTACGGTGCAAGATTTGGTTCCGAGCTTTCAAAATGTGAGCCCAACATCAAAAAGTATCTCGGCATCACTCTTCTTCCCCAGGCAGGCGTTGCTCTCGGTATGTCAATTACGGCAATGGAGCTTGGTGAAACAGGTATTATAATAAGAAACATTGTTCTGTTCGGTGTTCTCATTTATGAGCTCTTCGGCCCCGTTATGACAAAGAATGCACTCATGAAGGCCGGCGACATCAGTCCCAAAATTGAAAAACCGAGAATCCCTCCCGAAAAAGGCAGAGTATAACGCAAAAAGCCGTGGTTTTCACCACGACTTTTTCTTTTTTTTGAAGAGGTTACAATCAATCTCATTTTGTCTAAATCGTATTGCAAATATTCTTAATAAATGTTAATATTTCATAAACAGATTATTTTAAATTGGGGTGTTCCGATGGAAACCGGCTTGAAGCTCACTGCAAGAGACAAGATGGAAACGGCATATTTTGAATTTCTTGAACATGAGAATTACAGCAAAATTACCGTTTCTGATATTATAACAAGGGCAGGTGTGAGCCGCACAACCTTCTACCGACACTATGTTGATATTTTCGACATGCATGAAAAGGTAGCTCAGAGATTCAGTGAAAAATTAATTGAAGAATGCCTTAAGAAGGTTTTTATTTCAACCGAGAATAACGGCTACTTTGATGAAATTGTGAATATTTTTAAATCTCAGGATAAATACATCATGCTCATCTCAGGCAAAAACGGCAGCAGATTCTTTTTTGAGGCTTTGTATAAACAGGCTACAACTGTTCTTCCTTCTTTGGTGCCCGGCATTTCAGAAAGAATGCAGTTCCGCCTGAAATTCATCACAATTGCTTCTATAGGTGTTTATGTCAAGAATATTCTTGAAAACAGAGAGCACCAACCGGAATTCATAGATATCTGCAAAAAAATTGTTGATATTGAAGGTATAATCGGAGGAAAATATGCAGACGAATGTTGAATTGAAGCTCAGGGAAACGCTTGCTAAGCTAATTGCAAAAAATGTGGACAAGGTTTCGGTTTCTGAGCTGTGCGAAAAAGCGGGCGTCTCACGTGCCAGCTTTTACATTTATTACAAGGACCTTGATGACTTTGTTGATAAAAACAGAGAATACATTATAAACAAGCTTTTTGAACAGATGCTTATTATTATGGATGTTGCCCATTCTGGAAAGGACAGAGAAAAGCTTCTGTTGAGTGAATCAGACATTGAACTGCTCAAGGGCTATACAAATAAAAACATTTATTGGGATTTTGCACTTAACGCCAATGACATTTTTTCACCCAGATTCAAAGCTCTTATGATTGAGCGTTGGGGAGAGGAATACTACAATAAAAATAAAGCATCTTTTGAGTTTTTATTTAACGGTGGTATTGCAACACTTTATTTTGACCTTATCAATTATGATAAGGAAACCTACCTAAAAAACATGGATTACATAACAGAAATTGTTAAGGATCTTTTTTATACAGATTAACCTTTTTCGTCTCTTTTTAACGCTATACTATAAATAAGAATTTTCAGGTAACAAAACAAGCTTCGGCAATTGACAGAAGCACATGTTTTGTTACTTGTTTTTTTGTGCTGATTTTTAGTACAATAAATATGACGAGTTTGTGAACAGTGACACAGACAAGTAACATTATAAAGGAGGACTAAAAATGAAAAAAACACTGGCAATCATTCTTTCAGTTGTAATGCTTTTCGGTATGGTTCCTTTTGCTGTTTCAGCAGCTGATGCTACCTATGACAGAGCTAAGGTTGCTTCCGGCGACGAAGCATACATCGAAGACATGTCAGCTGAACAAATTGCTTCTCTCATCCTTGATTGGGTTGACAGAGAAATTGCTGATTACTCAGCAGAAATTAAAGACGACATCGTTGCAGGCGTTATCGCTAACGGCGGCTTTGATGAATTTGAAGCTTTCCTTGGTGAAGACAGTGTAGAAAACATCGTTGCTGCAAACATGCCCGAAATCGCATCTCTTGATGACGTAATCGCTTATAAGGATTACCTCAAAGAATTCGGCGGCGATTTTGCAAACCTCGATGCAACAAACCTTATCACACGTGAAGCAGCCGGCACAGCTATCGGCTTCATCGACGGCGTTTTCCAGTTCATGGCTGACAACTCCGAAATCTTCGGTAAGGTTTTCCGTTGGGACGGTTATGTTGTTGACGAAAACGGCGCTGTAACAGATTACGGTAACGTATTTGATTACGGTAAGGTAGGCGACTACATCGAAACCCTTAAGGGTACTGACGAACAGGAAATCTATGATTTCTACATGAATTACCTTGTTGGTAATGACATTCAGGCTAAGTTCACAAAGTGGGTTGCTGACCAGATGGGTTATGCAATTCCTGAAGGCGAAACCTTCGACGATACTCTTAACAACGGTATCCTCGGCTGGTTCGCAGGTCTTTGCGAAAAGAACGGTATCCTTTCAGCTGATGCTATTGCAGATCTCAAGGAATACGACCTTCGCACAACAGACATCTACACACTCGTTAAGAACTTTGTAGCTCTTGTTCAGTCCGACAATCAGGTTAAGATTGACACTTATTACAACTATCTCCTTGATACAGTAGTTCGTTCACTTCTTAAGACAGCTATGGGCCAGCAGGCAGTTGTTGGCGCAGAAGCAGCAGTTCCTGCAGGCTTCACAGCTACTTACACAGACCTTGCTCTCCTTGAAGAAATTTCAGGCGGCAAAGCTTACTACAAAGACGGCGATGCTTACTATCAGGTAACAATCGCTGACGGCGTTGCAACAGCAAATGCTCTCACATGGAACAAGACAATCGACCTTGAAAATCTTGAGCTTCCCGTTGCAAAGGTCCTTACAGGTGCAGACTTCGGCACAGTTGTTGCTGAATACACACCCACTTCAAAAGATGCTATCAAGGTTAATCTTTATTCATCTGAAAAGAACCAGAGTCTCCTTGCTTCAGCAGTTGAAGGCTTTGAATTCACCGGCACAGAGGTTCCCGCAGATTATGCAGCTCTTATGGTAGCAGACAATGCAAAGGATCTCGTTGATGCTTTCGGTCTTGAAGTTGTTATGGGTGATGAAACAATCGCTGAACTCAAGCTCACAATGGCTGAAATCGAAGAAGCAGCAGAAGCAAAAGCTCTTAAATTAGCAAACGATTATCTTGCAACTCTTAAAGAAGCAAATAAAGACACAGTGATCACAGTTCCTGTTATTGGTACAGAAATCAGTGTTGCTGACGAGCTTGCAAATGTTAAGATTGACAGCGTTGATGTTTCTCTCACTTATGGTGGCTGGGCAACAGCAGACGAATTCGTTTGTCAGGTAACAGCAGGTGCAACTGCTTCGGTTTCAGGTCTCAGTGATTTAGCAAAGACAGGTCTTAGCCTCATGCAGATTGATCTTGATGCAAAGATTGCTGAAATAGTTGCAAACACAATCGACAACCCCGTTATCACTATCGTTATCGACGGTCTCTCAGGCGACCTCAACCTTGATGATGCTAAGGCTCTTCTTGACTTCATCGACACAGATTTCGTTATCGACGAATCAATCGTTGACTTCGCAGGCAACTACGATGAAAACAACGGCGTTGTAGGTCAGGCTAACAACATTCTTGTTAAGCTTGTAAACATGCTCGCTGCTCCCGCAGGCGAAGCTAAGCTTAACCTCACAGCCGGCAACAACGACAACTTTACAGCAAACCTTCAGAAGATTTGCGACACTGTAAACGACGTAATGGCAGCAGCTGAAGACGTTATGAATAACGAAGGTCTTCAGGATATCATTAAGGAATTTGATATCGACCTTTCAGCTGTTCTCGGCAACTTCGACCTCGACCTTCTCTATGCTATCGACTTCTCATCAGTAGAAGCTCTCTGGGTAAGCATTATCACAATGGGTCTTGATATTATCGATCAGGATGTTGAGGGTGAAGAAGAAAACATCATCGACGAAATCCACGCTCTTATCGGCGACCTTACAAACCTTGATGCAATGGCAGTTGCTCTTGCTGACAAGGCTCTTGCTGAATGCATCCCCGCACTCAACGATGCAATTGCAAACACAGAATTTGACTTTGCTCTTACAGTTCCCACAGCAACAGACGCTAAGACAGTTGCTGACGGCGAAGGCAAGGACATCATCATGACAAAGGCTGTTGACGTTCTTTATGAAGCAGCAGTTAAGGGCGTTGCACTTGTTAACACAATTGCTAACGACGCACTTGCAACAATCGGCACAAAAATCGGCATGGAAATGCCCACAGTAGCATTCGAGCTTAAGGTTGAAAAGGGTGCAGATTGGCAAGCAACTCTTGCAGGTCTCACAAACAGAGTTTACGAGCTTGCAAAGGGCATAATCATTGCTTGTGACGAACAGCCCGCTGACACAATCGACGCTATCTCAAAGGTAGCAAACGCTATCCTTCCTCTTGGCTCACTTGCTTCAAACTGCGCTGCTAACGGCTACGCATTTGACGGCAACACAGTAATGGACTTCCTCTTCGACGACGGTCTTGAAGGCGACCTTGACGGCTTCCTTCGTCTGTTCGAAACAAAGGAAAAGACAGCTGACGTTGCAGCAGATGTTTCCGTAACAGAAGCTCTCATTGAAGCTTCCGAGCACATCGTTGACTCTATCTTCCCCGACACTGTTAAGGCTGAGCTTTATGTAAACCTTGAAGATTACAATGCAGTTTCCTTCACAGAAACAACTGTTCAGGAATACTTCACATCAGCAGAAAACGATGCAGTTATTGCTTCCAACAACATGGATTCAATCAACGCCCGTAAGGCAGCTCTTGTTCCCGCAGCTCTTAACCTTGTAAGAGAAGCAGGCGTTCTTCCCTTCTTTGCAAAGTGCGATAAGAGCCACGCAGTTGAAAACCTCGTTCTCGTTGCAGAAAAGGTTGAAGCAACATGCGAAAAGGAAGGCAGCGAAGCTAAGTATGCATGTGCAGATTGCGGCTACACCGTAGGCGGCGAAGCAATTGCTAAGAAGGCTCACGCATGGGGCGATTGGGCACAGTCAGTAGCTCCCAAGTGCGAAGCAAACGGTGAAAACAGACGTGATTGCGCAAACTGCGATGCATTTGAAACAAGCCCCATCGCAGCAACAGGTCACTCATTCGGTGATTGGCAGGTTGTAAAGGCTGCTACATGTAAAGAAGAAGGTGTTCAGGAACGCAAGTGTGCTTGCGGTGCAACCTTAACTGAGAACATCGGAAAAGCAGCTCACACAGATGCTAACGAAGATAACGAATGTGATGTTTGCGGCGACGAAATCAGCTCAAGCTTCATCGCAAAGATCAAGGCATTCTTCCAGAAGATTATCAACTGGTTCAAGGAGCTTTTCAGCTAAACTTTAACTGAAAAATTTCCCTTAAATAACAACAACCCCTCGGCTCAATGCCGAGGGGTTACCTTTTTATAAAAGCTATTTAAATTATTAAAAGCAATGCTGAAATTAAAGCCGCTCCGATTAAAGCACCGCACACAGCAGGTTTCCAGCGTGTAAGCCATTCATGATATCCGTGCTTTTTTACAAATGGGTTACGGGGTCTCACATCGCAAATATCCTTACAGCGTATTACTTCCGTTTTGTATGATTTCAGCCCGTTTTCAAAAAGGGTGATTACACGGCTTCCCTGAGTGTAGCCGTAGCTGTAAAAGCCTGCTGAGGGCACCTGATGAAGTCTTACGCCCTCACATTCAGCTGAAAAATCATTGATATGGTCGTGACCGAAAAATGCTGCAATGATATCCCCTGCCCTCAGCCATGAGCTGAACTGCTCAGATTTAACATCGGGCGGACAAGGTCCCTCTCTGACGCTGCCGTCTTTTATAAAAAGAGGATTTACAGTGAAGAATTTATCTTTGTGCCTTCCGTGCCCCTTTACACTGCCCTTCACTCTTTTTTCGTGGGAAGTGAGCATTTCATAAATTTCGGGAACGATTATATGCTGAAACAAAAATGAAGGTACGGCTTTCCCTCCGTTTTCTTTTTTCAGCTCTTCACTTTTTCTTTCATACCATTCAAGCTGGTCCTTATGCACATAGCCGTATCCCCCGCCTTCACTTTCATCGGCATATGGATTAGAATCCATAAACCAGAGATTAAAAAGCGGCTTTTCATCATCCGAGCCGTATATCAGGTGGTTATAATTTCCGACTCCTGTCATTTTTTCACCCTCAACGGCTATGCAGAATTGATGCTTTTCGAATTCATTCATAATAAACCTTTTTGCCCTAATTTCATCATATCCCATTGTGCCCAGGCCCTCATGGTCATGATTTCCGAAAACAAGAGTAAAGGGTATTTTTTTTGCATCAAAAACATCACCTATCAGGTGAATGGCCTTTTCCACCTTCTGCTGAGTGACACCCGGGTATCTGCCCGTTATGTTATCACCGAGAAGTACAACAAGGTCCGGCTCGCTTTTATTAAGTGCCGCCTCCAGGTGTGCCCTGGTCCATTTCCATTCCCTGCCACTGAGATGAATATCAGCAAAAACAAGGATTCTGAACTGACCGTTTTTGAATTTCAGTTTCATAAGCTTAACCTCATCTGAATTATATAAAGGGGCTGTTTATTACTGCAGCCCCTTAAAACTTTTATTTCTTTTTCTTCGGAAGCTTTGACTTTATCTTCGAGAGAAATTCATCAAGCTTTGCGAATTCCTTTTCAGCTTGCTCAGCATCCCTTTCGAGTCTGTTTTCCATGTCGTAATAAACAAGGTCACATCCGCATCCGGGACACTCCTGCTTTATATTGAAAATACTGAGCTTTCTTGAGCATTTGGGACATTTATTTTCCATGATTAAACCTCCTCAGGACTGAATTCGTGGGAAAGCTGCTCTCTTTTTGCTTTGATTTCTGCCTGAACTGTTGCAAGCTTTTCACCCTCAAGGTCATAGAATTTATAAGGAATAAGAGCAAGCAGACCGAGAGTTGTGGGAATAACGGTTATAAGAGCCCACAGCCAGAACTGTGTGTTAACAGGCGAATTTTCGGAAATTACCATCATTTCCTTGGCTTCATCTCTTACAAGACCAACAAAGGGAATGAGTGCAGTACCGATTGCAGTTGCAAGTGTACCGGTAAGCTTTCCCATAAAGGTAAGCACTGAGAATGCCATGCCTTCATTTCTTTTGCCTGTTTTCCATTCCATATAGTCAACGGTTTCACTTATCATCTTTGTGGGTATAACTGACTTAATGGAGCAGTTGATGGCGTTTGACATACCGTGGAGCATAAGAAGAGGTACTATAACAGACATGTTTGTGTAATGCTTACTGCCGAGAAGGAACACAAGCGCTGTTACTGTTGCGTGCATGAAGGATGACCTTATAACAATTTGTCTTGAAGTCCACTTCTTTTCAAGAATTGTCATGAGAGGATATGTCAGCCAGCCCATGATTGTGCCCGGAATACCCGCAAGAAGTGAAAGGCTGTTAACACCGAGTGAAAGGGTGTAATAATAAACACTGAAGGTTCCGCCGATGCCCTCAAGTGTGGAAATCAGGTTAGAAATCATGATAAGCAGAAGCGGTCTGTTTTTGAACATGAAGGCAAAGCATTCGCTGAGCTTCGGCTCATCGTTTACATAGGCTACTCTTTCCTTTGTCTTTGTGCCTGCAAGGGAGAACAGATACATACCTAAGGTACCTGCAACAATGCTGAGAATGAGGAAAACCTGAGAAAGTGAGAAGGGAATTACGCCGTTATTTGAAAGGTCAATGCAAACAGTGATGATGATTCCCGGGATACCGCCGATAATGTTCGAAACAAGTCTTGCAGATTTGATAACTCTTGAACGGTCAAGAGGGCTTGGGGAAATTGCAGTTGAAAGTCCCCAGAAGGGAATGTCACCGATTGTGTAGAAAAACTCCCAGATGAAATATGTAATGCACATATATACAACACGCATAGTCTGCGGTGCTGAGGTTGTGAGGAATACGGGTCCGCCGAAAAACAGCACAGTTACTATGCCAAGAAAAATCGGTGTAAAAATGAGATAGGGTCGCAGCTTTCCGAAGCGTGTTCTTGTTCTGTCAACAACTGCTCCCATAAGAGGGTCGTTAAAGGCATCCCAGAACGCCATAACAGAGAGCATTGCCGCAACAATGGATTCGGGTACACCGAAAACATTAACAAGGAAGAAGGAGCGCTGTGCCGTCATCATGTTATAGCCGATGCACTGACCTCCGTTTGCAATACCGTAAATCAGTGTTTCCTTAACACCGACATACCGTTTTTCTTTTCTTTCTTCTGCCATAAATATTTTCTCCTGTCATTTAGTGTATACCGGTGCAGTGAGACAAAGAAGCATATCATCTTCACCGTCGATACTGCCCCACAGCTCAGCTGAATACCAGCTGTTACTTTTCATTTCGATTGTTATGTCATTAAGTATCGGGTATTCCTTTTCACCCTCAGAAGACACTATCACAATTTTCTTCGGGTTAATTTTTCTGTCCGCATCAATTCTTTCGTGCCTTGAAAAATCAGTTCTGAAAAAAAGCTTCTGCTCTCCTGCAGAAATTATGTCGCCTGAGGTTTTGCCCTCATCCGTTTCAAAGAAGAACAAGGGACCCGCAGACACGGCCGTTCTGCCGTTTTCAATTGCCGATTTCATTGCTTCAGCTGAAATGTCACCGTCACACAAAAGATAAGTGCAGGCAGAAATAAAGGTGTTTGCTCTTTTTCTGTGCCAGTCTCTTCCCATTGTGGGAGTTATTCTGTAGCCTTCAGTCAAAAGGCTGTGCCACATTTTTCTTGCCCTTTTGTTTGCCGCATTGAGATAAGGTGCACCCTCGGAAAAAATTTCAATGTAATTGATATCTTCCCATTTTTTTATTTCATAGTCCCAATGGCCGCCCGTACAAATCGGCGTTCCTAACTGGAAGGGATGAGCGATACCGACTGTGCCGCCGCTTTCTCTGAGCTCAGCTACAGTTGAATCAATGCTGCTGAAGCTGCCCCAGTCAAGAATTTTTTCTGCACCAAGGCAAAGCATGTGACCGTGAAAGGTTGTGTATTCTATACCCTTGAGCACAACGGGTGAAAGAGAGTTTTCTGTTTCCTCCCAGCCCGAAACCGTGTTATGGTCCGTAAGACAGATTCCCGAAAGCTCCCTTTCCCTTGCTGCTTCAAGAAGCTCCGGCACAGAAAAGCCGCCATCGGAATGAAGGGTATGACAGTGAAGCTCACAAGGATACCATTTCATATACATTCCTCCTCAGCTTCAATTCTGATTCTGCAGTGCACCTTATCGGATACAACGGCATGGGCATCAAGCCTGAGACTCCATTGACCCTGTTCGATTTCCCCTTTAAGAAAGCCGGGTGAAGCAAAGTCACAGCTGATTTCATGATACTGCTCACTGTCCTGACGGTGTGCAGCACCTCTGTAGCCTGACGGAGCAATGAGTGACAAGGTCACAAGGTTCTTCAGCGGCATAAATCTGCCGTAATCCTTATATATTTCTTTATCCTCATGTGCATCACGGAGAATATTCTCTTCAATGAGCCTGATTGCTTTTTCTTCATCGTCAAGAAGCTTCGGAGAATAAGAATAGGTTATACAAAGCTTTTTCACTTTTCCTTCAACCAAAAAAGGAATATAAGTGCCCGACTTTTCGTCGTCAGGCCTTAACAAAACTTCCGTTTCTTTCAAAATTTTCATATCAGTCTGCCCACTTGCCAATATATTTTTCGTATCTTTCACTGTATGCATCAACAAGCTTTTCCGCAATGGGATAGGAAGCAACAAGAGGATGCACAGTAAGTGCTTTTATTGCCTTTCGGCGGCTTTTTTCCATAATTGCCTCAACGGTAAGGTTTTCATAATGCTTTACGGCACAGATAAGGTTTTTCTGCATCTGAGGCACATTTTCAATTTTATGAGGGTGCACACCCTCTCTATCGACGGTGCAGGTTATTTCACATACGTCCTCATATGCAAGAAAATCAAGTGCGCCTTCATTGGGTACAGACAGCACCATCTGTACCTTTTTGCCTGTGTTTTTTGCCTTGATATAGTCAAGTGCCACTGCAGCATAGCTGCCGTTTTCAGGCTGTGCTATATATTCCTCCACTGTGGGTACTTTGAATTTTTCCGTTTTCACTTTGCCGCTTTCAATGAAAAAATAACTGTTTTCACGCATTGCATAATGACTCATGAAGCAATGAAAAGCTTTGTCAAACTCATTGTCAATGTCTGTTTTTCTCATTTCCTCAAGCATGTGATTATTGATTTCGAGAATGGTCTCTCCCCTTGTTTTTTCACTTTTGAGAACAGACGCAACTGCTCTGTCACGGTAATGGAAGAAATAAAGGTATTCGTTAGGTATAAAATTATCGGAAAGAGAAAGAATTTCCTTGTCAAAAAGTCTCATTTCCGTATCTGTATAAAGCTTCGGGTGGGACAGCACCTCATTGGTAACATCACGTTCACCCAAACGGAAATTCATAAACCAGGAAAGGTGGTTAAGACCGAAGCACTCCATTGTTATGCTTCTGTTATTCATCATGTCTCTTACCTGCCTGAGAAAGCCCGAGGGAGCGTCACAGACACCGTAAACATTGTTGTATCCCATTGTGCGAAGTGCCTGAGTGACAAGTCCGCTGGGATTTGTAAAGTTAAAAACGGGGGCATCTGGCTTTGAAAGCCTTTTGGCACGCTCACAGTAATCAATGAGCGTGTGAATGCTGCGAAGGCTCATTGCAAAGCCGCCGGCTCCCGTTGTTTCCTGACCGAGAACACCTTCATTAAGGGCAGTTCTTTCGTCGTAAACTCTGCCGCTGTCCCCTTCAGCACGGATTGTTGTTATAACAAAATCGGCATCCTTCAGGGCTTCGTCGGCATCGGTTGTCAAGGAGAACTTCAGCTCCGGACTAATTTTGTTTGCAATAACCTTTGCTATTTTTCCGTATATGTAGAGCTTTTCTTCATCAATATCCATAAACACGGTTTCGGTGATTCCCGTTTCCCTTGCACCTAAAGCTATTGACTTTGCAAGAAAGGGTGAACGGACTCCGCCACCGCCTAAAACTGCAAGCTTCATGGTTTATCACTCCTGTTCAAAATCTGTAACGGTGGTTATAACGGGCTTGCCGTCTCTGTCAAGAAGAACAGTAAGACCGCCGGCATTGCCCTGTGACACCCACATATAATTTACACCTGTTTTTTTATCAACTATTACCTGAACACTGTTTATG
Organism: Acutalibacteraceae bacterium; assembly: GCA_045604105.1. Lineage (GTDB taxonomy): Bacteria > Bacillota > Clostridia > Oscillospirales > Acutalibacteraceae > UBA6857. Next base: position 24,153 of record JAZUNJ010000043.1, on the reverse strand, counting down.
AAGCTGCTTTCTTTTTCCGTTACGATAAAACGTTTTTCTTTTTTGCTCATTGTAAAAGCTTACTCCTTTTCTGAAAATGTATATTTATTAGAGCTATTGATTTTTTCAATAATATCTCTGTCGGGGAAATCAAGGAAAAACCAGCCCTTGCTTTTTTCTGTTTCAAAATTCATGAAATATCCGTTCATTTCCTTTGCTGTTTCCACTAAGGTCTCCCCTTTTTTACGGTAGCTTGTGGAAATGAAATGCAGACAGAATTTATCCTCAGATGCTCTGCACCTTTCAAGAAAGGGCTTTGCACATTCAAACCATTTTGTGTGACAGTCCAGAGAATATCTGTCCTGAATTTCGGCTGAAAGCACATAAGGCTCTGTTGCGGCTGAATCTACAGATAAAACCAGATTTTCTGTTTTAACATTTCTTTTGCCGTCCTGGTCCTTCCAATGAGAAAAATCAAGTCCTGCATCGGCTTCCTTCAGGAATTTTTTCCACAACTTGCACCTTCGCATAAGCACCATTTTTCCCCTGCATTCCGAAAGAAGAGGATTTTCATTTTTAAGGTACCACTCATTTTCATGACCCTTTATATATTTATTATAAAAAGCAGGAAAAAAATTACGTGACATTATTCCCCTGTCCTGCTTAACGCTTATGACCAGTGCTTCCGAAGGATTTTCACTGAGAAATTCTTTAAATTCATCAAGCACCTGACCGAAGGTGAGTCTCTGCTTTTTTTCCTTGTCGGTATAACAATCTGCAAGGGAATGAACAAGATAAAACTCATCTGCTTTTCTGCTGAGTCTTATATCAAAAAGCCTGATTCCAAGCTTTAGCTGTTCTTTCACCGTAAGCTTCTGGCAGCGTGCCATGTTTTCCAACGAAACAAAAGCGGTGCAACTGTCATGAGTACCTGCAAGGTTTATTTCAGACAAAAATATGTCATCCCTGAGTTCAGATAGAATCATGAGTTCACCGCCTTTTATAGTTTTATTTATTGTGCCTGAGCAGCCGTAATTGCTGTACGACCGGGGCTGATAACGCCAAAGTAGCTTTTGCCCGGATTCACCTTAAGCTCCTTGCCTTCCTTGTTGAACACCTTTATAGTGCTGTCTTCACTGAGCTTTTCCCAGGTGATTTTCTGACTTTTGCCCTTTGAAATGTAATAACCGCTTCCGCCCTTCCAGTCAATTTTAACAAGAGGACCTCCGTTATAGCTTGTAACCTCAGTTTCAAGAACAAAAATGTTGGTGTAGCTGAGCTGCTTTCCGCTTCTCTGGTCTATATGATCCTTGCCTGAATGCTGCTTTTTATAGGTTTTGGTTTCCTTGTCATAATTGAAGGTTGTATAGTAGGAATTTGAATACTGAAAATTAACCTTGTCGCAGGCTGTGTCACCCTTGGTGTTGCCTTTAGCATTGAATTTGAAAATGGGATAGTCCTTTTCCTTGAGATAATCACTTCTTATATCATATTTTTTGAGAATCTCAGGCATGTTGGGACCTTTAAGATAGGCTGTATGCTCTGAGCTGTATCTGCCGAGTCTTTCAGGGTCACGGTCATAAACGGTTTTATCGATAATCTGATTGCCGTCAATATAGTCAATGCCTATTCTTTTTAAGGTGGGGGTGCCGAGGGTTTCATTGCTGCCGAAGCAGAAATAAACTGCATCAAGACCGTGGGCAAAAATGGGGAAATAATATCTGCAGGACCTGACTGAGCAAACCTCAGGGATTTTTGTATAATCGGCATAAACTGCCATCATTCTTGTGATACCGCCCTCAACAAGCATTTCAAACATAAGGTCAGCATCACTGACACCGTACTGAGGAAGAGCACCCTTAAGGTTGTTTATCATAACGGCAACAGGTCTTTTGCCGATAGCTTTTTCAGATAAATCATCTATACCCGTAAGACGGTTAACAATTATTTCAGGCTCAGGTGCCTTTGTTGTTGTAACCTTCGTTGTGGTTTCCGGAGCTGTTGTTTCAGGCTCTTCATTGCCGCATGCTGAAAAGGCAAATAATACTGCAGCTGAAAGCAGGAATAAAACAACTGCCCTGAAAATGTTTTTTGAGTTTTTCACGCTGATCACATCCAAATTTGTTTTTATGGATAATATTTTACCCATTATGTTGCATTATAACACTATTTGTTGTTTTTTTCAACAAATTTTGATACATTTTAAACAAAATTTATAACTTTCTTTCGGGCGCGGATATACAAAATAACGGCACTCCAAAAGAAGTGCCGTTATCATTAATTGTTCAATTATTTTGAATACATGTCTCTTGCCACATAAGATGTGTGAAGAAGCTCATGTGCCTTGTGGCTGTTGGGCTCGCCAAGGAATTCAGCATAAACTGTCTTGACATCTTCATTAAGATGGCTCTTACGAAGAGGACGGTTTTCGTCGTTCTTGTAAAGAGCAGCAGCTCTGAGTGACTTAAGGTCTGTGAAGTTGCGGACTGATGCAGGCTGAACAGGCTGGCCGCCGCCGTTGATACAACCGCCGGGACAACCCATGATTTCGATGAAGGTATAGTCAGCTGTGCCGTCCTTAACCTTATCCATGAGAATCTTTGCATTCTTTGTGCCTGATGCAATTGCAACCTTAACATCCATACCACCAAGATTATATGTTGCTTCCTTAACGCCTTCCATACCACGGACTGCTTCGAATTCAACACTCTTGAGCTCTTCACCTGTGATAACCTCAGCAGCTGTACGAAGAGCAGCCTCCATAACACCGCCGGTTGCACCGAAGATAACAGCAGCACCTGTGCCCTGACCGAGAGGAGCATCGCACTCTTCTTCGGGAAGGAGATGGAAGTTGATGCCTGCGGATTCAATCATTCTGCCAAGTTCTCTTGTTGTGAGAACATAGTCAACATCAGGATAGCCTGCGCCGTTTTCATCATCTCTGCCGCATTCGAACTTCTTTGCAGTACAGGGCATGATTGCAACTGAAACAATGCTTGCGGGATCAATGCCGTTCTTTTCTGCATAGTAGCTCTTTGTGATTGCGCCCTGCATCTGCATGGGTGACTTACATGATGAAAGGTGGTCAAGCTCTGTGGGATAGTAGTGCTCGCAATACTTGATCCAGCCGGGTGAGCAGGATGTGATCATGGGAAGAACGCCGCCGTTCTTGATTCTGCCGAGAAGCTCTGTTGCTTCCTCCATGATTGTAAGGTCAGCACCGAAGTTGGTGTCGAACACCTTGTCAAAGCCGAGACGGCGAAGAGCAGCAAACATTTTGCCTGTTACATCTGTGCCCACGGGAAGACCGAAGTGTTCACCGAGAGTTGCACGGACAGCGGGAGCTGCCTGAACAACAACATACTTGCTTTCATCGTTGATAGCTTCAAATACCTTAGCAGTGTCATCCTTTTCATAAATAGCACCAACGGGGCAGTTTACGATACACTGACCGCAGGAAATACATGAGGTTGTGTTAAGAGGAAGCTCAAAGGGTGAGCCGATGTGAGTGTCAATACCTCTTGCGTTTGCGCCGATAACGCCGATGCCCTGATTTTCGCAGGCAGCAACACAGCGGCGGCAAAGGATACACTTATTGTTGTCCCTTACCATGTGAGCAGCTGAGTAGTCAAGCTCATAAACGGGCTTTGCGCCGTCGAACTTATCTTCTTCTGTCACACCGTATTCTTTACAGAGTCTCTGAAGCTCACAGTTACCGCTTCTTACGCATGAAAGACATTTTCTTTCATGGGTGGAAAGGATGAGCTCGAGAGTTGTTCTTCTTGCTTTACGAACCTTTTCAGTGTTTGTAAAGATTTCTGTTCCGTCTCTTTCGATGGGGAACACACAAGCTGCAACAAGGCTTCTTGCGCCCTTTACTTCAACAACGCAGAAACGGCATGCGCCGATTTCGTTCATTTCCTTAAGATAGCAAAGAGTGGGAATTTCAATTCCAATCTGTCTTGCTGCATCAATAATTTTTGTACCGTAAGGTACGCTGCAGGGAATACCGTTGATTTTAATGTTAAGCATGTTTTCCATAATTAACGTACCTCCTTATTTCTTAATAATAGCATTGAATTTACATGAATCCATACATACACCGCACTTGATGCACTTTGTTGTATCGATTGTGTGAGCTTCCTTTACAGCACCTGAGATAGCGCCAACGGGACACTTTCTTGCGCAAAGGGTACAGCCCTTACACTTGTCAGCCTCAATTGAGAAGGAAAGAAGGCTCTTACATACTCCTGCAGGACACTTCTTGTCAACAACGTGAGCAATATATTCGTCACGGAAGAACTTGAGTGTTGCAAGAACGGGGTTGGGAGCTGTCTGACCAAGACCGCAAAGTGAATTTTCCTTGATATAGTTACAAAGCTCTTCAAGCTTATCAAGGTCTTCAAGAGTTCCCTTGCCTTCAGTAATTTTATCAAGCATTTCAAGAAGTCTCTTTGTACCTACACGGCAGGGAGTACACTTACCGCAGGATTCATCAACTGTGAAATCAAGGAAGAACTTAGCAATGTCAACCATACAGTTGTCTTCGTCCATAACAATAAGACCGCCTGAGCCCATCATACAGCCGATTGCTGTGAGGTTATCGTAGTCAATGGGAGTGTCGATGAGAGAAGCAGGGATACATCCGCCTGAGGGACCGCCTGTCTGAGCAGCCTTGAACTTCTTACCGTTGGGAATGCCACCGCCGATTTCATAGATGATGTCACGGAGTGTGGTACCCATGGGAATTTCAACAAGACCTGTATTCTTGATTTTACCGCCGAGTGCGAATACCTTGGTGCCCTTTGATTTTTCAGTACCCATTGAGGAGAACCATTCTGCACCGTTACGGATGATAGCGGGAATGTTAGCAAAGGTTTCAACGTTGTTTTCTGTTGTGGGCTTTGCGAAAAGACCCTTTACTGCGGGATAGGGAGGACGGGGTCTGGGCTCACCGCGGTTACCTTCGATGGAGGTCATAAGAGCTGTTTCCTCACCGCAAACGAATGCACCTGCACCAAGCTTGATATGAAGGTCAAAATCAAAGCCTGAGCCGAAGATATCCTTGCCGAGAAGACCGAGCTTCTTTGCCTGATTGATAGCAATCTGAAGACGTGCAACGGCAATGGGATATTCAGCACGAACATAAACATAACCTTCTGTTGCACCTGTTGCATAACCGCAGATAGCCATAGCCTCGATGATGCAGTGGGGGTCGCCTTCAAGAACTGAACGATCCATGAATGCACCCGGGTCTCCTTCGTCAGCGTTACATACAACATACTTCTGGTCTGCCTTGTTTGCAGCTGTGAAGCTCCACTTGAGGCCTGTGGGGAATCCGCCGCCGCCACGGCCGCGAAGACCTGAATCCTTAACAATCTGAATTACCTGCTCGGGAGTGAGCTCGGTAAGACACTTTGCAAGAGCCTGATATCCGTCATAAGCGATGTATTCATTGATATCCTCAGGATTGATAACACCGCAGTTTTTAAGAGCAACTCTTTCCTGTGTCTTATAGAAATTGGTGTCGTTAAGACCCTTGATTTCTGTTTCTGTTACTGTTTCATCATAAAGAAGACGCTTAACCATACGGCCCTTGAGAAGGTGTTCCTCAACGATTTCGGGAACATCCTCAACCTTAACCTCTGAATAGAAGCAGCCTTCAGGATAAACAATCATGATGGGACCGAGAGCACAAAGACCGAAGCAGCCGGTACGAATTACCTGAACTTCATTTTCAAGTCCTTTTGCTTTGAGCTCGGCTTCCATGGCTTCAATAATTTTCTGTGAATTTGAGGAGGTACAACCGGTACCGCCGCAAACGAGCACATGTGAACGATACATTTAGTTTTCCTCCTTATTCTGTGATAGCACCGATTGTGTATTCCACAACGGGCTTGCCGTTAACTATATGGTCAACAACGATTTTTGCAACCTTTTCTTCAGTGAGCTGAACATAGGTTACCTTTTCCTTGCCGGGTTCAAGAACCTCAGCAATGGGTTCATACTGACACATACCGATACAGCCGGTCTGAGCCACTGTTACATTCTGAAGCTTACGCTTTGCGATTTCATCAACAAATTTTGCCATGATGGGTCTTGCGCCTGCAGCAATACCGCAGGTAGCCATACCGACAACAATTCTTGTTACCTCTGATGAATCATCACGGGTTGTGAGATTTGCTTTTGCAGCATCTCTGAGAGCCATGAGTTCTTCAATAGTTTTCATTATGTTTGCACCTCCGTTAATTGTTTAAGGGGACTGTGTTATCACCTTAGTATTTTCCTGAATGTAATCTGTAAGCCAGCTCACAATTGAAGGCTCGTTCAAAGGAACATCACCCAGAATTTTCCTGAGCTGTCTTGTGTCAACAGTGAATTCTTCTGAGTCAAGCTTTCTTGTGTAAACAAAGTCGACCGAAAGATTCATTGTGATAAGAATAACAGCCGTTGAGCACATATCTCCCACGGGAGTAAAATCTACATGGTCCGTTTTAAAAACTGCTCGCACCTTAGTACCGACTCCGACTTCACTTTCAATTTCAAAGCTGCCGCCTGTCATTTCAGCCGCCATTTTGAAAAAGGGAATTCCCAGCCCCACCTTTCTGGTGGTTCTTGTTGTGAAAAACGGGTCTGTCACAGATTTAACCTGCTCATCTGTCATTCCTTTACCGTTATCGTAAATACCGATTAAAAGCTCTTTATTCACCGTGCTTTCGCAAAGCTCAATTTCAATCAGTGAGGCTTCTGCCTTAATTGAGTTCTGAGCAATGTCAAGCACATTGAGGGAAAGCTCTCTCATCAGTCCTGATACTTTGCAAGAATACCTGCAATGTCTGCTGCTGTGATTTTGCCGTATACATCTTCGTTAACGGTAATAACGGGAGCAAGACCGCAAGCACCGATACAACGGCAAGCTGTGAGTGAAAACTTTCCGTCTGCAGTACATTCTTCTGCTTCAATACCAAGCTGTGCTGAAAGCTCATCAAGAAGCTCCTGTGCACCCTTAACATAACATGCAGTACCGAGACAAACGGAAATTGCGTACTTACCTTTGGGAGAAAGGGCAAACTGAGCATAGAAGGTTGCAACTCCGTAAACCTTTTCCATTGGTACGTTCATTCCTTCTGCAATCTTCTGCTGAACTTCAAAAGGAAGGTAGCCATAGATGTTCTGTGCTTCCTGCATAACATGCATGAGCTTACTTACATCACCTGTGCATTCAGCGATAACCGCATCAAGCTTGGCTGCCTGTTCAGCTGTGTCTGTGAAAGGAATTGTGCTGATTTTCTTAAGCATTGACTTTTATCCTCCTTTAAACGGTTTTCGTTTAATTTTGTAAGATATGAGATACAAAACCTCATAATAATCCATACTGATAAATGATATCATATAAGTTAAAAAAAATCCACAGTTTTTGCATAAAAAAAAGCAAAAATGCAGATTTTTCTATTTTAACAAAAGTATTTGTGCATAATGATATGTAGTTTAAGACATAGACTGTTACCATGTTTTATATATCAGCCTCTTAATGCGGCTTCCACTTAAAAAGACACCTGAAAATTCAGGTGCCTTTTGTGAAAAACTCAGTTAAGACTTGCGCTTGAAGCGGGGAACTTATCCTTGCCGTAGCCCATAACACGTGCAATCTGTGTGGGGATATCACGGTTTGCAACAGCCTTGCCTGCTGTGAAGCCTGCATCATCTGCTGAAACGTAAACGGGAACATCAATAATATCGTGAGTACCGTGAGTGAAGTAATACTCGCCTGTTTCTTCATTATGCTGAATACCGCCTGTTGCATGGTCAGCAGTTACAACAACAAGAGTTTCACCGTCTTTTTCTGCAAATTCAAGAGCTGCAGCAACAGCCTTGTCGAATTCCTTTGTTGAAAGTACAGCATTATCCATGTCGTTTGAGTGGGAGTGTTTATCGATGCATGCGCCCTCAACCATAAGGAAGAAGCCGTCCTCGTCTGCATCAAGAATTTCAATTGCTTTTGATGTCATTTCAGCAATTGTGGGTGTGTTGTGCTTGTTTGTGCAATATTTAAGGTCATCAAAATTGAACTGAGCAAAGGAGCGTGAGCCTGCAGCAAGCTTCATCATATCATCCTCGTTATTGATGTATGTCCAGCCGTTTGCTGCTGTGTTTTCCTTGTTGATGCTTTCTGTTTCTGCACCCCAGATAAGGTCAAAATTGTTCACTAACTGATCTGCTGAAATTTCTTCCTCGTTGTTTCTTGAATAGGTGTGGGCAGAGAAGTCTGAAGGAGTTGCACCGCTGGTCTTATCTGTTGTTACAACGCCTGTTGCTTTTCCGTCTGCCTTCACAAGCTCACCCAATGTCAGAGGTACATTGACATCATCAATTGAGAAGGGATCAAAGGGATAAACACCAACTGAGTTTATCCATACTCTCATACCGGTGGAAAGGGCTGTGCCTCCTGCTGCTGAGTCTGTTGCCGGGATAAGGAAGGAGTCAATATCACTTGTGAGCGTAACAGGCATATCGTTCATAACAAGGTCCACATCACAGATATCCTCTGTTGCGGCAACATGATTGAAGCCCATGCCGTCACCGATCATAAGAATAACATTTTTATACTTGCCCTCTTCATAGTCATCACTTATACCGCTTGTGAGCCCCAGAAGACCATAAACACCGAGAATAAGTGACATTACAACTGCAATAATCTTTTTGAATGCATCCATTTATATTTCTCCTTTGATAATAAATTTACCCGAAGGCTTACGGAAAAATTATACATCAACAGAAAACACTTTTCAATACCCGCTATAAAATTTTTTTATTTATTGACAAAGTTTTGATGACAGTATATAATTGAACTGTAAGACATCAGTCTGAAAATATAAGGAGGATAATCCGATGAACGAAAACAAAAAAGAAATAGTTGAAAATCCGGAGCCCGATTGGAGCCTTATGATGTTCTGGGAAGATATCACAGTTTTCTTCCAGAAAATCGGTGAACTCATCGAATCAATCATTAAAGCTATCACAGGTGAATAATTACCTTGACGGTTGCACTTGGTGCAGCCGTTGTTTTTTTGTGTTAAAGCTGCGATTTCTGTTTTGATTCATGGAAAAATATTCATTAAGCTTATTTAAACTTTCTTTAAAGTTGCAGCCTTATACTGTGATTGTGCGATGGGAAAAGATACATGTTTTTTTCCGATTTTTCATGTGTCTACCCTCCTTCCCACCGCACTCCCCTCTCCTTTCAAATATGCACAAAACTGAAGCCGGGTATAGTCAGGTACCCGGCTTCAGTTTTTTATCCTATAATTTTATTCAGCCCATTACCTTATATGACAAAGTTTTTTCTTTTCGGGTGGTAAACTCTTTCTCACATCATTTCTTTAGAAAGGAGCAAAGCCAATGATATGCAGAAAATGCAGCTACATCCTTGGAGGAAGTGAAAATTTTTGTCCCAACTGTGCAGAGCCCTGCACTCAGAAACCGCAGAATGAAAAAGCTGAGGACACCCGTCCTCCCGTGCCGCCGTCCATTCTTTTTCCCGCAGCAGAAAGCAAAGAGGATACACCGGAATCACAGCACAGAATTTTCCGTGAAGAGCAGGAAATGCCCCCTTCCGACACAAAAAAGCACAGAAAAAGCCGTGCACCTGCCCTGTTAATTGTTCTGCTCATCACGGTAATTGTTGCCGTTGGCGGATTCACCGCAGCAGAATATCTCGGTCTTGCACCTGCAATAATGCAGTATCTTGAAGAAGGCAGTGCCGTTAACAGTGATGAGGTTGAGGAAAGCGGCACCACGGCCGATGTAACAGAGTTTTCCGAAAATCACGGAGTCGTTTCCCCCGACATAAACTACAGACCCGAAATATGCTATGTTGCAACGGATTCTTCACTCACCGTAAGAAAGGGTCCCGACAACTCCTATGCACCGCTGGAGCAGCTTGAAAGCGGCTGTCAGCTTCAGGTGATCGGCGGAAGCGCTGTTTCGGATATGTGGGTCTATACATACGTTCCGTCACTTGACTGCTACGGATGGGTTGCCTCATCTTTTCTGAGTGCTTCAGATGTGATTGAGCCTTCTTCAGATGAAAAGGACGAGACAAAAGAAACCGCCGTAGCTGAGAGCACATCAGAAGCTGCCTGAAAAAAATAATCCCCATGCTGAGCACGGGGATTATTTTTTTTACTTAATTTTAAGCTTTTGCAGTTAAGATAAAAGCAACACCTGATACATTTTCTTTTAAATAATGTGAAAATTATATATTGTTTTGTTGCATTTCTGCAATTCCGGTGTTATACTCTATTATGTATGTAGTTTGAAAGGATGAATACTATGAGACTACTGCTCGCTGAAGACGAAAAAGAATTATCAAAAGCACTTTGCGCAATCCTCAAGCACAATAACTTTTCGGTGGATCCCGTTTATGATGGTCAGGATGCCTTCGATTACGGTCTTGATGAAAACTATGACGGAATTATACTCGATATTATGATGCCGAAAATGAACGGCCTTGAGGTGCTCAGAAAGCTGCGTGAGAACGGTATTTCAACGCCCGTTCTTATTCTCACGGCAAAAAGTGAAATTGAAGACAAAATCACAGGCCTTGACACAGGCGCTGACGATTACCTGACAAAGCCCTTCAACATGGGAGAGCTTCTTGCAAGAGTCAGAGCTCTGACAAGAAGAAAAGCAGAATTTTCCCCTAATGTTATTTCCTTCGGAAATGTAACACTCAACAGGGAAACCTTTGAGCTTACCTCAGACAGCGGCTCATGCCGCCTTGGCAACAAGGAGTTCCAGATGTTCGAAATGCTCATAACCAATCCGGGAAGACTTATTTCAACGGAGCAATTTATGGAGCGTATCTGGGGATATGAAACAGAAGCTGAAATCAATGTTGTGTGGGTTTACATTTCCTACCTGAGAAAAAAGCTCAGCACCATCAACGCCAAGGTTGAAATCAAGGCGGTCAGAGGTGTCGGCTACACATTGGAGGAAACAGCATGCTGAAAAAACTTCAGCGCAAATTTATGGTCATTGCCATGTTTGCCCTTGCGGCTCTGCTTTTTGTTAACATGAGTGCTGTTAACCTTGTGAGTATCTATCAGCGTGATGCCAGCATCAAATCTACTCTTCAGCTTATTGCAGATAACAACGGTACCCTTCCGAACAGCTTTATAAACAACAAGGATTTTTTTGAAAACTTCCTCAATCCCTTCGGCAAGCCCGACCATGCGGAAACAGCATATTCAACCCGATACTTCGTGGTTGAGCTAAGGCGTAATGTGGCTGTGAGAATCGATACAGAGCATATTTCAACCGTAGATGCTGATGCAGCCTTTGAATATGCTTCAAAAATTTTCGGCACGGAGCCCGGCTTCGGCTTTATTGACGGCTACAGATACTATTACATACAGCAGGGTGAAAAGGCACTGATGGTTTTCCTTGATTTCCAAAAGGAAATTGAAGCTGCATACACTCTGATTTATATTTCTCTTATCATAAGCATTATCACAATCATTCTCATTCTTATTCCCGTTTACTGGCTTTCAAAATGGGCAATGCGACCCGTTGCACAAAGCATTGAAAAGCAGAAGCAATTCATCACAGATGCAGGTCATGAGCTGAAAACACCCCTTGCAATTATTTCTGCCGATGCGGAAGTGCTTGAAATCTGCGAGGGCGAAAACGAGTGGCTTACAAGCATCAAAAATCAGACGGTAAGAATGAGTGAGCTTGTTAAAAACCTTGTGAAGCTTTCAAAGCTTGATGAAATGAATATAGATTCTGACCCTGCAGATTTCAGCATCAGTGAGGCTGTGCTTGATACGGCATCAAACTTTGAAACAACGGCTAAAATGTATTCCCGTGATTTTCAGCTGAGGATAAATCCTGATATTATATATCACGGTGATGAGGTTGAAATAAGACAGCTTGTTTCAATACTTTGTGACAACGCTGTGAAATATACCAACGAGGGCGGCATTATCAGAGTTGCTCTTTATAAAAGCGGAAAGAACATTGTGCTGGACGTTTACAACACCTGTGAATATGTTGACCCCTCAACTGTCTCACGCCTTTTTGACCGCTTTTACAGGGCAGACTCCTCACGCTCAAGAGAAACAGGCGGCTACGGAATCGGTCTTTCCGTGGCACAGGCAATTGTTAATTCACACAAAGGAAAAATACGTGTTATTCCCGAAGGTACAACGGCAATTACCTTTAAGGTTATTTTATAAACGGCAGGTGAAACTATGGCAAAATACACAAATATATTCAAGCGGCATGAAAAGAAATATCTTATAACCCGTCAGCAGTATGAGGAGCTGACAAGCCGTTTATCCGATTATATTGAGCCTGATGCCTTCGGCCAGAGCACAATCAACAACATATATTTCGACACCCCTGATTACAGACTTATCAGAGCCTCAATTGAAAAGCCTACGGTTTATAAAGAAAAGCTCAGAATACGCTCCTACGGACACCCTACTGCAGACAGTAACGTGTTTGTTGAATTAAAGAAAAAATATAAGGGTGTTGTTTATAAAAGACGAGTCAATATGACTTATCTTCAGTCAATACTTTACCTTTGCAAGCATCAGCCACCGCCCGAAGAAAGTCAGGTAACAAGAGAAATTGACTACTTCTTCAGGCTTTACAAGGGTCTCAGGCCTGCAGTTTCACTGTTTTATGACAGAATTGCCTATTACGCAAAGGAGGACCACGACCTGAGAATGACCTTCGACACAAATATCCGTTTCAGGAACAAGGATTTTGATATCAGCAAGGGCGATTACGGTTACACCCTTATGGATAACAACACCATGATTCTTGAAATAAAAAGCGTTCTTGCAATGCCTCTGTGGCTTACTCACACCCTTGACGATATGCAAATCTATCCCACTTCCTATTCAAAATACGGCAATGCATACAAGCTTATGCTTTCAGAAAAAATGAAAACTCAAAATAAAAAAGCTCAATAAAAAAAACGGAGGACTTCAAAAATGTCATCACTTTTCTCATCAGTAATTTCACTTAACATCACCTTCTGGTCATTCATGATATGCATAATCACCTCAATTGCTGTGGGTGCCGCTGTTGCCTTTACTTACATGAAAACCAGCAAGCGCTACACAAACAGCTTTGTTACAACCCTTGCCATTCTTCCGGCAGTTGTTATGGTTGTTATCATGATGGTTAACGGTAACCTTGGTGCAGGTGTTGCCGTTGCAGGCGCCTTCAGCCTTGTACGCTTCAGAAGCATCCCCGGTACTGCAAAGGAAATCGGTTACATCTTCATTGCCCTTGCAGCAGGCCTTTCAACAGGTATGGGATATATAGCATTTGCCATTATCTTCACAGCTATCATGTGCGGTCTCGGCTTCGGCTACACAGTTATAGGCTTCGGTGGAAAAGCACGTGCAATGAAAAAAACTCTCACTGTTGTTATTCCTGAATCTCTTGATTACACAGGCGTATTCAACGATTTATTCAAAAAGTACCTTGCTTCATGTGAGCTTATCAACGTCAAGACAACAAACATGGGCTCACTTTTCAAGCTTAAATATGAAATTTCCTTCAAGGATCCCAGAAAGGAAAAGGAATTCATTGACGAGCTGCGCACAAGAAACGGTAATCTCGAAATCATGTGCAGCAGATCTGACCTTGAGCAGGATATTCTTTAATATCTGCTTATAAACCAAAATCCCTGACGTAAATAAATCGGAATTATTTTACAGAAAGGGTAATTTTCTATGCGAATCTGTTTTAAGACTCTTACGGTGTTTCTGTTTCTGCTTATGATTTGTTATACCCTTGCAGCCTGCAGTGACAAAAGCAAATCAGAAACGACAACAGAAGCACCTGTTTTATCCACAACTGCCCCCGAAACCACAAAATATGAAGCATCAACCCAAAAGGAAAAGGCTCCTGATGCTGACACAAGTATTCATCTTGATGATGAATACACAACAATTTACGGAGGGGGAGCAAAATTCGAAAACGGTACTGTTTACATTACCGAAAGCGGAACCTACTCACTTGAGGGTACACTTTCTGACGGCAAGATTTATATAAACAGTCCTGATGAGGACAAAAAGGTAAAGCTTCTTTTGAAGGGCGTCAGCATAAGCTGTTCAACTGATGCTCCCCTTTTTGTTGAAAACTCACCCCATGAAACAATACTCATTCTTGAACAGGGCACCGTGAATTCCTTCAGTGACACACAAAGAGAGGTGCCCTCCGATGAAAACGCAGAATATGCAACGGCAGCAATCTATTCAAAGGATGACCTGCAGATTGAAGGCTCGGGCACACTCAATGTAAAGGGCAATTTCAACAAGGGTATTTTTTCAAAAAATGGCATCGATATCCGTGGCGGCATTGTCAACATCGAAAGCGTTGACGACGGTATCAGAGGTAAAGAAAGCGTTGAAATTGAAAGCGGTACGGTCAATATAAATTCAGGCGGTGACGGTATCCGTACAAACGAAACGGCAGAAGAGGACAAGGGCTCCATTGAAATTACAGGCGGATCAATCAGCATCACAGCTGAGCTTGACTGCATCCAGTCTGTTAAGGACCTTTCAATTACGGGAGGAACATTTAATCTCACTTCAAACGGTGGAGCAACTGAAGCCATTTCAGGTGATAACGGCACGGACAAAATGCCTCCGATGGGCAGCATGGGAGGAGACAGAGGAGGCCGCGGCGGCAAGGGCGGAATGTTTGACATGTACGGCGGAAAACGCCCCGGTGACAGCAGTGCCCTTGAAGAACAGACCGAAGATACTCCGTCAACAAAAGGCATAAAGGCTGACGGTGAAGTTGAAATTTCAGGCGGTGAATTCATAATCACTTCAACAGACGACTGTATTCATGCAGCCGATGTTGATATTGACGGCGGCACGTTTAACCTTAAAAGCGATGATGACGGAATCCATGCAGACAGCAATGTTGAAATTGAAAATTCTGATATTGATATAAGCTATTCCTATGAAGGTATTGAAGGCTCCGTTATTGAGATTGAAGGCGGCAATATCAGAGTTGTTGCGGCAGATGACGGCTTCAATGCTGCAGGTGATTCAGGAAGCAGCATGAATCCCATGCAGGCAGATTACAGCTGTGAAATCAATGTTTCAGGCGGATACATTCACATTGACGCCAACGGCGACGGTGTTGATTCAAACGGCAACGTAAACCAGAGCGGCGGAACAATTATTGTTTTCGGTCCCGTAAGCGGAGGAAACAGCGCCCTTGACTACGGCGGAAAATACACCGTTTCCGGTGGCACTCTTCTGGCACTCGGTTCGCAAGGCATGGCCCAATCTGTTACAGGCGAAGGCGTGAATGTTCTTGCATTCACTTACTCCTGCCCTGCTGATACCCTCAATGCAATTACCGATAAAAACGGAAACAGCATCATCGGCTTCAGAAGCCCGAAAGGCTTTGCAACCGTTGTTTTTGCAAGTGACAGAATTAAAGACGGTGAAGCCTACAGTGTATACAGTGACGGAAATTTCAGCACAGAAGACAAAAACGGAGTATGGATTGACGGCACATACACAAAAGGTAAGCTTGTGGGCAGTTTAAGTTAAGTGTAATCTTGACAAAATGTTATAAAAGTGATAAAGTATACAGGTTGATTTATTATTGTAATTAAGGAAAGGTGGATTCTGATGTCAGGCCATTCAAAATGGAGCACCATTAAAAGAAAAAAAGAAAAGACCGACGGCGCAAGAGCTAAAATCTTCACCAAAATCGGCAGAGAAATTTCAATTGCAGTCCGTGACGGCGGTCCAGATCCCTCATCAAACTCAAAGCTGAAGGATGTTATTGCAAAGGCAAAGGCTAACAACGTGCCCAACGATAACATTGAAAGAATCATCAAAAAGGCTTCAGGTGAAGCAGGCGGTGCAAACTACGAAGCTATCATGTATGAAGGCTACGGTCCCTCAGGCATTGCAGTTATTGTTGAAACCCTCACAGACAACCGTAACCGTACAGCAGGTGAAATGCGCCATTACTTTGACAAGAACAGAGGTAATCTCGGTCAGCAGGGCTGCGTTTCCTTCATGTTCACACGCTACGGCGTTATTGTGATTGAAGCTGAGGATATTGATGAAGACAAGCTTATGGAGGATGCACTTGAAGCAGGTGCAGTTGACTTCATCACCGATGAAGAGGATGTTTACGTTATCAGAACTGAGCCCAACGACCTCGGTTTAGTTCGTGACGACCTTGATGCAAAGGGCTATACCTTTGTTTCAGCTGAGGTTGAATACATTGCTAACACTGAAACAGCTCTCACAAATGAGGATGACCTTAAAATGATGGGCAGACTTCTTGAGATGCTTGAAGAAAATGACGACGTTCAGAATGTTTGGCACAACCTTGAAAATGAAGACGACCTTCCCTGATAAAAAAACTACCGCAGTAGCGGTAGTTTTTTAGTAGGCAGTAGTTAGTAGTCAGAAAAAAGCCGGTTGCATACGCAATCGGCTTTTTTATTATTCAATCACGGCTATTGCTTCAAGTTCAACAAGTCCACCCTTAGGAAGAGTCTTCACTGCAACACAGGACCTTGCAGGTGTGTTGGTGATATACTTTGCGTAAACCTCATTGAAAGCGGCGAAGTCGCCCATGTCAGCAAGAAAACAGGTTGTTTTTACGATTTTATCATAATCTGTTCCGGCTTCCTTGAGAATTGCACCGAGATTCTTAAGTGCTTGCTCTGCCTGAGCTGTTACATTGTCGCCTGCAAAATCACTTGTTTTCGGGTCAAGACCTAACTGACCTGAGGTGAAAAGCATTCCGTTCACTGCCATTGCCTGACAGTAGGGTCCGATTGCTGCAGGTGCGTTTTCTGTTGAAATTTTTTTAATCATTGTTATTCTCCTTTTTTGTGATTATTTTTGTAAAGAAAACCTGTATTTATATTTTTCTATGTCCTCGGCTTTTACATCAGGCTTAATAAAGCCATGACAAAAGCTGTAACCGAGAACAGAAATAATAAGCCTTGCCAAAAATCCAGCCTTTATTTCTTTTGTCTTCACACGAACATAGAGATGATTTCCCTCGTTATCGTAATATTTTATTGCCTCCCAAGGAATCAGCCGCACGGGCAAGGCTATTACAAATGCAAATATATTTATAACAGCAACAGTGTTTTCTATACCGTTTTCCGTTATAACCAGACCGCAGCCCTTATTTATGATATAGAGCCTTACCATATTTGCAACTGTAACAAGATAAGTTAAAAGAACAAGAGCAATCGGCACCATAAGAAGGTCAAATTTTACAACGGCACCGCTTTCATCAACCACATCGCCTTTCAGAATCATTATCACAACTCTTATACCCAGTGCCAATATTCCGCTGAAGAGAAGGACAAAAAAACAATATCGCCAATTAAGCTTATAGCTTTTCATAATTATCACCCGGATTAAAGTAAGGATTTTATGAACTGCTCTGCCGCTCTTGGTGAACGGCTGCCGCGTGACAAAGCAAAGGCCTCTGCCTTGATATCAAGCTGAGTTTTTTCCATTGTGATACCGTTTCTTTGTGCCAGCTCGTGAACAATGTCAAGATAAAGCCCCTTGTTCGGCTTCTGGAAATATACAGTGAGTCCGAAACGGTCTGAAAGGGAAAGTAATTCCTGCATTGTGTCGTTACGATGCACATCGTCTGTGCCTGTTCTGTCAGCGAAGCTCTCTTTAACAATATGTCTTCGGTTGCTTGTGGCATAAATGACGGCGTTACCGCTTTTTGATGCCGCTGAGCCCTCAAGCACTGCCTTGAGCATTGAAAAGCAGTCATCGTTTTTGTTGAAGGAAAGGTCATCAATGAAAATGATAAACTTCAGGGGATTTTCTGCAATTGCTCCCATCACATATGAAAGGGCAAAAAGCTGATCCTTTCTGAGCTCAATGAGACGTACTCCCTTATGGAAAAAGTAATTTGCACATGCCTTTACCGTTGAGGATTTACCCGTGCCTGCATCGCCACACAAAAGAACATTCTGTGCAGGTCTTTTTTCGGTGAGAGCCCTGGTGTTTTCGAGCACCTGCTGACGCTCCTTTTCATAGCCGATGAAGCTGTTTACCGAGATACTGTCTGCCACCTCGACTGGAATAATTTTATTATTCTCAACACGGAACATGCAGTGTGAAGCGAATATGCCGTAACCGAGGGAAGAGACATTTTTGAGCCTTTCTTCATAAAGTGCTGTGAAATCCGTATATTCATTGCTGAATTCCGGGATATAGCCTTCATAGCAACTACCCTGCCACAGAATTGCAGGGGTGATTTTTGTAAGCTCAGAAAAAAGCGTGAGCTCCCTTTGAGCATTTTTTCTGACAGAATCGGAAATCTCCTTTTTTGCCGCAGCTGCCTTTATATAAGCATTTTCATCCTCGCACACAAGCTTTTTAAGACAATCTGAAAAGCTGCCCATACAGGGTGTAAGAAGGCTTACAAATTCACCGTAGCTGCTAAGCTTATCCTTTATGCTTTCCTCGGCTTCAAGAAAAGACATGAATGAGGAAATCACCTCATGCTTCAGTATATTTCTGAAAACAGAAAGAGAGGAAAGATTGTATAAAAGCTCTTTATTAGTCACGGAAAACACCTCCTGTTAATTTTTTTTGCTTATTAAAACTCATTAATGATTGCACCCTTATCGGCTGATGATACAATGCTTGCATATCTTTTAAGATAGCCCTTTATATCAGTTTTAACCTTTATTTCAGTGCTTTCTTTACGTTTCGCAATTTCTTCGTCACTGACCTTGAGCTCAATTTTATATTCAGGGATATTGATTGAAATGATATCCCCTGTTTTTACATATGCAATGAGTCCGCCTCTGACAGCCTCGGGTGAAACGTGACCGATTGCGGCACCCCTTGTGGCACCTGAGAAGCGTCCGTCAGTAATAAGTGCAACGTCCTTATCAAGTCCCATACCTGCAATTGCCGAGGTGGGTGAAAGCATTTCTCTCATACCCGGGCCGCCTGCAGGACCTTCATAACGGATGACGACAACGTCACCCTTGACGATTTCACCGCCGTAGATTGCCTTGATTGCTTCCTCCTCACTGTCATATACCTTTGCAGGACCTTCGTGAACAAGCATTTCAGCTGCAACGGCACTTCTTTTAACAACACAGCCGTCAGGAGCAAGGTTACCTCTTAAAATTGCAATACCGCCCGTTTTTGAATAGGGATTTTCAACGGTTCTGATAACCGATTCATCCTTATTGAAGGCTTTTTCTATATTTTCACCCATAGTCTTTCCTGTGCAGGTCATAACTGAGGTATCAAGAAGGCCCAGCTTTGTAAGCTCCTTAAGCACTGCATAAACACCGCCTGCTTCGTTGAGGTCCTCCATGTATGTGGGGCCAGCAGGAGCAAGATGGCAAAGGTTAGGTGTGGTCTCACTCACTGCATTCGCCATGTCGAGATTGAAGTCAATTCCCAGCTCATTTGCAATTGCGGGAAGATGAAGCATACTGTTTGTGCTGCAGCCGAGAGCCATATCAGCTGTGAGAGCGTTTCTGACTGCGGCAGGTGTCATAATGTCTCTTGGTCGGATATTCTTTCTTATAAGCTCCATAATCTGCATACCTGCATGCTTTGCAAGCTCGATTCTTTTTGAATAAACTGCAGGAATTGTGCCGTTGCCCTGAAGTCCCATACCGAGAACCTCTGTTAAGCAGTTCATTGAGTTTGCTGTATACATACCTGAGCATGAGCCGCAGGTGGGACAGGTATTCTCTTCCCATTTTGTCAGCTCTGCACCGTCAATTTTGCCTGCCTTATATGCACCCACAGCCTCAAACATACTTGAGAGACTTGTTTTTTTGCCGTGCATTCTGCCTGCAAGCATAGGACCGCCTGAAACAAAAATTGTGGGGATATTAAGCCTTGCTGCAGCCATAAGAAGACCGGGAACATTCTTGTCGCAGTTGGGAATCATAACAAGGCCGTCAAAGCCGTGTGCCATAACCATGGCTTCTGTTGAGTCTGCAATAAGGTCTCTTGTTACGAGTGAATATTTCATGCCAACATGTCCCATGGCAATACCGTCACAGACAGTGATTGCAGGGAACATTATGGGAGTACCCCCTGCCATTGCAACGCCTAATTTTACTGCATCTGCAATTTTGTCAAGGTTGATGTGACCGGGTACAATTTCGTTATGTGATGACACTATACCTATTAAAGGTCTTCTCTGCTCCTCGTCGGTAAGACCCAGAGCATGGTAAAGACTGCGGTGAGGTGCATTGTGAAAGCCGTCGACGATTGTATCTTTAATCATTGTGATTGTCCTTTCATGTGTATTCGGATTGCAGGCAGAACAGAAGTTAATCAATAGCAACTACTTAAAATCGCGTAGCGATTTTCTCTGACTGCTGACTACTTACTACTGACTACTTTAAGCAAATACGGGCTGCCGCACAAAGTACAACAGCCCCTTTCTGATTTTAGTTATTGATAAGCTTATCCTCGTCGCTCCAGGAATAAAGCTTTCTGATTTCCTTACCTACAACCTCTGAAGGATGCTCAGCAGCAATCTTACGCATAGCGCCGAAGTGTACCTGTGAACCTGCGTCTGACATGTCGAGAAGGAAGTCCTTTGCAAAGGTACCGTCCTGAATGTCGGAAAGAACCTTCTTCATTGCCTTCTTTGTTTCGTCTGTGATGATTTTGGGACCTGTGATGTAGTCGCCGTATTCAGCAGTGTTGGAAATTGAATATCTCATGCCCTCGAAGCCGCTCTGATAAATAAGGTCAACGATAAGCTTCATTTCATGGATACATTCAAAGTAAGCATTTCTTTCGTCATAGCCTGCTTCAACAAGTGTTTCAAAGCCTGCCTGCATAAGTGCACAAACACCGCCGCAAAGAACAGCCTGCTCACCGAAAAGGTCTGTTTCTGTTTCTGTTCTGAAGGTTGTTTCAAGAACGCCTGCTCTTGCGCCGCCTATACCGAGAGCGTAAGCAAGTGCAATTTCAAGTGCGTCGCCTGTTGCATCCTGCTCAACAGCAACAAGGCAGGGAACACCCTTTCCGAGCTGATATTCGCTTCTTACTGTGTGACCGGGGCCCTTGGGAGCGATCATAACAACATTAACATCCTTCGGGGGCTTGATGCAGCCGAAGTGAATGTTGAAGCCGTGTGCAAATGCAAGAGTCTTGCCTTCTGTGAGGTGAGGCTCAATGCTTTCCTTATAAAGCTTTGCCTGCTTTTCGTCATTGATAAGAATCATAATCATATCTGCATTTTTTGCAGCCTCAGCAGCTGTCATAACCTTTACACCCTGAGCTTCAGCCTTTGCCCAGCTTTTGCTGCCCTCATAAAGACCGACGATTACATCAACGCCTGAATCCTTAAGGTTAAGTGCGTGTGCATGCCCCTGTGAGCCGTAGCCGATGATGGCAACTGTTTTTCCTGAAAGCTTAGCAAGGTTACAATCCTGCTGATAGTAAATGTTTTGCATGGTTAATTACTCCTTTTATCTGAATGAAATTTTTTCTTTGTTCAATACGGGAAACACAAAGCAAAAAAGATAACTTCAAATTTGCAAAGCACTTCCCTGACTACTGACTACTTTTACTCCTGAGAGAACATTGTTTCGGCGCCTCTTTCAATTGCCACAATGCCTGTGCGGCACATTTCAAGAATTCCGAGGGGCTTCATAAGCTCAATGAAAGCATCAATTTTAACGGGCTCACCCGTAACCTCAACACTGATTGTGCTTACTGAATAGTCAATGATTTTGCCCTTATAAACCTCTGCCGCAGCCATAATTTCGGCACGGTTATGAGGATTATTCTTCATTTTGATAATCATAAGCTCACGCTTCATTGTGCTTTCATCCTCAAGCACCTTGACCTTCTGCACATTATGAAGCTTGTGCAGCTGAGCTACGATCTGATTTTTGGTATATTCGTCACCTGAAAGTGAAATTGTTATTCGGGAATATGCCGGATTTTCAATTTCACCAACAGTAAGTGTATCAATGTTAAAGGCTCGCCTTGTGAACATGCTTGATACTCTTGTAAGCACACCGGGCTTATTGTCAACATAAACAGCGATTACATATTTACTCATTCTGTATCCTCCTTATCAATGCTGACGATAATGTCTTCAATTGAGCCTCCCGGCGGAAGCATGGGAAGAACAAACTCGTCCTTTTCAATCAGAACCTCAATCAGAACCGGTCCGTCCTTTTTCATGGCCTTTGAAAAGGCTTCCCTGAATTCCTCCTGCGTTGAAACTCTGCAGCCCTCAGCGCCGAAGGCTTCGGCAAGCTTCACAAAGTCTGTCTTTCTTGAGAGCACAGTGTTGGAATATCTCTTTTCAAAAAAGAGGGTCTGCCACTGTCTTACCATTCCGAGAACTCCGTTATTCAAAAGAACAATAACAACGGGAAGATTATAAGTTACGGCTGTTGCAAGCTCATTAAGGTTCATACCGAAGGAGCCGTCACCGGTTATGAGCACTGTTCTTTCACCCGATGCTACCTGAGCACCGATTGCAGCGCCAAGGCCGTAGCCCATTGTGCCAAGACCGCCTGATGAGACAAACCTGCGTGTTTTCTGAAATTCGGTATACTGTGCAGCCCACATCTGATGCTGGCCTACATCCGTTGCAATAACCGTATTTTCATCCTTAAGCTCATTTATAGTCTGAATAACCTTTTTCGGAGCAAGAATTGAAGTTGACCTTTCATCATTCTGCTTTTCAATCTTCTTTTCTTCTTCTATAAGATCCTTTATTTCCTGATGCCATTCAGGTCTTTGCTTTTTCTCAACAGCATCGGTTATTTTTTTTAGGCTGTCTTCAATGTCACCTATCAGTCCGACATCAACAATAACGTTCTTATTGATTTCTGCCCTGTCAACATCAAGCTGGATAACCTTTGCATTTTTGCAATATTTCTGCGTGTTGCCTGTTGCTCTGTCGCTGAATCTTACGCCGATGCCGATAACAAGGTCTGCATTTTTGTTAGCCATTGACGAAGCGTAATGGCCGTGCATACCCTGCATACCCAAAAACTTCTCATAGGAATCGGGAATTGCAGAAAGACCCATAAAGGTACAGCCGATACAGCCGTCAATTTTTTCGTTGAGGCTTATTACATCCTCAGCAAGGTTGCGGCTCATTACACCGCCGCCCACATATATGTAAGGTCTTTCGCTTTCATTGATAAGCTTAACTGCTTCATCAATTTTTTTGTCCTTAGCCTTTTTTTCGGGGAATTTTTCCACAACGCCTTCAGGCTCATATTCTGCAACTGCTATCTGCACATCCTTGGGGATATCCACAAGAACGGGACCCGGTCTGCCGGACTTGGCAATTCTGAAGGCCTCACGGATACAGGAAGCCAGCTCATTTATATCGTTTACAAAGTAATTGTGCTTTGTAATGGGAAGAGTGACGCCGGTGATATCAATTTCCTGAAAGCTGTCCTTTCCCACAAGTGAGGTCGGCACATTACCTGTGATTGCAACCATGGGAACAGAGTCAAGCATTGCATTTGCTATACCCGTTACAAGGTTTGTGGCGCCCGGTCCCGATGTTGCAATAACAACACCGACCTGCCCCGTAACTCTTGCATAGCCGTCTGCGGCATGGGCAGCACCCTGCTCATGGGCAGTGAGTATATGATTTATTCTGTCCTGTGCTTTATACAAAGCATCGTATATATTGAGCACCTGTCCGCCCGGATAACCGAAAACATCGGTTACACCCTGCTCAACAAGACACTCAATAACAATTTGTGATCCTGTAAGCTTCATTTTATGAACTCCTTTTGGAGAGAATTTCTGCTCCCCCTGCCGAAGGGAAAAACCACGGCATTCCAAAAACCAAATTTATAGAAGATTATAACATGTGACAGCATTAATGTCAACATGTTTTTGCACTTTAAAGGAGTAAAAATTGCTTGTTGCGGGAATATTTTTGTCGGTTGGGGGAAGACGGCATGCACACTTCGTGTTGTTACATACAGCCTGACGGCTGATGACATACCATTGCTTCGCAATCTTTCGCATTTTATGTCCCTTTTGCCAAAGGCAAAAGATGGACTGTTGCGGTTTCGATTACCGCAATATAAAAAATAATCCGATTCTTACTGAAAAATCAGCAGTGTTCGGATTATTCTTCTTT
>JAZUNJ010000042.1:0-24764 GCA_045604105.1 Acutalibacteraceae bacterium | reverse complement strand
CTTCCGCTTCCTGAACAGGCTTCATCCCAGGGATAATCCTTCGGTGTACCGGTATTGTGTTGAGAGTGTGTGTACCCGTCTGTGTACCCCTGGGTAATATTCATCACCTTACAGGGGTATGTAAGATAGTTTTTCATGGTTATCTTTCCTTTCTTTTATTGTTTTGTAAATTCAATGAAGTAGCTTGCACTGTAATCCGACAAATCACTAAATGATTTTATCGTATATGTTCTTGCACCCGTAGCATATACTATAGCTCTGATTGCTCCATCCGTATTAATAAACGGGAACGTGTATCTTCGGTTTGAAGAGTTATAAGCTTCCACCGTCAATTTTGCCTTGTCAAGCTTTGCTCCGCTTACAGAAACTGCAAAAGCCAACGTCGATGCATTCGGCAAAGCACCGAGAGAACCGTACTGTTTGTATACAGGTTTACCATCGATTCTTTCGGTTGTTCGGTATTCCACACCGTCTTCCATAGGTGGATTAACCCATTCCCACGGCTGCCACACATTATTATAGAAGGTCTTGACAGCTTTCAATCCGCTATAATTAACTGCTGTAATTACTCCGTAATTGTTTGTATACTTCCAGATTTCTCCGTAAAACTTCTGTCCGTTGAGTCCGTCCGGGTCTATAAGCTGAACTTGTTTACTGGTTCCTTGCGGCATGCTCTCAAATACGGCTTCTAAATCCGCCTGGAAGGTGCCTGTGGTCTTCCATGTAACCTCATCAAAATTAAGCCACTGCATTTTATCACCATAGCCGAAGCCTGCAGGTGCAGGTGTATAGCCGAGAAGCTTAATAATTTTTTCTTCCGTTACCTCTTCGCCGTCCATAACGTCAAAAGATTTCACGCCCTCAATGTCAGTAATTGTAATTCTGTGACCGCCTTCAATATCAGCAACATTAACTGTCGGTGAAAAGCCATCCTCAGCATTTTTCCCGCCTGCACCATTCATAACATCAAAAGACTCGGTACCTTCAGTATCGGTAATTGTAACTCTGTGACCATTTTCTATTTCCGTAACATCCACCTTAGGTGAAATGCCATCTTTCCCGTCTTCTCCGTTCATTATATCAATGTACATTGTACCAAAACTATCGGTAATTGATACCTGGCTACCACCTTCAATTTCCTCGACTTCAACGACAGGAGAGAAACCCGATTTTCCATCTTTTCCAGCAAGGGATTCAATCCACTCACGCTGTGTTCCTTTAAATCCGTTATCTACAGCAATTTCAAAAGCTGATTTTCCGTCTTCTCCCGCAAGGGAATCAAGCCATTCCTGCGGCGTTCCTTCAAAGCCGTTTGCCAATGCTTCCTCATAAGCAGAGCGACCGGTACCGCCGTAGAAAACAAAGCAATCTTTTATGCTCGCTTTATCCATTCCTACGATTTCAGCCGTCACCGAATTTGCTTTCCTTACTTTTACGGCAATCATACCTTTATCACCTCATTAAAGTAAGTGCCACGAGCCATAAGTGCAATCGGTGGACCTGCATCAAGTACTTCCTCTTTTGCAATAGGCAATACATCAACATAAAATACTCCCTTTGGAATTTTCATGGTTTCTTCTGTAGACAGCTTTACACTTACAACAAAGCTTTCATCATTTTCTTTAAAAAAATTCTCAGAATTCAGTTTAGTATTGTATTGCTTTTCAATAATGCATTCAGAGACCTCGTCATCCTTAAGCTTAAATGCAAATCTTACTTCCGTTATATCATCCATATTAGCGCCCGTTATTGTAATTGGTATATTGGGCGTGGTATTCCTTTTAATTTCTGTCACTGCTTTCACCTCTCAATTCAATAATAAAAGAAAGCAGTGGGGAATTTCTCCCCACCACTTAAATCACTTGCGGCCGTCTTCCTCTGCTTGTTGTCTCCAACGCCTTGTCATCTGAAAGACTTCGCCAGTTCTCCATAATCCTGTTGCCGCTATGTTCTGTTCGATTTTTTTACGCTCTGCTGAATTCATGGATTCCCGATAAGCCTTCCCCCACTTGCTCATAACAGACCTTTTAATGCTTTCTTCCTCAGCTCCTCGACTCAGAAGGTCAGCAATCTCATTTTTTATAAGTGCAGTGTCGCCCTTAGATATCGCATCATGAAGGAAGGTGTATGAAACACTTTCTTCCTTGTCCTCAGTTGAAATGCTTTTCATACCGTCAAGTGTCAGATATGCCGCATCTTCATCCTCTGAGGCAGTATCTTCTTCCGCATCAGCAGGAGTAACCCACTCACGCAGCTTGTAATACACTTCATTTTCACTGTAACCAAGTCTCAAAAGCTGTTCTTCTGCCTTTTCTTCAGTGATTCCGCCCTTGAGGTATCTGTCCTTAATCTGTGCTGTAAGTGCATTCTTAACAGCCTTTCCGTCTTTATATCTTGAAGCGTACTCCGCATAAAGACTTGCATTTTCGTTTGCGAAGGCGTTATATAACTGCTCGCCCTTTTTATCACCGACAATACCAAAGTTTTTAGGTATGGATAATGTTTCGTCTCTTATCGCAGCAAGAATACCGCCTGCCGTTGTCTGCTGTCCGCTTGAAAGGCTTCTTGCCGTATTCACAAAGGCTCTGCCGTCTCTTATAAGATTCTTTGCAGGGAAGCCGAACACATCAAAGCCGGCACCTGCAAGACCTAAAGTCTTCTCGAAGCCTGACATGTTATCATTACCTAAATCCTTAAGAGCATCAATAACATTTGAAAATACAGACATGTCACTTCTCTCAACATCGTATCCCTGCATAAGAGAAATAATATCTTTAACAAAAGGAACAAGCGAAAGAGGATTCAGACTGTCAAGGAAGTTGCCCACAACCTCGCCCAGGTACTTCTCCCACTGTGTTTTTTCCTCGTCGTCATCTCTTGCAGCATATATTATTGAAACAAGAAGAGCATTGAATGCCTGCGAAGCGACCACAGAAGCAATTTTCCTTGCTCCCTTCGCCCTTGCTCCGTGAGTTCTCAGGTCTCTCAAAGCACTGCCATACATATTCCACTGTGTTGTAGGCTCTGCCATGAAAGCCGTCTGCATTTTCATAAGAGCGCTTTTGCTTCTCATCGCATCACTGCGGGACAGCACACTGTCATAAACCTGAGTTTTGTTTATAACCTCTGTGAATCTCTTACCTGTAGCTTCAAGAAGTGCCTCGCCCGTGAGTCCCTTGGTGTGCTGAGCTTCCTTTTTGCAGGCAAGCCATATGTGTGCCCACGTAATACGGTCAGCAAAGGCAGGGCCCCAGGATATAACATCATCACGGAACTGGCTATCCTTGAAGAAGGCAATAAGCTTATCCTTGCCCTTATAATCTCTCTTAAGCATCCAGTCTGTCATGCTCTGACCGCCTACGGTATCAAAGCCGCCGATTTCCTTAAGAACTGCAACGGGCGCATACTTCTTTGCTTCCTCATAAGCTTTTTTCCTTTGTGCAAAGGTTGAAGCAACAAAATATTTTGTATCAACCTCACTGAAAGCTCTGACTATTGCTGAAGGCTGCTGAATCATAACTGAAGCAGAGCCCATAACAGCCGCCTTTTTGAATTTTGAAATCCACTTATCACCGATTTCACGGCTGTCAGTCATAACACCGCCGTTGATATCACGAAGAAGATTATCAACATATTTCTTATATTCATTACCCCAGGCCTTTCTGAAAGCAGCTTTAACATTCTGTGTGGAATCGTTGCTGTCCGCATCGGCTCTTTCCTGATAATTCCATACCCTTGAGAAATTATCAAGAGGAATAACCATCGAGTTGTACATACTCATTCTTTCAATGTGCTTCACAACAACCTGAGTGAAATCATCAACAACAAGCGGGTTGTTTGCACCCCACTGTGTCTCTTTGGTAAAGCCTTCACTTTTAAGAAGCTTTGTGCCCTCATCACCCATACCCTTGTACAGATAATCACCGGCAGAGTTGAAGGGAATGTAGTATTTCTCATTAAACTTATTTATGCCGTAAAGCTGCATTGAGATTTCGTTACCCCAGGAAGCAACGTCATTTGAAAGGAAGCCTACAAGCTCATCAGCATATGCCTTCTGCTCCTTGGTGAGCCACTCATCAATTTTCATCATATCCTCAATGCGGATACGGTGAGCAGTATTGTCTTCATAAACCTTCTGAAGAACCTTAGGAAGCTTATTCTTTCCTTTATCGGAAGCCCTTTCAACTGCATCGGGGAAAACAATACCGCCCTCAAAAAGGTGCTTACTGTCTTTCCCTGCAATGCCTTCTCTCTTCCAGGTTGCCCACACAAGCAGAGCCTGACCTCTTGTAAGTCTGATTTCGTGTCCCTGTTCGGTCTTGAAGGTTTTCGCATCATCGTCAATCCAGCTGTCAAGGTTGTGTTTCTTTGCAATGCTGCTGAATTTCTGCTGTGCATACTGCATATTACGGACATATCTGTCCTGACCGCCAAGGATATCATCCCACAGCTTTTCAAGGGTACCGCCGACCTTTTCAAAGAAATATATCGGCTTCAGGTTCATAACATTGATTTTGTCAATACCCTTCATTGCCTGAATGTACCCCTTCATACCCTTTGCATTCTGTTCTGCAAGAGCCGCTTTACCAATATCATTCACCTTTGTTTTCTTGCCGTTCACCCACATCTCAACTTCATTGTTGATTACAGTGATAAGGTGGTCAGCAATTTCATTGAGAGTGTCAAGCTCTGTAGCTGTGAGCTGTGCAAGTCTCTTGTCAGCAACAATTTCATGTGCTTTTTCAATTTTTTCTTTGATATCATCATTCACAGCAGTACCTATGTAAGTTTTTGACTCCTTCAAAGCTCCGTACTGCTTTAATAATTCAAACACTTTTTTGCGAACAACACCCTCACTGTCTTTATACTTACCTGTAAACACACCTGCATCGTTCTCAATGAAAATATAGCAGAAGTCAATAACAGCCTTTTTGAAGTCTTCGGGAATATTCGTCAGGTGCAGATATTCTTGGCCGTACTTATTGGTACCGGCACTCGGTGCGGCTCTGTCGGGCCTTCTGAGAAGTCTGTCAAGCCTCTTGACGGTTTTAATCAGGCGGTTGCGCTTCTTCTCACGAAGCCTTGTATCGGCAATATTTTCAACCCTCTGATTCATTCTTGCCTTTGCACGGAGTATTTCCTCTGCCTGGTCTGCCTTAACATTTGCAAGCTGACCCTCATACCTCGCCTTTGCTCTGTTATATGATTCATAATAAATCTGCTTATACATCTGCTTTTCAGCCTTAAGGCTCTGAAGAAGCTCCCTTTCAAGAACAGAATACTGATTGCTGTACTGTGCCACCGTGGGAATGCTTATGTAACCGGCACATATATCTGCAGAAAGCTGAGCCTTTACCGAATCAATGTCAAGTCCGCTTTCATCATCGTATGTATTGCGAAGCTCCTTGATTGTTTCGAAAAGAACATAAGGCTGGTCAGTGTCAACAGTTTCACTGTCGAATCTGCCCGGGAACATTCCGCAAAGACTCTGCCACCTTTCATCAAGAGGTGTGCCCTCTTCAGAAAGCACAACGGAGCCCATAAGAGCCTTTCTGAATTCATTATAAGAGCCGAAGTGGTAAGCCGCCTGCTGCTTCTGCACATCAGAGAGCTTAATTTTTACACTTCGAAGCTCATGAAGGATATCCTTTGCATAATCGCTTATATCGGGCTTCATATAAACGGATTCGTTTATGATCTTCTCCGTAATACTGTCAACGTGCGCCTTTACAACATCACTTGATACTCTGCCCTGCTCGAACAGCTTGTAAAGCTCCTCAAGAAGCGGTGTAAGCTCATGTATATCAGCCTTTGACTGATACTCCTTCTTAAGCTCTCTTGCAACCGCCTGAATGTTAAGTGTGCTCAGCGTTCTTTTCGTCTGCGAAGAACCGATATAGTTTATATGCGCTGTCAGCTGTGCAGCCACCCTTGAAAGCTCCGTCACCTTTTCAATGTTACTTGCGTGAAGGTCGTTGAGGTTGGAGAGTGGGAGGGAATAACGGATATCAGAGTTGTCGGTAGGACTTTTATTGTCTGTGAGTTTAATCTGATTTGAATCAAAAACAACAATTTCATCACCGAATTTACTCTGCAGAATTCCGTCATAACCTCTTTTGCGCAATTCTTGTGACAAATCATCTCCGATATAATTTTCCATATAATACTCAGGCATATGCTGATTTATATAGCTGTACTTCTTGTTTGCGAGATATGTAATTACCGATGATAGTCTGTTTTTCTTCGCATATTCAGCGTCTGTAAATCTACCCGGTATCCATACATCACGGAACCGGCTCTCTCCGTATTTTTCAAACAAACCAAGAATTTCATTAAATTCACTTTCGGTTATAGCACCTTTATCCTTGTAATATTCTGCACTCCAGCTGCTGTCAATAAATTTCTCCCTTATGAGTCTTTTGATGTTTTCGGATGCCTCTATATTATCAATATCCCTTGAATAGATATATTGATACGTAGTAGTTCCTCTATCGTCTACTTCAGAAAGTTTAAACCTGTTGCTGTCATAGATTTCCTTAATTTCTTCAGCAAATTCTGTAAAAGACTTGTCAGTTACTTCATCAGAATTGAACTCAGCCACTTGTACAAAAGTCTGTTTTGCTATTTCAGGGAACTTTTCCGAAAGGTTTATTATAAATGAGGCAAAATCAAAATTAACATCACCACTGCTCTGCCCTTTAAAAGACTGCATTTCTTCTGAAAAGAAAAACGGTTTTTTTACATTCAGGTAGCACTCCATAGTTCTGCGGCCGTAGAATCTTGCTTCTCTTTCATCAAACGCAAAGTAAAAGCCTTTTCCGTACCATCCTATATCATTCGCAGAGCCGATTGTTCTTTTGTCAAACTCAAAAAACTCATCACTGTTTGTACCGTGATATACAGGGAACAATTCACCGTCAGGAGTTATTGTGTTTTTCCATCCGTCAACTTCTCTCACTCTGATTTTGCTATCCTTGAAAAACTCACTCTGTTCTCTTGTAAGTTTTCTGCCTTTACTGTCGGTTTCTATGGAGTTTTTCTTGACATTAATGCCTTTTTGTGATAAACTATCTCTCAAAAGTTCAAACAATCTTGACACCTCGGAGGGTTGGACTCCGACTGTGGCAAGTATTGTCTGGGCTTTTTCTTTATCTGTAATAATAAGTTTCCCGTTTTCGGCTATTCTCATAATTCGAGTTTTAAAATCATCTAACGGATAAACACTCTTTATAAGATTGACAACATCATCTTCCATAGCCGTATCAGGTTTGACACCTGCTGCAACATAAGAAAGTTGCTCTTTAGTATCAAGCATAGGATATTCAGTAACAATGGTGATTCCGTTTTCATTCTCAATAAAGATAACAGCCTCATTAAGATGTTCCGGCATAAGTTTGAAAAACTTTCTCGACACACCGTGTCGGGAATATTTTTTATTTTTAGCTGTTTTTTCATTTGATTTTCTTAAATCTGCCTGATTCATCGCAAACGGATTATTTGAAAAACCGACCTGTTGCAATTTTGAAGAAGGAATGCCTATGTAAAGCGAATCGCTTCTACTTAAGGTTTTGTTGAAAAGCTTATCAATCTGTTCAGCATATTCCATGTGTTGAGTAACTTTAATGCTATTTCTCACATCCCCCTCAACAGCACCGCCTTCACGGTAATTCTCCCCTGCACCGTCAAGAGCTTCAAGGAACATCTTACGGATTTTCGTCAGCTCATCGCAGTTTTCCTTTGCAAAAAGCTTGCCGGCGCCGTTGAGCTCACCGCCGTTCATTATATCCCTTATAGCTTCAATAATGTCATTCAGCCATTCTGTAATTCTCTGCAGAATGGTTTTCTTTTCATTGGCATTATATCCGCTTTCGTTCTGCAACCAGTCAAGGAAGTCCTGCACACCCTCTTCAGTTGTAAACATACCACCGAGTGCATCAGCAACGAACTCTTCTTCGATATCAGCTCTGCTGTCGCCCTCATAGCTTGCACCGTACTGATGAAGGATCTCTTCAAACTCTGACTCAGAATTCTGTGAAAGGAAATAATCAATAACCGCCTTTTTAACAGGCTTCATCTTTTCGGTGTTGTAAGCAAATGCAGCGTGAGTGAGCTCATGCACCGAAGCCTGCAATTCATTCTCAGCAGAAGCAGAAACCGTCATTTTGTGCTTTGTTGGGTCATACTGCGCATTTGCAACCTGTTTTTTGTTGTTTGATATATTATGCACTCTGTCAATGTCAATACCCGTCTTTTTTGTAATAGCAGTATAGAATTCATCAATAGCCTCTGCACCAACGGAAACAGTCTTGCTCTGATATGTACCCTTGGCAGGATGTGCACCTGTCTGCTTTTTCTGTTTCACTGAAGCATCTGCCTTTGTTCTCTCGGCTCTGCCCAGGTCAAAGGCTTTCTTTGCAACATCCTTGTCGGCCATATACTTTGTAAGCTCACCGTATTTCTTCATAGCTTGTGAGAAAGTGATGTCAGCACTTGCGGCGCCGGCAGAATAAAAAGCCTTGAATGCCGTTTTGTAGCTTGATACGGAAGCACTGGGATTGAAACCACGAACAAATATATTGGCTGTCTCAGTGTCATAGGCTGCTGCATGAGTGAAAAGGCTTCTAGTCGTCTTGTCTGTATTGACCTCTGAAAGCTTTCTCACATTATCCTGTGTATCAGTTACATAAACCTCATCGCCTTCAACCTTCTGAATGCCTTTGAGAACAGTCATCTTCTGGGCTTCTGCCTTTTCTTTTCCAAGGTCAAAGGCAGTTTTCATCTGAGATTCAGTAAAATTCTTTGTGACAGGTGCCGTCTTCTTGACCTCTTCGAAATCCCTGCCTGTTTCACCATATGTTTCAAAAAGCTCAAACTGTTTATCGAATTCAGCTTTATCCTGACCTTCATTGATTACCTTTTCTTTAACCTGTTTTTCGTAGTTTTCAAAACCGTAAGGTGTTTCATCCTTTTCAGTGGAAGCAGCTGTTTCTGCCCCCTTTTCGGAAGTATTGCCGCCTCTGTATGCTTCAATATCGGGTGTATTTCTGCTTTTGATAACCTTGTCTATTGCTTCTGCCCTTGCAGTGCTCCATCCGTCCTGCTTAAAATATTTTGAGCCGGTAATCTCACTGAGCACACGCTGAGCTGAGGAGCTGCTGTTCAGTGTCTGCATTTCCTTTCTGCTCAGCTTTGACATACTGTCGGTATCCGTTGCGCCAATATTATGCGCAACCTTCTGCACAATCTTTGCAATGCCCTTTACGTCTCCCTTTTCTCCAAGAACAGAGAGTCTTTCCTCGATAGCCTTTGTTGAAATGTCATTGATTTTATCATAAGCGACGGTATCAAGTCCTTCACTGAGCCTTCCTATGCTTCTGAGTTCCTTTCTTGTACCCTTATAGTCTGCATTCTGGGCCTTCTTGCTCTGATACGCCTCAACCTCTCTTGCGAATTTCTCTATTGCTTTGTTTTCACCTGTACCAAGCTCCGATGTGGCGGCAAGCTCATTTTCAACATGACCGCCCTCAGCAATCCTTCTGCCTTCCTCAAGCATTGCGGAATCATATGCTCTTTTATTACCCACTGACTGAGCACCGCTGAATACGCCACCAATAAGAGCACCTGAAGCACCTGCCTCAACAACCTGCATTGCCATATCACCGGCAGCAGCTCTTTTGGCTGTTTCTTCTGACATTCCCTGGTTTATGTAAGCTTCATATGTCTTATAGTAATCTGACAAACCTCCGTTATAGAAATAATCAAAAGTAATATTTGAAATTTCCGTTGCCATTTCTTCAGTCATATTAACAAAGGATTCCTTTGCTATATTCTTCAAGGCTGTTTTAATTCCCTGCTCCGTTGCACTTTCAAATACAGAAATTTTTCCTAAAGTCAGATGTTCAAACATTATTTCTGAAGCCATAGCAACTGCAGCTGTTTTCATTGCATGTTCCTGAGTCATTCCTTTTTCAGAAGCTCTTACAAGAGTATCATTTGCTGCACCAAGGCCCAACATAAACTCACCTGCAGTAAGTTTTCCAAGACCGAGTGAACCACTTGATAAGCTTGCCATTGCTGAATCTACTGCACTGGTACCTGCGCCGTATAAAAAGCTCTTTGCCTTCGCAGAAAGAATATCACCGTCTTCAAAGTTTTCACTTATTGTCTCATCAATAGCCTGTCTTGCTCTTGTAGGTGTATAGTATGCAGAATAAGGTGTGCCTCCCACAAAGTCAGCTGTGTTTTCATACTGCTTGATTGTCCCATACATACCTGAAACTGCTGCAGGAACACCTGTAAGTCTTGCTCCGACAGAAGCCATTACAGGATGTTTTTCAGCAACCTCAGACCATCTATTCTCCTGCTCTGCTGCCGCATCTTTATCTGTGATGTATCTTCTGTATTCAGCAAGCTCAATAAAATTATCATAACCCTTTTCCGTAAGCTGTTTTTTGATTTGTTCCCTTCTCATATCAGAAGAGGACCTCTGAACGGCATTGCCACCGCTCCCGCTACCCGTAAAAGCTGAAGCAACACCTGCCCAATCTATCCCCTCTTCTTCATATTCAAGGTTATTCCATTCATCAAGCAGCTTAACAACATCCTGAGGTAGTCCCTCCGTCATTTCACGGCTTTTCTTTTCATCACGTATTGCTCTGTACCTGCCCTGCTCAGCTTCAAGTGCATTGATTTTATCTCTGTTTGCGGAATACTCCGAAGGTTTTATTCCTCCCGGTGCAACTGCATTAAAGAATCCGCCCTCATTCTGAATTTCTTTAATCTGTCTGTCATAATCACTGAGAAGCTTATCAATGTCTGCAGAAGACATGCTTGCAGTCTTTTTCTGAAAATCCTGGTCCCTCAAAAATTGGTCATAGGCGGCAACCTTAGCTGCCGCCTCCTGACTTTCTTTTTCAAGAAGTTTTTTTCTTTTACGTGATTTGTTCCAATCGGAAGGAGTCGCACCCCCGGGCTTCATAGCTTCAAAAAATCCGACATTTTCATCAGAATTTTTAAATCCATGTTCAACAGCCTTTTTATCAAGATACTCCTGCGTTATTTTTTCCTTCTGGCTTAACGCTTGATTCTGTTGCGGATTATCGAGCCTTGTCATAAGACGCCGATAGGATGAATGCTCACTCTTTAAGAAATTTTTTTCTTCATCTCTTACTTCAAATTTTGTGCCGTCTAATCTTGACATCAGTTTATTATAACTGCTCATATTTGAACTCATAGCATACCTCTCCATTATCTCACATTGAACACCCTGAGCCACCAGGCATGATCTTCTGATGAAATCATACCGTCTGACAGTGCCTTATCAAAATATCCCTTGATATCGCTTTTGGTATATCCCTTTTTATCGAAGTCGTCCGCCAAAGCTTCTATTGCAGACTGCTGATTCGGAGTCAGATTATCAACGACTGAACCCGAGCTTGTTGATGCTGCAGCTGAGTCTGTAGCTCCGGTACCGTTCTTCATCCCTGAAACGAATCCATTCCAATCAGTAAGAGCAGAGCCAATATTTTCTTCATTAAGAAGACCGAAGGAATCAAGCCAATCCATTGCTTCTGACTGATTGAGCCCCTTGCCGTCTTCTGATTTTCCTTTGCTCTCGTTGAACTGTCTCTTGTCCTCAGAAAGGCTCTCCTCAAATTGTCTCTGCTGTTCGGCAAACTCCTGAGCCCACTGACTGTTCTGAATTGCATCCTGCTGCTTAGAATAGTTCATGCTTTCATTGTACTGCCTCTGTTCTTCGGCAAATTCCTGAGCCCACTGACTGTTCTGAATTGCGTCCTGCTGCTTGGAATATTCAAGGCTGGTATTATACTGTCGTACATCTTCCTTGAACTTTTGCACATCAAGGTTGTGCTCGGAGGCCCACTGCTTACACATTTCATTGAATTCTTTTTCACTGAGGTTATATTCCTTTTCAAATTGTCGTACTTCCTCTGCAAACTGCTTTACCTGAAGGTTATATTCCTGCTGCCACTGCGAATCGGCAACCTTATCTCTGCTCTTCTGATAATCGAATTCCTTTTGCCACTGACGGTCGGCAACCTTATCTCTGCCTTCCTGGTATTCGTAATCCCTGGCATCGGCATATACTCCATAAAGATAATCCCTGTCAGCCTGATAATCACCCACTGCATCTCTGTGTTGACCGTAGGCAAAATCTCTTTCGGCATAATAGTCCGTAAGGTCGTCTCTGTACATTCCGTATGCAGTGTCTCTTTCCCCTGCTGCAATGCCGTATTTATCAAGAAGCTGCTGACCTTCCATCTGATACTGTTCAAGGGCAAGCTGATATATCTGCGGTGAAGCCTCGTTGAGCTTATCAAGGCTCTGCTGATATGCCTGCTGTCCTGCAGAGACGGCGTAGCTGTTACCGTATCCCCCCGTCATTGCCGAAGCCTGACCCACAGTATCCATCATTACAAGCTGTCCCTGCTTTGCATATGTATCCTTCAGCTGCTGATACAAGGCATTATTATTGATGTCAAAGGAAAAGTCCTTTCTGTTCAAAAGTGCATCATAATGCTTTTTGATATCAGAATCGTCATAGCTGAATGTAGGCTTCTTCTGTTCATATGTGAATTTACCGGGCTTGTTTTTTTCGTTTTTCTGAAAAGAATTCCAAGCACCTGAAGATGAATATCCTGCCATTTTAATCAACTCCTTCAAAAACAAAATCAATAAACGCTTCACAAAGAATAAGCGATGTTGCATCAATTCGCATATCTTCATTCACATCAACACTTATCCTTTCACCGATATCAGCTTCGGTGCTTTCGAGCTCTGTCATTTTTTCATTTACGGTCTCTCTGTTTTCCTTCGGAATAAAATACTGCTGCTTTTCTTCATCAAGCTGACCGTATTTCTTGCAGATTTTTTCTCTGAGCTCATAGAACACAACAACTTCTTCATCAAGCTTTTTTATAAGCTTTGAAACCTTTATCGCATCCTTGATTTTCAAATCCATGCTTGAAATTTTTCTGAGTCCCTCTTTTGCTGTGATTATTTCTTTGTATGTAGCCATAATTAAATCTCCTTTTTAAATTGCTTTGCCGTTTACATAAACTGTACCGCCGTTAAGATAGATTTTTCCGCTTGTCCTGATATAAATATCCTTGGTATATGTATCCTCGCCTCTTGTTCCGATAACAATATTTCCTGATTCTGCACTCATATACCTTGACGAAAAATATCTCCACTTTTTGCCACTGATTCCCAAGTCGTAAGCTTCATCCTCACCCGGCTTCAGTGGTCCGTAAGCCCATATATTCTCTGAATAGACATAAGTATTTGTAGGCTTATATGATGTATTTGTGCCGAGTGTTATTGAAGTTGCAGCCTCAATTTTTATAACAGATGTGGACGGATAGTTTTCTGCACCTGATGCTGCACTCGTTGACGTATGCTGCCCAATTCTGATGTTGCTTGAAGCAAGAATATAGATATTTTTGGCTTTACCGGCATATTTACCGATAAGTATCTCGCCACTTGTTATCAGTTCGATATTATTGCTGAATTCCTGTCCGTCTTCCGTAGTTCCTAATGCAACTCTGTTCTCATTCGCCTTAAGCCATTTTGTATTTATATAACCGCTATCAGCTATAAGATTTTTAGCTGATATATCATCGCTACACGTAATCTTACCGGTACAATCAATCTTTGTTAGCGTTATGCTTTCACAATCAATCTGATTAGCACATATATCACCTTTAAGAGAAACACGAAATACATAAGGTGATTCATCATTTTCCCATGAAGCAGTACTTACAGCTCTTTTCTTTATGCCAAAAACATTATGGTCAGTTGTAAGGGCACCAAAATCTGTTCCATCCTGACTGTAATTACCTCTGAGAAATACTACGTATTGTTTTTTTGTATCATCAGTGGGGTTAATAACTGAAGCCAGAGAACACGGCCAGAAAATCTTGCCTGAGGATCCCGTTATTGCAAATCCACCTATATATCCTTCACTTGCCTTTACAGCACCGGTAATATCTGCATTAGTGGCTTTCATATTTCCGTTTTTGTCCACCGAAAAATTATCTCCGATTTCGAGCGTACCGCCCTTAATGTGCGCCACGGGGAAATATACGGCTTTCTTTTCAATGTAAGCAACTTCATAATTGCCTTCGTAAAAGCTTATTTTTGACGGGGTAATGCGAATCTTAGAAGGTTCGCTATTGGTATATTCGGTTCCGTTATAAGTGAAGGTGTTTTTATTGTATCCGATATCCATACCGAACACGGGTGATGATGTACCTTTTTCGAGCACACCTGTTTTTATATACCCTTCAAGCTCTGTTTTGTACTCACTAATGCCCTTTATTTCGGTTTTCTGACTGTCAAGCACTGTTTGTTGATCATCAAGCTCTTTTCTGTAGCCGGAAAGAAGCGTTGTCTGATACTTATAAAGCTGAGAAATTGAATAAGGAGAGCCACTTATGTTAAGAAAGCCTTCTTCCATAAATGTGCCATGCTCACTTTCAGCAAGATAAGCACCCTGCAATGTTTGCGAAAAGGTATCCTCGGTTTTTAAAACTGCAGTTGCTGATTTTATAACAAGTGCCCTCAGAGCATCATATTCATCTCTGCGAAGCTGCTCTTCTTTTTTCGAAGTGACTTTTTCCGATGAAGCAGTAAGAGCTTCAGCTGTCTGTTGCCAGAATCTCTCGGCAGTTGTGTTTTCAAGGTTGTAATTAAGGTCATTTACGTGCCTGAAAAGAAACTGCTCAATCTGTTTTACTTTTTCTTCTGTGGTTCCTATAAGAACCGGCGTATCATAGTACCTCAAGGTTTATCACTTCCTTGCCTCATTGTTTTTGAAACAGATACAATTTTCACTTCACCCTTGCCTTCAATACGGTATCTGAAGAACTCGCATCTTTCAGGAGTAAATGATACGCTGTTTGTGTGTACACCTTCACGTCTAACCGTCTCACCAACTTTTCTGAAGGGCTTTCCGTCACAGCTCAAAAGCACCTTGAAACTGCTTTCCTCACTAAGTTGAGCTCTTATCACAATCTTTCTGATGTGTTTCATGTTTACATCACTGTATCCGATATCAACGCTTTCCACTGCCCATGTAACATCTTTTTCAAGCACAGGAAATCTTTCATCATCAACAACAATACTGATATCTGCTTCATCGGTTACCGATACAATTGAACTCTTGTCTTCCGTTTGTGTCAGCATATACAGAATATGCCCGTCCCGAGAAAAAGCCTTGATATTCAGGTTGTCTTCTTTGTGCCACAGCTGATAATAGGTATCATATACATATATCCACTTGCTTTCATCACCGCAAGCAAAATAAACCTTATCGCCTACACCGGCGCCGATAACCTTCCCTGTTTTGATTACGCCAAGGGGACGTGATATTTTCTGAGGCAAGGAACCGGCAAATGCAAAAAAGCCTGTCGGTCCTTTGTAATAAAGAACATTATCTGAAGTACAAACTGACTCACCCTGACCTTTTTCAACACCCTCACAGTTAATCGTTACAATCTGATAAGAAGAAGGTGCGCTTCCGTATATCATGTGAATACAATTTTCTTTAAAAAATACAGGACATTTGTTATAAACTGCTGCTCCGGTAAAAGGCCCTTCTGAGCCCACCGTAACAGCGTAGCTGTCAGTAGAAACGCCCATATATGCAAACCAGTTTTTGAAATCCCCCTGACGGCAAGCATATATTTCATTGACCACTTTTCCGTTTACAACGCCGTACTTACATCCCCAGAGTCTGTTATTGCATTCAACAACAAAATCCATATCAGGTATTCTTCTTTCAATGCTTATTGCAGTGCTGACCTCTAAAGCTTTATCGATGATACCCGCGAACACAAGCGTATCCTTGTTCTCACTCACGTTATAAATAATTGCGCTTTCATAATTGAGAGCCTCTGCCTGTTTTTTAACTCTGTCTGTGCCACTGCTTGAAAGTATTCCAGATAATGCAACACAATCCCATTTTGAGAATCCGTCACCTATTCCTGACTTTTTTAATGCAAAGTAGGTTGTGCTCAGCTGCACCCACTGCTTTGTGGTATCATCCCACTTTTTGTAAATGGATTTATCTGAGCTTGTATCAATCCACACAGCTCCGTTTGAAGGTGATGCGGGAGCTGTTGCAGAAACAGTACCGCCAATCTCTGTGCCTTCAAGAGTGCAGGGAATAACCTTAACTCCTGAAAGAGAAATTTTCCTTCCGAGTTCATCTTTATCGCTATGGTCAAGCAGATTTATATACTTCTTGTCCGGAAACATAACAACATATGCCCCCATTCCTACAATGCTTCTTTTACTTTCAACATCAGTTGAACGGAAAAAATCATTCTCATTTGCATTAACAAAAAAACGATGATAATTACCGTCATTTTCCGTCCATAAAAGAGCTTCCTTTGTGTGGAAGGATGTTATGTTGTTTTCTGTTTCATAAACAGTGCATCGCCTCTTTCTCGGGCAAATAAGCGGATATTCTCTTGAAGACATATTGAGCATATCTGAAAATTCGTTTTCTCTGCCTCTTGCCCTCAGGTTAAGACCGCCGAATTCCATAACAGTGTCTGTGTATTCCTTTACGGGATTTTTACTCGGCTGATACATCGTCGCTCACCTCGCCCTTATATCCGTTTGCTGCTTGCATTGCACGGTTAAAAAAGTCTGCACTGTATGCTGTTTCTCTTTTACCGATTTTCGGAGTCGGCAAATCTCTGTGTGTTCTGCAGTACCACTTTCTGTATTCATGAAGAATGTTATTGTATTCTTCTGCGGCATTGTTATAAAGCTCTGTTTCGCCGTTGAAAAAGTGAATTTTCACTGTAATGTACATAACATACATATCATCATAAGGTGCGTGAGCAATAAGCTCAGTTTCCATATCATCCACAGTATAATTTACATTTCTCTGCTGTCCGCCTTCGTATCTTTCAACCAGCTCTCTCTGTAAAAGAGCATCAACGGCAGAAATCCACCTTAACTTGTCTTCAACGGAATATGAATTGCTGATAAGTCCGTCAGCTATCTGAATTGCTTCTTTAATTTTCATTTTAATTCCCCCTTTGCTTATGGCACACAAAATGTATGCAATAAGCAAAAAGGCGGAAGCCGGGAAGCAATTAAGCTTCTCTGCCTCCGCATTTTTATTTTATTTCAGGTTTGCGGCCTCGTCTTCCGCTTTCTTGAGAAGAACATCGTTTACTGAGTTGTAATAATCCTCAGCAAGCTGTTCGTTCGCAAGGCTTCTTGTAACAACCTCGTACACCTCAGGAGGAACCTCGTGCTCCTTACCTCTAGGAAGTGAAAAGGCTTTACCGTTAACACTGCCTTCAAGGTTGGGCTGCTTTTTGGAATTTACAAGTCTCGGAACGAAAACTCTTTTCTTTTCTACACATCTGCCCTGTGTAGCTTTGGTGGCATTGTTCTCGGGAGCGGTTGTAGGTGCTGCCTGAGTATTTGCCTGGGGAGCGGTTGTGTTTGCATCTTTGTTTGCCATGTTTTTTACCTCCGTAAAATTTTAGTTGGCAATTGCAATATCAGAAAAACTTGAGCCTGACTCAAATCTCCAAATGTACTGCTCAATGGTTCTCTTCGCACCGAACATAGGAATCTTCCAACCAACAGTGCTTCTCTGATTGAGCGGGTCAGCAGTACCTGATGAGCCTGCAGGCTTTACAATAATTTCAACACCGGCGCCGCCTACATCAAGTACATTGTATGCTTCTCTTCCGAGGAAAAGAGTTGAGTAAATGCCAACACCGTCATCACCTTCTCTTGTAACCAGAGCTTCTGTTGACTCAACAAAACGAACATTGTGAAGCTTACCGATTTCACCGTTATAAACGTTTTCAGGATTCTTATACTTCTGAACATCTATCCAACGTTCATCAAGCATAATATCCTGTGCAACATCAGGATGAATGATAGCGATATAGCTTCCGTCAATTTTGGGAGCATTGTTTCTCTTAAGCATTGTTGCCATAAATGCAACATCATTGTAGGTGAGCTTATGCTCAGCGGTAAGCTGACCTCTTGAAGTGGCTCTCACGCCATCCTTCGCAGCATAAACCACATTGGTACCGGCATTGAGCTCGTTTCTTGTGATTGTGTCAAGGGTAAGCACTGCACTGTCACTGTGCTTTGCAGTTGCCTGCTGGATGTTATCGTCAATTGCCGTAAGGTCAAGAACATCTGTAAGAGTGGTGTAAGAGCCGAACTCTTCAAGAGTCTTGGTGACGGTTGTAACGTGCATGGGCACACCGTCGGGAGTTACACCCTCAGTAAGAGGTTTTGTTGCCTTGGGGAAGGATGAATACATTCTGTATTCAATGGTTTTACCGCCATTCTTAGGAATGGAGTCCTTCTTACCGAACTGAGTATGCACAAGATTTGCTTTCATCAGCTCAAGAAGGTACTTAGAATAATAGGTCTTCATTTCGGGAGTAAGACCTTCTGATGCAGTTGTCTGCACATTGGGATTGGGTTCAGCAAAAAGCTGAAGGTTTAACATTAAAACCTTATTGATTGCAATAATCTTTTTCATTAGAATTCTCCTTCATTATGTCGGAGAACATCTTATCTGAAGGTTACCTTTTCTCCTTTTCGGGCTCTTTCACCGTATGCCTGAAAATCTTCAAGGGTCATTTTTGAAAAATCAACCGTTTTATCTGCCGGCTGTGAAGAATTTAAACCGTTTTCTGCAGGTCTTCTGCTGTTGGCATCAATAGAAGCCTGTGTCTTCGCGGCCGCCTGATTAGCGGCGTACTGCATTGAGCGAGCCATAATCTCATCCATATGAGTGACTTCATATGCGTTGCGCATATTCACACCGTTGAGGCAGAGATTTCTGAATGTGGGATTCTTTTCACATTCAGCTTCAAAGTTGAAATCAGGATAAAAAGCTTTCACATCCTGCTCCTGCTGCATAAGAGCCTGTACTCTCTGCATATGCTGAGCTCTCTGGTGCTCTGCATCCTCCTTCGCTTTAAGATAAGCGTTCTCTCTTTCTACCTGTCTGACTCTTCTCTCCTGTTCAGGAGTTGTACCGTTTTTCATTGCAAGGTGCTCGTAATATGCATTATCCTTTTCAACCTCAGCTGCAAGTGCCTCAAGGTTTGTGTGGTCAATGCCGTATTTATCCGCAATCGTTGCAAGGATTCTGTCAGCTTGTTCACGGTACTTTCTCGCAGCATTCAGTTCATCATGACTATTCTTAAGTCTGTTCTTCATTAAACCTTGTACTTCGGCATCGAATTCAGACTTGAAATCAGTCTTAAATTTCTTATACAGTGCTGCTCTGTCCTCAGCGGGGTTCTGAGAATTATCACCCGTGCTCACAGTGGGGCTCTGTGAATTGTCACCCGTTGCACCTTCTCCTGTGCTTCCTGCATTGCCTGCTGCCGCTGCACCGCCTGCGGCACCTCCGTCAGAGAAAAGCTGAAGGTCAAGGTGCAGTAATTTTGTTTCTTTCATAAAGAAACCTCCTAAAAAATCTCCCGTCTATCCGGGGTGTCTGTATTAATGTTACAATAAAACAGTGGGGAATTTCTCCCCACTGTAAAAACGCCCTCAATATTCAAGAATTTTAAGATCAACAAACTCAGGATACTGTGCAGCCAACATCTGAAAGCCTGAGATTGCATA
The DNA here is from genome assembly GCA_045604105.1 of Acutalibacteraceae bacterium. GTDB lineage: Bacteria > Bacillota > Clostridia > Oscillospirales > Acutalibacteraceae > UBA6857. Next base: position 5,108 of record JAZUNJ010000042.1, on the reverse strand, counting down.
AACAAAATCGTGCTGAAGCCACGGCTCGTATTCCTTTCTCGGCATAACTTCAATATATCCCTTGCCCTTGTCATAAATCATTTTCGGTGCTTTACAAAAAGCCTTATCCTTGTCATACATATGAATCATCTGCGCAAGGTTATAAAACACCATGCTGCAGGAAGCACAAACAATGTCCTTGCCCACATCATCATAATGTGCATGACCTTTAATTCTCAGCTGATATCTCTTCGGTGAAACTGTAATATGTATCATCTTTTTCCTCCTTATGCCGGCTGTGTGCTTGCCTGACTTCTCTCTCTTGCCTTTTCAACAATGGCATACTCTCCGTTGTCAATTGTGCCGTCAGGGTTGGTTTTTGTGATTTCCGTATTTACATTACCCTGTATCTGCGGTGCACTTTGTCCCTGAATGCTCATCATTATGCCCTGCGCTGTTTCGGGCTCATATTTCTGAGCAAGACCTAATGCAAGCTGCTGGAACCACTGAAGCTGCTTCATCAGAGTTGCATTCTTCTGCACTGCCTGAATAACCTTATCCTTGTCGTCAAAGTCCATAAGCTGAAGCATAGGAAGAACGACATCTGCATTCTGCGGAACGAAAACACCTGTATTGTAAAGCTGAAGTGCAAATTCATTCTGACTGAGCTTTGAATAGCCCGTCGCCTTCGCAGCAGTTACAATGATATCGAATTCAGGCATTCTGTTTCCGTAGCTGTTTCCGAAATCGTCTCCTAACTCCTGAGGCTTTATTCCCGAATTTGAGTAATGAATAAAGTGCTCAGCTCCGTCAATTCCCGTAATTCTGAACTGTCTGTCAGCATTATAGAACTGTCTGATACGTTCAATTACCTGGTATGTAACATCCTTCACTGACTCATATGTTTTCTGTTTTGAATGTCTTGAAAGCTTACCTGCGTGCTCCTGAAGGGCAGCTATTGCCGATGCAGCTGTTACACCTGATGATGTAGAGCCATTGTTCACATCTCTGTTTCCCGTTACTTCCTTAAGTTCCTCAACCTCATTAGTGAGAATGTTATATAAAATATCGGGCACCTGAGGAACTTCAATCTGCTTAATACCGTCAAGACTGCCCTCAACAGGTACAAACTGCTTATCTGTATCAGCAAGATCCTCTATGTTAACACCCGCTGACTTAGAGTAAAAGAATCTCGGGTTACCGTAAAGATGTGCGATTTTCAGAATTGAATGCTTAATCTCGTCAATGTTTTCCTGAGTACCCTTGAAAAGGTCCGTATAACCGTAGCCGCAGGGTGAATTTTCAATCGGGAACATAACGTCAAATACAAAGGGATACTTACCGTTTTCGTACCAACCCTTCTCTGCAATGCTTTTGTCAACATCCTGCATTACTGGCTGACCGTTTTCATCAAAGGCTCCCTGATTTGTATAAGGGTCAATCACCTGTATCTGAGGTCTCTGAGTGTCATTTTCCGAAGCATAAAGCACAGTTTCACCAACAAACTTACAGTAATGCAGAACCTCTCTGCCGTTCTGCCACTTTTTGTAGTACCAGTCAATAACAGTGCACTTGTCACTTCTGTCAACACTTTCCTCATTCTCATATCTTTCAATCTGTGTTATGTCTGCAGTAAGCGTAACATCTTTAAGCTGAGGATAGACGGCCTTAAGGTGCTCTGCGCTGTCCTCGGCAAGCAGAAACACCTCTTTTGATTTCTGAATATCGGTTATTTCAGGCTCGTAATAAAGGTTCAGAAAATTTATATGCTCAACGCTTATATCACCCTTACCGAAATTTCTCTTGCTATCCCAGTAAACAGCATAAACACCTGTGCCCTTGTTGATTTTGTCACGACACACAGCATCATATACAGTTTTGAATTTTGCCGCTTCAAGAATTACAGGAATAATCTCAGAGAGTTTCTTTGCTTCACCTACATCATTTTCCTCTTTTGCTCTGATTGACGGCGCCGGATATCCGTCCATCATATCAGCGTGCTTTGAGTGAATGGCATTTAAAAGCCAGCCTGTCGGCCTGTGCTTTTCTCCGTCTCCCTTGTTCTCAAGGTGCCTCATTTTCCAGAACTGTTCATTACGCTTTATTCTTTCGTCCAGCTGTTTTTTACTGTCCTGGTATTTTTTAAGGCGTGCCTTAGCCTTTCTTATTTCGTTTTCACCAATAACCGCAGCCTTTTCGGGCTGGGTGTTCAAATTATTTTCCATTCTGCTCCTCCTTTTAATTTATCTGTTAAGCGGATTGAATTCATTTACCGTTATTTCTTCAGGAATAATCGGCTTTATCGGTCTTGTCATGCAGAAATATCTCCATTCATCCGCAATGTGGTCCTCAAGCTCAGTATCAATATCCTCAACCTTTGTTTCAGAATACATCAACAGAGGTATTGTTCTTATGAAATCCTTGCAGGTTTTGAAAACGTACATCTGCGGATATCCGTTCTCATCAAACCTCAGTCTGTAATGGCACTGCATCCAGCCTGTTATTCTTGAATTATCACCGGGAGAAAAATATATTCCGTACTTTGCCGCTATGTCGGCAACACTAAGGCCCATACTGCCGTTCCATATTGAAGGATCAGCAACACCTGTTATGTGCTTTCCCTTGAGGTATTCATGCTCTTTTTCAATTCTTGCAATATTCTTGAACTGCTCCTCGGGAGGTATCTTGAGTCCTTCATTCGGTACTCCCGTACAACCGTAGTATTCAAGTATCCTGTATATCGTGCCCTCAGAATCAACTGCCCACCATGCACAGGAAAAAGGCTTGTTATATCCGAAGTCATAACTTCTGTATATGTTCATTCCCACGGGATTAAAAGGCTCTATAACGTGAGTCCATCTGCGGTCACGGTAATGCTCGGGAATATCCCTGAATTCTTCAAAGAACATACCCTCAAAAATATTCCAGTCGCCCTCAAGCCAGGCTTTGCGAAGCTTTGGCGGCAGCATTTCAAGCTGTTTTTTATAATCGGGCTGACTTTCCATAAGCGCAATATTGTCCGTCACAAGACTCTGAATGAATTCATATTCATCAGGGTCCTCACCGGGCAGATACTTGCGGTCGATGAATATTCGCTTAAGATAAGCATGTCCCTGACCGCCGGGGTTCATGGTGTAGTAGATCCTCTTCGGGAAATTGTTAACACCGCGAAGACAAACACCTATGCTTTTCATCTGAAATTCTGAGAGAAGTCCTGCTTCTTCAAGAAAGATACAATCATACTGAGTACCCTGAAATTTATCTAGGTCCTTATCATTTGCACAATACTGGAATGTTATTGTAGAACCATTTACAAATGTCAACACCTTATCTTTATCGTTATATTTTACAATCCCTTGGCAAAGTTTTCGGAGTTCGTCAATGTGGTTTTTCTTAAGTTCCGGATATGTACGGCGGACAATAATCACCTTGATGCCGGCAAAGCACAAACAAAGAAGAATCGCCTTGATTCTCACAACCCAGCTTTTCCCGCCGCCACGGGCACCACCGAAGCCCACGTGCTTTTTCTTTGCCCTCAGGAATCTGTCTTGTTTCGGATTCGTCTTCGATAAATCAAGCTTAACCGTGACCTTATTCGCCATATTCCTTCATCCTTTCAGGCAGCGTAACGTCGATTTCATAGCTCGGCGTGTTGACCTCTCTCTCAATTCCGAAGGCGGCACAGTATATGTCTGTTACCTTCTCAAGAGCCTTGAGCACCTGGTTCACAGCAGCTCCGTCAATCTTGTCTGTTGTGTATTCCACAACCTTGTTCTGCTCTTCGGAATAAAAGCACCTTTTAAAAAACTGGTCTTTATCCTTCACGGCAGTTGTAACCGCCTCAATAATCTTCTTTGAGGCTTCACCGATTTCCGCAAGATAATCAAGCTGCTTATTGGTTTCATCATTGATTAAAGCGTTTTTTACATTCTCCGAAACTTCACCGACGAAATCCCGTCTTTTTTGCACCCAATTGTGCTCACTGCCGTACTTTTCAACCTGTCTTTGTGTGATTTTGTGCTTTGCGGCGAGGTCCTTATAGCTGATACGAGTGGAAATATACTCATTTTCCAGCACTTCCCACCGAACTTTTGCCTGTTTTTTTCGTTTTTTCTTCGGTGTCTTTGACTTTTTATCACTCATTGCACTTTTCTCCCTTTCTTTTTTTATGATAAAAGAAAACAGTGGGGAATTTCTCCCCCACTGTTATTTGTTATACAGCCCGTTCAGAATTTCATAAAAAGGGCACTTTGTGTAATCCTTGTTACAGTATTTTATCACATGATTTTTCCAACTGAATTCCTCACCAAATCCGAGTGATATATATCCTGACGGAGTCAAGCCTTCACACTTAACACTTTTTCCGCGGTACAGCTTCTGAAAGAAGGGACATTTAACATCAACCTCCAACAAAGAAACGGTATTCTTCTTTTCCTTAAGCTTAACAACATCGATTTTCAGGTTTTCGCAATGCTTTCTGACGCTTTTTTCACTGCGGCCAAGACTCTTCGAAATCTGTGCCGCTGTTTTTCCGCTCCTGATGCCCGAAATCAGAAGTTCGTTTTCTTTATCCGTCCACTTCCTGTTTTGTGTCACAACTTTCACCTCTCGCAATCTTGATATACTTGCCTTGTTTTGTCAACACATCGCCCTCAAAAATAACTTTGTTATACTTACGAATGACATTTTCTGAAGTTCTATGATAGTAATTACTTCTCCGGTTTTAGCACACTTATATCCCCATATATCATCATTTTTCCAAACGATCTCATTAAAACCGCATTCTTTTACTATATATTCCTTTTTGAGTGTCATATTAAAGGTAACTTTACGTTTTAACGCTCTGATTCGTTTCTTTACGAATTCTTTAAATCTATTGTTCATTATCTTTCCTTCCTTCCGCTTTAAGCTCTCTGTATCTGTGGTGGCTTATATAAAATTCACCGTTTAGTTTTAAATCGTATTCACGGGACACCTTATCACTCCTCCCCGATATATTCCCTCAATTTGCCTGCACTGTGCATAAGGTCATAAAGCATAGCCTCATACTGCTCAATTTTCCGCAGCTGACTTTCCGTCTTCGGTCTTGCCCTCAGGGACTGTAAAATATTCTTCACCGTTTTTATATT
>JAZUNJ010000041.1:0-17483 GCA_045604105.1 Acutalibacteraceae bacterium | reverse complement strand
CTTCCGCTTCCTGAACAGGCTTCATCCCAGGGATAATCCTTCGGTGTACCGGTATTGTGTTGAGAGTGTGTGTACCCGTCTGTGTACCCCTGGGTAATATTCATCACCTTACAGGGGTATGTAAGATAGTTTTTCATGGTTCTCTTTCCTTTCTTTTATTGTTTTGTAAATTCAATGAAGTAGCTTGCACTGTAATCCGACAAATCACTAAATGATTTTATCGTATATGTTCTTGCACCTGTAGCATATACTATAGCTCTGATTGCTCCATCCGTATTAATAAACGGGAACGTGTATCTTCGGTTTGAAGAGTTGTAAGCTTCCACCGTCAATTTCGCCTTGTCAAGCTTTGCTCCGCTTACAGAAACTGCAAAAGCTTTTGTTGTTGCATTCGGCAAAGCACCAAGAGAACCGTACTGTTTGTATACAGGTTTACCGTCTATTCTTTCGGTTGTTCGGTATTCCACACCGTCTTCCATAGGCGGATTAACCCATTCTGTCTCACCGTCTACTATTCTGTAAAAACATCCAGGGTATTCGCTGCTTTGTATGGATTCTTCTCCGCGATAACTCCAAGAGAGCCAACCATTAAACAAGGGTCTGAAGGCAAAATATCCTGTTGCACCATATCGGAAAGCAATTTGTATTTTCTGTGTTGTAACAGATTTTGCACCAAAAATCAGAATAACCGCTGCATTGGGGAAAGGAGCGTTTTTCAGACCGTTCTTGACTGTATCGGTAGAGTATATATAAACACCGTCATCGAAAATCTGATTGCAGTCATCCTCTGAAGTGAGAATAGTAACAGGCAAATCAATGCCCGGAGCCTCAATTTTTAATCGCTGATCTGATTTTATACCGTCTGCAGAATACTGAGTTTCGGCTGATTCACCGTTTGTCATTTTAGAAAAAATCGCTTTATTTCCTGAAAATTGATATTGGTATATGCCCGTATCGTCTTCACACTGCACGGTAAAGCCCTTGTTAGCCAACCTCCAAAGATTAGTTTTATAAAAAAAAGAATATAATTTGTAATAAATACGGCTCGTCGAACTCATCTCAGACGGATCTTCTATGCCTAATTTTTTTAGGATTTCTGCTTCTATTTCTGCTTTTCTTTCGTCCGACAGGCTATCCAGGTACTCTTGAAATGTTAACGCTGTTCCCGTCTTAAGAAAAACGCCCTCAGCACTTTGCTCGTATTGGTATCTAACAACATCTTCGCCGTTTTCGTCCTTTTCGGTATCTGTTGTTCCTATAACACCGTTATCCAAATCATAATACGTTTTTCCATCTTTACTTGTAATCTTACCGGCTTCAATCAGGTCTGCTTTAATGTGAAAAACATTCAGCATATTCAGAAATGCTTCCCCATCTTTATCAATACCGTATTTCCACACTGTGTTATCGTGGGATCCTCCCCAACTGTTGGTAAAGGCTATCCCGTTTGTAGTCATACAATAGATGTATTTAGCATCTTCGATTTTTTCTGTGTCATGGAAATATGTGATGCCGTCGATATTTGTGTTTAAAACACCATAAGCTTTTTGAATGGCTTGGGAAAACTCTGCAACAGAATTGATATACGCATCCGTTTTTGCTTTTGCCTGCTTTTGTTCAAAAGAGATCCTTTCGGATAAAGAAAGAGCGTTAGGTTCTGCGAGTTCAAAGCTCTCAATTTCAGTTTGTAAACCGCCGTCAAAGTCAAGCACAAGCGACATAATGGGCATTACATAAATTTCACCGTTGAAATTCAGTGAAACAACATCACTTATTTCAAGTCTCGGATCACCTAAAAGTTGTTTAATCTTTCCCGGGCGGTATACTCTTACAGCCGAAACTTCGCCAAACAACTCTGTGCCTATTTCATCAAGCCTTTCCTGTGTCATGAACGGACAAACGAATTCGAACCCGCGACTTCCGTTACCCGATTGAAGCGTTGTTTCATCGTCCACACAGCACGCCAGGTACCCGATTACACAGTCGCTGTCACTGAGTTCAGGTACTGCGATTCTGTCAGCGTTAAGCATATCATAGTTTACAGCCTTGAACGGTACCATTTCGAAAAGTCCATCACGGTTTACAACACAGTTTCTGCCTAAATATCCCGCAAGGTATGCCAGAGCATCACGGCAACTGTATCCGCTTAACCTATTTACGGATATCACAAGGCTTGCCAAGTTTTCATCAAGTTCAACGCACCCTTCTCCCAAAACAGCGCATATATCATCAAAATACTCCTGCGCTGTATGTTCGCTATCATCAAGAGTTGATTTGTAAGAAACATTTGCGGCTGAAGCCATAGCATCATAAGCAGTGAAAGTAACATTTCCGTCCTGCACGGTGGGTTTTTCTGCCGTAAATGTGCCGAGTTTTATCCACTCTTCCCATTCATAAGCTGAAATTTCAACCTGCATTTTTACTCCTGTAATGCTTACGGGTATATCGGAAGCCGTGCACTCCACACAGGCAGAGAGGGCGTTACCGATGCTCATTGATGAAAACGGGAAAGCAACAGACTTTTTTAAAGAAAGAATTTCTTCATATACTTCTTCGTTTTTCAGAAGCCGCACTCTGAAGGTTCGGCTGTCAGCATTAATAAGAGCTTTTAGCTCTTCAGGTACTGTTATCATTAAATCACCACCTTATTTTTCTGTTAAGGTTACGGTCAGCGATTTATATTGCCACTGACCGTCTTTATAAACTTTTTTGCCGTATACAGGGTCGTCACTGTAAAAATCTCTGGTGAGAACGGTGCCACGCTGATTTTCAAAGGTGACAGAAAAGAATGCTTTGGAATTAATTGCATTGTCAATTTTCGTGACAACGCTTTGCGGCAGGTCTGACCAGGTGATAGCCACACTGTATTTTCTGCCTATGATATCGCCGACCATAAGCCCCGACGCTGTTCTGCCGGTGTTTTTTGACCAGATTTTATTCTCTGTAACGTCATACCCCTCCCTGTCGGGTGCAGGCGGAGAATAACCATTGATTTTAAGCTGTGGCAAGTTCATTCACTCCTGTCATTTTAGTGTTCTGTTTGTTTTTCTTGACTACCTTTCGGTAAACAACCTCACTATCAAGTTCAATCACAAGATTGATTGTTTCTTCACCCTTACCGCTGCCTACCACCTCCGCTACGGCCTGTTTTATTGTACTTAAGGGTGATACAACTTCTGTTTCCCTCTTGTTATCACCGAGAACAGCAAGGAATTCACCGTAATTTGCAGGCACTACGGTACCGGTTGCAAGCTTTGGAATTGCCGGAACATTTATAAAGCTGATTTTGTTATAAAAAGGCTTCGAACCTGCAATTGTGGTATTCTTAATTTTTTCAAGAGCCGTGTTTATACCATTGAACGGAGTTGCAATAACCGCATTGATGCCGTCAATCAAACCATTGATTACAGCTTTCAATCCATCCAGTATGCCTTCCTTGATTTTTTCAAACGTATCTCCACCTGAAGAAAACACTTCTTTTACCTTTTTCCAGGCAAAAGCAAATGTATCTCTAAACCATCCTGGTATATATGCAAAAACATCTACTATCGCCATAAATCGGTCTTCAGCAGCCTTTTTGACATCTTCAACCTTATCTGAAAAACTTGTTTTAAACTTTACCGTTTTGTTTTTCACAAGGTTTGCACGCTTGTTCCAGCTCTTTTTGAAGTCATCGTATTTGGTCGCAACTTTAGCTTTCATTTCGGCTGTTTTGCTTTTTACAAGTGAAGGAAAAGCTTCCCAACTTTTCTTGAATTTTTTAATATCACTCTTGATTTCTGCTTTCATCTTTGCCGTCTTGTCTTTAACAACTGAAGAAAAGGCAGCCCAGTTTTTCTTGAATTTCTTGATATCGCTCTTGATTTCGGCTTTCATTTCAGCTGCCTTGTCTTTTACGAGTGATGGAAACTCTTTCCAAGCTTTTTGGAAGTCTATGAATTTTGTCGAAATTTCTGCTTTCATCTTTGCTGTCTTGTCTTTAACAACTGATGTGAAGTTTTCCCAATCTTCTTTAAGCTCGGATTTTTTCTTTTCGAACCAAGTCTTGAGGTCTTTTAATATATTAGTGAAACCTGTTGAGATGTCTATCCACAATTCGCTCCAGTCTACTTTATTGATAAATAAACTGAGACACATACCCAATGCAGCACCAACAACCGCAGCACCTGGAACACCGCCCACTGAAAAACCGATTACACCTCCGGCAATTGTGGAAAGCGCCGTAACTATCATACCGACTATTTCATCAGTGCTTAAATTTCCGTCATTATCAAACGATAAAGCTGTGATTCCCATAGTTATGCTTGTTCCTATAGCAATACCAATAGTCGCACCTGCAGCACCACCCATTGAGAATCCGATAATGCCACCGGCAACTGCACCCAAAGCCATAATTACATATTTTGCGATTTCTTCGCCGGTCAATTCCCCATCCGTATTGAAAGCAACTTGGTTTATCAGAAAGCCTATAGAAGCACCTACAGTAATGCCGATAGCTGCCCCTGTTACACCGCTTATGCTAAAACCAATAAAGCCACCCGCTATGCTTGTGAGTGCCATTGTAATCAGTGACAATATTTCCTCTCCGCTAAGTTTACCGTCATGGTCAAATGTGAGAGAAGAAATAACAAGGCTCAGCACTACACCTAAAAGCGTTCCTACAATTGCTCCCGGCACACCACCAATACTGAAACCGATAACTCCACCTGCAAGAGCTCCAAGGGCGGTAATAATCTTTTCGGCAATCTGCTCACCTGTAAGATCTTCCCAATCCACAAACACATCACTGAATGTTATCTTTAATGAGCTTATAAAATCTTTGAGCTTTTGCTGAAGTGTTGTAAGCTTCGTTTCAGCGTCTGAGGTATCCATCTTCATATCTACGGATACGGTGTTTGAGCCTGTGATAATACCGTTGAGAGCCTCGGTATTCAAAGAAGATGAAGCACTGCCATCACTGAGTTTATTAATCTTATCGAAGCCCATAAGCTCACGCTTTTGCGCTTCGATAGTCTCTTCTACCGCATCGGTAAGCTCGTTCTGATTGTCGACCGCCGTATCTATCACATCACTGACAGAATCGCCTGAATTCGACTCAACTTCCCAATCAAAAATTGCGGAAAGTGTTTCAAGAACGTTCTGCGCCACCGTATTCAGCCATGTCAGTGATTTATTTAGGGTCTGCACAGCAGGAAGAAGTGTGTTCATAAGAATTGTACCGACTGTTCCCGAGAATTCTCTCCACTGTTCGGAAATAATTCTTGTCTGGTTAGCCCATCCGTCCTGTGTTCTGACAAAGTCGCCTTGGGCAAGAGCTGTCTGCTGCATTACATAATTGTAACGAAGCTGAACCTTTTCGGCCTGGCTCATTGCAGAGATTTTTTTATTGATTCCCTGCGTATAAGCAAAGCTTTGCAAATTTGCTTCGGTCATAACAATACCGAACTGCTTCAGCGTTTCTGTTTCACCTGTAAATATGGAGTTTAAGGCGGTCGCCGTCACATTTTGTTCCTTGTTATAAAAAGACGCCATATCGGCAGATAAGCCCGTAAGAGCAATTGCCATATCGGCCGCGGCATCATCAGCAATCTGCATTCCTTTAGCCATTGCCATATAGGTTGAACCCGTTTGCTTTGCGGTCAGCTTTGAAATACCGTAGGTTTGAATTGATGTTGATGCAAAGTCCTCCATATGCCCTTTAAGACGTCCGAAGGAAACATCAACAACATTCTGCACTTCCTGTATATCGGAAGCCATATTCACCGCTTCTTTGCCGAAACTGACAAGCTCGTGAACAGCAAAGGCTGAAGAAACTGATACACCCACCTTGCCAAGCATAGACTTTACGCTTGAAAGCCCATTTGCTATCTGCTTCGTTCCTGCATTAAATCCTTTTGTGTTTATTTTTGTAAGAAAATTTAAATATCCGTCAACAGCCATATTACCCGCTCCTTTCCGGCTGTCGCCAACAAAGTCTGCGGGTACGCTGGGTACGCTGTGCAGATTATTTACTTGTTTTCATAGGTATTTACCGTTTTGCACTTTCTGCAAACAATAATGATTTTGCCGCAAAATAAGCCTTCGAAAAGAATTCTTCCACATTTCTTGCAGCAGTATTTTTTCATATTACCACTCCTTATATCAAAGCATCGAGAACCTCTTTAAGCTCTTCTTCAGCTTCAATATCTTCGGGAGCCTTGATGTTAACAAGATTCCTGTTTCTCTTGTAAAATTCTTTTTCGTGCTTTTCCAGTGGCTTACCTCGGGCCTTTTTCTGTCTTATGTTCATCACTGTGGAAAAAAGTCCTTCACCGATTTCACCGAAAAAACCGAGAAATTCCCACCAGTGCAGATATTCACACTCACGCACTATCATCCCTGAAGCCTTATTGATTGCGGGAAAAAGAATATTTTCATCCTGTTTCCAGTCAATCATTTTTTGCTTTTCCGGTTCCGATTGCGGCATATCACCGCCACCAATGAACCAATAAGCTTTTTCTATTGCTTCCTGAATATACTCGTCGGGAATATCCTCATATCCGGGAAAAATATTCACGGCCGCAATATAAGCTTGCTCGTGCTCTGTAATACTAATATCATCAAAGGCGGCATATACGCGAAGAATATCACGAAAATCGCTTCTGATTTCATATTCCTTGCCGCCTATCGTGAGGGTTTTAGGTAAAGTTCCTGTCATGAGCTCAAAGACTTAAGGTAAGCAAGTTGTTCCGGGGTAAGAGAAGAAAGATCCAACTGGGGTTCTTTCTTGGTTTTATCCACCACAACCTTTGGAAGATATTTATCAAACCTTTCGTTTTTGTTCCCCCTAAAACTTTCCTTTGACTTCTGCATATCTTCAAGAACCATAGGAACAAAAGCTTCAAAAAAGGCCAAAAAAAGCAGATTTCCGTCTTCTAAAGGTGAAAGACAGTTTGTATCGCCGAAAACTTGAGAAGAAATATCTGTATCGAAAATATAATCAAGCTTATCCTTGATTGCTTTGTCGACCTCAAACATCAGCTCGGGAGTGTTTTCTTCTTTGTCGAGCCTAGCAAGTATGGGGTCAAAAACCGTTTCCGACTCCATAATTCTCTTGTAAAGATTAAGATCGCTGATATTAATTGCAACGGCGTTGTTTTCGTCACCGTTTACAGCATATTTTTTTATACCGGTATTAAAGTTAATTGACTTCAAAATTATCACTCCTTAAAAATGAATAAACGCCCTCAGGAAAAATCTAGAGGGCGTTAAGTTTTTGTCTTATTCAGTTTCTGTTCCGATTGTAAAGGCGGGAATCTTCTTTGTCAGTGTTACAGCACCCTTCTGTCTGTTTCCGCAGAATGCAACCTGATAGGGAATTCTTACACCGCCCTGTGCACCGCCGTAGCTCTGGGGCTTAACTATTACATCTTCAACCCAGGCATCAAAGGGAGCATCTGTTTTATCAACAAGTACTTCAAGCACCTTTGTTTTGCAATCATCGCCGGTGAGACGGTTCATAGCTATATTTTTGATTTTCTCATAAAATGCACCGTCTGAAGGATCTGCATAATATGTATCAACATCAAAAGAAGGTTCATAGCCCTCATCATCAACGCTTGTTTCATCAAGAATGTTCTTTTTCTTTGTAATGTTCGGATTAAGTTCAACGCTTAAATCCTCAACGTCTTTGCCTATGATGAACCATTCATCACCGTCGGCAAAGCTTGCATCGATATAATGAATCAATGCACCTCTTTTAAGTTTTTTTCCTTCTGCCATAAGGTTATACCTCCTCGTTGTAAATAATGTATTCAGCGGTAATCTGAAGCTGATACCGCACATTTTCGTTTAAGTTTTCATCAGGTATGGAATAAAGCATACCGTTGGCAGCGATAAGCTTTTTTAATTCACCCCTGTATGTTGTACCGTCAATTTCGGCTGTAAGCTCGTGACCCTGCTGTTTTTCAAGCCAATGCTGAAGCTCAAGAAGAACACCGCTGTTGCTCAGGCGGTCGTAATCGCTTATGGACTGATAAACAGCATAAAGCACAAAGGTATGCTGACGTTCTTTGTCGCCGAGGATATTTTCTTTAATAAGAGTATCCCCTGTCGGAGAAAGTCCGTAGCTTGTGCTTTCACTGTCGGTAAAATCAACGTGCACAGCATCACATATGCTTGCTATTTTCGGGAAACCGCTTACGATTTCTCTCACACATTCAATTATATTCATCCTATAGGTGTACCTCCTGAATATTTTGCGGCACCTCTTAAAATCTGCTGACCTCTGTCGGCTTTCATTCTGTCAAACCAAAACGAACCTGCAAGCGGATGCTTTAATTTCTGATGCACCAAATCAACATTTGTAAGCACCTTCTTTTCACCCATGCTAGCATAAGCAGAGCCGGTAATGCTTGAAACCATAAGCTTACCGTAATACTGATATCGGGCATAAGGATTAAAGTAGTAAATATGACCGCTGCCGATGTCTGTCCCAAGAACGGGCGATTTCATAAGAATGCCGTTAAGCATGGGGGTATAAGGCACCATAAGACGTATGCACTCACTGTCAACAAACTTTTGCGCTGATTCAAAGCGTTCTGTTCTCTCTTTGCCGAAGGTCTGCTTCCAGGCAAGCTCAACCTGCATCTTTTCTTGCTTAAGCTGAATGTTTTTAGGCTGTTTTATTTTATCTGCCATAAAACACCTCCGAGAAAATAAAAAACACCTCAAAAAATTGAAGTGTTTCGACAACAACCGATAAAATTCATGTGTTTTGTATGTAAAATTATTAACAATAACCACTTTATACAATTAAGGTAGTTATACGGGTGCTACAACAAACTGTTGTCCCTTGTAGTTGAAACTGTGAGGAACACCGCAAAACCTTGAAAATAGCGGTGTTTCTTAATTTTTACATCCTTGATTTTGCGTTTTTTATAGCATTTTTTAAATCAAAAACCTTTAAAGTCCTAATCAAAGCGTAAAATTACGATTATTCATCTTGAAATTAAAATGAATAACGTAATAACTTGTGTAAGCATCGTAATGAACTGAAACAGTTCTGAATACTTCACCATAGTTTTCGCCTCCTATTTCTTCTTTTAAAGAGACGATCCAATTTAATTGTAGCACCCAGCTACAACTGTTTTGTAGCCATTCATTTATATCACAAGTTGAACAATATGTCAAATTTTGTCATTTTGCAGTAATTTCACAGTGAGGCAAACCGCCGTAAAAGCAATCGTCAGCACTCATCACGGTCACAAACTTATACTGTTTTTTGAATTTGGCAAAGCTTTCCGAGATTGATTCCGGGGATGAATTGTCAAATTCAAAAGAACAATTGCCTTTAACAAGTAAATCCTTTGTCGGAGTAAGAGGGAGAATATCTTTGTCATACACATAAACAGTTGTGCTGTGAACGCCCTGAAGTCCGCTTTTAAGTGTGTTTCCGCCTTTGCTTTCATGCCAATAAACCGAGGGTATGAAAACTCTGTCATAGCCCTCGGTTTCGGCATTATAATGATAAAGGGTGCAGTCGGCATTCGTCATACTATCACCCCACAATAAAGCAGACCCGTATCAGCAAGCCATGTTGTTACGCAAGACTTAATTTTGCTTTGCAGGTGCGCTTCAGTCTGCTGTGAGCTTTCATAGTGCTTCGACCAGCCTTCAACACTTTCGGAAACAACTCCACCCTGTAATGTCGCTCTTTTATCGTCAGCGCAAAGGATCTCGGCGATTTCACAAATGCACATTTTCACCTCATAAGGGATGGCGGCGTTTTCATCAATATTGTCGAAGGTGAAGCTCTTGAGTGTTTTCTGCGCACGGCGAAGCCAAAAGGCAGAATTTTGCGGTGTCAAAACGGCATCCTTGCCCGAAAGATATTCGTTAAGATAAAACTCAGAGTCTGCATAAATTGTCATAAGGTCACTCCTTATTTTTCGCCGTTTTCATCCTGCTTTACGCCGTTCTCAGGCGGTGTCTGTGCAGGCGGTGTCTGTGTCTGACCATTACCGCCTTTTCTCTTCTTTGGATATGTTTTACCGATTACTTTACCCATTGTTCAGACCTCCTTATACATCTTTTCTGTGAAGGTAAATACCTGCAGCCTTATTCTCATAAGCATCTGCAATACCTACGTTACGGTAGCCGAACATCCAGCCGTCACTTGTCTGATTATCATCAGGGTGAACAACCTTATTGTTAAGGTGCTTTGTGAACTGGATTACCGCAGGTTTGTGAATAATCATAAAGTTGATGTCTGCGGCGCCCTCTGCCTTCTTGTAACCGCCGACCTTTTCGCCTTCGGACTTACCGTCTCTCTGCTCAATTGCAGTATAGAAGCGCGACTGAGGAACCTCGACAATCTTATCGAACTTCTTAAGCACTTCCTTTGACTTAATTGTTTCAAGGTCGTCAATAAGACCCTTAAGAGTGGGAATGATGTAAAGGATTCTCTGCTCGTAGGGAACCTCATCATCGTTCATTTTGGTTGTTGCAGCGCGAAGCTCGGCGATTGCCTGCTCACCTGTGCTGATGGTACCTGCAACAGTTGTAATGTCGGGAACAGCTGCATAGCAAGCAAAACGGAAGGCATCAAGCTCGGGAACAACCTTTTCACGGATGAATGCACCTGCAAGTCTGCCGAAAGCAAGACCTGCGGTTTCAGCGTTATCGAGGGTGTCAATGGTAAACAGTCTGCCACGGTCAAAGTTGCACTTGACGGTTTCGTTTTCAAGAGTAACGTCACCGCCTACATAACCGCCGTTACGGGAGTAGTCGGCAAGACCGTCCATCTTGATTTTGGGGATGATAAGCTCGTTGGCGTTAGCGCCCTGCTGAACAAGTTCGGGAGCACCGTCAAGGTCAGCTGTAAGGGATGCGAGCTTGTACACCTCATCAAGAAGAGGGATGTACTTTTTAAAGAGAGCAATGTTGTTATTAGGCATTAAAATTCCTTCTTTCTTTTAATTATTTTGTTTCGGGCGGAAGTCCCATTGCGGCTCTCATTGATGCAAGAGCTCCGCCGCCTTCTGTGCGGTGAGTGGGATTGCCGAAAGGCTCGTCAGCACCGAAGAGGAATCCGTTTTCCTCTTTACAGGTATCAATGGCAGACTGAATGTCTGTATCCTGATTAGTGCTTTTCCTAAGAGCCTCAAGGTCAAGGAGTGCCTTTACGGCTTTAGCGTTCTTTGCGCCGGACTTACCGAGAAGACCGTCAACTTTACTGTTGAACTCGATTTCGGCGAGTTTCTGCTGATGCTCGGTATCTTTTGCGGCAAGGTCATTATTGAGCTTTTCAATTTTGCCCTGCAGATCCTTTACATCAACACCTTCAAACTCTTTAAGAGCCGTCTGCGCCGTTTCGAGCTGGGTCTTGTAGTTGTCCCTGGCACTTGTGATTTTCTCAACCTCGGCTACGGTTTTGTAGTTAGCCTTTACGGCTTCCTCAAATTCCGCTTTTTTGTCCTCGGGAATAGTGAGATTGTACTTCGCGAGGATTGCATAGATGTTCTGCATAGTGTTTGTCCTTTCTACATGATGTTTATACTGCTTTGTCTGCAGTTGAAAGTTAGTCAGATAACCTCTGACGGGGTAATTTGGATATGAAAAAAGCACCCGTTAAGGTGCTTAAGTCAACGGATATGTGATTTTTGGTATAAGAAAACCGCCCTTGTAGGACGGTTAAAATATTATACCTTTTTGGCTTTTGTGATATTCAGCATAATCTTTAATGAAGCGGTTTTTAATTTCTTCGGGAGTTTCCGGGTTGAAATAAATTATATAGTCGTCCTCTATAACCACAGATCCTTTTCCAACTTTTCTATTTTCTTGTCCACGCGGAAAAATTGCGTAATAGCCATCTGCGTACGGAAATAATGATTCTGTTCTATACATCACTTCAACTCCTTTTTAAAATATTTTATAACCTTTTGAGCTATTTTAGATTTCTTGTCACCATAATAATAATTACCGAAACTTTGCGCAATTAACTCATTACCAATAGTGGCTGACCATCCTAATTCTTTTTTTACTGAAGAAACAATCTCGCTAAATTCCATATCTCCGAAAACATATTCATAAACATCGTTTCGGATTTGTATCATTGAACGCTCTAATTCAATAACATGCTCGGGAGTTAACGGAACACCATACAATAACTTTGCTTTTCGTAAAGCACATATGATATGAACATTATGACCCAGCTCATGAGCTACAAGACTTTCAATATATCTCGTTTCATAACTCTTTCCTGTTTCGAAATCCCGTTTAAGAACTTTTATCAACTCTTTTGGATTAGCAAAATCCGTTTTTCTTAACACTATATGATTCAAACCTGTTTTTTCGTCATAGTGATTTTCTGCGAGGCCACCAATAACATCACCAAAAACGATGGGTTCTGAATAATTTTCAAGCGCCTTGAAATCTTTGTTTACTCGTTTTGTAGCTTTCCTTACTTTTTTGATTGTTGTATTTGATATCTCATGGTCTGAAATGACTTCAATTCCTTTGCCTTTGTACTTATTTATTATACCACTTTCACCTTTTTTGTCAACCTTCCACTTACCAACACCTATATTACCGAGCCCATCAACGGTCACACGCTCTCTCTGCTGCGGTAAATCCATAGCTTTTGAAAAGCGGGTGTATTCCTGGCTTGTACCTCTGTAACGGCAACGTGCGGCAATAATATCATCCTCGTCAGCTCCACCTGTTTCAAGGAGCCTTATTTTCTGCCTTTGCGCCCTCATCGTGGTTTCAAGCCTGCGCTGTCGCTGTAAGGCTTCATATTTGGTGTATTCCTTGTCACCGTACTTAACAGGAGTGTTTTCCTTACGGTTCATTTCTTCAAGCTCTTCAGCTGTGTATGTAGGAACTGATATACCCGGAATAACAGGGTAATAATCGTGATAACAGTTTGCACCGTTAAGACCGGTCACGGTACCAAGTCCGCAAACGGAAACAAGCTCATCCATTGTGTACCACCTGCCCTGCCACACCTGATGGGACGGACGTGCGCCGCTGTGCCATGTGGTCTCGTATGTATCAGTACCGAGCTGTTCGGCATTCATCTCATTAACCTTACCTGTGAGCTGTGCCATACCTGTCATAATTGCACGCCTTGCGGCAACATCAACACGATTGCTCCACCCTGAGGCATAATCAACGGTACGAAGTCCGCTGTTCGTCATTTCTTTTACAGCTTTTTTAAGGGCGGTATTATAATCAAAAACACCGCTTGCAATACCGTTTATGGCATTGTCAAGGGTGTCCTGATAGTATTCAGCTATAGGCTTGAAGGAAAGTGTTCCGTCAGGGTTCTTCACAGCAAATCCGAGGGACTGTGAAATATTGTGCATATCCTCGGCTGTCTGTTTGCCGATAGCGGCTATATACTGCTGAAGCAGGTCGTTTTCTTCAAAGGGGATAAACTCTGCACCCGCTTTTTTGTAAATGTCCTCATTTCGTGCATATCCGCTTTCAAGAGCCTGCTTGTAAAGCTCTGTCATTTCCTCATCACTTAACTTGAGTGATTCCTGTATCGCCTTTTTAATGTCTTCTTTTGTCTTTCCAAGCTCGTAAAGACGGTTAATCTGCCAATCTGCAGACCGTGTGATTTCACCGTTAATTGCAAGGCGGCGGATAATGTCAGACATAACATCCTGCTGCAGCCTTTTCATCTGACCGTCAAAGGCCATTGAAAGAGCTTCAAGCTCATTGGGAGTGTACATTATTCAAGCACCTCTGTTGTGCCCTCAGCGGCACTTTCGGCAATACGCTTTTTTGCGGTATCCTCATCCTCATTGTACCATTTCATACGGTACTCCCAAAGAGGCATCACACCCATTGCAACATCCTGGGCATCCTGTTTACGCTCTGCCTCTTCACTTGTGAGAATACTGTCAGCAAACTTACAGCTTACGGTATACCCGCTTTTTGAAAGACGGTTGTAAAAGCTCAAGCCATATATGAAATCCTCAAGACAGGTCTGCAGATTTCTTTCAATTGCATTGACTCTGTTGTACTTGCGGTTTTTGGAATATTTGATTTCTTCCGCTGTCTTTTCAACGATATCGGTTTTCGAAAGGTCACCGTAGGCAAGACCTACAATAAACTCAATTTTTCGAAGTATCTGTTCAAGACCGTTGATGATGCTTTCTTCACGGAATTCGGGTGAAAATTCCTTATAGAGCTCACCGTTACCGGCATCAAGATTCAGACCGCGGTAAAGTCTGTCATTGAGCTTCGGTGTCTTGAACACGGTTTTGCCCTTTTGGTCTTTGGTCGGCACAGGTGCAAGAGCCGTAACATCAACATTGATTGCTCTTTCACCGCTTTCGAATTCCCACTCAAGGCGGCCGAACTGAACATCAGCCTTTTTAATAAGCTCCGTGGCGCCGTCAAACACACTCACTCCGTTAAAGGAACCGTCAATCTCGTTCTTTATAGGATTGCGGTAATAACCGAAGTCAACTCTGTCGGCAGGATATGTAATCTCTTCAGGCAAATCAGCCCAGGAATAAACCTCTGCCAAAGAGCACGATGTGCCCAGACTGCCTTCTGTTTTTGAATGGTAAGCATAATTCCTTATAGTGAGCCCGTTTTTATCAAGCGTATGCCTTTCAAATCGGTAATAAACATCGTTCTGTGCAACAACCTTTTTGCTTACAAACGCAATATCGTCAACCTTTCCGTCATCAGTGAAGGAAAGAACAATAAACTTGTCAGCAGTGACGAATTCCGCTTTATCTTCACCCAAAGGCTTGAGCACAAAGGAACCGAGGGCAATGCCTGACTGCAGATTTTCTGTAAGCATTGATATATGCTTTTGCACAATTGCATCAAGCTTCTTGTTGGAAACGCTCACCGTCATTTCACTCATAACAACATCGGCAAACTCACGGCATATGCTCTCTTCAATCTTTAAGCTTTTCACATAATTATCAATCCAGGGGGCGTTACCTCTGTAAGCATTGAGCCACTCGGTTATTTTTTCGCTCATTTCTTCACTTATTGCAGGATCAATGCCGAAAACTGTTTTGATGTCATTTTTGTTAAACAAGCTTCTCACCTTCTTAATAAAATCTCTTAATTTCTCAAACACCTTTTCGCCTCCATAATCTCTCGGTGGAATATCGCACCGCATCTATTGTATGGTCGTTTCCGTCAGGATAACCGCTTATAACGTTGCCTTCCTTATCCCTTTCATATTCCTTTTCAAGAAACTCTCGGCAAGCGACAGGACAACGAACATTGTCAATAATAATTGCCTTAAGCGACTGCAGCCATTTGTAAGAATACTCTCGGCTTCCCGGACCTTTTATTGCTGCTTTTGCAAGCAGTCCGTAGGATTTATAATCACCAACAGACTTGTTTTCAGAGTTGTCACAGGTGATTAAATCATTACCAGTAACACCTATTTCAAAGAGCTTGTCCGCTGTTTTTTCATTTGACATTTTGTTTGCTGTAAACTCCTGCCATATGTAAAGTGTGTGTTCTGACGGAACATAAGCCACACGCACAAAAGCATAAAGGTCCGGATACCAGCCCCAGTCAACACCGTTATAAATCATATCGAAACCGTTGATTTCTTCATCGGTTATGGTTCTCACTATAACATTATCAAATACATTGCCGCCTGTTCCGTTGGCAACGCCCTCATATTCATTATCATAAGCTTCGGGATTTGTCTGCTTAAGGAACTCTGCATCGTCAAGGAAAGGCTTTCCGAGCCACTTTTTCGGCACGGTATGATAAGTGCTTTCAACAATCAACCTGTCACTTTTCGGTATCTTAATATACTTGTTAGCCCAGTTAATAGCTGATTTAGGTGGGTTGAAGGATTTAAACTTGTAGATCTTATCACCGCCACGTACAACTGACTGCTCAATTTTTCTTACTGCCTCTTCGCCTTTGAATTGGTCTAGTTCTTCAAACCATAGGATTCCGATATAACCGAAGGGTGGCTTGATTGATTTTATCTTGTTTTCATCATCTGCTCCTCTGAAGTATATCTTTTGTCCCGTCTTTATACGTGTAATTTCAAGAGGTGATTTTGTAAATTCATATTCATCATCAAGACTAAGGGCGGATATTGCCCACTGAATCTGATTGTACACACTGTCTTTGAGGGTGTTGCCGACCTGTCTTAATATGCAGGCATGCATATCTTCATTCTTTTCAAGCAGGTCAACAACATTTAGGCTGACAAACGAGGATTTTGTTGAGCCTCGACCGCCGGGAAACACATATTCACTGTGCAGGTTGTCTTCTATATCAAACAGAACCGGCGCAAAATTCGGTGCAATTATGTTAGCAGGGATACCGCTGTACTTGTTGCCTTCGGGTGCATCAGGGAACAGCTTTTGTTTCTTCAGCTTCAACTCTTCCTTTTCGAGCTTAATTCTATGCTGAATATAAGCATCATCCTGAATTATCTGACGAAGCTCTTTGATAGCTTTCACATCGCCATTCTTCGCTCTTTTCAAAAGTGCAGCATTAACAACAAGCATGTTGTTAATATCGGCAAGCTGATTCTCATCAAGTGCGCCGAAATTTATGCCGAATTCGTATAAAATATTCAGATCATCGGTAGAATTTGCAGGCAGCGAAAGAAGTAAATCCATTGTTTGTTTCATTGTCTTTTTTCGTCTTCGCGTTTCACCCGACTTTTTTCCGCCTTTTTGTGCAATTTTTCTCAGTTCACTCTCGGTTCGATTGCCAAAAGGTATTAAATTTTTATCGTTCGGCATTTCACCACCTCAGATGTGTTTTATATCACTTTTTCCAACACAAAAACCGCCCTTGCGGACGGCTCTTGCGTGAAGAAAATATATGGAGGACACCCGACGAAATTCAAAACTGTTTTTCGAGTTATCACATTTTACATTATATTGACATTCAAACTGCATTTCAATGAATTTTACTGCAAACTTTCAGGTACAACAACATTTTCGAGTGCTTTTTCGTGAATATTATATATCCCTCTTTCCGCCCGGTGCATCTTTTCGCTTATATCTTTGTACTTTAAGCCTTCAATGTACCTCAATCGCAGAACAAGCCTTTGTTCATTGTTTTTTACTTTTTTAATGACATCCCATATTTCATTCTTCTTTGTGTAGTATTCTTCGGTTTCAATTTCTATTTTTGTAATGAGTTCTTTGATTTTCATAAGAATAGAATCGAGTCTGTTGTTACTCTTTGAACTCTGCACTCTTTCTCCGAAGTCTTTTCCCAAAATACCGATGGCTTCATTATTCAGCTTTTCGATTTGTCTTTCGTTACTTGCGATAATCTCCTCATATAGCTTGATTTGACTTAAATATTCCTGAGCCGTCATCCTATCACTCCTTCCCGATATATTCCCTCAATTTGCCTGCACTGTGCATAAGGTCATAAAGCATAGCCTCATACTGCTCAATTTTCCGCAGCTGACTTTCCGTCTTCGGTCTTGCCCTCAGGGACTGTAAAATATTCTTCACCGTTTTTATATT
>JAZUNJ010000040.1:0-53497 GCA_045604105.1 Acutalibacteraceae bacterium | reverse complement strand
ACGTTGTCTCGTTCCTGCTCTCAAAGGGTATTGTGTTTGATACGGATGAGGTAAATGCCATGATTGAAGCAGAGGTGCATAAGCTGGTACAGACACCGGCAAAGAAAACAGAATAAGAGATAAGAAGAACCCCGAAGGCATGATGCCTTCGGGGAATTTTTGTTACTTGTTAGTATTTTTCTTCACTTAATTTATATAATACTATTTTAAGGAGCGAAAACTTATGATTTTCAAAGAAACAGACATCCGACACCCTATTTACATCACAACCTTAGAAAACGGCGTGCAGCTATGTGTTTATGACGGCTATGCTGAGGGCAGTGACGGTAAGATTTATCATTGTGTTGAAGACGAGATTGATACTGATGAGTTTGAGTTAGTTGGTTGGGAGTGTGAATAATTACAAAATAATAATCTTATAAACCTGCTCTTTTTTGAGTGGGTTTATTTTGTTCATAAATTGTTTACATGAAAATTTTGTTACTTTTTGTAGAATTTTAAACTAAAGTAATGATAGTGAATTTTGTTAATAAGGAGGGGCAGTGTTGTTAAATATTGAAGAACTACAAAAATTCAAAGAAAGGGCAGTATATAAAAAAAGCAACAGAATAATTTACAACCTTAAGCATGTTGTAGGCTGTTGGAAAAAAGTAAACGAGGTTGGTGATGTTAAATTTTCTTTTAATGGAAATTACTATAGTTCGTCTGCCGTCTTTTCTTTAAGGGCAATAATATATTTATTGAAACCCTTTGTAATATCTTATGAAATAATTGATATTAAGAAAAGAATAATTGATAAAACACTGAATGGAACCTTGCGTAATTTTGAAATCAGTGACTTGATGAAACAAAAAACACATTATTGGATGGAGTTTAAAATTGAAAAAATAAAAATTTTAAAAGATGTGGTAATTGAATGCTTGGAAGATAGTAAAATAGAGCAATGCATATTCGAAGTTTGTGAACATCTGGAGTCTGATGAAAAAGAAGAACGATATAACATTTTAATTAACTCATTAAAAGAAAAGTTTGAGGACGCTATAAGTGAATGCAAAAAAGCAAATTACGGAAAAAGCGTAATTGATTTTTTAGGTTATGAGGCTGCTGCAGATGTGATAATAAATAATTATAATGGTGGAATTCTTACAACAAAAAGTACTGACTAACAAGAAGGAGAAGAAAAATATGTCAATAAAACTGTCAATAATAAGCGGTAAAGGCGGTTGTGGAAAGACAACCTTAGCACTTTCTTTATCTCAAATGTTATCAATGGCTGGCTTAAATGTGTTGTTGATAGATTGTGATACAAGTACACATGGCGCTAGTTATTTTTTTGAAAATGTATTGAAAAAGAAGAGTAGAATACTTACAGTTGCAGACTTGTTCTCTGATGGTAGTTTAAGTGCGATAAAACAAAAAAAGCCTATTGGGGTAAAGAAAAACATTGATTTTATCCCGTCTAGTGTTTATTTATCTGATGATAGTAACAACGACTTTGATGTTGAGATTGATGAGCTAGTGTTAGAACCTTTTTTTAAAAATTACGATGCTGTTATATTTGATTGCCAATCAGGATATACTCATTTAATGAAAAATATAGTTAGAATTTCTGATAAAAATTTAATGGTTTTGGAGCTAGATGCTGTTTCGACTTCGGCAACGCGAGCTCTCATATCCCAACTAGGAACTTTGTTGGGCAGTGCGAATACATATCAAGTGTTTAATAAAATGACGGGTGAGGATTTTGAAGTATATAAATATGTTACCCACGGAACCTTTTTTAGAAACCTAACACCAATAAAATATGATTTGAGTATAAGGAAGGCATTCGCATTTAATTCATTGCCTCGTATTGATATTGAACCTACGGATTTTTCAAATGCCATTTTCCAATTAGCATATGAGTTGTTTTTAGAAATAAGAAATAAACTTATAAAAATCATTGTGGAGCGAAAAGAAAAAATAAGAAAAGAGCTAATTTTAGAGTACGAGTATTTATTTGAATCCAAAAAAAATTCATTTAAATATTTTTTGAAAAAGAATATCCATAAAGTATTAATGGTTATATTAGGCGCTGTTTTTGCAATATGTTTTTCTATATTGGGCTTTACTTTTGAATACGAAGAAATTATAAGTAGTATAGCATATTTTTTGGTAGGAGTCGCCTCTGGCTTAACTTTTTATAAATTTCTTGAGTTGATAGATGAATTGGAAGAATTAAAGAGTCCGGAAGTTGATGAAAAAATCTTGGAAATAGAGCAAAAAATAGAAACAATAGAGGTTTTCATAGAAGAGAACCAAAACTTCACCGAGGATGAAGTAGACTCATATAATTATGAGGATGTTCGTTCATATATTGAGTATTAAGAGTCTATTTAAGGTCTATATTTGTTATATCTATTTTCAGTACGGCGGCCCTGACGGTGAGCTGGGAGCATCATTGCGTTACCTCAGCCAGCGCTTTGCAATGCCCGACCCGAAGCTGCAGGGACTTCTGACGGATATCGGTGTTGAAGAGCTCGGCCATCTTGAGATGATAGGCACACTGGTTTATCAGCTTACAAAAAATCTTTCCTGCGAAGAAATCAGAAAAGGCGGCTTCGACGCCTACTTCGTTGACCACACAACAGGTGTTTATCCCTCAAGTGCGGCAGGTGTGCCCTTCACTGCGGCGTATATTCAATCAAAAGGCGATATTATAACCGACCTGCATGAGGACATGGCAGCAGAGCAGAAGGCAAGAACAACCTACGACAACATTCTCCGCCTTGTTGATGACCCGGATGTGTGCGATGTAATCAAGTTCCTTCGTGAAAGAGAAATCGTGCATTATCAGCGCTTCGGTGAAGGCCTCAGACTTGCAACGGACAAGCTGAATGAAAAGAACTTCTATGCATTCAATCCGTCTTTTGACAAGTGCATAAAGTAAAAATACAGAGGTCGCTCGGAGCGACCTCTTTTTTCAGAAAAAAACTGATATATATTGCCCTTTGTTTGTTTTATTTCAGCATACCGTGATATCTTCCCATCCAATAGGGGAGAGTATAGGTGGTTGAGCCTTCCATTTCATTCGGGTTGTGGTGGCTGTCGAGCTGATAGGTTGAGCTGTTGAATTTGTGCATTGACCTTTCATCGGGTGCAGCAACCTTCCATGTAAGCTTTGGCGATGAAAGCAGAATGCCTATGAGCACCAGTGTGCCGTTGTCGCTGTCTGCGAAGAGAGGCTTTTTAATCTGCGGGTCATAGCTGAGCACTCTTGTTCCGCCGATACCGCAATCTTCTTCAAGGTCAAGCTCTCTGACATCATCTCTGTTGGCGTTGGTAGCAAGATATTTTGTTGTATCAACAGGGTGACGTGAAAGGGACCATGCGGCAGTTTCTACAAGGCTGTTGCCGTAGTAGTCAGTTTTTGCTTCATCGGGATAAGCAAGCTGATAGATATAGTACCAGAGGGGATTTTCACTGAAGGATATTGAATACCACCAGTCCTCAAGACCGTCTCTGTAATATGAAAGAAGGGTCTCATCGTCCTCCATCTGGAAAAGAAGGTAATAGGCAAGCATTGCCATTTCTTCGTCAGAGTAATTGAGAATCATACGGTAAACAACCTTGACAAACTCTGTTTCCATGAGCGGCCTTACAAGGAAGGAGACAACGGGACTTACACTTGCAGCAAATTCGAGGATTGCCATTTTATAGCGCTCCCAGTCCTGAGTCATAATTGTTGCATATTCATATGCAGGGTCAAGGGCAGCCATACGGTATTCGTCTTCCCATTTTTTGTCACCTGTTACATATGAAGCAAGCTTGAAGGCTGAAAGAAGAACTGCAGACTGAAGGGGACCGCCGCCGACATTCTGACCGTTATGGAAATATGTTCTGTTATACTTGCCCCAGGTGGTAGGCTGACCTGTTGCTTCGCAAAGGGAATATCCGTTATCCACAAGATGCTGTGCAAACTTTGTCATTGTGGTTTTAATCATTTCCTCTAATTCAGGGTCTTCAGGACCGAGAATATCATAGGCGAGCTTATATATGAACAGATGACCGATAACCTCGTCGGCACTTGTGTCTCCCTTATAAATAACATCGGTGAGCTCATAATCGCTGCCGATAAGGTCGTCCCAGAGCCTCTGAGGAATTTCAGTGGAGGCATCAGTCACAACTCCTCTGTAATTTTCACCGTGAAGAAGGTATTCGTCCTCATCGGGCTGCTTGGTTGAAACACCTGTTGCAGTGCCGTCTCCGTTATGCTGCCAGTAAATGTTTCCGTCAATGGGGAAGCCTTCCTGCTTGAGGGAATATGTTCTTGCCCAGAAGCCGTCAAGAAGCCTTGTTCTTTTTGCATAGGTCTTGTCAGTTTCTACAGATGGGTCAGCCCAGCCCTCGGAATTGAAAAGGGCAAGGTTATCATCTGACATGATATATGTGCGCTTACCCCAGCACATGTAAAGCCTGTTCATTCTGTCGAAGGCATCGGCAGGGCTCACACCGGGAATATTCTGTGAATAGTCGCCGCCCTCGGGTAAGGCTTCGTTTGTGTAATATTTACCAAGGTCAAGGTCAGTTACATTGCCGTTTCTCTGTGCTCTGATGTAGCTTTCCGTTGTGCCGTGGCGCATTGAAACATAGGTGAGGAAAAGAACAGCCTCTGCAGAAAGGGTTGCAGTTTTTCTTGCCTGCTCAATTTCTTCAGTTGTTGCAGTGGGGTCATCACGCAGAACAGCATAGCGCATAAGCTCACCTGCGCCGTACATGGCAGTCCAGAGACCGTCGTTGTCCGTTTCCCAGGGAATCCATTTCTGCACATCTCCGTTGTAGTAAGAGTTAGCAACCATGCCGCGCCTTGAAACATATTTCTGTGTGTTTTCACTCATGAGAGCGGCCTTGTCCGTGCCGTTCATTTCTTTCATTTCAATGTGGGTGTAGCCCTCCTGCATAACAGTCCATATACCGTTTTCACCGTCAGGGAATATGGCAAGAACGTTGCCTTCGCCCGTGTCTGCAGAATAAAAGTATCTGTCACCCATAAAGCGCTGCTCTTTGTCACGTTCATTTGCTGCTTTTTCATCGGTGCGAAGCACACCGTAACCTGTAATTGTCCACACAGCACCGTCTTTTGTGGTTGCTGTTGCGGCTTCGGAATACTTGCTTTCGTCCTTCACAAATTCAGGAACCTTTTTGCTGTCTTCCTTTGAAAAACGGGTTACAAGCTTCTGAAGAACAACATTTTCTTCGGCGGCAGCACCGTTGAAGTCATGCTTTTCCTTGTTCTCTTTTTCATTTTTTGTTGATTCTTTTGTAACTGTAAGCACAACCGAATCAGTAATACCGTCACTGTTTGTTGCCGTAATTGAGGCAGTACCTTCCTTAAGAGCTGTTACTCTGCCCCATTGGTCAACGGTTGCTATATCCTTGTTGTCAATCTCCCATGTGAGCACACGGTTTGTGATTTCACTTGAAAAAACAGCCTCAACTGTTCTTGAGTCGCCTGTGTTCATTTCCCAGTCCTGAGGAACAACAAGTCTTATAAGCAGCTTATCGTCAGAAGCTGATGATGATGCTGCAGGCAGACACAGTGAAAATGTCAAAAGAATTGCAAGAATCAATGAAATAACCTTTTTCATAGTTTTTCTCCCTTCAGCTTTCGCTTTGATATTTTCATAATAGCATTTAGTTAAGAACTTTGCAATCACTATGCAAAATATTTACATAATTTGCAAAAAAAACGCCCGACTGTTTACAAGCTATTTACAATATTCTGTAAAATAATTAACAATACTCCGTTTCAATATGTTATAATTATTCCATATAAAAGCGACAATTTTTGTCGGTTGGAAAGAAGATTTTTATATTAAAGGAGAAAAAACTATGATACCCGCACCAAACAACCTTAACTGCTATGAATATCTGGAGTATTGCACCAGCCGTTTTGATGATGTATATATGATGCAGCATTTCGGCGTTAAGTATCTTCGCTCTGAAATTCTCAGAGACATAAGCAACCTTGCTGCTTATTTCCAGAAGGGCCTCGGACTTAAAAAGGGCGATGTTTACACAATCTTCATGCCCACCACAATGCAGAGCATAATTGCTTTTTATGCACTTAACAAAATCGGTGTAATCACTTCCTTCGTACATCCTCTTATGGGTACTGACTATCTTAAGGAGCAGCTTGAGCTTGTACACTCAAAGGGTGTTATGGTGCTTGATATCCTTCTTGCTAAGGGAAAGACACATATCGATGCAATCAACGAGCTCGGAATTCCCTGCCTTGTATGCTCATCATCTGACTATTCAGAGGGCTTCAAGGAATTTGGCTGTAAGTTCGGTGAAGGCATTGTTAAAAAGCTTCTTGTAAGTAAGTTCAATAATTACACAAAATATAACGATGCAATCAAAATGTACAACAACCCCGAGGTTGTTACAAACAATGCAGACGATGTAGCTGTTTACCTCAACGGCGGCGGCACAACAGGTAAGAGCAAGACCATCAAGCTCACATCAAAGGCAATCAATGAGCTTTCATGGAGAGTTTCCGATATCGATGAAATCCACGACCCCGGTAACGAGTGTGAGGTTATCGTTCTTCCTCTTTTCCATTGCTTCGGTCTTTGCGTTGCAGTACATATGGCAATGTGTAACAGTGCATGTATCATCCCCATGATGCAGTTCGATGCAAAAATCTTCACAAAGCTCATGAGAAAGAACAATGTTGTCGGCTTCGGCGGTATTCCTCTCATGTTCCAGAAGCTTATGAAGGATAAGCACTTCGACGGCCCCCACCTTAAGAATGTACGTCTTATGTTCTGTGGCGGTGACGATATTTCTGACGGCTTTATCGATGAATATAACTCATACTTTGAAAAATGGGGTGCAAGCGGCAGACTCCGTCAGGGCTACGGTCTCACAGAAATCGGCTCAGTTTGCACAACAAACACAAATGCAGACTTCCGTCGCGGCTCAATCGGTAAGCCTATCCGTGGCGTAACTGTTCAGATCTGGGACGACGACCACAAGCAGGTACCCAACGGTACAGTTGGTGAATTTGCAATTTCAGGTCCCACAGTTATGCAGGGCTATTATATGGAAGGCGAAGCAGAGGATTACGGCCTTTACACCGACGAAAACGGTGAAAAGTGGGTTCTTTCGGGTGACCTCGGTTATCAGGATGACGACGGCTTCTTCTATTTCTCAGGCAGAAAGAAGAGACTTATCATCATCGCAGGCTATAACGTATATCCCACAGATATTGAAAGAGTTGTGGGTGAATTCCCCGAAATCAATGAATGCTGTGCAGTTCAGGGCTGGGATAACGGCAGATCAATGGTTCGTCTTTATGCATCACTTCATGATAAGAGCACAGACCAGGAAGCACTCAAGGCAAAAATCAGCGAAACTCTCGAAAAGGAATTCTCAAAGTTCTATGTACCCAGAGATTTCGTATTTATGGATGAGCTTCCCCAGACTCCGCTTATGAAGATTGACTTCATGAAGCTCACAGATGCTGACCCCGAAAAGGCAAGAGCAGAAGGCAAGATTTCTTAAAATCAGTACATATGGCCTAAATTTGTGTGTTTACAAATTTAGGCTTATATGCTATAATCAGTCTGTTATGAAAAAAAATCCGGCACAACAAAAATCCGGAAGAAAAAGGAGATAGATCCAATGATTACCATCAACAGTTTGATGTGTAAGGGCTGCGGATACTGCATCAAGTTCTGCCCCAAGCACATTCTCGAAATGGGTAAGGAAAGATCTGAAAAGGGTCATTTCTATCCTGTACAAATTGACGAAAGCGCCTGCAACGGTTGCGGAATATGTGCGCTGATGTGTCCCGAAGCTGCAATTGAAGTTGCCGCTAAGAAGGCTTAAAGGGGGGAGAGACTAATGGAAAAAAGATTTATGAAGGGCTGTGAAGCTATTGCAGAGGCTGCTGTACGTGGCGGTTGCCGTTTCTTCGCAGGCTATCCCATCACTCCTCAGAATGAAATTCCCGAATATCTTTCATGGAGACTTCCCGAGGTTGGCGGTGCTTTTGTTCAGGGTGAAAGCGAAGTTGCTTCAATCAACATGGTATACGGCGCTGCTGCAACAGGCACAAGAGCTATGACCAGCTCCTCAGGCCCGGGCATCAGCCTTAAGGCTGAAGGTATTTCATACCTTGCTTCAGCTCAGCTTCCCGCAGTTATTGTTAACATTTCAAGAGGCGGTCCCGGTCTCGGCTCAATTCAGCCTGCACAGTCTGACTATCTTCAGGCAACAAAGGCACTTGGCCACGGCGGTTTCCGCACAATGGTTTTTGCTCCTGCAACACTTCAGGAGGCAGTTGACCTTACATACAATGCATGGGAATATGCTGAAAGAGACAGAAACCCCGTTCTTATCCTTATGGACGGTTGCCTTGGTGCAATTATGGAAGAGGTTGTTCTTCCCGATCCCAAGGAGCTCAGCTACCAGGCAACAGAGGATTGGGACCTTTCAAAGAGAAACGGCAGAACCGATTCTCACATGATCACACCCATTCTTCCCGAAATGGCTCTTGAAATGCTCAATAAATTTAAGGGCATGACCTATAAGATGTGGGAAATGAACGACGTTAAGGTTGAAGAATATATGGTTGAGGATGCAGAGTATGTTGTTGTGGCATACGGCATTGCAGCAAGAGTTGCAAAGGAAGCTATCAACACTCTTCGTGAAGAAGGTCACAAGGTTGGTATGATCCGTCCCATCACCGTTTATCCTTTCCCGAAGGCAAGCCTTGATAACCTTGATTACAGCAAGGTTAAGGGAATCATTGATATCGAAATGACAATTCCCGCTCAGATGAGAGACGATATTGAGCTTCAGGTCAAGGGACGCTGCCCCGTACACGAATACGGAAGATCAGGCGGTATGCTTCTTGATGACGAAGGCGTTTATAACGCAATTGCAGAAATTGTGAAGGGAGGAGAATAATCATGGCTGAATACAAAAGACCTTCATCACTTATGCCTATGGCAACAGGCTATTGCCCCGGCTGTATGCATGCCCTTGCAACAAGACTTGTTGCAGACGTAATTGATGAGCTTAATCAGAAGGACAATGCAATCAATGTTGTTTCCGTTGGTTGTTCTGCTCTTAACCTTTACTCATGGGCAGGCGACGTTATCGGTTCAGCACACGGACGTGCTCCCGCAGTTGCAACCGGTATCAAAAGAAGCATGCCTGACAGACTCGTATTCACCTATCAGGGTGACGGTGATCTTGCCGCAATCGGTCTTGCAGAAATTATGTCAGCTGCAAACAGAGGTGAAAACTTCACCGTTGTTTTTGCAAACAATCAGACCTACGGTATGACAGGCGGCCAGATGGCTCCCACAACCCTTATCGGACAGAAAACAACAACAACACGCTTTGGCCGTGACGCTGCAACAACAGGCTATCCTCTTCAGATGTGTGAGCTTATTTCAGTTCTCAAGGCACCTGTTTTTGTTGCAAGATATGCTCTCAACAGCCCCAAGGGTGTTATGGATGCAAAGAAGGGTATAAAGAAAGCCTTCCAGCTTCAGCTTGAAGGTAAGGGCTTCACATTTGTTGAGCTTCTCACAAACTGTCCCACAAACTGGGGTATGAGTCCTCTTGACACTCTTGAATATATGAACACCAACACCATTCCCTACTTCAAGCCGGGAATATACAAAGATGCGGAGGTTGAGGAATAATGAAAAAATCATTTGTATTTTCAGGCTCAGGCGGCCAGGGCATCATGTCAGCAGGTATTATGCTTGCTCACGCAGCAATTGATATGGAAAAGCACGCAACCTTCCTTCCCGAATACGGACCGGAGCAGCGTGGCGGCAGCGCAAAATGTACTGTTATCATCAGTGATGATGAAATCGTGTCACCTCTTACAAAAAAGTGTGATAATTTCATTGCCATGAACGAACAGGCATACAATAAGTTCAAGGATGATATCAAGGAAGGCGGCATCATTGTTGTCAACTCAAGCCGTGTAACCTCAGAAATCAACAGAGACGATGCAAAGGTTATTGCAGTTCCCGTTGACGATATCGCTCTTGAGGTTGGTAACATCAAGGTTGCAAACATTGTTATTATCGGTGCTCTCATCGGTGCAACAGACATTGTAAGCAAGGATATTTTCGTAGCTTCCCTTGAAGAAAAGTTCAAGTCAAAGAAGCCCGAAATTCTTGAAATGAACATGAAGGCACTTGAAAAGGGTATTGCTTTCGGTCAGACTATCAAATAAAAAATATTAATTTATAAAGGAGAACACAGTTATGTCAAAGTATTCTTTCGACACAAAATTCAGCGTACTTATGAAGGACCCTCAGGTTATGGAGATCGTTAATGACCTTTGTCCCGAAATTATGAACCACCCCATGAAAAACCTTGCTCTTTCAATGGGCTTCACACCTAACATGGGTATGGTAGTTCTTTCCAAGATTTATTCAAAGGAAAAGATTGAAGAGTTCAGACAGAGACTCGAAGCAATTGAATAATTAAAGCTAATCCGCTGAAGACATTCTTCAGCGGATTTCTTTTATCAAAAAAAGTGAGGTATCCGTTTCAAACAGATATCTCACTTTGAGTTTATTTACATTTCGCCTTCGTGCTTTTTTTGTTCCTTCTTTTCCGGAGTAAGTGCCTTTTCACCGTTAAGGTACATGGCCAACAGACCGAGAAGAACCATTGAAACCGCAAGATATATAACAGCAGGAATAACCTTCTTATAAAGCACTTCACATATAACAGCAGCCACATCGCCGCCGATGATGAGGGCAGCCACATAACCGAAGAATGTAAGACCACCGACAAAAAGAGAAATCATAACACCATAACCAAAAATAGTTTTGAGTATAGCAGAGAGCTTTTTGCAAAATTCTTTCATAGCTTTTCCTCCTTACACGCCCAGAACAGGTAACCAGCCCATCAGAACAGCAACCTGCAAAATGAACTGAGCCGCTACCCACCAAAGATTATTCTTAAAGGTCTTGCTGAAATCTGACTCCGCAATGGTCATGCCGGCATACATGCCCAGCCCGAGAGGCGGTGTGATACCGCACATAACGCCGCATATGCAGGGAAGCATAGCAGCCGCAAGCATGGGGTCAACACCAACATTGGCAAGAAGTGTTATGAACACGGGGCCGAAGATAACAACCTGAGATGAACCGGGAACAACTGCACCCATAACGCAGGTGATGGCACAGATTGCAAGAATCATACCAAGCTTACTGAAGCTCCATGAGCTCATAAGTGCACCGAGGGAATCTGCAACACCCAGGTCCTCAAACATTGCACCGATCATGTAACCGAACACACAAACAGCAATAGCAGGGGAAATGGTTTTGACACCGTCTGCAAACATTTTTGCAAGCTTGGCGGGAGTAACTGTGGATTTGTCCTTAACAATAAGGCAGGAATAAATTGAAGAGATACCTGCAACAAAAAGAAGAACAGATTTTGAAAGATACTTGGCACCGTCTTCTCCAAGACGCGCTACGAAGAAATTGTCTGCAAAAACTGCATCAAGAATGAAGGGGAGAAGAATAATAACAGGCAGGAACATAGCCTTCCAGCCAACCCTTAAGGTTTCTTTGATGCCGGGCAGGTCTTCTTTTTTCATGGGTTCAACCTTGTAATACTTGCAGAAGGCCCATACCATAACAAGACGCTGTAAAACAAACCACAATGAAACACCCCACAGAGCAATCCAGAACTTACCCTGTGAAACCTCCTCAATTCCTGCTGTTGCGGCGTATGTTGTAAATGCAGCCATTGCAGCAACGATGTTGGATGAGGGAGGAATAAGGTTACCGAGATAGCTTGCATTACTTTCAATGTTTGCAGCAAGCTCAGCAGGGAAGCCTGTACGCTTCATTGCGGGAATTGTAAGAGAGCCCGTTGCCATAACATTACCCGGGCCTGAGCCTGACAAGGCACCCATAAATGCGCTGGCAATAACAGCAGTGTAGCCTGCACCGCCTCTTATACGGCCGATAAGGGAAAGGATAACAGCAATACAGCTGTCAACAATTTTGGTTTTTGTCAATATGATTGACATGGCGACGAAGGCAACCATTGAGTAAAGCAGTGAGGTAGACAAGCCCTCATTGATGTAAACAAAAACGTTGCTCCATGTTCCGGTGACAATCAGAAGTACGATAAATGCCAGAAGAACACCCTCATAAACGGGACGCTTAAAGGCAAGGAACCATACACAGATGACTGCCAGCATAATGCCAAGATACAGCAAAGATTCCATGGTAAAAACTCCTTTGATAAACATTTTGTTATAACTTGTATTACTTACGGGTTATATTATATCCGATTTTGTAAAAATGTCAATAGCAGTTAAGAATTTTTTATTTTTTATTGATTTTTTTGTTGTAAAGTGGTACTCTATATAATCGATAGTGCATAGCATGTATAATCAATAGTATATAGGTGAGGTGTCAATATGAATTCACGTCAGCTGCAGTATGCGGTTATGCTTTCCGAAACCGGTAACTTTTCTCAGTTGGCTGAAAAGCTCAATATAACACAGCCTGCATTGAGTAAGCAGATACTTTCTTTGGAAAAGGACCTTGGTGTGCAGCTTTTCAACCGTAACACAAACCCTGTTACATTAACTGCCGCAGGTGAGTATTTTATAAATTCAGCAAGAGATATTTTATATAAGCAGGACCAGCTTTTCCGTTCAATGGAGCAGTTCAAGTCAGGGGATAAGGGTCAGCTTGTAATCGGAATTACACCCTTCAGAAGCTCCTATCTTATTCCCGGCATCATTAAAAAGCTCAGGGAAGCATTCCCGGGTGTTCAGGTGAAGCTTATTGAAGAAGGCAGTGATGTGCTTCGTAAGGATGCGGCAGAAGGTAAATTCGATTTCGCTGTTGTGAATCTTCCTGTTGACGAAGCTGTGCTTGATGTCACACTGATTGAGCCGGACAGACTTGTGCTTGTTGCAACAGACGAGTTTATTGAAAATCATCCTCTTCTTAAAGGTAAAAAGGAAATTGTTTTTATGGAATGTAAGGACATTCCCTTTGTTGTTGTAAGCGCCAATCAGGAAATGAGAATTCTTTTTGATAAGCTGTGTGCTTCCTCAGCTGTTCAGCCGGATATAGCCGCTGAGGTTGTGGGACTTACCACTGCATGGGAAATGGCATGCTCAGGTGTTGCGGCAACCTTGCTGCCGCTGCAGTTTGTCAAAAGGGAAAACACGGTAAGACCGGTAACGGTTATTGAGCTTAAGGATAACATTTATCTGCGTCAGCCTGCTGTTGTAGTAAAGCATGGACAGTATATTTCCGATTATGCAAGGTATGCCGTTGATTTACTGACAAAATAAAATGCAAAAAATACAGGTATCTTCATCTGAAGATACCTGCTTTTGCTTTTTATGAGATTTATTTGCCGAATTTTTTGAACAGAACGGGCATCCAGAGTCCTGCCTGAACAGTTCTGTGGTCAAAGCCGCACTGCTTGGGCTCTTTTGTGTCGGGCCAGTCTGTGAAGCAGTTTCTGTCTTTGGTGTCGGCAAGGTAACGGCAGATGCATTCTGAGAAAATGCCGATGTTTTCCTTGCTTTCGTCAAGGCAGGCTGCCCAGAGCTCCCAGTCGGTTTTTGTGAAGCTGCGGCGGTGGTCAAGTGGAACACCGTAGCTGTTGAGTTCCTTGCGGTATTTTTCTGTTTCAGCCTTGTATATTTCCTTGTCGAAAAGGTTGAAGTCAAAAAGAATATCCCACACAAGGTTATATTTAAGGCTCCAGGAATCCTTCTTGTCAATGCTGAAGGTGAGATGTCCCTCATTTGCTTTGCACAGTGAGACAAGCTCCTTTGCATAATTTTCTGCAATTTCTGCCCAGTTGCCTTCAAGTCCGAGCTCCTGAGTGATTCTGCCGAAGGCGGCAATACCCATAACAGCCTTGATTGCAAGGTTAACGTTTTTCTTGCTGTGACCTGCAAAGTCATCGGTGCAAAGCTGGTTGTCAAGAACAACGCCCTTCTTTTTAAGGAAGTTAGCCCATGTGCTGAGTGTATAATAATTCTCAGATAAGAATTCCTTGTCTCCGCTGACCATATAATAGGAATAGGTGAGAAGCAGCATGTTGCCGCATTCTTCAACGGGCATCTGGAACTGAGGCATGTAAATGTTTGTACCTTTTGCCTTATATATACGCTTATATGTATAAGAATGGGGAAGCAGATGAGCATGAGGTGTGAGCGCATAAACCTGTCCGCAGGCAAGGGGATAGCGTCCTATGTCATGAGGAGCAAATTCTTCCTTCCACAAGGGCATGTTTGCAAATTCAAAAATACCCACAAGCATAGCCTTGATAAGCTCAGGTGTGTAAAGAAGATACATGGGAGCTGCAGGATATGAAACGTCAACGGTGTTGATGCAGCCGTTTGAGTGGCATTCCTTTGACATATAAAGAAGCTGACCCTTTGAGTTGCGCACAAGCTTGTGAGCGGCCAGAACCTGTCTTGCTGCAGCTGAAAGAATGCTCTGATAATCCTTGCCGAACTCCTTGGCATCGTCAAGAATCATTTTTTCCTGAGCTTTCATGTCTGCAGAAAGTCTGCTTCTGTTTTCAAGGCAGTATTTCATTGCAAAGCCGATGCCTGCAAATTTTTCTGTCCAGAGGCCCTTAAGCTTTTCACCGAAATAGTTGATTGAATAAACGTCGTCATAAGCGATGACACTTGTGAACTCTGCCTTTTTAGCATTTCGGGTTTCACTTTTCACGCTAATACCGTTTTTGTGAGTGGTAACCTCACCGCCCATGAGACATACATATCCCCAGTCTGCCTTGAAGGTGTCACCTGAGGTGTGAAGGGGGTCCTGCTCTGTCATACCCATAACAGCAAATTTTGTGCCTTCACATGAGTCTGTATATTTTGTTATCTTTTTGTGGCTGCTGCTGCCGCAAAGCTCATTGTGTGCAGTGAAGGAAACAGAGCACTGATGTCTTTCGCCGTCAAGGGATGTGATAACAGTGTCAAAAAATGCAACGGGAGTGCTCAGAAGCTGAAAATCGTTGAAAAGGAAGGGTGACCATGTTTTGAACTGGAGACGCACCTTTTCATTTTCGAAAATGTATTCACTGAAGTAGGGTGATATCTTAACGTCCCTTTGCTCCATGACTGCTTCCTTTCCTTTACCGAGGAAGCGAAGGCTTTCTCCGTCAAGGTTGAGTATACCGTCAATTTTCATTCTTAAGCCGCACCAGAGATAAGTGTCATCATCGGTGAGCCTGTCACATCTTGACCAGATGCTGAAATGGGGGTCAATTGTTGCTATCGGATATGCGGGAAGCTTCATATTTATTCTCCTTTAAAAATGTTCTGAGATTTTCTGAAACAATATACAATAATAGTATCACATATTATAAGAAACTTCAATTGTTTTGTCACTCATATAAAAATTTTTATTATTTGACGAAAAATCATAATATATGAACAGAAAAAATATTGACAAATAAATACGGCGGTGGTAATAATATAGAAAAAGGCATATAGCTTTTCATAAAGAAAGGATGTTTTACATGATTTATATCTGTGATGTATGCGGCTGGGAGTATAACGAGGATGAGGGCTTTCCCGAATTAGAAATTGAGCCGGGAACTTCTTTTGACGAGCTTCCTGATGATTTTGAATGTCCTCACTGTGCTGTGGGTAAAGACAGCTTTTCTGTTGAGGAGTAATAATAAGAGATATATCAAGGCAACACGTGAGGTGTTGTCTTTTTTTATTTAATTTTTCTTTTGTAAAACTTAAACATTATTTTGAAAACACCTTAACAAGAGATATTTATAATAAGGTTGTAAATAATAAAAGAAAGAGGTATTACAATGGACAAGAATGATAAGGATTTTATTGTTGAAAAAATCCGCACACAGTACACAGAAAAGAAGGATGTACAGCTTGAACAGCTTAAAGCCCTTGACAGAAAGGCTACACGCCCCGCAAAGGTATTTGCATACATCTTCGGCAGCATCGGTGCAGTTGTTATGGGCAGCGGTATGAGCCTTATTATGACAGATATCGGCGCCATGCTGGGTATTACAGAAGTCATGCTTCCCGGCATTGTTACCGGTACCATCGGCCTTCTTATGGCTTGCGTGACTTACCCCATTTATAAGAAGATTCTTTCCTCACGTAAGAAGAAGTATGCAGGAAAAATTTTAGAGCTCAGTGAAGAAATGATGAAGGGTTAAGAGTTGACATGAAAGAATTTTTTAAAAAAGCCTTCAGAGATATGAAGGAAGGTGCAAAGGCTCAGCATAAGGTTGATAAGGCTAATCTTGCTGCTGTGAAGGCAGAATCAAAGGCACAGTGGGAAGAAGCAAAGGCAATGAGCAAGCCTGAGATGCTCAAAGTAATAATGCAGAAGGAACGTGAAGCACAGTTTGCACAAGCCGAAGAAAGAAGAAAAGCTGCAGAAGCTCACACGGATTTTATTAAAAGAGGCACAAAGGATTTATAATTAAAAGAGCGGTAAAACGAAAGCTTTTACCGCTCTTTTGCTCTGTTTATTTATCTTATATACCTCAGAGGATTCACCTTTGAGCCGTTCACAAGAACCTCGAAATGAAGATGCGGTCCTGTTGAGTTACCCGTTGAACCGATCCGTCCGATCTGCTGACCCTTGGAAACCTTCTGACCGACCCTGACCATAATTGAGCCGGGGTACATGTGAGCATATCTTGTTTTTATTCCGTTGCCGTGGTTGATAACAACAGTATGGCCGTAGCCCGAATAACCGCTTCTTGCAATTTCAACAGTACCTGAAGCCGCCGCAACAACGGGAGTACCCGATGTGCCTCCGCCACTTCTTACAATATCAATACCTCCGTGATAGGACCAGCCTGAAATGCTTGCACTTCTGTAGCCGTAATAAGAGGAGATTGAATAAGCTCCTCTTGTGGGCCAGGTATAGCCGCTTGAAGCCGCAGTGTAGGTTTTTGTGCCCACAAGAACAATTTTATTAACGGGAGCTTTTGTGATTTTTTCTGCGATAGTTGTTGTGTATGAGGCAACGCCGTCAATATAGGTCACAAGCTCCGTGATTTCCTTTATACCCTTTGCACCCTGCTGAGTTGTTTTGCTGGTGCCCTTTGCAAGGGAGGAGCTGTTCCTTTTAACTGTTTCAAAGGGTATGCTGAGCTGCTTCACACGGGTTCTCATAACCTTCACACGAACATAGTTTTCCTGACGTGCAACCAGAAGCTTCTTGATTTCTTCAGGCTTGGAAAAATCTGTTTTCGGGTTAAGAGCCTTGAGCTTTGCAGTTGTGAGCTTATATTTTGAAGCAACCTTTTTCACGGTATCGTTCTTTTTGAAGGTGTGATACTTTGCTTTTGATTTTGGCTCTGACAGAACCTTTTTCAGCTGCTTTGAAGTCCAGATAAGCTCACTGTCTTCGGGATAAAGCCCCTGAACATATTCAATTTCTTCAACAAAAGCAACACTTTCCGTTGAACTTGATTTTTTGATGTATGGCTCAAGAATACCCTCGAAAACCGAAAGAGCATCAGATTCATTTTTCACAGCGCAAAGGAATTCTCCGTCAATGTAAATTCCGCAGGCTCGTGTATAGGCCGTGTCACTGCTTGCAATAATGCTTTCGCTTACCATGCCGGGATTACTCAACTGATTCACTTCAACTCTTCTTACTTTATAAACGGGCTCAGAAACAATAGCCTCGGCTTCACTTTCCTGCTGTCCGGAGGAAAGAAGCCTGAGTGCCTGCTTTTTGCCCTGAGTGAACACCTCTTCATCCTCAACAAAGCCTATTGACCTGCCGTTATAGATAACCTCAAGGGCAAAAACAGTATCCTTGATGTCACTGTAAACATTGAAAACAAAAACAACTGCAAGAACGGGGAAAACCAGATTCATGGCAGCTTTTAAAAGACGCTTGCCTTTAAAAATATAAATGAAAAATGCTTTCAAAAGGCTTACGGGCTTTTCACTGTCTGATGCAATATCTGAAAGCTCAGCCTTGATTTTTTGTGGCAGATAAAGAATCAGATTCTTCACCTTTTCAAAAAGGGAGCTTATGAGAGTGAAAGCAACTGCAACGGGAACAAGCAGGAAGGGCCCTGCCTTGGAAAGAATGCGTTTAATAAGATTTATTGTGTCGTCGCCAACGGTGTAAACCGCATCACTGCAAAAGCTCAGTACATCGGCAAAATTAAAGCCTTTTGCTTTTTCTGCCCTTGAAGGATCAGTGACTTCAGAAGTATTATCAGCTGCTTCCTCTTTTTCCGTTGGCTCTGCCTCGGCTGGCTCAATTATATTTACAGCTTCGGCTTCAACAAACACGGGATAAATAAATTCATCTTCAAAATAGATATCCTTAAGTGAAAAGCTTATGGTGTTTTCCGTTGCCTGCCGGTTTTCATCAGGACTTGCCATGCACTGCACCTCCTTTACAATGTGTTGTGATCTATTAAAAGCTTATTTTGTGGGATAGATAAGGTCTTCTTCCTTCCAGTTCTGAAGCACCTCAGCCATCATGGCTGCTTCTTTTTTTGCTCCTTCAAGGCAATGGTCAAGATAGTTTCCGCATTCAACGGCAGAAACACCGGGAACAACGCCCTCAAAATCTGCACAGAACCTCAGCGCAGCTTTTGTCAGTTCAATTGCATCACTTTTTGAAAGAGTATCGGTTGTGATGAAATAAAAGCCTGTTCTGCAGCCCATGGGTCCGAAATAAATGATTTTATCGGAAGCGTCGCTGTTTCTCACAAAGGTTGCAAAAAGGTGCTCAAGTGTGTGAATGGGAGCGTTGTCCATAACCTTTTCCGCATTGGGCTTTCTGAAGCGCAGGTCATAGGTAACAGCATTTCCGTCAATCCTTGACAGATACATGCCCTTGGGAAGAATTGTATGGTCAATAGTAAAGCTTGCAATTTTTTTCATTTTGCTTTTCCTTTCTCAGTTAAGACTTATATTTTTCTGCTTTTCAAAAAGCCTTTGTGTGGCTTTGAGCAGGGGATAGTTCTCTCTTTTTTTCAGCTCCGGGTCGTCCTTTAATATCATCTCACAGGCGGCGCCCGTTTCTCTCACGATGTCCATGTTGTGCATAATATCGGCAATTTTAAGCTCAGGTAAGCCGTGCTGACGTGAGCCGAAGAAGTCACCGGGACCTCTCAGCTCAAGGTCCTTATCGGCAATGAGAAAGCCGTTGTTCGTTCTGCACATAATGTCAAGGCGTGATTTTGCCGCCTCACCCTCTGCATCGCTGACAAGAATGCAGTACGACTTGTTTTTGCCTCTGCCCACTCTGCCTCTGAGCTGATGAAGCTGAGAAAGACCGAAGCGCTCTGCATTTTCAATAAGCATAATTACGGAGTTCGGAACATCAACGCCGACCTCAATGACAGTGGTGGAAACAAGAAGCTGTATGTTGCCCTTCTGAAATTCTGACATAACCCTTTCTTTTTCCTTCGGCTTCATTTTACCGTGAAGAAGTCCCACACGGTAATTTGCAAATTCCTTTTTCTGAAGCGTTTCGGCGTATTCGGTGGCTGATGTTAGGTCGGTGGCATCGCTTTCATCAACAAGGGGACAGACGATATATCCCTGAAGCCCCATGTCAAGATGCTTTTTTATAAAATTGTAAATCCTTTCATGATAGGATGAATCCACGGCATAGGTTGAGATTTTCTGTCTTCCCTTGGGCAGCTCATCAATAACTGTAAGGTCAAGGTCACCGTAAATTATCAGTGAAAGTGTGCGGGGAATGGGGGTTGCACTCATAACAAGTGTGTGAGGCTGACCTCCCTTATAGGCAAGCGCACCTCTTTGAGCAACGCCGAACCTGTGCTGCTCGTCGGTTACAACAAGACCGAGACGGTAAAACTCAACATCATCGGAAATAAGAGCATGGGTACCGATGATAATATCAATTTCACCGTTTCTGAGCCGTTCTTTTATGGCTCTTTTATTTTTTGCAGTGGTTGAGCCCGTAATAACCTCAATTCTCACATCTGAAAAATCCATAAGCTTTTTAAGGGACTCAAA
This sequence comes from Acutalibacteraceae bacterium, assembly GCA_045604105.1. Taxonomy (GTDB): domain Bacteria; phylum Bacillota; class Clostridia; order Oscillospirales; family Acutalibacteraceae; genus UBA6857. The sequence continues at coordinate 33,456 of JAZUNJ010000040.1, read as the reverse complement.
ATGCTGCAAGGCAAGTATTTCCGTGGGAGCCATGAAGGCACCCTGAATACCGTTTTTTGCCGCAGTATACAAAAGGCAGGCGGCAACGGCAGTTTTTCCGCTTCCCACATCACCCTGAATAAGTCTGTTCATGGGGGTGGTGCCCTCCATATCATGAAGGCATTCGGAAAGGGCTCTGAGCTGAGCGTTTGTCATTTCAAAGGGCAGTGCAGAAATGAATTCAGAGGAGCAGTTGTTGTGAATCACAAGCTCTGTTTTGCCTCTGTTTCTTTTTTTCAGCTTGCGCATACCGATCTGCAGGGAAAGAAGCTCTTCAAAAATGAGTCTTCTTCTTGCAATTTCAAGGTCCTTTTCGTTTGAGGGGCTGTGAATTGCATTCAGAGCGAACTGTTCGTGGCAAAGCCCGAACTTCCGCCTTATAATATCGGGAATAATATCCTCTCTTTCCTCACTGTGATAAATTTTAAGAGCATTCCCGATGATTTTTTCAATTGCTCTTGAATTGAGGCTTGCTGTCTGAGGATAAATGGGGCGCATGGAGCAGTCACTGTCTGCAGCTTCAATAATCGGGTTTGACATTTCAAGAGAGCCTCTGTTTGCCGTAACCTTGCCGTAGAAGATATATTCCTTTCCCGTTTCAAGGCTCTGTGCAAGATAGGCGTTGTTGAATATTGTTATGTTGACACCTGCAACACCGTCGGTGACCATGGTCTTAAAAAGGGTCATCTTATGTCTTATATTGTGTTCAACAGGGGCATAGCCTACAATTGCCGAAAAGCAGCACACTGTGTCGGGTATTATCTGTGAAATCGGAGTCAGCACAGAAAAATCAAGGTAGGATCGGGGATAGAAATGCACAAGGTCGTGAATTGAATTTATGCCCAGCTTAGAAAGCAGAGCGGCACGCTTTTCACCCACGCCTTTAACATATTGAACAGGCATTTCTTTCATGTTGTCACCCCTTTACGGTTGCTTTTTTCCAAAGTCCTTAATCCTCTTCGGTGTCAACGGTGTTACTCTTTAATTCCCATGAATAAATGTTCATGAAGGGCTCATATTCTGTTATTTCACCCTCAAAGGTTATTTCTCTTGAATAGTATGCAACGCCGTCACGGTAGCATATCGGAATAAAGGGCAGAGAATCGCTGAACACCTTTGTGAAGGTGGTGATATCAATTTTGCCCTGAGAAAAATCAGAATAGGAAAGTGCAACGGTGGAGGAAGAATCAATGCCGTAGCCCGCACTGCCACCTTCCTTGAAAAAGCATGATAAATCCATGTTTGCCGAAAGCTTCACTTCACCAAGATACAAGTCAAATTCACCCTTATACAAAGCCTCGGAATAATCCTCAAAGGGAAGAATACTGAGCCTGACGTCAAAGCCCAGGTCTTCAAGACTGTCGTGAATAAGGTTTGCACAGTTGACTCTGTTTTCATTTTCTTCATTAACTATCATTCTCACCTCGAGGAACCTGAAATCCTTGGAGCGGTATTTGTTGTTGGAATAGGCATAAACATAGCCTGCATCCTCAAGAGCCTGGGCAGCTTTAAGGGAAGAGAAGCTGCTTTGCTGTGCCTGAAGCACGGAGACGGCATGCCAGTCAGGGTTGAAGGGAGTATCTGTTGCACGGCACATACCGCTGTAAGCAGATTCGGAAATTGTGGTTTTGTCAATGGAAAGTGAAATTGCTTTTATAAGAGCCTTGTCCTGCATCATTGCGGAGTTGGAGTTTATGCCGAGAAAAACAAGGTTGTTCAAGGGCACACGCTGCATGTTGGCTCCTATTTTTGTATATCTGCCTTCGCTGAGGTCATCAAAAAAGTAAGTGAGGTCGCCTGTCTGAAGAAGATAAAGCTCACTTTTGTCTGAGGTTATGGGAGTGAGAACAATTCTTTCCGTATTCATAAGCTCGCTTCTTACGGAGTTTTCGTTAACAGCAAGGAATTTTGTGTTGTTGTTTGACTGAAGAACATACCTTCCCGAGCCTACGGGATATTCGTTTGTTGCTGTGCCTGCCTGAATAACGGGGAAGGTAAGACAGCTTTCCGCATAGGGGTTATCGCTGACTGTTGTGAAAATAACACTGTCTGTACCTGCGGCAGCTGCTGTGAAGTCTTCAAGACGCATGGAATAATAGGGACTGGTTTTTGCAATGTTGAATGAGTAGGCAACATCTGATGCCGTAAGGGGAGAGCCCGATGAAAAATAAATGTCCTTTTTGAGAGTTACGGAAAGCCTGTTGGTTGTTCTTTCAGAGCTTTCTGCAATAACAGGCTGAGGCATATATTTTTCGTCTAGCATGTAAAGTCCGTCATAAAGAAGCGTTGAAAGGTTTCTGTTTACGGGACTGTCGGTGGTATACGGGTTAAGAGATTTGTTTTCATAGTAGCCGAGTGTTACCTCGCTAAGCCCTTTGGCTTCAGTAGTTTCTTCCTCAGTGGTTTCCTGCTGAGAAGCCGTTTGTGAGGGCTCGGTATCACTGTTGTCCCTCATAATCACAGACAGCACGGTCAGTGTCAGAAAAAGGGCAACAATAAGCGCTATATATTTTTTCATTCCTTATCAATCCTTTGGTTAAGATATCAGCTTATACGGACACCCTGAGTTGAAAGGCATTTTCCGCTTTTTTCGTCAATTGTGAAAATGCAGCCGTTAATCATGCAGCTTCCCTCAGCTGCATCAAAGCGCACGGGCATATTTTTCATGAACTTTTCAATAACAATGTCCTTTCTGACACCCAGAACACTGTCTGTAACTCCGCACATGCCCACATCGGTGATGTAGCCTGTGCCCTTTTCGAGCACTCTGTCATCGTTTGTAAGAACATGGGTATGTGTTCCGAAAACAGCCGAAGCTCTTCCGTCAAGGTAGTAAGCGAGAGCCTGCTTTTCAGATGTAGTCTCTGCGTGAAAATCAACAAGGATGATATTCGTCTTGCCGCAAAGCTCCTTGAGTGCTCTGTCTGCGGCGTAAAAGGGATTTTCAAGATTTTCCATAAACATGGTGCCCATGAGATTTATAACACCTATTGAATATCTTCCGCAATCAATCAGCGAGACACCCTTTCCCGGATTGCTTTCAGGGAAATTATAAGGTCTTATTATGAATTCACTTTCGTCAAGAAGGGGATATACCTCTTTCCGCCTGTAAACGTGATTGCCCGTTGTTATAAAATCTACTCCCGAAGAAAAAAGTGCCTGTGCAGAAGAGGGAGTGATACCGTTTCCTGCAGCAGAGTTTTCACCGTTTGCAATGCAGAAGTCAACAGAGCTGAACCTTTTGAATGCAGGAAGCTTTTTTCTCAGAAATTCGCAACCGATGTCACTTACAACATCGCCCAAAACAAGAATATTCATTGTTTATCCTTTCAGTCAAGATATTCGCTTATATCGAAATCGTCATCATCGGGATAATAATCCCAGCCGTCATAGTAATTGCCGCCCTTTTCTTCTTCGTCAAGCTCAGGAATTTCCTTTATGGCTTCAAGCTTATGTCCCTGCATCCACAGAAAATGTGAAGCAAGAAGTGTATAGCCGCAGCCTTGGGGAGTGAGCCATTCGGAGGCTGAGGCTTCAGGCAGAGCAAAGTTTGAAAGTATTGTTGAAATAACGCCGCCGTGAGTCACAATAACAACATTGTCACTGCCGGACTTGAGAATACCGTCAACAATTTTAACAAAGGCCTCGCACACTCTTTTTGCAAATTCCTCATTGCTTTCACCGAAGGGTGGAGCAATGCCTTTTTCACCTCTTATCCAGCGGTCAAAAAGGGGCTGCTTTTCATGAAGCACCTCAGCGGTCTGACCCTCGAACTCACCGAAGTTGTATTCAGTAAGGCCGTCAATGATAAGAGGCTTTGACTCGGGATAAAGAATTTCAGCTGTCTGAGTGCATCTTTTCAGGGGTGAAGAGAATACAAAATCTGCGTGTGGGTATATGTATTCCTCTTTCATTTTCTGAATCTGGGAAATACCCTCTTCACAAAGAGGTGTATCGGTATGACCTGCATAAACGCCGTCTATGTTGTCTTTTGTAAGGCCGTGTCTGATAAGATGTATACGGTAAGTTTTCATAAGCAACATTACTCCATTTTATATATTCTTGAGTATTATACAATAATTAAGAGGAAATTTCAACAAAAAACAATATACAATTGCAAAAATACATTGTTTTAGTTATAATAAAGTATCATGCGAAAAGGAGAGTCCACATGCTCAATTTTATCATTGGTAGAAAAGGAAGCGGTAAAACAGCTGCCGGTCACAGAATATTGGGAAGCTGTGTTCAGAATGGCGGGAGTGCCATGCTTCTTGTTCCTAAGCAGTTTACCTTTGAAAGCGATAAGGGTATTTTGTCGCTTCTGTCACCTAAGCTTGCCTGTGAAGTTGATGTGCTTTCCTTTTCAAGGCTTTGCCACATTGCTCTGCAGACCTACGGCGGAATCAACAAGCCGATTGCAAGGGAGGGCGTAAGAAGTATTCTCATGTCTGTTGCAATTGAGGGCGTGAAGGATTCTCTCGCTGCCTTTTCAAAGCACAGAGATAAAATTTCATTGACACAGAAAATGCTCAGCCAGGTTGACGAAATGAAAAACAACGGCATAAGCCCCGAAGAGCTTGAGGTGTGTGCCGAAAAGGTTTCAGACAAGGTGCTTTCACAAAAGCTCAGAGAAACGGCAATTGTTTACCGTGCTTATGAATCCGTTGTGGCACAAAGCTTTTTTGATGACGGAAATTTACTTGAAGCAGTTGCCTCAATTCTCACAGATACAGACTTTTTCACGGGAAAAACCGTTGTGATTGACGGCTTTTCATCCTTTTCCTTCGGTGAATATAAAATCATAGAAGAAATGCTGAAAAAAGCAAAGGATGTATATGTAACTCTTTGCACAGACACAGTTGAATATGCAGGTGACCTCAGTCCCTTTGCCTTAACATCGAAAACTGCCGTAAGGCTCAGACGCCTTGCAGGCAATAACGGCGTTGAAGCTGGGAAAATAATAACAACAGAAAGGTCAGATAAATATCCGAAGGACCTTGCGGCAATTGAAAAAAATCTCTATCTGCCCGATTATGAAAGCTGTGTGGGTGTTCAGCTTAACACTCAGGTTATCTGCTGCAACGATATCCGCTCCGAATGTGACACCGTTGCAAGAAAAATCAAAGCACTTATCAGAGAAGGTGACTACCGTTGCCGTGACATAGCCGTAATTTTCAGAAAGGGAGACCTTTACGAAAAGGGTATAAGAGATTCACTGAAAAAATACGGCGTACCTCTTTTTGAGGATAAGCGTCAGCCTGTTGCAAATCAGCCTCTCATATGCCTTGTGAGGAATGTTCTTGCAATTTGCAGTGAGGGCTTTTCCTCGGATTATGTTTTAAGATATCTCAAAACGGGACTTTCGGGCCTTACCGTGGAAGAAACGGCAACACTTGAAAACTATGTTTTTGCATGGGATATAAACGGCAAAAAGTGGCTCAGTGAATGGAGTGAAAATCCCTTCGGCTTCGGAAGAAGACCTGATGAAGAAAGTGACGCTCTTCTTCTTGAAATCAACAAGCTCAGAGAAAAAACAGTCCTTCCGCTGAATGAACTCAGGCAGGAGCTTGAATTCTGCAACGGCAAAAGGGCAATTGAGCTTCTTTACCGGTTCCTTCGCAGTGAAAAAATTGACGAAAGCCTTAAAAACTACGCTCTGCTTCTTGAAGAAAAGGGTCTTCATGAGCTTGCCCTTGAGCAGGAGCAGGTGTGGGATATTCTTATGGAGGTTTTTGATGAAATCGGCACTGCAGCTTCGGAAAATGCCGTAACTGCAAAAAGACTTTCGGAATTTTTTGAAATCACAGTTGGCGCAAAAAGCCTCGGTAAGCTTCCCGACGGCTTTGATGAGGTGAGTGTTGTGAACGCTGAAAGGGCACTCACAAGAAATGCAAGGGCAGTTTTCCTTGTGGGAATGAATAACGGTGTGTTTCCTCTTAATCAGAGTGAGCAGGGCGTTTTCTGCCGCAGAGAGAGAATTAAAATTGCCCTTGGCGGAATTGAAGCTTTTGACGGGCTCAAGGAGCTCACCTTAAGGGAAAGATTCATCTGCTACAATGCACTTTCATGTGCCGCTGAAAGGCTTGTGCTCACTTATTCTCTTTCGGATTCCTCGGGCAACGACATGACCAAGGGCGAATGTGTTGAGTGGGTGGAAAAGCTTCTGCCTGAAATCAGGGAAAGCTTTTCTTCCGATTGCGATATCAGTGACTGCATTGAAAGTGAAAAATCTGCCTTCGAAATAATGGCAAGAAGCTGGAACGAAAATTCGGGAAAAATCAATGCCCTCAAGAAGTACTTTTCTCAAAAGCAGGAGTACAGAGACAGGCTTGAAGCAATTGAAGCGGCGGTTTCGCAGGAGGGCTTCAGCTTTAAGGACAGAAAAAATGCAGTTTCCCTTTTCGGTGAAAATCTTTATTTTTCAGCATCTCAGCTTGAAAGTTACAGCCTTTGCCCCTTCGGTTATTTCTGCAGATACGGAATGAAGGCACAGCCGAGGCTGAGAGCCCAGCTTGACCCTGCTCAGAGCGGAACGGTTGTGCATTATGTGCTGGAAAAGCTTCTCAAAAAATACCGTGGCAGAGAATTTCTCAATCTTACAGATGAGCAGATTGACGATGAAATAAAAGCTCTTCTGAACGAATACATGGAAACAGACATGGGCGGCTTCGGTGATAAGGGTGAAAGATTCAGATATCTTTATTCAAGAATGCACAAGATTCTGAAAAATATCATGGAGCGAATCAGGGAGGAATTCTCTGAAAGTGATTTTGAGGTTTCCGATTTTGAGCTTGAAATTTCACGTGGCGGAGATGTCAGGTCCTTCAAGGTGAAGCTTGACGAGGGCAGTGCAGAATTCTTCGGCATTATTGACCGTGTTGACAGGCTGACTCTTGACGGAAAGAAATATATCAGGGTTGTTGACTATAAAACGGGCATGAAGCAGTTCAGGCTTTCCGATGTTCTCAACGGTCTTAGCATGCAGATGCTTCTGTATCTTATAAGCATCTGGCGCAACGGTAAGGGTGAATATGAAAACATCATTCCCTCGGGAGTGCTGTATTTCCCTGCAAGAATGGTGCCCAACAATGTCATGAGAAGCAATGATGAAAACCAGAAAAGGAAAAGCCGTTTTGAAAGCACAAAAATGAACGGTATGCTTCTTGATGACGAAAGGCTTATAAGACACATGGATAAGGAGCTGAAGGGCATTTTCCTTCCCGTTAAGTATGACAAAAAAAAGGATGTGCTCAAGGGTGACTTTATAAATATGGGTCAGTTTGAAGCGCTTGCACAAAGGCTCGATTCATACATCAGACAGATAGGTGACAGTATTCATAAGGGTGCTGTGGGAGCAAGACCCGTTTCGGGAGCCGACCACGGTGACACCTGCAAATACTGTGTTTACAGTGAAATCTGTATAAACAATGCAATAGAGCCCAGATATATCGATAAATTAAAGCATGAGGAATGTCTCAGAAGGCTTGAAGGAGGTGAGGATGTTGGCAAGGAACTGGACTGAACAGCAAAGGGACGCAATTGATGCAAGGCGGGGAAGCGTGCTTGTTTCTGCAGCGGCAGGCTCAGGCAAAACAGCGGTTCTTGTTGAGCGTGTTATAAGACGCCTTACAGACACAAAAAATCCCACAAGTGCCGACAGACTCCTCATTGTAACCTTCACAAGGGCAGCAGCAGGTGAAATGAAGGACAGAATCACAGCTGCAGTCAATGAAAAGCTCAGGCAGGAGCCTGATAATCTTCATCTTATCAATCAGCAGATGCTTTTGCCCAATGCGAAAATATGCACAATCGACAGCTTCTGCACCTCTCTTATAAAGGATAATTTCCAGCTTCTTGACATTTCACCCGACTTCAAAACTGCAGATGAGGGTGAGCTTTCCGTAATTAAAACAAGGGCAATGGAAATAACCCTTGAGCAGATGTATGAAAAAAATGATGAGGGCTTCACAACTCTTGTTGAGCTGCTTTTCATGGGCAGAGACGACTCGGTTCTTCAGAAGAATATTGAAAAGCTTTATGAAAGCTCAAGGTCATTTCCTTTTCCCGAAAAATGGCTCAGAAGCCTTGAGGAGCCCTTCGGACACAGCTGTGAAGTCAAGGAGAGTATATACGGAAAAATCATATTGACCGAGGTTAAAAATGCAGTTAAATATAACCTTGAAATTTTTGAAAGCATACTTAACGGAAGTCAGGGTGACGAGGACCTTGAGCCCGTGTTCAGCGCAGCAGTGTCGCAGGATAAGGCACAGTGTGAGTATATTCTTTCAAGAATTGCCGAAGGCTCATGGGATGACGTGAAAAGGGCCGTTGAATCCTATTCTGCACTCAGAAGAAAGAACCTTCCAAAGCACCTTAAAGAGGATTTTTATGCCAATTATCTGGTATCCTCAAGAAAGGCTGCCACAGACAACATGAAATCTCTTGCAGGCTTTTTCTGCTGCAGTGAAGAGGAATTCAGGGATGACATGGAGTTCTTCAATTCTCCCGTAAAAAGCCTTATAGAAACGGTGCTTCTTTTCGCAAAAAATTACAGTGATATCAAAAGGGAAAAAAAGCTCTGCGATTTCAGTGATATAAACCATATGGCACTGTCTCTTCTTGTAAGGGAAACTCAGGATGGCTGGGAAAGCACGGAATTTGCAAAAATATACAGTGAAAGCTTTGATGAAATTCTGATTGACGAATATCAGGACACAAACCGTGCCCAGGATATGCTTTTCACAGCAATTTCCCGTAATAACCTTTTCAGGGTAGGCGATGTGAAGCAAAGCATCTATTCCTTCAGACAGGCAATGCCGCAGATTTTCCTTGAACTGAAAAGTGCTTATGAAAGCTACTCAAGGGAAAAGGACAGCTATCCTGCAAAAATTACCCTCGGCAACAACTTCAGAAGCCGTAAGGGTGTTACGGATATTATAAATTTCGTTTTCAGTCAGATTATGAGTGAGGAAAGCGGAGATATTGATTATAACGAAGAGGAGCAGCTTGTGTTCAGTGCTGATTATAACGTGAAAGCCGAAGCTGACTGTGAATTGCATGTTCTCAACACGGAAACTCTTGACAGAAGTGTTGAAAGCAATGACGAATATCAGGCCCGTTATATTGCCGGAAGAATAAAGGAAATGCTCCGTGAGGGTGTCACCGTAAAGGACGGAAGCGGTGAAAGGAAGGCTACCTATAAGGATTTCTGTGTTCTTCTCAGATCCGTGAGCACAAGGGGCACCATTTATGCTGATGTGTTCCGCCGTGAGGGTATACCCTGCTTTACTGAGGTTTCAGGCTCCTTTATAACGGCAAGCGAGGTGTCTCTTGTTCTGAACATACTCAGAATAATTGATAATCCCAGGCAGGATGTGGCTCTTATGAGTGTTATGATGAGTCCCATATTCGGCTTTACGGTTGATGAAATGAGTATTCTCAGGAAAAACAAAAGAAAGGGCGACATATATTCCTGCATAATTGAAAAGCAGAGTCAGGGGGACGAAAAAATCATAAGCTTCATGGAAAAAATCTCCCTTTGGCGCAGCATGAGCATCTGCCTTTCTGCACCTGAGCTTATACATGAAATTTATGAGGATACAGGCCTTGTTTCAGTGTTTGACGCAATGGATAAAACAGGCGAAAAAAGGGCAAATCTTATGCTGCTTTCCGACTATGCCGATGTTTATGAAAAGGCAGGCTATATCGGTCTTTCGGGCTTTATCCGTTTTATCGACCAGCTTAAAAATGAAAAGCAGGACCTTTCAGCTGCTCTTGGTGCCACACAGAATGCAGATGTTGTTAAAATTATGACAATCCATAAATCAAAGGGTCTTGAATTTCCCATATGCTTCCTCGGCCACTGTGCAGGTGCCTTCAACCGTATGGATGAAACAGAAAACCTTGTTGTTAACAGAAATGTGGGACTCGGTATCATAAGAAGAAATACGGAAAACTTCGATCAGTACAGCACCCTTTGCCACAGTGCTGTTAAGCTTTCTGTGCATCATGACAGTGTCAGTGAGGAAATGAGAGTTCTCTATGTTGCCATGACCAGAGCCAGAGAAAAGCTCATCATGATTTACGCAAGCAAAAATCCCTTGGGCACCTTTGCAAAATATACCGTTGACATCAACGAAAACAGCACATTTATCGGCCCTTATGCCGTAACAAGTGCAAACAGCTTCGGCAGGTGGCTTATAACCTCTCTTTTAAGGCACAGGGATGCTGCTGAAATCAGAGAGCTGACAGGCATTCCCGAAAGCGTTGTGCTGCCTTGTGAATCATCGCTTAAGGTTGTGCTTTCAGATGCAGACGCCCTTGAAAACTATGAAGAGGAAAAAGAAAAAACCTCAGATATTGATGAGGATTTTTATGAGCTGGTCAGGGAAAGGGCAGAATTCAGATATAAATATGAGGCTCTTTCGGGTATTCTTTCAAAGCGTGCCGCCTCAGAGGTCGATAAGGGATATATTGACAGGGATTATTTCGCTTCCTCATCACCTGCGTTTCTTTCTCACACACTTACGGGTGCAGCAAAGGGCATTGCAACCCATACATTTTTTCAGTTTGCCGATTATAAAAGGGCTATGGAAAACACAGAAGCTGAAATCGGAAGACTCTGTGATATGGGTATTCTTACAAAGGCTCAGGCTGACGGAATAGACCGTAAGGCAATCGGAAGGTTCCTTGAAAGTGAGCTGCTTCAAAGAATACTTTCAAGTGACAGAGTCATGCGTGAAAAGAAATTCACCATTGAGGTGCCCGTCAGTGAGGTATATGAGGGCATGGAGGAATTTTCCAACGAAATGATGATGATCCAGGGTATAGCTGACTGTGCCTTCGTTGAAAACGGGGAGATAGTTGTTGTTGACTATAAAACAGACTTTCTTCACACAGAGCAGCAGTTCAGGGAAAAGTACTCATCTCAGGTGCTTTTATATAAGAAAGCTCTGTCTGTGTGCATCGGTTTGCCCGTGAAACAAACGATTCTTTATTCCTTCCATCTGGGTAAGGAAATAGAAGTTGAATAAAAAAATAAATTATTTTCAAAAAATTGTTGATTTTTCATTTGCAGTGTGATACAATACCTACCGTTAATGTTAAATATTATGTCCGAAAGAGGTGACACATAATGAAGAAGGATATCCATCCCGGTTACGAACAGACAGAAGTAAGATGTGCTTGCGGTGCTGTAATCAGCACAGGTTCAACAAAAAAGGACATGCGTGTTGATATTTGCTCAAACTGCCATCCCTATTTCACTGGTAAGCAGAAGCTTGTTGACACAGGCGGACGTGTTGACAGATTCAACAAGCGTTTCAACCTTGCTAAGAACAAATAATTTTTGTAAAAAGCAGAATAAGACGGCACAATGTTATTGTACCGTCTTCTTTTCATTTAACATAAAAATATAAGGGGTGATGTTGTGGCAAGCTATAAAACCGTCAAAAAGGAATCTGCCGATGAATTCATCGAAAAAAAGTCACGTTTTATAGGCTATGTAAAGCCTGTCAAAACAGTTGATGAGGCAGTGGCATTCATAAATGAAATCAAATCAAAGCATTGGGATGCAACCCACAATGTTTATGCCTACAGCCTTCGTGAGGGGCAGGTCAAGCGCTTCAGCGATGACGGTGAGCCTCAGGGCACTGCAGGTATACCCACCCTTGATGTTATTCTCAAGCAGGATGTTGTTGACTGCTGCGTTGTTGTGACAAGATATTTCGGCGGAATCATGCTTGGTGCAGGGGGACTTGTCAGGGCATATTCACACGGCGCCAAAATTGCCCTTGACGCAGGTGAGGTTATAACAATGTCCCTTTGCAAAATTGTTAAAGTCAAAGCAGACTATAATTTTTACGGAAGACTTGTACCTCTTATCTGTGAGGAGGGCGGCATTGTTGAGGATACTCTTTTCACTGATGCCGTTGAAGTGGTTTTTCGTATTCCCGAAGAAAAGGTCTCACACTTTGAAGCAAGGCTTGTTGATGTTTCAAACGGACGCTTCCACAGTGAGGTAACAGATGAAAAATACTGTGAGATTTAAAATTTTTTGATTTTTCAAGGGGAAAAATAAATTTTTTGCGTATATAACAGTAAAGGTGGTGTTCTTATGTCACAAATTAGAGAGAGGACTCTTCTTAACGAAAGAAAAACCATATCTGAATACGGTATGCTCTGCGCCAACACAAAGGGCAGACTTACTCCCGAGTCCGAGTGCCCCGTGAGAACTGCTTATCAGCGTGACAGAGACAGAATTATACATTCTGCCGCCTTCAGAAGACTCAAGCACAAAACACAGGTTTTTCTGGCTCCCGACAGTGACCATTACAGAACACGCCTGACCCATACACTTGAGGTTTCTCAGATTGCAAGAACAATTGCAATGGGTCTGGGACTCAATGAAAACCTCACAGAAGCAATTGCCCTGGGTCACGACCTTGGGCACACACCCTTCGGTCATGCAGGGGAAAGGGCACTTAATGAAGTGTTCCCGGACGGCTTCAAGCATTATGAGCAGAGCCTCAGGGTTGTGGATTTTATTGAGAATAAGGGTAAGGGCCTTAACCTTACTCATGAGGTCAGAAACGGCATAGTCTGTCACACAAGGGGAGAGGAAGCTGAAACCCTTGAAGGCAGAATCGTGAAGCTTGCCGACAGAATTGCATATATAAACCATGATATTGACGATGCCGTAAGAGGCGGTGTCATATCCGAAATGAATATTCCCGTTGAAGCAAGAAAGCACCTTGGCGAAACAAAAAGCCAAAGAATAAACACCCTTGTAATGTCAGCAATTGAAAACACAAGGGACTGCGTGGTGCTTCAGAGGGATGTGCAGTCCGCCTTCGACATTTTGCATGAATTTATGTTTGACAGGGTATACACCAACCCCGTTTGCAAAAGCGAAGAGGGCAAGGCGATGGCAATGATTCAGAAGCTTTATGAGTTCTTCAGCACTCATCCCGATGAGCTTCCCAACGAATACATTGAAATTGCATGGAAGGACGGCGCTGAAAGGGCTGCTTGTGACTACATTGCAGGTATGACAGACGGATATGCTCTTAAGGTGTTTTCTGAATACTTCATTCCCAGCGGATGGAGCAAATAAAAGTAGTCAGTAGTTAGTAGTCAGGATAAATATCTGAAAGAAAGGAGATGTTTTTTATGGCAAGATTTTCCGATGAGTTTTTATCGGAAATCCGTATGCGTTGCGATATTGAGCAGACGATTTCGTCTTATGTTCAGCTAAGGCGCAGAGGTAAAAACCTTGTAGGTCTTTGCCCCTTTCATAACGAAAAAACACCCTCCTTCACAGTATATCCCGACTCTCAGAGCTTTTACTGCTTCGGCTGCGGAGCCGGCGGCGAGGTAATTTCCTTCATAAGAAGGGCAGAAAACCTTGATTTTTCAGAAGCAGTCAGATATCTGTGCGATAAAGCAGGTATGGTGATGCCCTCAGAGGGCTATGACGATTCCCTTTCTCACAAGAGAAAAAGGATGTATGAAATCAACAAAGAGGCGGCAAGATTTTTCAACTCCTGCCTTTTCACCGAAGAGGGAAAAGAGGGACTTGAATATTTCAAAAGCCGTGGCTATAAAAAAAGCACAATAACAAAATTCGGCATGGGATATGCACCGAATCAGTGGAGAGCACTTTTAACTCATCTTAAGGAAAAGGGCTATTCTTATGAAGAGGCATATGAAGCAAACCTTGCAAACAAAAGTGAAAAAAACGGTAAGGTAAGCTTTTACGATTCCTTCAGAAACCGTGTTATGGTGCCGATTATCGATGTCAGAGGCAATGTGGTTGCCTTCGGCGGAAGAGTGCTTGATGACAGCAAGCCCAAATATATAAACACATCGGACACCTTTGTTTATAAAAAGAGCCTTGGTGTTTTCGGTCTTAATTTTGCCAAGAATACACCTGATAAAAAGCTGATACTTGTTGAAGGCTATATGGATGCCATAACACTTCACCAGCATGGCTTCGGTAATGCCATAGCCTGCCTTGGTACAGCTCTTACAAGTGAAATGGCACATCTGCTTTCACGCTATGCAGAGGAGGTTATTCTCTGCTACGATGCCGATGAGGCAGGGCAGAAGGCGACCCAGAGAGCAATAGGTGTTTTCAAATCTATAGGAGTGAAGCTTAAGGTGATTCACCTTGAGGGCGGCAAGGACCCCGATGAAATTATACGGAAATACGGTCCCGAAAGGTTCCGCAGCCTTATTGACGGAGCTGCCAATGATATAGAGTTTGCTCTTGTAAGACTCAGGGATTCCTTTGAGCTTGGCACCTCAGACGGAAAAATGCGATATCTGGAAAAAGCTGCTGAGGTTCTTGCAAAAACCAATAACCGGATTGCTCAGGATGTTTATTCAGGCAGGCTCGCAGAGGAGCTGGGAATCAGTAAGGATTCCATAATGCTTCGTGTTGAGCAGCTTCAGAGAAAGAACAACCGTATTGAAAAAAGGAACCACTTCAGCGGTATTCAGCAAAAGTCAATCACGGAAAACAACAAAGCAGCATATGAAAATGCTGTTAATATAAAGGTGATCAAGGCTGAAGAGATGCTGCTTGCGGCACTTATCAGAAATCCTGAATACTATGAAAGAATGGAAAGCGCTGTTCAGCAAGACGATTTTTCCGTTGAAGCTCACAGACGAATATTTTCAGCTTTAACTGAAAAAATAAAAGAACACAGAAGCCTTGAGCTCACATTTTTTGCTCAGGAGCTAACCCAGGAAGAGCTGAACACTCTTGTTAAAATTTCAAAACAGCACGAACAACTGTATTTCACCCTTAAAATATGTGCCGACTGTGTGAGAATCATGAAGCAGAGTAAGGAAGCGGCAGAGCCTTCAAAAGCTCAGGGTGAAATAAGCGATGAAGAGTTCGCAAGGTTTTTTGAGAATAAAAGAAACAGCTGATATATAAATAAAAAAAGAAAGGCAAGGATGTAACCTTATGGAAAATCAAGAAAAAAATGCAATGCTGAAAGCCCTTATTGATAGAGGTATTTCTCAGGGAAAGCTTAACTCAACAGAAATTGACACAGTTCTTGTTGAAGCTGATGTTGATATGGACGAAATGGAAAAAGTCTATGCCAAGCTTGAAAGCCACGGCGTTGAAATCGTTGACGACCTCAGTGATGAAATTCTCGACTCCATTTCCGTTGACATAGACCTTCCGAAGGATTATGACAACTCAGCAATGGTTGCTGCAGATGCAAAAAGCGTTATCGATGACCCCGTAAAGGTTTATCTTAAGGATATCGGACGTGTACCTCTTCTTTCACCTGAAGAGGAAATTGATCTTGCAATCCGTATTTCAAACAATGACAAGGAAGCAAAGGAAATTCTCACAAAGGCAAACCTTCGTCTTGTTGTTTCAATTGCAAAAAGATATGTGGGCAGGGGCATGATGTTTCTTGATCTTATCCAGGAGGGTAACCTTGGTCTTATCAAGGCTGTCGATAAGTTCGACCACACTAAGGGCTTCAAATTTTCAACCTATGCAACCTGGTGGATAAGACAGGCAATCACAAGAGCAATTGCTGATCAGGGCAGAACAATACGTATTCCCGTTCACATGGTTGAAACCATCAATAAGGTTAAAAAGACAAGCAATATGCTTCTGCACCGTGACGGTAAGGATCCCTCACCCGAGGACATTGCAAAGGAGCTTAACATGCCCGTTGACAAGGTTCGTGATATCCTTCGCATTTCTCAGGAGCCCGTATCTCTTGAAACACCTATCGGTGAAGAGGAAGACAGCCATCTCGGCGACTTCATTCCCGATGAGGATGCACTTTCACCTGCTGATGCTGCAGCAATGACCTTCCTTAAAACAAAGGTTAACGAGGTGCTTGAAACTCTCACCCCCAGAGAAGCTGAGGTGCTCCGTCTGCGCTTCGGTCTTCGTGACGGCACACCCCAGACTCTTGAAGAGGTTGGTAAGGCCTTCAATGTTACAAGAGAAAGAATCAGACAGATTGAAGCAAAGGCTTTAAGAAAGCTCCGTCACCCCTCAAGAAGTAAGCATCTTAAGGATTTATAATTCTGAAGAATATAAAAGAGCCATCTTATCCCAAGGGTAAGATGGCTCTTGTTGTTATTAAGCTTCAAGGGGTTATATTTTTATATTCCCTGCTCGTCAAAATCAAACACTGTCTGAAGTGCGATGTCAATTGTTTTTTCAATTGTTTCGGGAACAAGGTTCTGAGCTGTGTCAAGTCTTGTGTGATAATACTTTGCAGGAGCGGGGTCCATTGCAACAAGTGATGCGGCTGCAATGCCTGCCTGTGAAGCTGCAGCAGCGTCTGTTGAGCCGAGGGGGATTGCACCGATGGGAACATCCTTGCCGCATTTTTCTGCAGCCTTCTTAAGAAGTTCGCAGACCCTCTTGTCGTTCTGCACCATGCCGGTCATGTCTCTTTCGTAAATCATCATGTAATCATCGTCGCGGATTGTGTCAAAGCCGATGAATACAGTTTCAATACCGTCATTTTTATATTCGGGATGAGCCTCAAAGAAAGCCTTTGAGCCACGAAGACCTGCTTCCTCACCGCCTGCAAGCATGCAGATAACCTCGGTGTTTTCAAAGCGGATATCGTTGTCTGAAAGATACTTCATAACTGCTGAAGAAACATAGCAGCCGGTAAGGTCATCGTTTGCACCCTCAACATATCTTTTGCCGTTTGTGAAATTGAAAAGACCGGCATAAGCGGGAGTGAAGGCAAGCTGACCGAGAGACATAGCCTTCTTCAGCTTCTTGTTTTTGCTTGTGAGATTAACGGCAGCGGTTGCACCGGTATAAAGCAGACCTGTGATTGCAGGAATGAGAAGAATGTAGGAGCCGTTAGAGCCGTACTTATATGTATAGATCCATTCGGGCGCTGAGTCGGTATGACCAGAAAGGATAATTCTGCGCTTTGTTTCGCCTGAAGCCTTTCTCACAGCGATGACGTTACCGCTTTCCTTTTCCTTGAACATGGGGTCAAGCATCTTTTTGTAAAGAAGGAATTCACCAACAATGCCTGAAAGGGCAGTGCCGATAAGACCGATTGAGCCGAGAGAAGCTTTTTTGCATTTGTTTGCGGCCACAAGGTTAAGTGCAGTTGCGCCGAACATGCATGAGCCTGCAATGGGAACGAAGGACATGAAGGCATCAGGGTTAACCTTGAAGGTTTCACGCCATGCTTCATCACTGTATTTTTTAATGCTGTCAAGCATATAAAGTTGTGCCTTTGTGTCACTTTCTTCACCGCAGGGGCGGGGACCGAAGGCGCCGCAAACAGACTTGATTCCGTCAACGGCATACTCACGAAGCTCTGAAAGACCTGTTTTTGAATTTTTCAATGTTTCCTTATAATTCACGGTAACACTCTCCTTAAAAATCATTTACCTTTCTATTATATAGCTATTGTAAGAAATAATCAAGAGGGATTCAGAAGAATGCAGAATTGTACCTGACTTCCGATTAACAGTGAAGCTTCTGCCCGCAAGGTTATGCCGATGAGCTTACAAAGTAAAGGTGTTCTTGCCTCTTCCGTTGCGAGAGGTGTCCGCAGGACGGAGAGGGCTTTGTTTAAGGTGCTTTAGCTGATTAAGAAGGGGGCTGAATTTTGTTGACAAAGGTAAAAAATGCTGTTAGAATAAGACAAAATGCGAAAACGAAGCAAAAATTGTTAACATAAAAAACAGGATGTGTGTTAACAAATGCATGTTTTATGATTGAATTAATTGGTTGGATTTTAACAGACGTAAAAAGAAAAGGGGTGAAAAAATGCTGAGCAAAGAAGAGCTGGAAAAGTACAGTAAAGAGCATTATCTTATTATTTTCAAATATTGCTTCAAGCGTCTTGGCGACAGGGAGGACGCTGAGGATGCAACCCAGGAGACCTTTATGATTTTCAGTGAGAAGGGTCATATGGTTGAAAAAGAGCATGTGGTTGCATGGCTTTTTGCAACAGCTCACAACATTGTTTTGCGAGAGTATAAAAAGCGCTTTATGAACAAGGGTAAGGAATGCTGCTTTGATGAGGAAATGGAAGCTCTTTCACAAAAAGTAAGAAAAATTGAAGACGATATGGTCGATTACTACATAGAAAGATATGTGGATGAAATATACAGCCGTTTATCTGACAAGGAAAAGGAGCTTTATGATTTGTTCAGTGACGGTAACATTAAAACAGGTCAGATAGCGCAAATACTGGGCATTGATTCCCATGCCTGTTCCATGAGGAAAAAGCGCTTGAAAGAAAAGTGTAAAGATATAATGATGGAAATTTTATTTTTCTAAAAATTTTTTTGTTACGTTTATGTTTTTTCGCGATATATATAACGAAGAGCGAAACGTACCAAAAGGAAGGGTGGTTCACTTTGGAAGACGAAAACATGTTTGTTGGCCGTAAGGCCAATGAAACAGAAGATATTGAAGAAAAATTCAGCTTAAGTGATAAAAGCAAGGAAATCAGCAAGGCTGCTCTTGATGAATCCGCAAAGGAATTCGCAGATTTCATGGGTTCCGTTTCAGACGATATGCCGGAGCTTTCCGAAGAGGAGATTAACTGCGGTGTTGAAAAAATACTCGAAAAAGCATATCCTGCTCAAGAAACATCAAAGGACGGAAGGGCTAAGAAAATAACGCTCAGGGTGCTCTTCGCAGCAGCGTTAATTTCAATACTTTCGGTTTCCTGCATTTTTGTTCTTGGCAACAGTCATAACATCAGCATAGAAAACGGTTTTGTAACCTTTACCAAGGACACCGTAAAAATTGTGTTTTTCGGTGAAGAGGAGGAATATATAACCGTTGATGCATTGTTGAGCGATCTGGATTCACACGGATACGGTGACATTCTGTTTCCTCAGGAATTTGTAACCAATTCAGACGAATACAAAGCTTCAGTTCCGGAATATCGCAATGAAGCTCTTGGTGAGCAAGTTGCTTTCGATATTATTGGCAATGAATTGAAGTATATTTTTGATTTACATAAAATGGATGCAAATCAAAATGAATATGATTACGTTGTTATCAACAATGCAAAAACTGTTGTTGTTAATGATGTATATGTTTATATATTTGAGCACGACAATAATTTGATAGCTGCAGAATTTGCAAAAGGAAAATACAGATATTTAATTAAATCAACAAATGAATATTCAGATATGGAAAAAATTATTGAAACTATAAAATAATAGGAGAGGTTGTTATGAAAAAATTAACAGCATTGGTTTTGTGTCTTATTCTGGTTGTTTCATTCTTCTCTTTTAATGTTACAGCTGCTGAAGATGAAATAACTCCTACGGTTGAAAGCTTTGTTTTAACAGATTATAATGATCAGACCTTAGTCGATGAAAGTGCCGAGGTACGTGCCTCCGGTCTTATATTGTCCTACGGTCTCAGCTTATCAAAATCAGGCACAACCCTTAAATTGGCAGGCTTGACTAACTGTTCTTTAGAGGTTGTGAAGTGCGGGTTCAAAAACTTAGTGGTTGAAAGAAGGAAGACAAGCTCAGATTCATGGGAAGAGTATTATGACTACGGCAATGTTTATGTGGATGGTATCACAGCAAACCTTTCAACTTCACTTTCAGTTGCTTCCGGTTATCAGTACAGACTTTCCTGTAAGCACTATGCAAAGAAGAATTTGCTCTCCACACAGTCCATCAGCAATACATCAAATGTTGTTGCTGTATAAGCAGTAATTCAGCTGATTTTTTGTAAAAACGGATGAAAAAGTAACCTTCAGCACTCCTTCGGGGTGCTGAATTTTGCTTTCATAAATTTCACACGCCTCCGTGCGTTTTCTTGCAAAAATAATGCCGAAAAAGAAATATCCGCACCTGTAAGGCTTTACCCTCGGATGCGGATGTTTTAATTTTTAATGCAGGGGAGCAGCGGTAAAATGCCCTTTCAGCTTCAAAAAAGAGTCTTTTATGAAACGAAAAGGCAAAAAATGTGGTATTTCCAGTTAAAAAACTTCATTTTTAATAAAAAACCACTTGACATAGCTATGCCAAGTGTGATACAATCGTGAAACTTATAATGGATAATTATGTGTAGAAATATTTTTTCCTTATTTCTTAAATGCATATTACCATTTAAACAAAAAAATGTCAATACATTTTTTGAAATTTATGCTTTCAATGCCCGAGGGGCAAATTTTAAAGATATGGAGTGATAAGCCAATGGTTAATGTAACCGATGTGAAGCTTGGCACTAAAGTGCGAAAGAGTTTCGGCAAAATTGAGGAAGTTATGCCGATGCCCAACCTCATCCAGGTTCAGAAGGATTCCTACAAATGGTTTATTGAAACCGGTTTGAAAGAAGTACTCAGAGATATGTCGGAAATCACTGATTACAGCGGAAACCTTGTTCTGAGCTTTGTTGACTACAGAATGGAAGATAAGCCCAAATACACCGTTAAAGAGTGTAAGGAAAGAGACACAACTTATGCTGCTCCCATGAGACTCACCGCCCGCCTTTACAACAAGGAAACAGGCGAGGTTAAGGACAGCGAGGTTTACATGGGTGATTTCCCGCTCATGACAGAAAGCGGTACCTTCATCATCAACGGTGCTGAAAGAGTTATTGTTTCTCAGCTTGTCCGTTCACCCGGTGCATATTTCGGTATGACCCACAATGTAACCGGCAAAAAGCTCTTCACTTCAACAATTATTCCCGGCCGCGGTGCATGGCTGGAATATGAAACAGATCAGAACGATCTTTTCTATGTTCGTATCGATAAGAACAGAAAAATCCCCATCACAACACTTATCCGTGTTCTCGGCTGCTCAACAGATAACGATATCCGTGATTTCTTCGGCTTTGACGACAGAATCGAAGCAACTCTTGAAAAGGATAACACAAAGAACACCGAAGAAGCACTTATTGAAATTTACAAAAAATTACGTCCCGGTGAGCCCCCGACGCTTGCCAGCGCCCAGACACACATTGAAGGCATGTTCTTTGATGAAAGAAGATATGATCTTTCAAGAGTAGGACGTTACAAATACAACAAGAAGCTTGGCATTTCCGACAGAATCCGTGGCTTCCGTCTTGCTTCTCCCATTGTTAACGACATCACAGGCGAAATCATTGCTGAAGAAGGCGAGGTTGTAACAAAGCAGAGAGCTCTCGAAATCGAGCAGGCAGGTGCAAAGGTTGCATATGTTTGTGTTGAAGGTCTTGAAGAGCCCGTTAAGGTTGTTTCAAACAACATGGTTGATGCTCTTCCCTATCTTCCCGGCTTTACAAGAGAAGAGCTTGTTGAATCTGGCATCAATGAAAATGTAAGATACACTGTTCTCATGGATGTTCTTTCCGAAATTGACGGCATGAGCAAGGAAGAGGTTCTCGCATACCTTACCGAAAAGGCAGACGAGCTTGTTCCCAAAACAATTATAGTTGATGATATCCTCGCATCAATTAACTATCTTAACTGCCTTGCTAACGGCGTTGGCAACGCAGATGATATTGACCACCTCGGCAACCGCCGTATCAGGTCAGTAGGTGAGCTTCTTCAGAACCAGTTCAGAGTCGGCTTCTCAAGAATGGAAAGAGTTATCAAGGAAAGAATGACTCTTCAGGCTCAGGAAACAGAAAAGGTCACTCCTCAGGCCCTTATCAACACAAGACCGGTTATTGCCGCTGTAAGAGAATTCTTCGGTTCATCACCCCTTTCACAGTTCATGGACCAGAACAACCCCCTTGCAGAGCTTACACATAAGAGAAGACTTTCAGCTCTCGGTCCCGGCGGTCTTTCAAGAGACCGTGCAGGCTTCGATGTTCGAGACGTTCACTATTCACATTACGGCAGAATGTGCCCCATTGAAACTCCTGAAGGTCCCAACATCGGTCTTATCTCATATCTTGCAACCTTTGCAAGAATCAATGAATACGGCTTCATTGAAGCTCCCTTCCGTCCCATCGATAAGGAAACAGGTGTTGTGCTTGACACCTTCGAATACATGACAGCTGACGTTGAAGATGAATATACAGTTGTTCAGGCTAACGAAAAGCTTGATGAACAGGGCAGATTTGTAAGAAACAAGGTTAACGCACGTCACCGTGATGAATTCCTTGAAATCGACCCCTCAAGAGCAGATTACATGGACGTTTCACCCAAGATGGTTGTTTCAGTTGCTACTGCTCTCATTCCCTTCCTTGAAAACGACGACGCAAACCGTGCCCTCATGGGTTCAAACATGCAGCGTCAGGCAGTACCTCTTCTTACCTGTAAGGCTCCCTTAGTCGGCACAGGTATGGAATACAAGGCTGCAACAGACTCAGGTGTATGTGTACTTGCAAGAGCTGCAGGTACAGTAACCTATGTAAGTGCAGACAGAGTTGACGTTATGACCGAGGACGGTCACCTTGACACATACAATCTTATTAAGTTCATGCGTTCCAACCAGGGCACATGCATCAACCAGAAGCCCGTTGTTAAGGTTGGCGAGCACATTGAAGAAAAGCAGGTTATCGCAGACGGTCCCGCAACGGACCACGGTGAAATTTCCCTTGGTAAGAATGCTCTCATCGGCTTCATGACATGGGAAGGCTATAACTACGAAGACGCTGTTCTTATTAATGAAAAGCTTGTACGTGATGACGTTTATACATCAATCCACATTGAAAAATATGAGCTTGAAGCAAGAGATACCAAGCTTGGTCCCGAAGAAATCACAAACGATATTCCCAACGTGGGTGACGCTCTTAAGGACCTCGACGAAAGAGGTATCATCCGTGTTGGTGCTGAGGTTCACTCAGGTGACATCCTTGTCGGTAAGGTTACTCCCAAGGGTGAAACAGAGCTTACTGCTGAAGAAAGACTTCTTCGTGCAATCTTCGGCGAAAAGGCAAGAGAAGTAAGAGACACCTCTCTTCGTGTTCCTCACGGTGAATACGGTATTGTTGTTAATGTTGAAGAGTTTACAAGAGAAAACAGTGATGAGCTTTCTCCCGGTGTTAACAAGGTTGTACGCTGCTATATCGCTCAGAAGAGAAAGATTCAGGTCGGCGATAAAATGGCAGGCCGTCACGGTAACAAGGGTGTTGTTTCACGTGTTCTTCCTCAGGAAGACATGCCCTTCCTTTCAGACGGTACTCCTCTTGATATCGTGCTTAACCCCCTCGGCGTTCCCTCACGTATGAACATCGGTCAGGTTCTTGAAGTACACCTCGGCTTTGCATGCCGTCAGCTCGGCTGGAACATCATGACTCCCGTTTTTGACGGTGCTCACGAAGATGATATCAGAGAAGCTCTTAAAATGGCAGGCATCAGCGAAACAGGTAAGTCTGTTCTTTATGACGGACGTACAGGTGATAAGTTCGATAATGAAGTTACTGTTGGTGTTATGTACTACCTGAAACTTCATCACCTTGTAGATGATAAGATGCACGCCCGTTCAACAGGTCCCTACTCACTCGTTACTCAGCAGCCCCTCGGCGGTAAAGCCCAGTTCGGTGGTCAGCGTTTCGGTGAAATGGAAGTTTGGGCGCTTGAGGCTTACGGTGCAGCTTATACTCTTCAGGAAATTCTTACAGTTAAGTCAGACGATGTTGTCGGACGTGTTAAAACATACGAAGCAATTGTTAACGGTGAAAACGTACCTCAGGCAGGCGTTCCCGAATCCTTCAAGGTTCTTGTTAAGGAGCTTCAGAGCCTCGGCCTTGACGTTAAGGTTCTTGACGCTGACGAGCAGGAAATCGACCTTAAGCAGAACATTGACGGCGATGAGGGCGTTTCACTCCACCGTTACCATGCACCCGAAGAAGCTCCGGCTGATGATGCAGGTGAAGACGACCTCGAGCTTGCAGAAGAAGGCGACGAAGACGAGCTTGATCTTGATTTCGGCTTCGGCGATGATGACGATTCTTTTGATGAGAATGAAGCAGTTGAAGAAGACTTCAGCGACATCTTCAATGAAATGAATCCCACCATCAACGATGCAGGCTTCGGCCACGGCTTCGTACCCGACGAAGACAATATGTAATTATGACAATAGCCCACGGTGTGTGTCAATCACACACCAAGGGTATCCAATTAAAATATAACTACAGAAAGGGCTGACTTGAATCTTATGGAAAACATAACCTTTGAATCAATCAAAATAGGTCTTGCTTCACCGGAAAAAATCAGAGAATGGTCATACGGTGAAGTAACAAAGCCTGAAACTATAAACTATCGTACACTCAAGCCCGAAAGTGACGGACTTTTCTGCGAAAAGATTTTTGGTCCCCTTAAGGACTGGGAATGCCATTGCGGAAGATATAAGAGAATCCGCCACAAGGGTAAGATTTGTGAAAGATGCCATGTTGAAATCACAAAGGCAAAGGTACGTCGTGAGCGTATGGGTCACATTGAGCTTGCAACACCTGTTTCACACATCTGGTACTTTAAGGGTATCCCCTCAAGAATGGGTCTTATTCTTGACATTTCTCCCAGAGATCTTGAAAGAATCCTTTATTTCGCAGCATATGTTGTTATCAATCCCGGTACTGTTCCCAACGTTAAGAAGGGTCAGGCAATTACCGAAAAGCAGTATGACGATATAAAGGAATACTACTACAACGACGAAGAATTCAAGGTTGGCATGGGTGCTGAAGCCATAAAAGAGCTTCTTTCAGAAATTGACATTGAAGCACTCAATGCAGAGCTTCGTGAGCAGCTTCAGACTGCAAACGGTCAGAAGAAGGCAAGAATCCTCAAAAGACTTGAGGTTGTTGAAGCCTTCAAATCCTCAGGTAATAAGCCTGAATGGATGATTCTTGATGTAATCCCCGTAATTCCTCCCGATATCCGTCCCATGGTACAGCTTGACGGCGGACGCTTTGCAACAAGTGACCTTAACGACCTTTACCGTCGTGTTATTAACAGAAACAACCGTCTTAAGAAGCTTCTTGAGCTCGGTGCTCCCTCAATTATCATCAGAAACGAAAAGAGAATGCTTCAGGAATCCGTTGACGCACTTATCGACAACGGCAGAAGAGGCAGACCCGTTACAGGTCCCAACAACAGACCTCTCAAGAGCCTTTCAGACATGCTCAAGGGTAAGCAGGGACGTTTCCGTCAGAACCTTCTTGGTAAGCGTGTTGACTACTCCGGACGTTCAGTTATCGTTGTTGGTCCCAACCTTAAAATTTATCAGTGCGGTCTTCCCAAGGAAATGGCACTTGAGCTGTTCAAGCCCTTCGTTATGAAGAGACTTGTTGAAACAGGTGTTGCCGCACACATCAAAACAGCAAGAAAGACTGTTGACCGTCAGGAAAAATGTGTATGGGACGCACTTGAAATTGTAATCAAGGACCATCCCGTTATGCTTAACCGTGCTCCCACACTTCACCGCCTTGGTATTCAGGCCTTTGAACCGGTGCTTGTTGAAGGTAAGGCTATCAAGCTTCATCCTCTTGTTTGTACCGCTTTCAACGCTGACTTCGACGGTGACCAGATGGCTGTTCACGTTCCTCTTTCAGCAGAAGCTCAGGCAGAAGCACGTTTCCTTATGCTTGCTGCAAACAACCTTCTCAAGCCTTCAGACGGAAAGCCTGTTGCTGTTCCTTCACAGGACATGGTTCTCGGTTCATACTATCTTACTCTTGAAATCCCCGGTGCAATGGGTGAGGGCAAGGTGTTCAGGGATGTAAACGAAGCAAGACTTGCTTACGATGCAGGCGTGCTTGATATTCATGCAAGAATCAAGGTCAGAATGACAAAGGAAATTGACGGAGAAAAGAAGTCAAAGATTATCGAAACAACTCTCGGTAAGATTATCTTCAACGATCCCGTTCCTCAGGATCTCGGCTTTATTGACAGAAGCAATCCCGACAATATCTTCCGCCTTGAGGTTGAAGGTCTTGTTAACAAGGGTCTTCTCGGTAAGATTATTTCAAAGTGTATCAACGTTCACGGCACAGCAATTACCTCAGAGGTTCTTGATAATATCAAGGATCAGGGCTACAAGTACTCCACAAAGTCAGGTATTACCGTTGCTGTCTGCGATGCTACAATTCCTGCTGCAAAGAAGGATATTCTTAACGAAACAGAAGCAATTGTTGACGAGGTTAACAGAAAATATAACAGAGGTCTTCTTTCAAACGAAGACCGTTCAAGACAGGTTCTTAAAGCATGGGATACCTGTACAAACCGTGTTGCAGATGCTCTCACAGGCAGCTTTGATATGACCAACCCCATCTGGATGATGCTTGACTCCGGTGCCCGTGGTTCTAACAGCCAGCTCCGTCAGCTTGCAGGTATGCGTGGTCTTATCGCCAACACCGCAGGTAAAACAATTGAAGTTCCCATCCGTGCTAACTACCGTGAAGGTCTTAACGTTCAGGAATACTTCATTTCATCACGTGGTGCCCGTAAGGGTCTTGCCGATACAGCTCTTCGTACAGCTGACTCAGGTTACCTTACCCGTCGTCTTGTTGACGTTCCACAGGATGTTATCATCCGTGAAGAGGATTGCGGATGCCATGAGGGTCTTGAGGTTTACGATATCATGGACGGTAATCGTATTCTTGAATCGCTTTCAGAAAGACTCAAGGGCCGTTTCCTTCTTGACAATCTTGTTGATGAAGAAACAGGCAAAATCATTATGGATAACAATCATATGCTCACCGAAGCTGATGCTGATAAGGTTGATGCATATCTCACAAAGAAGATGAACAAGGCACTTGACGAAGGCAAGAGCAAGGAAGAAGCAGCTGAATGCCGCCGAATCACAATCCGTTCACTTCTCACATGTAATTCCGACCATGGCGCTTGTATCAAGTGCTACGGTGCAAACCTTGCAACAGGTCAGCCTGTTACTGTCGGTGAAGCAGTTGGTATCATCGCTGCTCAGTCAATCGGTGAACCCGGTACTCAGCTCACCATGAGAACCTTCCACACCGGTGGTGTTGCATCAGGTGCCGATATCACACAGGGTCTTCCCCGTGTTGAAGAGCTCTTTGAAGCAAGAAAGCCCAAAACACTTGCAATGCTTTCAGAAATTGACGGTGTTGTATCCTTCGAACAGATCAAGCGTAACCCCCACATCGTTGTTACAAATGAAGAAACAGGAGAAAGAAAGGAATACTTCCTTACCTTCGGTGCAAGAGCAAGAGTTTCTGAAGGTCAGTTCGTCAAGAAGGGCGAAACTATCACAGAAGGTTCAATCGATCCCAGAGATGTTCTTAATGTTCTCGGTGTTAACGCTGTTCATGACTATCTCATCAGCCAGGTACAGCTCACATACCGTACTCAGGGTGTTGACATCAACGATAAGCACATTGAGGTTATCGCACGTCAGATGATGAGAAAGATTAAGGTTGAGGATGCAGGAGATACAAACCTTCTTCCCAACTCTGTAATTGATAAGAAGGAATTCCGCAAGGCAAATGATGAAATCAGAGCAAGAATGGCAGAAACAGGTGAAGAACTCACTGAAGCTACATGCTCACCCGTTCTTATGGGTATCACAAAGGCTTCACTTGCAACTGACTCCTTCCTTTCAGCAGCATCCTTCCAGGAAACAACAAGAGTCCTCACAGATGCAGCAATCAAGGGTAAGGCTGATCCTCTCATGGGTCTTAAGGAAAATGTTATCATCGGTAAGCTTCTTCCCTCGGGTACAGGCATGAAGTGCTACAATGAGGTTGAATATATCGATGTACAGGCAAGAGATGCTCTGTTTGAAGAAAACAGACCCATCTGGAGCGTATAATCAATAATAGAATCCCGTAATACGTTAGTATTGCGGGATTCTTGTCACTGATTATAATCGATTTGTAAAAATCAGACCGCTGAATTATGGACTTTTATATTTTTTAATAGCAAAACTATTGATTTTGTTAGGTATTATTTGTTAATATTATAAAAAAGAAAAAAGGTGATTATTCATGTCAGCAATTCTTCATCAGATAGTTTACAAATTCATAAGTGTTATTATGACTGTTGCCATGCTTTTCGGCGCATCAGGCGATTTTCTTAAGGCAGACAGCAGTGAATGGAACACAAATTACAAGTTTGTTTTTGTTCACGGTCTTTCAGGCTGGGGCAGCTATGACAGTGTCAACAAGATAATGCCTTACTGGGGAATGTTCGGCGGTGACCTTATGGAATACCTTGAGGATAAGGGCTTTGATTGCTATGCAGCTTCCGTTGCCCCCACTTCAAGCGCATGGGACAGAGCGTGCGAGCTTTATGCACAGCTTGCAGGTACTGTTGTTGACTACGGCAAAGCACACAGTGAAAAGTGCGGCCATGACAGATTCGGCACAGACTTCATGGGCAGAGCTCTTATTGATACCTGGAGTGATGAAGAAAAAATCAACCTTCTCGGCCATTCCTTTGGTGGTGCCACTGTAAGACTTTTTGCTCATATCATGGAAAACGGCAGTGAAGAGGAAATGGAAGCAACACCTGAAAATGAGCTTTCCGACTTTTTCAAGGGTGGAAAAGGGGATTACATTTACAGTGTTGTTGCCCTTGCAGCACCTCATAACGGCACAACTGCCTATAATGTTGGCACAGAGGATGTACCCGAGGAAGAAAATCAGAATGCTCTTTCAGGCATAAAGACTGAAATTCAGAATGCGCTGTCAAATCTTGTCGGCATGGCAAGCGGAAACAAGGAAGAAAACAAGGCAGATTGGGACTATGCATCCTATGACATGTATATTGACAATGCCATTGCAATGAACGAATGGCTTGAAACCTTGCCGAACGCATATTATTTCTCAATTCCCTGTGATGCAACAGTCAAGAATGAAGACGGCACATATTCACCTGTTGAAAGCAAAATGGAATCACTGTTTGTATCCTCCTCAAAGGCAATGGGCGCCTTCACAGGAGAAACAGAGGGCGGATATGTGATTGATGAGACATGGCGTCAGAATGACGGTCTTGTGAACACTGTTTCCGCAAAGGCACCCACCGGTGCACCCTCAAAGGATTATGAAGAAGGCAATGTACCCAAGGGTGTATGGAATATTATGCCGACCTATGACGGTGACCACATGTCGCTTCAGGGCGGTCTTACAAAGGTTAACGATGTTAAGGATTTGTATGTTGAGCTTCTCGGCATGATAAATAAGCTGTAAAAAAGAAATAAAAACTCCCGCATACTCATTGGTGAATGAGTGTGCGGGAAAATTTTTTATTTGAGTATAATTGCCTGCTTTCCTAACAGATTCCAGCGCTTTTCAAAGGTGCTGATATCAAAGGTGCAGGGCCCGTCATAGGGGTCCATTATTGAAACGGTGCTGTCTGAGTAGCCGATAAGCACCATGACATGGGTGCCCCGTGGATATTCAAAATACTTGCCTGTTTCGTTTATGTACCAGGAGTTCACTGTTTTCGGCACCTGCATTTTGTATGTTGCCCACACAATTGCAGGCTTTCCGTCTGAAATATGACCAAGCAGTGTGCTGAATGAACAGCCTGATATTCTGGTTGCCGTATGGCTGCCTCTTCTTTCGTCTATTGCCTTCTGAAGAGACTTAGTAACACAAGGGGAGAAAGCACCGTAGCCCGGGTTTTTGCTTGTATATCCTCCACGGGGGTCACCAACAAAGCTTTTGTTTATGTCGGGTCCCCAGCGCTTTCCGTTTTTAACTGTGATATTCTGTCTTGGAATTATATCGACCATTTGTTCAAGGGTGATGTTGTAGCCGTAATATTTCAGCAAGGAGGCGCAGCTTGCTGCTTCACAGCCTGTCGGGTACTTCGGCTTCTGGCTCACAAAGGGAACATCCATGGAACGGACCTTAACTGTAAATTTGCAGGTTTTGCCCTTGAGTGAACGAGCCGTTATTTCAGTGGTGCCCATCTTCTTTGCGTGTATTTTACCTTTTGAATCGCAATAGGCAATTGACTTGTCTGCACTTGTGAAGGTAAAGCTGCTGCAGTATGTACCCTCAGGGAATTTAATAACAGCTTTTTTTGTGCTTCCTATATTAACTGTATACACATCTGCTGCAGGATAAATTTTTTCCGGCTGAGGCAGTACGGTCACCTTACATGTGGCAGATTTACCGTTGAAGGTTGTGACAGTTACCGTTGCAGTGCCTTTTTTCAGTGCCTTGAAAATACCGGATTTGGTATATTGCAGAACCTTACTGTTGTTGGTGGAATATCTGTTCTTGTTTGATGCAGTACCCTTTGGAATTGAATAATTGAAATCAAAGCTTTCACCAACACCAAGGGTCAGATTTGTTTTGTTAAGGGTTATTTTCTGTGCCGCAGGCAGAACAGTTACCTTACAGGCTGCAGTCTTTCCGTTATAGGTTCTGACGGTTACGGTAACAGTGCCTTTTTTCAGTGCCTTGAAAATACCGAATTTGGTATACTTCAGAACTGACGGATTACTGCTTGAAAAGGATCTTTTGTATGATGCACTTCCGCTCGGAACGGATGAATTGAAGTCAAAGCTTTCGCCAATGCCGAGGGTGAGCTTTGTTTTGTTAAGCGTTACCCTTGAGGGTGCAGACATAACAGTTACCTTGCAGCTTGAGGTTTTTCCGTTGAAGGTTGTGACAGTTTCCGTCGCAGTACCAGTTTTCAAGGCCTTGAAAACACCTGACTTTGTATACTGCAGAACATTGCTGTTATCGGTGGAATATCTGTTTTTGCCCGATGCAGTACCCTTTGGGAGAGAGTAGTTGAAATCAAAGCTTTCACCAACACCGAGGGTCAGTGAGCTTTTGCTGAGCTTTATCCATTGGGGTGCGGGGCGTACTGTTATTCTGCAGCAGGCAGAAGCTTTTTCACCTGCACGGACAGTTACGGTTGCAGTGCCTTTTGAAAGGGCTGTAACAGTGCCGTCGGAGGATACGGTCAGCACATTTTCATTTGAAGACGAAAACATAAAGCTGTCACATACTGCGCCGTCATTTACCTTAGCAGTCAGCTTGATTTTTTCTCCCACGCCAATCCTATCACTTGCTTTGTTGAGATAAACAGCCGTGGGAGAGTCAGCTGACGGTTGGGTGACGGGCTTAGTTGCTTCTTGAGATCCTGCCGTTGTGTTTTCAGTCATAGCTGCAGCTGCCTCGGGGAGAAAAGCAAACAGGCAGATGTTTATAATAAGTATAGCCGATGAAAACAGCAGAAGCTGTTTTACTTTATTAATCATAGCATTCACTCCACAAAATATATACAACATATTATATCATCACTTACCTGAGGATTCAACAGTTGTTTTTAGTTAATATTTACTACAAAATCTGCCAATAATCCTTTTAAAATAAGCAACTATACAAATTAACGAAAAGAAAAAAATTGTTGTTGACTTTATTGACACAATCCGTTATAATATTCAAGCGTGCGATTATGCGCAAAACTAAATTTAAAGAAAGGAGATGCTACGATTGCCTACCTTTAACCAGTTAGTTCGCAACGGCAGAGAAACACTTATCAAGAAGCCGAAGGCTCCTGCTCTTCTCAAAGGCCTCAACTCAAAGAAGAATGTTATGACAGACCATAACTCTCCTCAGAAGCGTGGCGTTTGCACAGCAGTTAAGACAGCTACACCGAAAAAGCCGAACTCAGCACTTCGTAAGATTGCCAGAGTACGTCTTACAAACGGAATTGAAGTTTCAGCTTACATTCCCGGCGTAGGTCACAACCTTCAGGAACACAGTGTTGTTCTTATCAGAGGCGGCCGTGTTAAGGACCTTCCCGGTGTTCGTTACCACATCGTTCGCGGTACACTTGATACCCAGGGTGTTAACGGAAGAATGCAGTCCCGTTCAAAGTACGGTGCTAAGCGTCCTAAGGCAGCTAAGAAATAATTCAGTTTGCCACTGAAAAAACTTTTTTAATTCCGTAGTCAGACGGAAAAAACTATGAATTGACAAATCTTCTTGCAGGCAGATGAAAAAATTCATCTTTTGTGAGAGTGTATATATAGTATATGCCTCTCAATTGGTGCCGACGGGAATTTGTCACTCGAGTACCTATGATATCATTACTATGAAGGAGGGAAGCGCAGTGCCAAGAAGAGGCCAGATTGCAAAACGTGATGTTTTGCCCGATCCGCTTTACAATTCAAAGCTTGTAACACGTCTTATCAACAGCGTTATGTACGATGGTAAGAAGGGTGTTGCTCAGAAGATCGTTTACGATGCTTTTGACATTATCAGAGAAAAAACAGGTAAGGAACCCCTTGAGGTTTTCGAAGCAGCAATGGAAAATGTAATGCCCTTGCTCGAAGTTAAGGCTCGCCGTGTTGGTGGTTCAACTTACCAGGTTCCCATGGATGTTCGTCCCGAAAGAAGACAGACACTGGGTCTTCGTTGGATTACTCTTTACAGCCGTCAGCGTTCAGAAAGAACAATGAAGGAAAGACTCGCCAACGAAATCATGGATGCTGTGAACGAAACAGGTTCAGCATTCAAAAAGCGTGAAGATACCCATAAAATGGCAGAAGCTAACAAAGCTTTCGCACATTTCAGATGGTAATAATCTTATTTGCTTAAATTCTAATAGGAGGATAAAATTATGGCCAGAAAGGTATCTCTTGAAAAAACAAGAAATATTGGTATTATGGCTCACATCGACGCCGGTAAGACTACAACCTCAGAGCGTATTCTTTACTACACCGGTGTTAACCATAAGATTGGTGAAACCCACGACGGTTCAGCAACTATGGACTGGATGGAGCAGGAGCAGGAAAGAGGTATTACAATCACCTCCGCTGCTACAACCTGCTTCTGGAAAGAGCACCGTATCAATATCATCGACACTCCGGGCCACGTTGACTTCACCGTTGAAGTTCAGCGTTCACTCCGTGTTCTTGACGGTTCAGTAACCGTTCTTTGTGCAAAGGGTGGCGTTGAACCTCAGAGTGAAACTGTTTGGCGTCAGGCTGACGAGTATAAGGTTCCCAGAATGATCTATGTTAACAAGATGGACATTATGGGTGCTGATTTCTACCGTGTTCTCAAGATGGTTAAGGAGCGCTTCAACTGCAACGCAGTTCCCGTTCAGCTCCCCATCGGTTCAGAAAACACATTCAAAGGTATTGTTGACCTTGTAAACAACAATGCTATCGTTTATTACGATGACATGGGTAAGGATGTAAGAGTGGAAGAAATTCCCGAAGAAATGAAGGAGCTTGCTGAAGAATACCGCCAGAACCTCATCGAATCCGTTTGTGAAATGGATGAGGAGCTTATGGAAAAATACTTCGAAGGCGAAGAACCTTCTGTTGAACAGATAAAGAAGGTTATCCGCAAGGCAACCATCGATAACGAAATGGTTCCGATTTGCTGCGGTACTTCTTATCGTAACAAGGGCGTTCAGCCGTTGTTGGATGCTATTGTTGACTTTATGCCTGCTCCGACCGACATCGAGGCTATCAAGGGTGTAAACCCAGAGACCGATGAGGAAGAAGTAAGACATTCTTCTGATAACGAGC
>JAZUNJ010000039.1:0-14342 GCA_045604105.1 Acutalibacteraceae bacterium | reverse complement strand
GCACCTTAAAATTATGATATTTTTGATGCAGAACAAGGCGAAAAGCACAGAAATCCTTTCGGATTTCGAGCATTTTCAACGCAGTTATGCGCAGAAATAGCAAATTTTAAGGCCTAATATCCTTATGAAGTGGCGCCCTTCTGCCCTGCTTTTTTATCTTCTGAGCATTTTAATTGCTTTAATTTTTGCCTTCTTTGCCGTGGGCATAAGCTTCGCGTAGGAGTAATACTTCATTTTGTTGCCAACAAGAACATATTCACCTATGAATTCGTGATAATCGGCTGAAAAGCTCTTTTTGAAATCGTATATGCCCTTGAAATTATCCTGAGGCACAAGCTCACCAAGTGTACCGTCACTGTTAAGCTCAGGTGTTTTAACAATAACATAACCGAGGTCGTGAATGTCACAGCCTCTGTTTATGCTTTCGCAAAGTCTCAGATAATTAAGGTAATGGCTTGAGCGGGTGTTGTTTCTTATAACATTCCTTGTGCCGCCGAAAAGGCATGAGCCCATTCCCGCATAATAAATTGAAAGACCGCCTGCCACACAGATTGTGTTTTCCTTTGTGAACTCCTCAGCCTCTGCCATTCTTTTTTCAAAATGCTCTGTCTGCTTGTCAACACTGTCAATGATTTCCTGAAGCTGACGAGCCTTCTTTTCGTGGGCTGTGGGAAGCTCGGAAAGAGCCTTTTCCTTCTTTTCGAGTCTTTCCTTCTGAAGCTTTCTGTCAAGCTCCTTATCGTAATAAACAAGCTTCAGGTCACTGCAGGACTCAAATTCCTTAAGAAGCTTCAGGCAGTAGTCACCGTTTCTTTCAACAAAGCTGTCTCTTTCGCTTGTGTCACGCATAACAGCCATGAAGTCATCCATAATTGACGGGTCTTTTTCAATATCCTCAGCATAAAAGGTTTTTGCAACAAGACCTCTCTGCTCACCGATACGGATTGAATATCTTACACCCTTGTCACATTTTTTCAGAATCTTCTGTGCTTCAAGGGCTGTGCCGTTTTCCTTAAGAGGTACAAAAAGCTGAACAGGCTGCTTATATGTATAATTTTCAATTGAGCTGTTAAGCTCATAGCCGAGAGATGTGAGTGCTTCATGCACCCTGTGACCCTTTTCGCAGTCCTCACCGTTAATGCGCAGGGATACGGGCGGGTCCATGATAAAACAGGTGACACCGTTAGATCTGATTTCTTTTTTCATGAACTCGGTGAACTGCTTTAAAAGCTCTGTGTTTTCATAATCGCACACAGCACCGCCTGAGCCGTACCAGATTTTGCCTGCAACAGGAAGGTTTCTTTCCATAACAAGAACGGCAAGAACGGTTTTTTCACCCTCGTAGCCGCAGTAATATCTGCATTTCCATGTGGTTTTAACCTTTTCCCAGCGTGAGCACTGAATGTACTGTCCGCCGTTTTCACAAAGAAAATCGTCGTATGCCTTCAAAT
This sequence comes from Acutalibacteraceae bacterium, assembly GCA_045604105.1. Taxonomy (GTDB): domain Bacteria; phylum Bacillota; class Clostridia; order Oscillospirales; family Acutalibacteraceae; genus UBA6857. The sequence goes on along the minus strand of JAZUNJ010000039.1, from coordinate 12,891 downwards.
CCTCTGCAATTCTGAATGTATACATAATCAAGCCTCTTTTCTTTTTTTCATAGCATTGTAAATTTCTTCACGTTCACTGAAGGGTACCTTTTTACCCTCTATTTTCATAAACTCCTCATGGCCCTTGCCTGCAAGGATAATTATGTCACCCTTCTGTGCCGTCAGCACTGCATATTCAATTGCTTCACCTCTGTCAGGAATGATAACATACTCGCCCTTGCAGTAGGATGCAATTTCCTCACAGATTGAACGGGGGTCTTCAAAATCGGGATCATCACTTGTTATAACGGTGAAGTCGCTCAGCTCACCCGAAACGCAGCCAAGCTCCTCTCGGCGGCATTCTGTTCTGCCTCCAACTGATCCGAAGAGAGTCACAATTCTGTTGTGCTCATAGCTTTTGGCTGTTTCAATAATGCTGCGAAGGCTCACGCCGTTATGGGCATAGTCAATTATAATTGTGAAATCGTCACAAACACGGACAATTTCACCTCTGCCCTTGACAAAGACACTCATAAGCCCCTTTCGGATATCACTGTCACTCATGCCGAGCATGTCTGCAACGGCAATTGCAACAAGGGAGTTATAGGCATTGACATCACCGGGAAGAGCAACCTTATATTCCTTTTCTTCGCCATGCTTTTCCATTGTGAAGCTCATGCCGAGAATGTTGCCTTCACGGATTTTCGATGCATTTATAAGTCTGTAATCAGATTCTTCGGCACCATAGGTCACAGCCTCACAGCTGCAGAATTCAAGCACTGTTTTTGAAAAAGGGTCGTCGATATTCACAACAGCCCTTTTGCACATGGGGAAAAGCTGAGTTTTCCAATGGGCATATTCCTCAAAGGAATCGTGCTCGTTTGTGCCGATATGGTCAGGATAAAGATTTGTGAACACACCGCAGGCAAATTCAGTGCCGTCAACCCTGTGAGCCTTGAGACCCAGAGAGGAAACCTCAATTGCCGCCGCCCTGCATCCGCCGTCAGCCATGAGACGGAGCATTTTCTGCAATTCATAGGATTCGGGTGTTGTGTTCACCGTTGGCAGAACAACATCACCGTAGGATGCGCCAACGGTGCCGATTATACCTGTTTTTATGCCTCCTGCTTCAAGCACGGACTTCACAATGTGAGCCACTGTTGTTTTACCCTTTGTGCCCGTAATACCGATGACCGCAATTTCCCTTGATGGGTTACGGAAAAAATTGCAGCTCATTTTCGCAAGAGCTGCCCTTGTGTCGGAAACCCTTATTATGGTTGCATCAGAGCACAGCTCAACATCCTTGCTGCAAACAAAAACTCTGCTGCCCCTTTCATATGCCGAAGCAGCATATTTATGTCCGTCAGTAAAAGCACCCTCAAGGCAGACAAAGACAATGTCCTCTCCTGCCTTGCGTGAATCGTAGGCTATATCCGTTATTTCACAATCGGTGAAATTCTGACTGGTGTATTCAAGACCCTTTAAAGCTTCACTTAGTTTCATCAGATATCTTCCTCCTGAGCTTTCAGAAGCATTTTCTTTCTTTTAACCTCTGCTCTTTCAGCCTTATATGCTGCTCTTCTTTCCTGCTTGCCCTTGCCGAAATATCCTACCTTACGGAAGGCTTCAATGAACATGGCAATGAAGCAGCCTGCCGTTCCCACAATAAGGTCAATCATTGTGTCTGTGAGTCCGTAGGCCTCAGGAATGTGACCGTGCTGCATAATAAAGCCGTAAAGCCTGTCCATGGTAAATTCATAAAACTCCCACGCCACAAGAAGGGCAACACCGAAGCCGAGGCTGAACAGTGCCTGAACCGAAACCTTTATAGGTCTTTCCTCACCCTGCATAATGTCTGCAACAACAAATGCTCCCGTGGTTGCAAGATAGCCTGCAAACATGTGCTCAGGTAAATCAATACCCGTGAAATCCGTTCTTGTGTTGAGGGTTGTTCCCACAACACAGGCAAAGCAGATGAACACATTGAGCATGGTCTGAAGATATGAGGGTACCCTTGTGATAAAGGACCTGCCGCCGAACATCTGGAACATATCCCACAGATGAGTGAAAATTATGGCAAAGGTTGCCTGAATGAATTCTGATGTATATCCGTGCATCATTCCCCACACGCCCCAGATAAAGAGCAGTGCTCTGCAGACCCACCAGGTAACCTGCTCAGCTTTTGAAAGGGAATTGATAGTTCTGAGTTTTTTCATAAAAAGTTTTTTCCTTTTTCGGTTATTTCTTTATTGCACAATCTTAAGTATTATAACATATATGAATATCTTTTTCCATATTTTGGGCCAAATTATTTGACTGCAGACAGAAAATTAAGGTTTTTTAAAAAATATCACAAATAAAAACTAATATTTTCTTCCAAACATCTTGAAGTATCGAAAAAAATATAATATAATAGTAAAAAATTATGCGCTAATCCTATTCGCATTAAAGAAAGGAAATCAGTTATGAATATTAAGGACTTTGTAAGCGAGATCCCCAAGGAAATAAAGCAGGGCGTTGCCATTGCACTTGTTATCATCTTCCTTTTCTCTTCAGGTAACGTTCTCGGCTCAATTCTCAGCGCTGACAAGCAGCTTGAGGATTACACCGTTAACGCAGAAGGTGAAGCACCTGCAACAACTGCTCCCACAACAGCTGCTCCCACAACCGCTGCTCCCACAACAGCTGCTCCCACAACAGCTGCTCCCACAACCGCTGCACCCACAACCGCTGCTCCCTCAGGTGATGCAACAACAGCAGCACCCACAACTGCAACCCCCTCAGGCGATGCAACCACAGCACCCACAACTGCAGCTCCCTCAACAGGTGCTCCCTCAACAAAGGCAGAAATCGTTGCATACTACACTGACAGTGCCAACAAAATCAAAACTGCTGCATCAAGCGTAACCAGAAACTATGAAGACCTCCGTCACGATACAGACAAGCTTCAGCTTCCCGGTGCTCTTCAGTCAGCAGGTGAAAAGCTTATTTCTACCTTCCTCAAGAAGAACGAAACACCCGAAACCTACACAGGCGCAGATATTGCTGCAAAGTTCCCCATTCCCGGTGAAAGCTGGGTAAGTAAGCTTACTGAAGCTGACGTTGCAGAAGCAACCTGCACAGATAACGGCACACAGTATGAAATCACCATCAAGGCTAACACCCAGGCAGACCCCTCACTTGGCTCAGGCGTTGGCGCAGGCTTTGAAATCATCAAGTCTGAAGATGTTATGAATGCTGCAGGCTTCATCGTTAAGAGCTTCAACACTGAATACTATGACTGTGTTGTTAAGTGTAAGGTTGACAAGGCTACAGGCAACATGGTATCAGTTAACTTCACAACTCCCATCATCATGAAGGTTGACACCAAGCTCGGCATCAGCGCTCAGGTTGGTATGACCTTTGAAAAGGATTACACAATCGCTTACTAAGCTAAAACTCTCTACACGCTCTGTGAAAAAACACAGGGCGTGTTTTTTGTTGTAATCTGCCTGCCTTGACAAAATGCGCCAAGTGGAATATCATAAACTTATCTTTAAGTAAAGCTATAGAATATATTATATAAGGAGGATGTGCATGGAGATTATCACAGCTTTGTCAAGATATATTCTTCCCGTTGTTACGGTTATTCTTCTTACCAAATGCATCATGACTCTTCTTCTGGGACATCCCAAGGAAAAAATTTACGGATATATAATTGACATGAGAACGGGCGAAAAATATGCGCTTAACATGTGGGAAACCTCAATCGGCAGAAGTAATTCCTGCGACATTGTAATTTCCTATAACACGGTGTCACGCTCCCATGCAGTTATTTCAAGAAGAATTGACGGCTGGTATGTTTATGACCTCAACTCAAAATCAGGCATAAAAATCAACGGTATTTCCTGCGAAAAGCATGCCACTGTGAAAAACGGAGATATCATTTCCCTTAGTAATATCCCCTTCCGTTTTGAAATTGTGAACGACCCCGTTCAGCATGTCGGCAAAAAGAAAAAGAAGAAAAAAGGCAGCGGCACTGCTTCTGAAGCCCCCGTAAGTAAGCCAACAGCACCACCCACCGTTACAAAGGCTGTCCCTGAGCAGGATTTCATTTCAGAGCAGGACTTCTATGACGAAAACAACAAGCCTTCAATCAACATAAGAAAAACCGGCGGCTACTATATTCCCGTCACAGAGGATGTATATTCCGGCGGCAACTCATACACAATTGAAGCACCGAAAAAAGCTCCTGAGCGTAAGGTTACTCTTCAGCCGAGGCTAATCAACAAGGATACAAATGAGGTATACATTCTTTGCGGAAACGAGGTTGCAATCGGCTCCGGCTTCAAAAATGACATAAGGCTTAAAAGCCGTGAGGTTGCAAGAAACCATGCAAGGCTTGTGCTTTATGAGGACGGCTGGGCAATTGAGCCCGTGTCAGCTCAGATACCCTTATATCTCAACGGATATAAGGTAAGCTCGGCTCAGCTTCTTTTTGATTCAGACATCATTGCAATCGGCGATGAAAGACTTTATTACAGAATTTACAGATAAGGAGGCGGAATTATGGCAGGTAACACAAAAACTTCCACAAGGGATAAGCTCAGACGAAAATACCGTTATGTAGACAGCTCCTTCATTCTTTTCCTTATCACACTGTTTCAGGTTGTATCCTTCACACCCATAATTTTTGCTGAGGGTGAAATCCGCTTTAAAACCGCCTTCATGCTGCTTGGTTATATCCTTTTCGAATGGATATATGTTTCCTTCATGCATTCAGTTGTTAAAAAGGTTAACTTTGAGCTTGAACTGATTGCATTTTTCCTCAGCGGTATCGGTCTTTGCCTGACTGCAAGCATAAACGAAAGCGGCATGCTCAAGCAGATGATTACTGTTTTTGGCGGTGTTATCGTTTATGATGTGCTTTTGTGGTATATCAAGGATGTTAAAAGAGTTATTGCCATAAGGCCCTTTCTTATGGCATTCACCCTGATTTTCTTTGCAGGCTCCTTTGTTTACATAAGAATGTTCGTCGGTGCAATCAACGGCGCTTATAACTGGATAAGAATCGGCGGTCTTACCGTTCAGCCCTCAGAATTTGTGAAAATAGCCTTCGTCTTTGTGGGTGCCGCAACCCTTGACAAGCTGCTCACGGCAAAAAACATTTATCTTTACATTGCTTTTGCCATGGGCTGCATCGGCATTCTCTTTCTCATGAAGGACTTCGGCACGGCTCTCATCTTCTTTTTCACCTTCATTGTCATCGCATTCATGCGTTCGGGTGATATCCGTTCAATCATTTTCATCTGTGTTGCGGCTGTTCTTGGTGCACTTCTTATTCTTTATTTCCGTCCTCATGTTATGGCACGCTTCGAAAACTACCGTCACATATGGGAGGACCCCTACGGAAGAGGCTATCAGCAGACACGTGTTCTCATGTATGCAGTGAGCGGCGGCCTGCAGGGACTCGGTGTGGGCAACGGTAATCTGCGCCATGTCTACGCCTCAACAACAGACCTTGTTTTCGGAATGATATGTGAGGAGCTTGGCATTCTCATTGCAATTGCCATTGTTGTTGCCTTTGCTTTCATTGCAATTTACGCAGTCAAAAGCTCAAAAAGCGCTCCCTCCACCTTCTATTCAATCTCTGCCTGTTCTGCTGCGGCGATGATACTTTTCCAGACCTGTCTTAACATTTTCGGAATAACAGACCTCCTTCCCCTCACGGGCGTTACTCTGCCCTTTATAAGTCAGGGCGGCTCAAGCATGGTCTGCTGCTGGGCGCTGTTCGCCTTCATCAAGGCGGCAGACATCAGGGCCTACCCCAAAATATACAAAACATAAGGGAGGTGCTTTTATGAGAAACACAACAAAACGTACATATATCATACTTTTCCTCATCGGTGCCTTCTTTATCGGCCTTGGTATAATGCTTTACACCTTCATTTCAAACGGTGACACCTGGGTTGCAAACAGAGCCAATGCACACCTTTATAAAAACGGTGAGCTTACGGTGGCAGGCACAATATATGACAGAGACGGAGAAATTCTTGTTTCAACGGAAAACTCAAGCAGAATCTATAACGAGGATTCCTCTGTAAGAAAAGCCACGCTCCATGTTGTGGGTGACAATGCAGGCTATATTGCAACGGGTGTTCAGACTCTTTACCGTTCAAATCTTGTGGGCTACAATTTCATTGACGGAATATATAACACCCTTACCGATGCCGAGGGCTGTGACATCACCCTCACAATTGATGCAGACATCAGTAAGGCCGCTTACGAAGCCATGAACGGCAAAAAGGGCACCGTCACCGTTTATAACTATAAAACCGGTGAAACCCTTTGCATGGTATCTGCACCCACCTATGACCCGAAGCACAAGCCCTCAAAGGAAACGTTGGAAAGCTATAACGGTGTTTATCTTAACAGAGCAATTTCAGGTGTATTCACCCCCGGCTCCACCTTTAAGGTTATAACAACAATTGCCGCAATTGAAAACATTCCCGATTTATATTCAAGAAAATTCAAATGCAACGGCAGATATGAAACAGGCGTGGGTGAGGTTATCTGCTACGGTGTTCACGGCACAGTTGATGTTGAAAAGGGGCTCAATGCATCCTGTAACTGCGTTTTTGCCGCCCTTGCAAATGAGCTCGGAAGCGACATTCTCACTCAGACAGTGAGAAATCTCGGCTTTGCAAAGAATGTAACAATCAGCAAGGCAAAGGCAGTAAGAAGCACCTTTGATGTGTCCGATACAACAGCCCTTGACCTTGGCTGGGCAGGTATAGGTCAGTACACAACCCTTGTGAATCCCTGCCAGATGCTTATGTTCATGGGAGCAATTGCAAACGACGGCGTTGCCATGACACCCTATGTTGTTGATTCCTCATCGGAAATCATTGACATAAAGGGAAAGCAGAACACAGCTGTTAAGCTTTCGGCAGAAACAGCAGCTCAGGTGAAAAAGCTCCTTCGCTCGAATGTTAAAAATTATTACGGTGACAGCAAGTTCCCCGAAATGGAAATGTGCGGCAAAACAGGCTCTGCCGAGGTTATCGGTGACAAGAGCCATGCATGGTTTGTGGGCTTTTCACAAAAGGCCGATCTGCCCTATGCAATTGTGGTGTGCCTTGAAAACGGAGGCATGGGCTTCAACGATGCAATTCCCGTTGCAAGCAAAACCATGAAGGCCGTTGTTGAGGAAATGAAATAAAACGTTTCACTTTTTTATTGACATTTTCCTTCAGCGGTGTTAAAATCTTAAAAAAATAAATGTTGCCACCGGGTAACGAATGCGTTAAAAGATAAATGCATTCTCGTGTATATCGTTAGGTCTCAGAAGATATACACCGAGAATGCTTTTTGTTTTGGAGACTGTTATGAAAATAAAAAATCCCTTTTCTTCTCTTACAAAATTTGAGCTTGCCTTGTGGCTGTCGTCACTTACAGCCACGGCATTGTCCTTTTTCCTTTCCCAAAGCGATGATATTCTCACTCTCATAGCCTCTTTAATAGGCGCAACTGCCCTTGTTTTTGTTGCCAAGGGTTATGTTATAGGTCAGATACTCACCGTTGTTTTCGCTGTTTTTTACGGCATAATTTCCTTTCATTTCAGATATTACGGAGAAATGATAACCTACCTTTGTATGACTGCCCCTGCAGCTGTTGCGGCAGTGATTTCATGGCTGAAGCATCCATATAAAGCCACAGGTCAGGTAAGGGTGCATAAGCTTACAAAAAAGCAGGCAGCATTTATGTTTATTTTTGCTTTTGCCGTTACGGTAATCTTCTATTTTATTCTTGGTGCTCTCGGAAACGAAAGTCTTTTCTTCAGCACCTTATCTGTTACAACAAGCTTCATCGCATCCTATCTCACCTTTTACCGAAGCCCCTACTATGCAATTGCCTACAGCTGTAACGATGTTATTCTTATCATTCTGTGGATTATAGCTTCCTTAAAGGACATTTCTTATATTCCCATGATAGTCTGCTTTACGGCCTTTCTTGTCAATGATCTTTACGGCTTTTACAGCTGGCAGAGGATGAAAACCGAACAAAAATAAAATAAGGGAGCCTGCTTTTCATAAAGTCAGGCTCCTCACTTTTTATTCTTCTATTTCTTTATAATGTCTGAGATTTGAATCAATGAACAGTGCGCCCAGATCAAGAGCGTGGAAAAGAGTTCCGTCCTCCATGGGAAGAACAGTGATGCCCTCGCCTTCACCGCCGAAGTTATCTATGAGCTTATATTCATACATGATTCTGTCAAAATACTTTTCAACTGTTCCGCCCTCAAGGTCAATTTTGTAAACAGCTCTTGTTTTGTCATTTGTTGCCGCATACATAATGCCCTCATACATTTCTGCACCCTGAATTTCATCAACAACACCGCCCAGGGGAATTGTTTCAACATATTCCAGAGTTTCAAGGTCATAGCAGTAAAGCTCTTTTGTGTCATCACATTCGCCGACATAGAAAACACCCTTTTCTGCATCACAGCATACCCAGGGACAGCCGTGTGACATCATTTCAGTGCTGAACAGAACCATTTTTCCTGTATATTCAAGAGTTTCGGCATCGTAAACTGCTACTATGGGATAATCGTAAGCGTCTCCGTCCTCAACACCTGCATAGATGTATCCGTTATAATAGCTGATTCCGCCGATGTGGTCTGAGTTGTATTCCTCAAGCTCTTCAAGGGCTTTTGCATTGCGGCAAACAGTTTCTTCTGTTTCAATGTTAACCTTTGTAAGCCCACCGTTTCCGCTGAAATACCAGTTTTCACCGTCATTGGTAACGCCCTGACTTCTTGAGAAGGTTTCAAAGCCAACGGTTCTTGTGGCTGATTCATAAGGATAGATATCACCGTTAAAAAGTGTGTTGATGCCTGCTGTGAGGGTTAAAAGAATTGCCATAAGGCTTGAAATTATTTTTGTTATTGCATCCATAATGCAGCCTCCCGTAAATTATTTTACATTTTTATTCTTCAGTTGTTTTTTCTTCAGCGATTCTCTTTTTGAAATGCTTCACTGTCATAAGCAGTGGTATGAGAGACAGAGCAACGGGAATTGCACCGTAAAGGTAAATGTTTCCGTTGGGTATGTATTCCATCTGTCCGCTGACTGTGTTAAGGAAGGTTTCACCGTAGCTCTTGACAACGACCTCACCAAGCACGGAGCCGCCTATCATCGGAATGAGAACGAAGAAGAGAATCCATATTCCCTCAAACTGACCCTTGCTGTCCTTGGGGTAAAGCTGCTTTGTCCACACCTTTGTAACCTGCAGAATTGTGATATAGCCTGCACCCACGCAGAAGATGCCCAGCCAGAGTCTTAAATCAAACAGCTGTGTGTTGTCAATCATGTCGGGAGTGATGGGAGCAATTATCATAAGACCGATAACATTTATAACAATTGCAAAAATTGTAACGGGAATATGCTTGTTGCGGTTAATGAGCATTGAAGCGGGAATTGCAAAAAGCATTGAAAGAACAAGGGGTACTGCCTCAATTATACCCATCTGGTCTGCACTGTAGCCGAGATAGTAAATAATGTAGTTTCCTATGTAAGCAAAATAAATGTTGAAGCCGATGAAGAACACTGCAACGGTAATGTTTACCCACACAAGCTCCTTAAGTCTGAAGAAGTTTCTGAAATTGAAAACTGAAATGAACTGCTTTGTAAAGCTGCCCTTAACGCCGGGCTGAACGTCATCTGCCTTTGAAAGGAACAGAAGTGACATTATGCCGAAGATGATAACGAACACGCCCATAACAACAAAAAGGCGCATGTAATTGTTGTCACTGCCAACAAGAAGACCACCCACAACAGTACCGATGATTGTGCCGAAAACAGGCTGTGTTGCAAGGGCGGCGCCAATCTGACCGCGGTTTTTGTCTGTCATTATGTCCGTTGTCCATGTGTTAAAGCCTGCATCGTTACCCATTGAGCCGAAAAAGCTCATGATTGTGTCTGCAAGAACAACGGCAACGCCTGCAAGAAGATACATATCCTTGCTGATAAATTCCGTCAGACCGAAGCCTATGGTGAATATACCCCAGAGGATATAGCCCACAGAAATGAACACTCGCCTTTTGCCCGTTCTGTCCGCCCATGTGCCGAAGAAGAAGGTTGCAAAGGTTGTTGCAAGAGCTGAGCAGATGAGCATGCCCGTAATGATTGAGGGGTCCTTACCTATTTTTGTGTAAACAAAGGTGTTGAACCATTGGTTTTCCATGTTCCAGCAAATCTGACCTGCAAGGCCAAGTCCCCACACAAGGGTCCACATTTTAAAGCCGGACGCTTTTTTCTTCTCTGTTAAATTCATAATTTCCTCCTGAATAAAAGCTGTTTACAGCTTTATGATAACACACAAGGAACGGTTTTTCAAGAAAAAAACCACTATCCTGAAGCCTTTACATTGAAAAAAATCCGTCGGCACACCGCACCGACGGATTCATTATTTTATTTATTCTTTCTTTTTGCTGCTGCTCTCTGAATAGCCTTAACAAATTCAACAATGGGAATTACAAGGAATGCAAGACCGATTGAGATGCCGTAAGCTGTTGCATCGAGGTGAACAAACTCAAACATTTCAGCGAGGAAGGGGATTTCGATAATGGCTGTTGTGAGGGCAAGTGACGCAATCATAGCACCGTAGAGGGTGATGTTGTGTGACTTCTGACCGAATACCATACCGATAACCGAGCCTCTCTGTGAACGCATATTGAATGAATGGAAGATTTCACACATTGACATTGTGAGGAAAGCCATTGTCATACCTTCCTTGCAGTCTGCAATGTTTGTGAACTGCCAGTGACCCGTTTCAAGGAATTCACCGATAAAGAATGCTGCGAGAGTGAGAATTGTAACAAGAATACCCTGATATGCAACATCAAAGCCCATACCGCCAGCGAAAACGCCTTCTTTGCTGTTTCTGGGTTTACGCTGCATAATATCTCTTTCGGGTCTTTCAAGACCGAGAGCAAGAGCGGGAATACTGTCTGTTACAAGGTTGATGAAAAGAAGATGAACGGGTTTGAGAATTGTGAAGTTGAGGATTGTTGCAATGAAGATTGAGAGAACCTCCGAAAGGTTTGAGCCGAGAAGGAACTGGATAGCCTTTCTGATGTTGTCATAGATTCTTCTGCCTTCGGAAACGGCTGAAACGATTGTTGCAAAGTTATCGTCTGCAAGAACCATATCTGCAACATTCTTTGTAACGTCGGTGCCTGTGATACCCATGCCGACGCCGATATCTGCGCTCTTGATTGAAGGAGCATCGTTAACGCCGTCGCCTGTCATTGCGGTAATCATGCCGCGTGCACGCCATGCGTTGACAATTCTTGTCTTATGCTCGGGCTGAACACGTGCGTAAACTCTGAATTCGGTTACTCTTTCAGCAAAATCTTCTTCGCTGATTTCGTCAAGCTGTGCGCCTGTGATTGCGCTTGAAGCATCCTCGATGATGCCGAGCTGCTTTGCGATTGCAACGGCGGTATCCTTATGGTCGCCTGTAATCATAATGGGAGTGATACCTGCGGAGCGGCATTCCTCGATAGCGTCCTTAACCTCGGGACGGGCAGGGTCAATCATACCGGTAAGACCGATGAATACAAGCTCGCCTTCAAGTGCTTCGGGAGCAAAATCTGCGGGAGCTGTGTCATATTTTCTGTAAGCAACAGCAAGAACACGAAGAGCCTGGTCTGCCATTCTCTTGTTGTCCTTGAGGATTTCTGCCTTTACTTCCTCTGTGAATGCAACTTCCTTGCCGTCAACAAGAGCAAGCTTGCACTTCTTGAGGATTTCATCGGGTGCGCCCTTTGTATACTGAATGATGCCGTCAGCGGTCTTGTGGACAGTTGACATCATCTTTCTGCCTGAATCGAAGGGAGCTTCGCCGATTCTGGGAGCATTTGCAACAAGGTCATTCTTGTTGAAGCCGAGTGCGTTTGCATAGTTAACGAGAGCTGCCTCTGTGGGCTCGCCTGTAACTTCGCCTTCAGCATCGATTTCCGCGTCACAGCAAAGAGCCATCGCTTTTGCGATAAGAGCTTCATCTTCGCCATAGTGGTCAACAACGGTCATCTTGTTCTGAGTAAGAGTGCCGGTTTTATCAGAGCAGATTATCTGGGCACAGCCGAGAGTTTCAACGGCGGTGAGCTTTCTGATAATCGCATTTTTCTTTGACATGTTGGTAACGCCGATGGAGAGAACGATTGTAACAACCGCTGCAAGACCTTCGGGGATAGCCGCAACAGCAAGTGAAACCGCAACCATAAAGCTTTCAAGGAACACGCCGAAGCTGAGTCCTTCACCGAAATATGCGGTAACGGTCTGATATGCAAGAAGAACTACGCAGATGCCGAGAACAAGCCAGGTAAGAATCTTTGAAAGCTGAGCAAGCTTAATCTGAAGAGGAGTCTGACCTTCTTCTGCCTGAGCAATAGCATCGGCAATCTTACCCATTTCGGTGTCCATACCTGTTGCAACAACAACAGCCTTGCCGCGTCCGTAAACAACGGTTGAACCCATGTAAGCCATATTCTTTCTGTCGCCGAGAGGAACTTCGCCGTTGTCGCCGCCCTTGAGAAGAGCAATAACCTTGTCAACGGGAACGGATTCACCTGTAAGCGCAGCTTCTTCAATCTTCATGCTTGCGCATTCGAAGATACGGCAGTCAGCGGGAACAGCGTCGCCGGCTTCGAGAACAACAACATCACCGACTACAAGGTCTTCACTGCGGACTGAAACGATTTTGCCGTCACGCAGTACCTTGGAGGTTGCGGCGCTCATCTCTTGCAGAGCTTCGATAGCTGCCTCAGCCTTGCTTTCCTGAACAACGCCGAGAACAGTGTTGATAACAACAACGACAAGAATGATTACCGTATCAGTGGGAAAAACGAAATGAAACGAACCGTGCTCA
>JAZUNJ010000038.1:0-20573 GCA_045604105.1 Acutalibacteraceae bacterium | reverse complement strand
GACTTTTTACAAGCATTAAATGAAACCTTTGCAAACCGTGTATGGTTTGTTGGCCTGCAAGGTAGTTATGGTCGTGGCGAAGCTGGCGACAAAAGCGATATTGATGTTGTTGTTATTTTGAATGAATTGTCTTCCGCAGATATAAAAGTTTACAATGCTATGTTGGACACCTTGTCCCACAGAGAACTGATTTGCGGTTTTCTTTCAGGAAAAAAGGAAATTATGAATTGGGAGCCGTCGGACTTGTTCCAATTTTGCTATGACACCACACCCATCAAGGGAAGCCTTGACGAGGTGATGGCTATTGTTGACGACAGTGCCGTGAACCGAGCAATCAAAATCGGTGCCTGCAACATCTATCATGGCTGCGTTCACAATATGCTCCACGAAAAGAGCGACGATATTTTAAGAGGGTTATATAAATCGGCTTCTTTTGTTGTACAGGCAATTGCTTTCAAGCGAACAGCCAAATACATAAAACATCAAAGTGAATTGCGGAATATTGTTTCAAATGATGAAAGGGTTATCGTTGATACATTTCTTGATTTGAAAAATGGCGGAACGGTAGACTTCAACTTGATGTCAGAAACTTTGTTTGATTGGTCAAAGAAATGGACTGCTGATAATAATTGAGCAAATTCCAATTTATGAACACCAAACATCAACCCCTGACTGCAAAAAAGTCAGGGGCATTTTCTTGCCTTCGGTTGAAAGCAAAGTTATGTTGTGCTATAATCATTCCGAAACTCAGCATTTGAACGGAAGTGTAAAAAACAAATGTCAACTGTAAAGAACTCTGCAAAAACTGACTTTTCAATAGGTCCCGTATGGAAGTGTATTGTTGCTCAGGCAATACCTCTGACCGTTGCTCAGCTCGTTCAGTTATTATATAATGTTGTGGATCGCATATACCTCGGTCATATGGGTGACGGTAACAGTTTGGCTCTGACAGGTGTAGGACTTACTTTTCCGGTTGTTTCGCTGATTATGGCTTTTACTGCTCTGTTCGGTAACGGTGGTGTTCCTCTTTTTGCTATAAAACGAGGTGCAGGGGAAGAGAAAACCGCAGGCAAGATTCTCGGTAACTCCTTTGCTTTATTGCTGTGCAGCTCCTTGATTTTAACTGTGGCAGGATATGCTTTTACAAAGCCTATTCTTTTTGCTTTCGGTGCCGGTGAGGAGTCTTACATATATGCCAAGGAATATCTTGATGTTTATCTTCTCGGTACAATCTTTTCTATGATTGCTACGGGGATGAACGGCTATATCAATGCTCAGGGCTTCCCAAAAATCGGTATGTGGTCGGTTACTATCGGTGCTGTATGTAACATAGCTCTTGACCCCGTGTTTATCTTCGGTTTAGATATGGGGGTTTCAGGTGCCGCATTGGCAACAATAATCAGTCAGGCTGTTTCTGCACTTTGGGTGCTCCGCTTTCTTACAGGTAAAAAAGCGATCATTCCCTTACGCCGTGACAATATAAGAATCAGTAAAAATATCACCAAAGATATCTGTAAGCTCGGCATATCAAATTTCATTATGCAGGGTACTACCTGTCTTGTTCAGGTGGCGTGTAATAAAACCTTACAGGTTTTTGGCGGGGATTTATACATCGGCATTATGACAGTAACAAACTCTGTGCGTGAAATATTTATGCTTCCCGTTATGGGTATAGTAACCGGTGCACAGCCTGTTGTCAGCTTCAATTACGGAGCAAGAAAATTTGACAGAGTCCGCTCAGGTATCCGCTTCAATACCTTAATCGGTACAGTTTATACATTAGTAGCATGGCTGCTTGTGATTTTGTTCCCTAGCTTCTGGTTCGGTATATTTTCCGACGATGTACAGATGGCAGAGCTTGGCATTGAAGCGATGAAAATTTACTTCTTCGGATTTGTGTTTATGTCATTACAGTTCGCAGGTCAGTCAACCTTCCAGGCCTTGGGCGATGCAAAGCACGCTGTGTTTTTCTCTCTGCTTCGCAAGGCTATAATTGTAGTGCCGCTTACACTTTTACTTCCACGAATGGGATTAGGCGTTATGGGTGTGTTTATGGCTGAGCCGATTTCTAATGTTCTTGGCGGTGCGGCCTGCTACCTTACAATGCGCATGACGGTTTACAGAGAGATAAAAAAGGAAATCGCTAAGGCTGAAACAAGTGATTAAGCTAAACCCCTGACTGTCAAAAGTCATGGGTGTTTTGCTCATACCGGTTGAAAAGAAATGCCTTATTGTGCTATAATTTTCTCGGCAAATTAAAGATAAGAACTAAGATATACGGTGGAGAATAGCATGAACAGAATTAAAGAAATTACAGATTTCCTTGCGCCTGAGCTGGATGTATATGCACGGCTGACCGAGGCTCAGCTGCTGAACAAGGAGTTCCCCGAAAAAGGCTTGTTCATAGCTGAAAGTCCGAAGGTCATTGAAAGGGCTCTTGATGCGGGATATGAGCCGGTCTCATGTCTTATGGAAAAAAGGCATATTGAAGGTGAGGGCAAGGAAATTCTTCATAGAATAAAGGACATACCTATTTTTTGTGCGGAATTTGATATTCTGACTCAGCTTACAGGCTTCAAGCTCACAAGAGGTATGCTCTGCGCCATGAAACGAAAGGCACTGCCGGATGTCAGGGAGCTTTGCGAAAACAAAAGAAGAATAGTTATACTTGATAAGGTTATGAACCCTACCAATGTGGGTGCCATAATCCGCTCTGCTGCGGCACTCGGAATGGATGCAGTGCTGCTCACTCCGGGATGCTCAGACCCTCTTTACAGACGTGCCGCAAGAGTCAGCATGGGCACCGTGTTTCAGATTGAATGGACCTTTTTGCAGGATGATAGCCTTGATGAAATTAAAGCTCTCGGCTTTAAAACCGTAGCTATGGCACTTAAGGACGATAGTATTTCTGTTGATGATCCACGGCTCACAGCTGAAGAAAGGCTTGCCGTCATTATGGGAACAGAGGGAGACGGACTTTCTGACAAAACCATATCCGACTGCGATTTTACCGTGAAAATACCGATGTATCACGGCGTTGATTCTCTGAACGTTGCCGCCGCCTCTGCAGTGGCATTTTATCAGCTTGGCAAGAAAAGTAATGATGGTTGAGCATCAGCAAAACCGAAGAAGCTTAAAGCAGATACAGATTTATTGAGGTGCTGTACATGGATGAAATTACAAGGATAATCAGAAATACTACTGAAGAAAACCAAGCGAAAACCGATTGGACAAAAGCATGGAGCGCAAAATATCCCGTGCTAAAAACCTATCAGCAGGAGGTTGATATACCAAAGTATGCTGAAGAAATCGGAAAAATGCTTGATTCACTGCAAAAGGTATACGGCTACAGTGAGCTTGATGCCATGCTTGTGCTTAAGGACATTCTCTATCATAAATATATGGACAACAGACAAAAATAATTTTACCTCTGACCGAAAAGTCAGGGGTATTTCATTCACTTGCTTCAGCTGATGCTTGCCTTTTTTCTATATCTGTTACCGTTATAAAATATTTTCGTTATAAAATGAGTACACTGCTTGAAAATAATAATCTGCCGTGATAGAATCAATATATAGCTTAAGCATATCAAGGAGGCTCTTATGCAAACTTTACAGACGATTATTTCATATTTTGCAATAGCAGCAGCTTTTCTTTCTTCATTTTTCTCATGGGGGGACGCGGTAATGGTACCTTTTACAAATGATTACGAAATTCCCGATACCATTCCTGCCTACAGCGTAATTTCCACTGAGGAGAAAAACGACTGGAAGGCAAAGTGGATATGGGACAAGGATAACCTTACAGAGAAAAATGTGTGGATGTGTCTGAGTAAAAGGTTGAGCCCTGATAAAGTGCCCGAAGAACTCATTGCTCACATATCGGCAGATTCAAAATATTGGCTTTACATAAACGGTGAAGCTGTTGTTTTTGAAGGTAACGTGAAGCGGGGCCCCGCAAAAAACAGCGGCTATTATGACAGTATAGACATTGCGCCTTATCTCAGGAAGGGTGAAAACAGCATTTGTGCTCTTGTGTGGTTCTGGGATAACGAAACCAGCTATTCCTACTGCGGCAGCGGTCAGGGCGGCTTCCTTTTTGAAGCAACAGGTGAAGATATTACCGTTGTTTCCGATAAAAGCTGGAAGGTGAAAAGAAACAGCGCCTATGTGGATTCCGAGCTTTATCCGCCTAACTACAGACTTCCCGAATACAGCATTTATTTTGATGCAAGGGAAGCCATGGCAGACTGGTTAAATGAAGACTATGACACCTCAGCATGGGAAAATGCAACTGAATATGCCCTTGGCGGTGAAGGTGCTTACGGAAAGCTTTACCCAAGAGGAATACCCTTCCTTAAGGACTACGGTCTTAAGGATTATGAAAATTCAAAGGATTACGAAAATTATAAAGTAAAGGGCCTTTTCGGTAAAAAAATCACTGTGGATATTCCTTATAACGCACAGCTTACTCCCTATCTTAAGGTCATAGCACCTGCAGGTAAAAAAATCCGCATAACAACTGAAAACACCACAATCGGCGCAGTTTCAGACACTTACATAACCAAAGAGGGTGAGCAGGAGTTTGAAGCCCTTGGCTGGTTCAACGGAGAGCATATTACCTATAAAATACCGAGGGGCGTTACGGTCGTATCTCTCAAATACCGTGAAACAGGATATGACAGCTCATTCTGCGGTGACTTTAGGTGCGACGATGAGTTCATGAATTCACTGTGGCAAAAATCCCTCAGAACTCTTTACGTTACCATGCGCGACAATTTCATGGATTGTCCCGACAGAGAAAGAGCACAGTGGTGGGGCGATGTCACAAGTGAAATGATTATGACAATGTACTCCATGGACAGCAATTCCTATCTGCTTTATCAGAAGGGCGTGGAGGCAATGCTCTCTTACGTTGATGAAACAAAGGTGCTACAGACTGTTGTACCCATAAGCGGAGATTATTTTGAGCTTCCCGTTCAGCAGCTTGCAGGAATCGTTGGCTTCCGGACTTACTATGAATATACGGGTGACAAGGACTTTATCAAAAAGGTTTATGATGCTTCTATTGACTATCTGAAGCTTTGGGAAATCGGTGAAAACAATCTTGTTGTGCACCGCAGCGGCTCATGGGACTGGCCTGACTGGGGCTCAAAGGCAGATATGACAGCCATTGAAAATGCATGGGTTTACTACGCACTTTCATGTGCACAGGAAATGGCTGAGCTTTTGGACAAGGATGAGGATATCTCATTTATTACCGAAAGAAAAGCTGCCATCTCAAAGGGCTACAAGGCTCTCTGGACAGAGGAAGGCTTCAGAAGCGAAGACGCTAAAAAATGCGATGACAGAGCAAATGCGCTTGCTGTTTTATCGGATCTTGCAGAAAAAGAGCAGTATGATACCATTCTGAACGTACTCACAACCACAAAAAATGCAAGTCCCTATATGGAATACTATGTTCTTGAGGCTCTTTGCAAAATGGGAGAATACGAAGCTGCCCAAAACAGAATCAAGGAAAGATACGAGGACATGGTGTGTGAGGATTACTCAACTCTCTGGGAATTCTGGAACTCCTGGCAGGGCACAATGAACCATGCATGGAGCGGCGGACCTCTTGTTATAATGAGTAAGCATTTTGCAGGCATCACTCCCGTTGAAGCAGGTTATGAAAAGGTTAAAATTGAGCCTCAGTACAACCTGTCAGACAGTATGAGCTGTACTGTTCCGAGTGTAAAAGGCCTGATCACTCTGAAATATGATAAAGCAGACGGAATTTATGCTGTTGACCTTACTGTTCCCGAGGGTATGAAGGCTGTTTTACATGTACCTGAGGGTGCTGCCGTGAGAGTTAACTCAGAGCTTTATTATGAAAATGGAGAATACGTAAGCAATCAGGGCGATGTTAAAATTATTGAATAAGGATTCAGCAGCCCTTTCTGTTTATTGTTATATCATTTACGAAAACCCCGGCAAATTCTTCTTGCCGGGGACTTTTCTTGCCTTAATGGAATTAAGCGGACAAAGCTTAATTGTGATGAATAAAGTACTTGCTTTTTGCTTGTGTCGGATGATATAATAATCTGTGCAAACAAGACGTTTTTCGTGCTTTCGGGCATGGGAAAACGAAAAGCTTTTTATATTTATTTTATGAAAGAAGTGGGGAATATGGTAAAAAACTATGACGCCGTTGTTATCGGTGCAGGTAATGGCGGACTTGTGGCGTCAGCACGCCTTGCAAAAGAGGGGAAAAAGACACTGCTTATTGAACGTCACAATCTGCCCGGTGGCTTTGCAACAAGCTTTGTAAGAGGCAGATTCGAATTCGAAGCCTCTCTTCATGAGCTTTGCGGTATCGGCTCCATCACGGGAAAATCACCGCTTCTGAAAATTTTTCAGGAGGTTGGCGCAGCAGATAAAATTGAATGGGTTGCCCTTGATGAAGCATACAGATTGATCACCCTCAATGAAAATGAGAAGTGCGACTGCGTTATGCCTTTAGGTAAGGAAGCCTTCATTTCAAAGCTTGAGGAATATGACCCGGGCTCAGAAAAGGTTGTAAGAAAGGTTTTTGAGCTTATCGAAAGCATTGAAAAAACCTTGGATTTTGTAAGCGACATTGCAGATTTCAAGCCCTCAATGATAAAGGAAATTTTCTCTGAGCACACAGAGTTTCTTAAAGCTGCAAACTATTCTGTTGATGAGGTGCTGAAGGCATTCGGTGCAAGTCAGAAAACAAGGGATATCCTTAACGGATATTGGTGCTACCTCGGTCAGCCCACGGATGAGCTTAACGTTATCCATTATTTCACAATGCTTCACGCATATATTATTGACGGTGCAGTTATTCCAAATGGCAGAAGCCATCAGATAAGCACTGCACTGCTTGAGGCCTTCACAGAAAACGGCGGTGAAGCCTGGTTCAACACAAGCGTTAAGAAAATCAACATTGAAAACGGCAAGGCAACAGGCGTTGAGCTTGACGACGGTACTGTTATAAATGCCAAGGCTGTCATCTGCAACGCATCACCTTATAACGCCTACACAAAGCTTATTGACGAAAAGGCTATTCCCGAAAAGCTTAAAAAAGAAGTGAATGCAAAAACCCTGGGTGCAAAGGGCTTTGCAGTATTCCTCGGCCTTAACCGTTCAGCAGATGAAATCGGACTTAATAATCACACCTATTTCATTTATCCCACCAATGATAACAGAAAGTGCTATGAGCTCAGCAAAAGCATTGAAACCAACGATGTTCAGGCAACGGTCTGCCTTAACAGAGCCTTTGATGACTGTTCACCTGAGGGCACAAGCATCCTTTATATGACATCAATTTTTGCAGGTGATGAATGGAGCAAGGTTCCCGCTAAGGATTATTATAAAACAAAGCACGCCTTTGCAGAAAAAATGATAGATAATTTTGAAAAAGCAACAGGCACTGAAATCAGAAAATACATAGAAGAAATTGAAATTGCAACACCCATGACCTATGCACGTTATACCGATGCTCCTGCAGGCACAATCTACGGATATGAAGCAAGCAAGCAGGACGGTATTGTTAAGAGAATTGTTTTTGATCTGATTGATAAGGGCATCCCCGGTCTTTACTTTGCAGGTGGCTACACCACAAGACATATGGGTTATTCACCCAGCTATACAACAGGTGACATGGCAGCAAAGGCGGCAATACTCAGTATGAAAAAGGAGGTAAAATAAATGAGCAGGAAGAAAATTTCCGTAAACGGTAACTTTAAGGATGCCGTGAACACAGTGAAGTTTTTAACAGAAAGAAATAAGTTTATAAACAGTGCTGAAGCAGTTTTACCCACCCGTACTGATGATTTCGGCGTAAATAAGGTTGCAAAAAGTCTTCATCCGAAAATGCAGAAGCTTGTAATCAGCAGAATTGAAGAGCACGCAGACATTGCAAAAAGCTATTACTTCATAAGCGAAGCAGCTCCCATTGCATATTTTAAAGCAGGTCAGTACCTTACCTTCAGATTCGAAATAGGCAGTGCAGTTGTTACCCGTTCATATTCAATTGCTTCTTCACCTCTCAGCGCACTGGATGGTGAATATCAGATTACTGTTAAGCGTATCAGCGACGGCTTTGTTTCCGATTATATTCTCGATAACTGGAGTGTGGGAGACGAGGTTACTGCATATGCGCCAGAGGGCAACCTGACATACAATCCTTTAAGAGATGCAAAAAATATTGTCGGCATTGCAGGCGGCAGCGGCATCACTCCCTTCCTTTCACTTGCAAGAGCAATTGCTGAGGGTGAAGAGGATTGCAGTCTCACCCTGCTTTACGGCTGCAGAACATCGTATGAAATTCTTTTTAAGCAAGAGCTTGACCTTCTTTCAGAGAAAAATGAAAAAATCAATGTGGTTTATGTGCTCAGCAACAGTGATGAGGAAGGTTATGAAAAGGGCTTTGTCGGTGCAGATATTATAAAGAAGTACGCTCCCGAATCGGAATACAGCATTTTTGTTTGTGGCCCCGGAGGAATGTATAAATTCCTTGAAGCAGAGCTTCCAAAGCTTCAGAAGGAAAGAAAGCATATTCGCTTTGAGGTCTTTTCAGCTGGCAGGAAGGCAGAGGAAGAGCCGAAGGAATACAGTGTTACCGTTATCAACCGCGGTGAGAAAACCGTAATCAAAGCAAGCAGCAGTGAAACAGTGCTTTGCGCACTTGAGCGTGCAGGCATTGAGGTTCCTGCAAGATGTCACACAGGTGAGTGCGGCTTTTGCAGAAGCAAGCTTGTAGGCGGTAAGGTTTATATTCCTGAGGGTGAAGACAAGCGCCGTATAGCAGATATACAGTTCAGCTTCATTCATCCCTGCTGCTGTTATCCGGAAAGTGACCTTGTTGTAAGAATCAACTGATTGCGTCACCGATTCTGAAAGTATACCTGAAAGGGATAAAGCATTTATAAAAGAAATATAATAACCAAATAAAAACCCGCAGTAAAAGGCTGTATCCCCGGAAACAAAGCCTTTTACTGCGGGGTGTTGTTTTTTTCTTTTTCGGGTGGTATAATCAGTTCCATAAATTAAGAAAATGCGGAGAAATGCTATGGTTGGAATTATGGATGTAGGCGGAGGCTTAAGAGGAAATTATGTGAGCGGTATCATCGATTATCTTCTTGATAATTCCATTGATATTGAATATTGCCTCGGCGTTTCTGCAGGAAGTGCAAATCTTATAACCTACATAGCAGGTCAGCGTGGAAGATTAAAAAGCTTTTATGAGGATTACTCCTTTGAAAAGCAGTATATGAGTATAGGTAATTATTTCACCAAAGGGATGTATATCAACCTTGATTACATTTATTCCGACATAACAAACAGTAAGGGTAAAAATCCCCTAGATTTTGATGCTGTAATAAAGTCTTCAAAAAGGTTTGTTGCCGCAGTAACGGACGCCCTGACAGGTGAGCAGAAGTATTTTGGCAAAAGCGATTTTGCACGTGATGATTTCACCCTGCTGAAGGCAAGCTGTGCCTTGCCTGTTGTTACCCGTAAGCCGGTTCTGTTCAAGGATAGAAAATATTTCGACGGAGGCATATCGGACCCCGTTCCGTACCGTAAGGCCTTTGAAGACGGCTGCGACAAGCTGATTATCTGTCTGACTCTTCCCATTGACTATAAAAAATCAGCCTTTCCCAAATGGCTTGTGAAGCTCCTGCTTTTCAGATACCCTGAAATTGCAAGGGCAATAGGGGCGTCACACACCACATATCATAACAGAATAAAGGAAATTCTCAAGCTTGAAAAAGAGGGCAAGGTGCTGATACTTTATCCCGCGGAATGCTTCGGAATCAAAACAGCAACAAGAAATAAAGAGGGCTTAAGTAAGCTGTATCAGCTCGGGTATAAAGACGGTGAAAAAATAAAGGAGTTTCTGAAATCAGACAGAAAATAAAATCGATGCCTCTCATTTGAGTGAAATTTAAGAAAACACTTTATTTTAAATTTAACATATGATATAATTTTTTTAATATTTATTCAGGAGATGTGAAAAATGAGCGAAAATCGTGCAATGCAGTATGCTGAAGTTCTTTCAACTCTTATCAAGGTTGAAACAATTTCATCAAGAGATAATAAGGATATTACAAAATTTCTTGGCTTCCATAAGGTGCTTCGTGAAACCTTTCCCAACTTCTTTGCAACAGTGGAATGTGAAGAATTCGACGGCAGCCTTTTGCTTAAATGGAAGGGAACAGACCCATCCTTGAAGCCAATTATGCTTATGAACCATCACGATGTTGTTGAGGCAAGCGGCGAGTGGACCCACCCCGCATTTTCAGGCGCAATTGCAGACGGCAAGGTATGGGGCAGAGGCACACTTGACACAAAGGGCGGCCTTGCAATGATGCTTCAGGCTGCAGAGGAGCTTATCAAAGAGGGCTTCACACCGAAAAGAGATACATATTTTGTAACTGCCTGCACTGAAGAAATCGGCGGTGAAACAGCAGATAAAATGTCCCGTGAGCTACAGAACAGAAAGATGGAATTCCACATGGTGCTTGACGAGGGCGGTATGATTTTATATGACCCCATCGGCGGTGCTGACGGCACATTTGCCATGATAGGCGTTGGTGAAAAGGGGTATGTTGACCTTAAGTTCATTGCAAAATCAAACGGCGGTCACGCATCTGCTCCCGGCAAGAACACTCCGCTTGTTCGTCTGGGCAAGTTTATGGCTGAGGCTGAAAAGGCAGAATGCTTTGATGTTTATATGTCAGACACAGTTAAGGAAATGCTTTCACGCTTCGCTCCCACAATGAGCGGTATTATGAAAACAGCCTGCGGCAATGTGAACACCTTCAAGCCGGTGCTCAAAAAGGTAATGCCCATGATTTCACCTGCAGGTGCAGCAATGCTCAGAACAACTCTTGCTTTCACAATGAGTAAGGGTTCAGACGGAGCAAACGTTATTCCTCAGGAAGCCTGGGTTGTGGGTAACATGCGTTTTTCACACCATCAGGGTAAGAAGTCAAGTGTTGATGCAATAACAGCCCTTGCAAAGAAATATGATATTGAAACTGAAATTATTGATGACGGTATTGAATCGGGAATCACAGATTTCAAGGGTGAGGCATTCAAATTTATTGAAAAAGCAGTAAGCAGTGTCTTCCCCGAATACAAGGCTGTTCCCTACATCATGAACGCTGCAACTGACAGCAGATATTTCGGAAAAATCTGTGACAGCTGCATCCGTTTTGTTCCCTTCAAAATTGACAAGCAGCAGCTTGACAGTGTTCACGGCATTGATGAAAATGTTGACGTTGCAACACTCGCTCCCGCTGTTGACTTCTATAAGTATGTAATTAAAGAGGCATAAGCCAAAACCGTGTATTTCAGCCGGGTGTCCGTAAGGGCATCCGGCAGTTATATTTTACTGAAAAGCTGAAATGTTGAAGCTTTTGTCAAACACTCAGATTGAAAATTATAACATAGCATGGTATAATAATTCTAAATAAAAAAATAGAATGAAAATCCGAGGCGATGCTTTATGGCAAAAAAACCAAATGTATTATTCATCGTGACCGATGACCAGCGCTTTGACACAATTCATGCCCTTGGCAACAGTGAAATCATTACACCGAATTTTGACAGACTCGCTTCAAGGGGTACCTCTTTTGTCCGTGCTCACATAGCAGGCGGTACCTGCGGTGCTGTTTGTATGCCGAGCCGTGCCATGATTTTATCGGGCAGAAATCCCTTTCATCTTGAAGAGCTTGGCGGCAACATTCCAAAAGAGCATAAAACCCTTGCCGAAGCATTCAGAAATAACGGCTACGAAACCATAGGTCTCGGCAAATGGCATAACGGCTGTGCTTCCTATGCACGAAGCTTTACTCAGGGTGCAAAAATTTTCTTCGGGGGAATGTGGGACCACTGGAATGTGCCCACCTGCCGTTTTGACCCTGCAGGAAATTATGACAATGTAATCAACTTTGTGGTGGATTTCTATAACTATAATCAACCCCAGAAGCAGCACTGTGATGAGTTTGATCCGGGTAAGCATTCAAGCACACTACTTACAGATTCAGCAATTGAGCTTCTGGAGAAAAATGCAAACAAGGATACACCATTTTTCATGTATCTTGCTTATCTTGCACCTCATGACCCCAGAACAATGCCTGATGAGTTCCGCAAGCTTTACGATGAAGAAAAAATCAATTTGCCGCCGAATTTTCAGCAGATTATTGACACGAATTATCCTCTCATGGTGCACCGTGACGAAGGACTTGCCGCCTATCCCCGTGATGAAAAAGAGATAAGAAGACACATTGCAGAATACTTTGCAATGATTACCCACCTTGATTATGAAATAGGAAGGCTTCTTGACGCTCTTCACCGTTCAGGCGAGGAGGATAACACAATCATCGTGTTCACAGGTGATAACGGACTTGCCGTCGGTCAGCACGGCTGGTTGGGTAAGGAGGATATATACGAGCACGGTGTCCGTATTCCTCTTATTATGGCAGGTCCCGGCATTGCCGAAAACAAACGGAACGATGCCTATGTCTATCTTTATGATGTTTTTCCCACCTTGTGTGAGAAGGTCGGAATAGAAATTCCTTCCTCTGTTGACGGCAAAAGCTTTGCAAAGCTTCTTGACGGTGAGCACGGGGAAAGCTTCCGTGATGAGCTGTATCTGATTTTTGATAAGTTTGTGCGTGGTGTGAAGGATGAAAATTATAAGCTTATAGAATACCGTAACGGTGACGGAGAAGAGGACAAATGGACCTTCCTTTACGATATTAAAAATGACCCGTGGGAAACAAAAAACCTTGCCGAAGATGAAAAATACAGGGCGAAGGTAAACGAAATGCGTGAAAAGATTATCCGTCACCGTGATGAATGGGAGGAACAAGATCATCCCTGGGGTGTGGATTTCTGGAAAAGATTCTGATAAAAGAGGTAGAGAAAGCGTAAGAGAAGACGGTATAAGCTTTGTTCTGCAGAATAATGTGTGGGGCACAAACTTCCCCTTGTGGTATGAGGATAACGCAAGGTTTGAATTTGAAATAAAAATTAAATAAAACACACCCCTGACTTTACGTCAGGGGTAAATTGTTTTATTCACTGAATATATTCCAGCCCACAACCTCAATGCCACGGCTTTTTGCACGCTCAAGCAGGTCTCCGCTTTTTAAAAGCCTGTATTCAAGCTCCCTTTTCTGCCATTCAATTCCGTATTTTTCGTTTGGCAGGGCAGGGTGCAGAAAAATTTCTGTCACACCGTCAAGGCAGTTGTCAACGGCATCAAGATAGTATTTTCTCAGCGTGTCGTAATCCTTTATTCTTTTCATTGACCAGGGATTGGAAACAAGGTCAGTGAGAAGGCTTACATTCCGTTTTTCAGCACATGAGACAATCATCTGCTGAAGCTTCACAATGGGGAAGGGTATTTTCATGCCGAGCTGTCTTTCAAGAAAGCCGACGGTTTTGGGAAAACGGAAGGGCAGCTTATGTTCATTGCAGAAGTCAAATGCATCTAAGAAAAAGCGTCTGCCGTTTATGCCGTAAACCGTGCCGCAGTGGCTGTCAGCGTGGTCAACTGATGCGCCCTTGTTTATTATGTAGCTGAACTGTGCTTCAAGCTCTGCACGTACGTCCTTCCTTTTTGCTTTCAGGGTGAGATTTTTATTTTCGTGCCACAACCCCTCTTTTCCCAAGGATTCAGCACCTGTAAGGCTGGGGTAAAGCTCCTTTTTATCGTCAGAGTTAAGGGTAATATGTACGCCGACTGGTATGGAGCAGTCCCTTGAAAAAGCTGTTGCATCCTCAGCCTCAGGCGCCACTGCCATGAGAGAGGTTGAGGTTATAAGCTTGTTTTCAAGCAGGTCCTTTATGGCTTCATTCTGCTCCTTGTTAAGACCGAAATCATCTGCATTTATAATAAGATATTTAGCCATTTTCTTTTTCATCCTTGGGGAATCTGAGCAAGAAGGTGATAACGGAGGCCACAATCATAGCTGCCGCAGGGAAAAGGCAAAGAAGAACTCTTGCTGCCATGGCAGGGTTTTCACCTGGCTCGTCACCGCTGATGAAGCCGAAATATTCGGAAGCAACAAAGAAGGCAAGTGAGGTGTAAAGACCGTTGAGTCTGTTCATAACACCCATAAGGCTGTTGATGATACCTTCTCTTTTTATGCCGTGCTTTCGGTAATCATCATCAACAATTTTGGCTCCTATGCAGTCCATGGTTGTAAGGCAGGCGGCAACACCAACGCCAACAACAGCTGCAATTGCAATTGTGGGTGCAAGGCTGTTAACAAAGAAAAGTGGAATGAAGGCTATTGCCATAATGATGAAGCCTGTTCTCCAAATTTTCATTATGTCAACCTTCTGAATAACCTTTGACCATATAACAATGCCGATAACTGCCACACCGAGAACGATTCCGAGCATAACGGTGGTCATACTGCCACCGAGACCGAGGGTATATTTCACAAAGAAGGGGATGGCCTGAGAAATGAGTGAGAATGCGGCAGAATAGAAGGCACCTGCAAGACCGAAAATCCAGAAACGGGGATTTGTGAAAAGAGCCTTGATGCTGTCAAAAAGCTGAGGCTTTTCCAATTCTTCATAATTTGTGTTCTCACGGCAGCCCCAGAAGCAGTACATCATAACTATGAGGGCAACCACGCCGTAAATAACTGAGGTGAGTCTGTAGCCGATGGCTTCGGTAATCATGGGAGTGAGAGCGATACTTATCGCCATTGCGAAAAGCTGACAAATCTGTCTGAAGCCGTTGGTTTTTGCTCTTTCTTCGTCCTTTTTGAAAAGCTCGGGGAAAAGAGAGCCGTAGTTGGCGTTTACAAGTGAGTCAAGGGTACCCGTTAATATATACATCAGAAGCATGTAAATGAAAAGCATACCCTGTTCGCTTTCAATGAATGCGGGCACATTATAAAACAGAATGAAGAACAGAACAAGCAAGGGAGTGCCGATTAAAAGCCAGGGTCTTCTTCTGCCCCACTTGGTACGGGTACGGTCTGAAAGGAAGCCGTAAACAGGGTTGTCAATTGCATCAACAAAGGTGTAGATGAAAAGAACAAGTGAATACTTCTTCATATCAAGTCCGAGCATGTCAACATAAAAAATTGCTGCAAAGGACTTGAACATATTGATGGGAATTGAT
Source organism: Acutalibacteraceae bacterium (assembly GCA_045604105.1). Taxonomy (GTDB): domain Bacteria; phylum Bacillota; class Clostridia; order Oscillospirales; family Acutalibacteraceae; genus UBA6857. Next base: position 5,414 of record JAZUNJ010000038.1, on the reverse strand, counting down.
GTGCCGAACATGGCAAAGCCATAACGGGCAGGGGATGTTTTCTTCGTAAGTGCATTTTGCGGTGTCATTGCTTTATCTCCTTTATTTAAAATATATGGGATTTGATACTGCGCATATCCTTCTTAGCTTACCAAGGCCCTTGTAAACCTTGATGTAAGCAAATTTAACATTGCCGAGCTCTACTGCGGCATAGCCGTCAGTAAGGCGGATTTCCTTTTCCTCTTTGTCTGTGACGAGGGTAACCTTTTTTGTGCCTGCAAAAATTTCAAGGGGGATTTCCTCTTCAATTTCTGCAGTCTGTCCCATAACACAGCTGCCGTATTTAAGCTTCAGCGTTATGAAGTCCTTACTGTAAGACACAAAGCAGTTTCCTTTTTTAATTGCAGACAAAATATCATCCTTGCTTCTTGACATGGAATAAACAGCTGTCACGGGACTTCCCAATTTTGCAAACTGACCGGGCTTATGAAAGTCGCTTCCGCCAACAGCAGGAATTTTCCTACCCTCTGAAAGCAGGGAAGTCCACCAATTGATTGCTTTCACATTGGACGGCCGCATGGGTCCGTTCCAGATTTCCATCATATCAAAGGCTTCATCGTCCTCCCATTTATAAGGGCAGATGGGGCATAAGGGGTGGTTTACGGAAACGGTTGCACCAAGGCTTTTTGCATGGCTGATGATGGCATGCATATCTTCCCTTGTGTTTGCAACGAAGCTGTTTTCAAAGGGAGCAGACACACCGAAAAAGTTCATGTGTCCTTTATAGTGCGTCCACTCAACTGCAGGTACGAAGGTTAGCCCGTCAATGTGAGGCAATGAGAGATTTTCGGCAAAGTTGTTGTGATTTGCTATGCCGATAAAATCAAGGCCCTTTTCTTTTGCAAGCTTTCCAAGCTCAAAGGCACTGAATATGCCGTCTGAGGCTGTTGAGTGCATGTGCAGGTCCCCGAAAAGAAGCACCTCACCCTCAAATTCGAAATCAATGCTGTATGTAACCTCAACGCCCTCATCCATAACATGATAAGCGCCGATGATAATTCCCCAGCTGCCTGAATTGATTTTCTGACAAAGGTAGCCTGCCGAGGAGTCATATTCACCAACATATACGGTTTTGTGAGCACTGCCCGACCAGCCGAGGAAATTACCTTTTTCGTCTGTGAGGCCGATATCAACGGTGTTTGACGGCTTCAGGTCACCCATAAATCCCTTTGTGGGCTTATAGTAGTCGTAGGTGACGGTGATTTTCACAACATTTTCAGGAACATCAAAGGGAATGGTATAATACTGCCCTTCTTTTTCTTTTGGTATAATATGCTTTATAACCGTAAGCATCACCGCCTTTTTGTTTCTTATTTTCATTTTAGCATTTAACCTGTACAGAGTCAATACGGTGATATGCTGCTTTTAACAGTGAATTAAAAACAAAAACATCTTGTATATATAATTTAATGATGTTATAATAAAAAACAGTGTGAAAAAGAAAGGTGTTGCAGATTGTGAAAACTATAAAAGCAAGAAAAATTATACTTGTTTCCTGCCTGTGTGCAATTCTTACGGTTATTTTGTCAATAACTGCCTTTGCAAAAACAACGGTTACAGATGTATCCTCATCCTCTCAGCTTGAAAAAGCTCTGAAAAAGGAAGCTCAGGTTATAAGAGTTGTCAAAAGCTTCACCCTTGACAGAACCTTTTATGTTACGGGGAATGCAACAATTTATGCTGACAAGGCTGTTACCCTTACCCGTAAAGCAGATTTTGCAGGTGACATTTTTGTTGTTGGTGAAAATGCAAAGGGTGAAAGCGCACTCCTTGACGGCAACTATGTCGTTTTTGCATTAGGTAAAAAAAGCGGCAAGAAGGGCAGCATGCTCACGATTGACGGTAACAGAGATAACATGAAGGTGCAGGTTAATGGCTCTCTTATCTTTAACACCAACAGCTCCAGTGTAAACATTTATTCTAACGTTACTTTGAAAAACGCTTATAAAGTCGGAAATGACCGTGCACTGAATTCAAGGTATCAGCTTCCTTCAAGGGACAGAATAGGCGGACCTGTTGCCGTTAATGCCAGCGGTACCATTAATATTCACGGCGGTGTTTTCACAAATAACGGCGTAAACGAAGAAAAAATATCAAAGGATCAAAACAAATCCGTTTACACATCAAGTTGTGGCGGTGTATTTTTCAACAACAGCAACATTAACATAAACGCAGGCACCTTCGATAAAAACACTGCTGCCAACGGTGGTGTGGTTTATAATGCATACACACTTAAAATCACCAAGGGTGTTTTCACTTCAAACAAGGCCACCACAAACGGCGGCGTAATTTATCAGTCAAGCTCACCCACAGCCTCCACAACCATAGGAGCAGACGGCTCGGAGAAAAGCGAAAAGGCACTTTTCAAGGGCAACACAGCCACAAAGGACGGCGGCGCAATTTACAGCTATATCAAAGGTAACATGATGATTTTCGGCGATGCAGCCTTTTTTTCTAACAAGGCTTCAGATAACGGCGGTGCAATTGCCGCCTACGGAGCGCTTATTGCAAAAAATGCAACCTTCAGCAAGAACACTGCTTCTGATATGGGCGGTGCAGTGCTTGTTGCCACCTATGATAAAGAGCTTAAGGCACGTGTGTGCAGCTTCACAAACTGTGACTTCACAAGCAACAATTCAGTGCAGGGCGGTGCAGTTGCAGTTTCTGCAAAAACAACAAGCCTCAAGGTGGGCGGCAAGGCAGATTTTAAAAACTGCAGGTTCACTTCAAATAAGGCAAAATCAAAGAAAAAGCCTGAAAGCACTTACGGCGGTGCAATTTACCTTTCAAGAAAAGCCACTCTCACCGTTGACGATTCCTCCTTCTCAAAGAATACTGCAATGGCTCAGGGCGGTGCAGTTTATATCACGGGAAGCAGTAAGGCAACCGTAACCGATTCAAGCTTCACATCAAATTCCACAACTTCAAAAGCTGCTCCCTGCGGTGCTGTTTCAGCAAAAAGCTCCACTCTGGTGCTTGACGTTGTAACCTTCAAAAGCAATAAATCAAAGGGCTCGGCAGGTGCTGTAGGTACCTATGACTGCTCATCGGTTATTCTTAATAAAATTAAGGCAACCGGCAATTCAGCCGGCTCAGCAGGCGGCTTCCTTTGCAACAGCGGATCAACCGTAAAGGTTTACAGCAGCACCCTCGAGTCAAACTCCAGCGCAGGCTCAGGCGGTGCAGTTGCAATTTACAACAAGGGTGCAACAAGCATTTACAAATCAAAGTTCATCTCAAATAAGGCAGGTGCCCACGGCGGCGGTGTTCATGTATATTCGGGCGACAGTGAAAGCCTGATTCAAAGCTGTACCTTCAGCAAAAACAGTGCAACGGAAAACGGCGGTGCTGTATTTATTAAAAATTCAAAGGCACTGAAAATGTATAACAATACGGCAACAGCCAACAAGGCAGCAAAGGGCGGTGTGATTTACATTACCTCATCAAAGCCTGTTGTTACGGTGAACGGACTCAAGGTGTCAAAAAACAGTGCTGAAAAGGGCAGCATAATTTACGGAAACAATTCCAAGGCACAGCTTAAGATAAACAAGAATAAGCATACCGATTCTGACACAGACAAAAAGCTTACAAGCTCCTATTGGAAAAAGGCTATAAGCGGCAAAATCAAGGTAAGTGCCGAGGAAGGAAAAATTCCCTCCTACAGCCTTTATAAGCGCAACAAAACCGCCAAGGTAAAGGTGAATAAGCACCCGTCAGCAGACACAATACTCAACCTTGGCATAAAGGCTGATAACGGTGAAATCAACGAAAAGTATGCAAGCCTTCCGAAGCTTGATAACAGCTCCAATTTCATGAGCCGTGAAACAACCAAATTCAAGAACATAAACAAGAAGACAGTTACCGTTGACACCTTTGTTTACCGCAGAGGTGAAAAGGCACACAACTGCTCAGTTGGTGAGGGACTTCTCATTTATCAGGCTATGCTTTATAAGCAGGCTCATCCTGAGGAGGACGTATCAATTGACTTTTCAACATACCGTTATTCAGTTCAGGCTGCCGTCAACATTAACCGTGACAGCAGATACTTCGGTTACATGCGCAACCTTGTGGGCAAGGACTATGACAAGTACGGCTTTGTGCGTATTTCTTATCTTCTTGTAACTGCTGCAAGAATGGGTATAAAGGTCAATGTTATCGGTCAGGTCAACGGCTATCCCACCTCAAAAAAGGACCCCAAGTTCGAGGAGTATTTCACAAGCAAGCTTAACGATGCCTGTGACAAGAATTATGTCAAGGACGGCGTTGTGGGAGATTATCTCAATGCAGTTTACTGCAAATGGACTCTCGGCGTTGATAACGGCTCAACAGATATGATGCACGTTAAGGTGTGCGCAGTTTCTCATTATCTTGATATGAACGGCAAGGTGCACAAGGATGCGGTGTGGTCATCAAGCACCAACCTTGACGGTATTGCCTCCAGTGCAAAAAACGGAAACAGCAAGCTTCAGACAGCTACGATAGTATCTGACCATGCAAAAATTTATCAGGTATCAACAAACTATATAAAGCTTATGCTGAAGTACGGCACTGCACAGGACGATATTTTTGAATTCAGAAACATTGTGTGGGAAAGAAACAAGGAGCAGATTAATCTCATCCTTTCAGGCAAGGAAAGCAAGATTCCCAAAAACGAACAGATTGTATATCTCGGCAGTGACAGTGACAAGGTCTTCGAGTTCTACTATGCACCTCTTGCAGGAAGCACAAACGTATGGAATGAGAAGTATAACCCCTATTGCAAATATATCCGTAAGATGTATAATTCTGAGGATTATGTAATCATCACATGGAACAATGCCCGTCATACCGACAGCTTTGCTTTGAGTAAGCAGATAAACAATCTGATTACAACCAAGCTTCATAAGGACCCAAGTGTTAAAAACAAGATATTCGTTAACCTTGACGGCTTCAGCAGTAAGCTTGTTGAAGACCTTGTTGTGGGTGAGAGCATCGGATACAAATCAATAAATCAGAAGCCCTATGGCGCTATTCATAATAAGGACCTTCAGCTTTCCTATGTTGAAAACGGCACAAGGCATTATGTATCCATTCTTAACTCAATCAATTTCCACGCAGGTGCGCTTTGCTATCAGACAAACAATATTCTTGTTATCAAGGAAAAGAATATGAAGCCCGGCAGTGTGTTCCACACAGTTGCAAAATATTCAACAACAGGTATTGTATAAAAAAATCCGGTAACCGTTGGGCGACACTTCGTAAGGAAGTTAGGGTTTTTACAGGCTCTTTTCCGCTTAAACATCACGAAAACTCCCCGTAATACACGAGTATGACGGGGAGTTTATCATTTCCTTTAAACGAAAAATATCTCTGTAAAAACTGCCTTGCACCTTAAA
>JAZUNJ010000037.1:0-17385 GCA_045604105.1 Acutalibacteraceae bacterium | reverse complement strand
TCATTTTTCATTTTATAAACCGTTCAGAAAAAGAACAAATCCGAACCCTTCGCCGATTGGCATAAGGTTCGGATTTATACTGTATGGTACGGATGTTCATAACACAAGTAGTTCTTCGGCAATACATATTCTAACTTTCGTACTCTAATATATTTCCTCAGATACGGAGGAATACATAATGTCAAATATAATTGAAGATTTCTATTATGGTAACATTGAACCACAAGAAGTAAATAACGAATTGACGCCTAAACTCAAGAAAAAGCTGAGTAACCTTGCCGAAAAAGAAGAACAGCTTACTGCAAGATTGAGCGGTGAGGATAAAGAGCTGTTTCAAAACTATGTCAGTGCTTATGTTGAATTTTCAACAACAAGTAATTCTGACAGCTTTATTTCGGGTTTCAGATTTGGTGCGAGATTTGCATATGATACTTTTGTAAAATAATAATCTCACACATTCGACAAAAGTCGAGCCTCCTTGTACAATGTAGTTACAAAATACAAGGAGGTAAAATTTTATGTTCAGAAAGAAAATCAAAATTAAACTCGACAGCTTTGAGCTAAATTTACTTATCAACGGAATGAATGAGTTTCGCAATATGCTTTTGGCGGAGGATTTACCCACAGAGGATGTTGACGAACTGCTTTTAAAACTCATTGATACTTATGAAAAATAAGGAGGACAGAACTATGGCAAGCAAAACAAAGATAACTTATCGTCAGGTTGGCGACTTTAAAATTCCGAACATTATTCTGAAGCAAATATCATCATCGGCAAATGGGGTATGATGCACAAAAACTACCTTGAACACAACAAACGAGGTCTGTTTATGCTGATGGTAACCAAATGCACACTTTGGCCTTATCTTGCAGATATTGACCGTCAGGCAAATGAAATGTATGACCTTCTGATTGAACAAATGAAAGAAGCAGAAGGCGTTACAGAGCAACTTAAAGAAAAAGACCAACTTGAGTGGGTGCAGATACTGGGCGATATTCAACAACGAGCAAGAGAGATTGTTTGTAATGATTTGATTTATGTATAAAAAATGGGTGCAGTAGACTGAATATACTGCACTCATTCTTTGTATTTGGTTTCTTTTTGTCGTATGAGTTTTATCTGATATTCAAATAAAATACATATCTTTAAATTTTATAAAGCATACACGGTCTTCCGCCTGTTTCATAATTTATCTCACCCTGAGCTTTGCCTGATTCGACAAGGTAGTTCATATATCTTCTGACTGTTACTGCGGTGATTCCCGTCTTTTCAGCTATTTCGTCACCGGTCAGCCATTTGTTTTTGTTTTCTTTCAAATGATCATAAATAATTGAAAGTGTCTTTTCCTGTATTCCCTTCGGATGCAGGTCTTCACTTTTTTTACGGGATGAATCAATAATAAAATCAATGCTTTTTTGATTCAGAGTGTCAAGCTCATTTAGTGCCTTTTGTTGCGTTATATACTTCTGAAGTGCCGTTTGAAATCTGTCAAAGGTAAACGGCTTAACGAGATAATCAACTATGCCCAGGTGAAGTGCTTCTTCAAGCGAGTCTCGGTCATTGGCGGCAGTTACCATAATCACATCAGCTGATATCTGTTTCTTTCTTATCTGACGTAAGGTTTCAAATCCGTCAAGCTTCGGCATATATACATCCATTATGATAAGATCAACGCTGTTTGTTTCCAAAAATTCAAGAGCAGAAAGACCGTCTTTACATTTGCCGCAAACTGAAAAGTTTTTGTTTTTCATTACATACTGCTCGTTTATCATGGCAACCATTGGGTCATCTTCAACTATAAGTACCTTATACATTTTTGCAGCTCCTTTTTTATTTCTTAAAACTGACGGTAAAGGATGTTCCTATGCCTTCCTGTGATTCAACATTTATTTTGCCTCCGGCAGCTTCAATGAGGTTCTTTACTTGATATAGTCCCGTGCCCCTGCCACTGCCTTTAGTAGAAAATCCGTTTTCAAAAATACGGCCGATGTTACTGTCGGATATACCTGAGCCTGTGTCGTCAGCAGTGATGAGAAGCGCTCCCGGTTTTGAATACATACCGAATAATAATTCTTTTTGACCGTCATAGTTCATATCGTTCATTGACTCAAAAGCGTTTTCAATGAGGTTTCCGATGACAGTAACAAGAACTTCAGAGGGAAGAGATATATCTGCAGAAGAATAGTAACAACCTTCCCTTAAAACGAACTTAACATTAAGCTCTGAAGCTCTTGCAATTTTTCCTATAAGAAGTGCGGCTATTGCAGGCTCGTTTATACAGTTCATAACTTTGCTTATGGTTTCTCGCTGTACCATTGTTATATTCTGAATGTATGATGTTGCCTCATCATACATTTCCATCTGTATCAGCCCGAGAATAACATGAAGCTTATTGGTGAAATCGTGGTTGTTAGCTCTCATTGAATCTACAAGATATCTTGTACCCGTGAGGTCTTCCATGAGCTTTGTGTATTCTTTTCTGTCGTGAAGAATACCAACGGTGCCGGTAACAGAATCGTTTTCTTTAATGGGTATTGTATCAATTAGTATGTTGTCATAAGCTGAACTTACAGAACGACTTGTTTCAGAAGCACAAAGAGGATTAAGTGCAGGAATTGTATTACTTAAATTACTTACATATTTTCCGATGAAAGAATCTTCTTTTCCGTCAGTTGTAAGCATTTCAACAGCCGATTTGTTTATAAACTGAACTCTACCTACCTTGTCAACGGCCACTATTCCTTCATCAAGTGATTCAAGAATGTTATCACGCATACGGAACATTGATGTAAACACATCAGGCTCATAGCCTAAAAGACTCTCCTTTATTTTGCCTGAAAGCTCTGCTGAAATAAGTAGCTCAATAAGAATGGCAACAATGGTAATAAGTGTGAAAATGAGAATAATCTGCACTGTTTCAGCTTTGATGTTTTCCATAAGCATAATTGCCATGACAAAGCCTGCATAGTTACCGTCCTCATCGTATATGGCGGCATATGCCCGTCTCTGCATACCTGAAGGACCGTTGTCTGTTGTTGCGTAATACCCTTGTGAGTTTTCTCTGAAGCTTGGAAGAGTGCCGTCATAAACGCTGCTTATAAGCTCGTGATTCGAGTGGTAAAGACGCAGACTGTCTGTGTTAACCACAGAGATGACGTCAATATCCTCAAGGGTATCACGGAGCGAATCAAGATATTCCGTAAGCACGGCGGAATTAACAGCATCTAAGCTTTTTTCACTGAGAAGCGGAGATTGTGCAATAGCTTCTGCTACATTCTGCAGGTTCTGATCACGGCGTTTTGTTTCAGACTGAACATTTATAAGCGACCCCGCAACACCTAAAAATAACGCAAGGGTAACAATAAGTATAATCTGAAAACGGAAGGACATTTTCTGAATACTGCCGAGAGTATATGTCTCTTTTTTTGTGCTTTTTATTTTTACTGACATAATAAAGACTTCTTTCATTTTTGCTTTCTGAAGTTATAATAATAGATTATTCGCTTTTTGAAAAGGTTTTGAAAGTAAAATAAATGCAGAAAAGCAGAAAAAATTCTTTTAATCTTTTGAATAATTGTCTACGGGAAAATTCAGTGCTACTATGAGCCCATAAAAAACAAAGGAGCGATTTTATGGGTTCAATATTTGAAACAATCATGCTTGTTTGCTTCGGCTTTTCCTGGCCGATGAATCTTATCAAGGCATACAATGCAAAAACTGCAAAGGGTACAAGTCTGCCGTTTATTCTGCTAATCATTACAGGTTACATAGCAGGTATTTCGGCTAAAATCGTGAGCGGTCAGATTAACTATGTGATTGTAGCTTACATCTTAAATCTTGCCATTGTGCTTATGAATCTTGCGGTTTATTTCAGAAATTCAAAACTTGATAAAAAGAACGCTTAAGGAGAGAGTGAAAATGACAGAAATAAAAAAGTATTCCGCACTTAATGAGCTTGCGGAAAAAGGCGGAACAGTTATTTTCGGCGGTACAGCTGATGTAAACATACCACTTTGTGAATTGAAGCAGAGCTTTGAACTTGACTCGAATTTTTATAACAGAAGCTTTGAAAATATCAGCATAACCAAAGCTAATGAGCATTACAAAAGCTGTGTTGCACCTATTGAGCCTGACACTGTACTTCTTCATATAGGTGAAAATGACCTGGATTTGTTTAGAAAAGACCCTGATAAATTTATCGGTCTTTACCGTGAGCTTATCAGTGAAATCAGATCTGATAACAAAAAATGTCGCATTGCAATAGTATCTCTGAAAAATTATGAGGGCGATATTGTCAAAGCAAAATTAAACGAACAGCTTAAGTATCTTGCTGATTCGGAGAGATGTGAGTTTGCAGACATAGCTGAAAAGAAGGTCTGGAATCCGATTGCAACAAAAGATGCGGTTTCATTTGTTTATTCTTTCGGTTTGAAGGTGCAAAAGCCCATATATGATTTGGTGAAGATACTGTTTTGCTTTAAAAGTTGAATTTCAGATAATAAGTTTTCTTTTTACACCAATCAGATTCTATAATGAATTTACAAGCTTTACATTCTGACTCTTTATCAGGGTGAAAAAGAGGTAACATTAATGCTGTCATCTGCATAATGTTACCTCTCTGTTTATATATTTGTCTGATTAATTATATTCTTAAGGCTTTCTGCACTTTTATGAAGAGCTTTAATTTCACCTTCGGTCAAGGGAAGCATTACCTTGTTGTGTGCACCCTTGTGTCCGACAACAGTCAGAAGACTCATACATACATCGTCAATTCCGTACTCACCGTGGAGCATTGTTGAAACGGTCATTGTTGTATCAATGCCGCTTAAAAGACATTTGCATATGTGACAAACAGACATTGAAACTGCATAGAAGGTTGCACCTTTTCGTTCAATTACTCTTGCACCTGATTTTCTGACATAATCTTCAACTTCATCTATGCTCAGATCAGGAACGATTATGCCGGGATTTATGAATGATTTGCTGTATTCCATAACAGGTACGTTTGAAATATTTGCGGTTGACCATGGGATAACCGATGTGTCACCGTGTTCGCCTAAAACATAAGCGTGAACATTCTGCTGACTGAGAGAAAAATACTCTGCAAGACGGCTTCTGAGTCTTGCCGTATCAAGAATAGTGCCGGAGCCTATTATTCTTTCTTCAGGGATACCGGAGCATTTACAGAATGTATATGTAAGAATATCAACGGGATTACTTACTATGACATAAGTCGCATCGGGAGCATATCTGGTTATCTGCGGAATGATGCTTTTAAGAATGTCAACATTTATCTGAGCAAGGTCAAGCCTTGTCTGACCTGGCTTTCTTGCAACGCCGGATGTAATGATAACTATGTCGGAATCCTTTGCATCGGCATAACTGCCTGCATAAATAGAGCAGGGAGCACAGAAGGGAGTACCCTGACGGATGTCGAGTGCTTCACCCATAGCTTTTTTGTCGTTGACATCAATCATAACGATTTCTGAGGCAATATTTGTTGCAGTAAGCGTGTATGCTATTGTTGAACCGACACTTCCTGTGCCGATAATTGTAATCTTGTTCATAATAAAATCCTTTATATCTTTTTTGCTATTATATACATTTTTTTCGTGAGTTGTCAACATTTGGCGGAATTTTGGATTGATAAATATAGAATCATATGGTATAATTATTCACATCTCAAAGATAAGGAGGCAATAAATGAATATTTTACATATGAAGTATGCAGTGGAAGTGGCAAAGGTTGGTTCACTCAACAAGGCCGCTGAAACCCTTCTTATTGCTCAGCCCAATATAAGTCGCTCCATAAAAGAGCTTGAAGCTGATTTAGGAATTACAATTTTTGACCGTACATCCAAAGGTATGTTTCTTACTCCTGAAGGTGAAAACTTTATCGGTTATGCCAAAAATATATTAAGGCAGATTGAGCAGGTCGAAGATATTTATAAGAACGGTGCGGTGAAAAAGCAGAAGTTTTCCATTTCTGTACCCAGGGCTTGTTACATATCCGAGGCCTTTGCTCAGTTTTCAAAGTCTCTTTCTTTTGATCCTGCAGAAATATTTTATAAAGAAACCAATTCCCAAAGAACAATAAACAATATTCTTAACCACGATTATAAACTTGGTATAATCCGCTATGCTGAAAACTATCACAAGTATTTCAAAACAATGCTTGAAGAAAAGGGTCTTTCTTATGAAATGGTTACAGAGTTTTCATATAGTCTTATTATGAGTGCGGACAGTCCTCTTGCCGAGCTTGATGAAATTACCTTTGATGATTTGACAGACTATATAGAAATTGCTCACGCCGACCCTTATGTTCCGTCGCTTCCCTTATCAAAGGTTGTTAAGGAGGAGCTGCCCGACAACATTGAACGCCGCATATTTATATTTGAAAGAGCAAGTCAGTTTGATCTTCTTTCTGAAAATCCCGATACATTTATGTGGGTATCACCTGCACCTCAAAAGGTGCTTGACAGATATAATCTTGTTCAAAGAAAATGCGTTGACAACAAAAAGGTTTATAAGGATGTATTGATATACAAAAACGGATATAAGCTTACTAAATTGGATAAACAGTTCATTACTGAGCTTTGTGAATCAAAACGAAAACATCTGAATAAATCAAATTCTTAAACTGTCCTTCGGGGCAGTTTTCTTTTTTTATCGATAAGCGTTATATCGATAAATATATTACCGATATAACAATCTTATAATTCCCAAAAAGTGAAGCTTTTGATAGAATATGCAAGGCTTGAGATAAAGGAGGTAGCAATAATGGAAAAACTGATAGTTTCAAAAGCAACTTTAGGGAGACTTCCTGAATATCTTAATTATCTTAAAAGCATTACTGCAGAACACATTTCAGCAACAGCCGTTGCAAATGCTCTTTCTTTGGGAGAGGTGCTTGTGAGAAAGGACCTTGCCGCAGTAAGCGGTACGGGTAAACCCAAGGTAGGTTATGTTGTCAAGGAACTCATTAAGGATATTGCGGCCTGTCTCGGCAGTGACAAAACAACACCTGCCGTACTGGTAGGAGCCGGAAAGCTCGGCAGGGCACTTCTTGAATACGACGGATTTCAGGAGTACGGGGTGAAAATTATTGCAGGCTTTGACTGTAATAATCAGACACTTTACTTCGGAAGAAATAAATTGCCGGTGTATTCTATGGACGGATTTAAAGAGTTTTGCGAAAAGAACAGCGTCAGAATAGGAATAATCACAGTAGGTTCAGGCTCTGCTCAGCAGGTTTGCGACGAAATGATAAAATCCGGCATAAAGGCTATCTGGAATTTTGCTCCCTGCAAATTGAATGTGCCTGATGAAATATGTTTAAGGCAGGAAAATCTGGCTTTATCGTTGGCATATCTTAACAGCCAATTAATCCAATAAATTATTTTAGGAGGACATAAAATGGAAACCAAAGCTTATGAAATTGTTGACAGTGTAGAAAAGCTTCAGGAAGCTATTTCTCGCACAAGAAAGGCTCAGCAGGAATTTGCAACCTTTACACAGGAACAGGTAGACAAGATTTTCCTTGCAGCCGCTTCTGCAGCTAATAAGGCAAGAATCTCTCTTGCAAAGATGGCAGTAGAAGAAACAGGTATGGGTGTTGTTGAAGATAAGGTTATCAAAAACAACTACGCAGCCGAATATATCTACAATGCTTATAAGGATACAAAGACCTGCGGTGTTATCGAAGAGGATAAGGCCTTCGGTATTAAGAAAATCGCAGAGCCTATCGGTGTTGTTGCCGCTGTTATTCCCACAACCAACCCCACATCCACAACAATTTTTAAGTGTCTTCTTGCTCTTAAAACAAGAAATGCAATCATTATTTCTCCCCACCCCAGAGCAAAGAACTGCACAATTGCAGCTGCAAAGCTTGTTCTTGAAGCGGCAGTATCAGCAGGTGCTCCCGAAGGGATTATTGATTGGATTGATATTCCGTCCCTTGAAATGACAAACACAGTTATGAAGGAAGCAGATATTATCCTTGCCACAGGCGGTCCCGGTATGGTTAAGGCTGCTTATTCAAGCGGTAAGCCTGCTCTCGGTGTTGGTGCAGGTAATACTCCTGCAATTATCGACGACAGTGCAGACATTCTTCTTGCTGTCAACTCAATTATTCATTCAAAGACCTTCGATAACGGTATGATCTGTGCTTCAGAGCAGTCAGTTATCGTTATAGAAAACATATATAACGCCGTTAAAGAGGAATTTGCTGCAAGAGGATGTTATTTCCTCAATGCCGCAGAAACAGAAAAGGTAAGAAAGACAATCATCATCAACGGTGCTCTTAATGCCAAAATTGTCGGTCAGAAGGCTGCTAAAATTGCAGAGCTTTCAGGTGTGACTGTTCCTGCAGGTACGAAAATCCTTATTGGTGAGGTCGAGAGTGTTGACATCAGCGAAGAGTTTGCCCACGAAAAGCTTTCTCCCGTTCTTGCTATGTATAAGGCAAAGGATTTTGAGGATGCTCTTTGTAAGGCTGAACAGCTTGTTGCTGACGGCGGATACGGACATACCTCCTCTGTTTACCTTAATGAAGTTACAGAAACAGAAAAGCTTTCAGCATTTGCCGCAAGAATGAAGACCTGCCGTATTCTTGTCAATACACCTTCATCACACGGCGGTATCGGTGACCTTTATAACTTTAAGTTAGCTCCGTCACTTACACTCGGTTGCGGTTCATGGGGCGGCAACTCCGTTTCGGAAAATGTAGGTGTAAAGCATCTTTTAAATATCAAAACAGTAGCAGAAAGAAGGGAAAATATGCTTTGGTTCCGTACACCTGAAAAGGTATATATCAAAAAAGGCTGTCTGCCTGTAGCTCTCGACGAGCTTAAAAATGTTCTCGGTAAAAAGAGAGCCTTCATCGTAACCGATACCTTCCTTTATGAAAACGGCTACACAAAGCCCATTACAGATAAGCTTGATGAAGTGGGTATTGCACACACCACTTTCTCAAATGTTGCTCCCGACCCCACACTCGCTTCTGCAAGAGAGGGTGCCGCACAGATGGCAACATTCAAGCCCGACACAATCATTGCTCTGGGCGGCGGTTCTGCAATGGACGCAGCAAAGATTATGTGGGTGCTTTACGAGCATCCCGAAGCAGACTTTATGGATATGGCAATGAGATTCATTGATATCCGTAAGAGAGTTTATACCTTCCCGAAAATGGGCGAAAAAGCATATTTCATTGCTGTTCCCACTTCAGCAGGTACAGGTTCAGAGGTTACACCCTTCGCAGTTATTACAGACGAAGAAACAGGCGTTAAGTATCCTCTTGCAGACTATGAGCTTCTTCCCAATATGGCTATTATCGATACTGATTTCCATATGTCAGCTCCCAAGGGACTTACAGCGGCATCAGGTATTGACGCTGTAACACATGCAGTTGAGGCTTATGCCGCAATGCTCGCAACAGATTATACAGACGGTCTTGCTCTTCAGGCACTCAAAACCATATTTAAATATCTTCCCCGTGCTTACGAAAACGGTCAGACAGACGTTGAAGCAAGAGAGAAGATGGCTAATGCCGCTACAATGGCAGGTATGGCTTTTGCAAATGCCTTCCTCGGGGTATGCCACTCAATGGCTCATAAGCTCGGTGCTTTCCACCACCTTCCTCACGGCGTGGCAAATGCACTTATGATTGAAGAGGTTATCCGCTTCAATGCTTCTGAGGCTCCCGTAAAAATGGGTACATTCTCACAGTATGACCATCCTCACACTCTTGCACGTTATGCTGAAATTGCTGATTATCTCGGCGTAAAGGGTGAAACCGATACAGAAAAACTTGAGGGTCTTATTGCAAAAATCAACGAGCTTAAGAAAACTGTAGGTATCAAGGAAACAATCAAGGATTACGGTGTTGATGAAAAGGTATTCCTTGACAATCTTGACGAAATGACTGAGCAGGCATTTGATGACCAGTGTACAGGTGCTAACCCCAGATATCCTCTTATGAGTGAAATTAAAGAAATGTATATCAATGCTTATTACGGTAAGCATTTCACAGAGCCTGATATGCCTACGGCTGACGACATCGAAAAGGATGTAAAGCCCGATGCAGTCAAGGCAGCATACCGTGTAGGCAAGAAAGCATAAGAGAAGGAGGAGAATAAAATGAAACTTGACAGAGTGATTGCAGTAAGAAACAACAAAACAATTTACCGTGACGGAGATGTTTGTGTTAAGGTGTTCAACGACGATTATTCAAAAGCAGATGTTCTTAACGAAGCTCTCAATCAGGCAAGAATCGAAGAAACCGGCCTTAACATTCCCAAGGTCCGTGAGGTTACAATGGTAGACGGCAAATGGGCAATTGTTTCCGATTATATCAAGGGTAAAACACTTCAGCAGCTTATGGATGAGGATAACGAGAATAAAGATAAGTATATTGAAATGCTCGTTGGCCTTCAGCTTGAAGTGCATTCAAAGGTAAGTCCTCTTTTAGGAAAGCTCAAGGATAAGATGAACAGAAAAATCTGTCAGTCAGACCTTGATGCAACAACCCGTTATGACCTTCATACAAGACTTGAGGCAATGCCAAAGCACAACAAGGTCTGCCACGGAGACTTCAACCCTTCAAATGTTATTATTACCGATGAGGGCAAGGCATATATTCTTGACTGGGCACATGCAACTCAGGGCAATGCTTCTGCCGATGCCGCAAGAACATATCTTCTTTTCTGGCTTCACGGTGATATTGACGGAGCAAAGAAATATCTTGATCTTTTCTGTCATAAAAGTGACACCGCAAAACAGTATGTTCAGAAGTGGATGCCCATCGTTGCCGCTTCTCAGTCCGTAAAGGGTAACGAAAAGGAAAGAGAATTCCTTCTTTCATGGGTTAATGTTGTTGATTACGAATAATTAAAGGAGAGATAAAAATGAAAATTACAGTTTGCATCGGTTCTTCATGTCACATCAAGGGCTCACGTCAGGTAGTTGAGGAGCTTCAGTATCTCATTAAAGAAAACGACCTCGGAGATAAGGTTGAGCTTGGCGGCACCTTCTGTATGGGTAAATGTCAGCAGGGTGTTTGTGTTACGGTTGATGACGCCTTCCATTCAGTAACACCCGAAACAGTTAAGGAATTCTTCGAAAAAGAAGTTTTGGAGAAGGTGTAAAGCTATGATAATTCAGGTATGTGTCGGCAGCTCCTGCCATTTAAAGGGTTCACCCGAAATTGTTGAGCTGTTTCAGAAAGCCGTAGCTGATTATCATCTTGAGGATGAAATAACACTTGCCGGTAGCTTTTGTATCGGCAAGTGTAACCGTATAGGCGTTACGGTACAGGTTGACGACGATATTCATACGGGAATAACCAAGGAAAATTTCAAGGAATTTTTCAAGGAAAATGTATTAGATGTTATAAATAAAGAAAGGGGTTGACATTAAATGTCCAACTGTCTTACTTTAAAAAAATCCAATTGTAAAAACTGTTATAAATGTATCCGTCATTGCCCGGTTAAAGCCATTCGCTTTTCGGGCAATCAGGCACATATTATAGACGATGAGTGTATTCTTTGCGGACAGTGCTTCGTTGTCTGTCCTCAGAATGCAAAGCAGATAGTTGACGAAACGGAAAAGGTTAAGGTGTTTATCCAGAGCGGTGACCCGGTTATAGTTTCTCTCGCACCGTCCTTTATTGCCAACTATGACGGTGCAGGCATAAACGCAATGAGAAAAGCACTTAAGAAAATGGGCTTTTACGATGTTGAAGAAACAGCAATAGGTGCAACCATTGTCAAGAACGAATACGAAAGAATACTCAGCGAAGAGGAAAGAGATATAGTTATTTCCTCCTGCTGTCATTCGGTAAATCTGCTTATTCAGAAGCATTTTCCCTCTTGTCTTGAGTATCTTGCCGATGTTATGTCACCGATGCAGGCTCACTGTATTGACATAAAAAAGAGAGTACCCGGTGCAAAGACTGTTTTTGTGGGACCTTGTGTAGCAAAAAAAGACGAAGCAGAGCACTATAAGGGTATTGTTGATGCTGTTCTGACCTTTGAAGAGCTTACGGAATGGATGAAGGAAGAAAAAATCGAAATAGAGGCAGAGCTCGATTACAATGAATACAGCAGGGCAAGATTCTTCCCCACAACCGGCGGTGTTCTTAAAACAATGGACGAAAACAGTGAATACACTTATGTTTCAATAGACGGTGTAGAAAACTGTATGGCTGTCTTAAGAGATATAGAAAAAGGCAAAATACACAAATGCTTTATTGAGATGTCCTCCTGCACCGGAAGCTGCGTTGCAGGACCGGTTATTGAAAAATATCATCACGATTCAAGCATAAAGGACTATCTTGAGGTCGCTTCTTATGCAGGTAAAAAGGATTTTGATGTTCTTCAGCCTAAGCCGTCAGAGCTTAAGAAGTTCATTTCTTTCATTGAGCGTAAGCTTCCCATGCCCTCGGAAATTGAAATCGGAAGTGCACTTCGTCAGATGGGTAAATTCAAGCCCTCCGACGAGCTTAACTGCGGCTCTTGCGGTTACAATACTTGCCGTGAAAAAGCCATTGCGATTTGTCAGGGAAAGGCAGAAATTTCAATGTGCTTACCCTTCCTTAAGGATAAGGCTGAAAGCTTCTCTGACACAATAGTAAAGAACACCCCCAACGGTCTTATTGTACTTAACGAAAACCTTGAGGTTCAGCAGATAAACGAGGCAGCAAGAAAAATTATGAATATCCGAAGTGCCTCCGATGTGTTAGGAGATCAGGTTATACGCATACTTGACCCTACTGTATTTATGAATGTTATTACCAGTGGTAAAAACGTAAAGGATCAGAGGGTGTATCTTGCCGAATATAAGCGTTATGTTGAACAGACCATCGTTTACGATAAAGAGTCACATCTTCTTGTTGGCATTATGCGTGATGTAACCGATGAGGAATATGAACGTGAAAGAAAAGAGAATATAAGCCGCAGGACTATTGAGGTCGCTGATAAGGTAGTAGATAAGCAGATGAGAATCGTTCAGGAAATAGCTTCACTGTTGGGTGAAACTGCCGCCGAAACCAAAATTGCGCTTTCCAAGCTGAAGGAGTCGATAACTGATGAATGATTTGTGTGCAGATATCGGATATAAAAGTATAAATCATTTCGGTGAAGAGCTTTGCGGAGACCATGTGGATGTTGTTGAGGAAAGTGAAAACTCTACCGTTATTGTTCTGGCTGACGGTCTTGGAAGCGGTGTTAAGGCAAGTATTCTTTCTACCCTTACCTCGAAAATCATATCAACAATGATGGCAGAGGGCCTCCCTATTGAAGAATGTGTTTCAACAATAGCGGCAACGCTTCCTGTTTGTTCGGTAAGAGGCGTGGCATATTCTACCTTCACAATTATTCATATAAAAAATAATGAAACGGCCGAAATTATTCAGTATGATAATCCTCATGTTATAGTTATCCGTGATGAAAAAAATTATGATTATCCGAAAACTGAAATGAATATTGATGGCAAAAAGATTTTCAAATCAGTTATAAATCTTCAGGAAAATGATATTTTCATTGCAATGAGCGACGGCTGTCCTCATGCAGGCATCGGTATGATGTATAATTTCGGCTGGAAGAGAGAAGACATCATTGACTTTCTTGAAACTCTTGCTCCGGCAGGGTATACTGCAAAAACTCTTTCCACAATGCTTGTTGATGAATGCAATAAGCTTTACGGCGGAAAGCCCGGTGATGATGCTACGGCTTGCGTTGTAAGAATAAGAAAAAGAGAGCCTATGAATATGCTTTTTGGGCCTCCTTCAAACCGTGATGATGCAAACCGTATGATGTCCCTTTTCTTCTCAAAGGAGGGTAAGCATATTATCTGTGGCGGTACAACATCATCAATAGCAGCCAAGTATCTCGGCAAAGAATTGAGAGCAACACTCAATTTTGAAAAAAGTGATGTTCCTCCGATTGCGGAAATTGAAGGTGTGGATCTTGTTACGGAAGGCGTTATTACCGTCAATAAGGTGCTTGAATATGCCAAGGATTATCTCGGTGATAATGAGCATTACGAGCATTGGAGCTTTAAGCGTGACGGCGCCTCGCTTATCAGCAGACTGCTTTTTGAGGAAGCTACGGATATAAACTTCTATGTAGGCAGAGCGATAAATCCTGCTCATCAGAATCCGGACCTTCCTATTAACTTCAGCATAAAAATGAATCTTGTTCAGGAGCTTTCAGAGTGTCTGAAAAAGATGGGTAAAAGAATTAAAGTAAGCTATTTCTAAGGAGCTTAAAATGAGAAAGTTTGATACAAAAGTTCAATATTTAAAATATAAGGTGCTTCGTGAGGTTGCCTCTCAGGCGTGGAATGATACACTCTTAGAGAATCTTTTGGACATTCCGAAAATAATTGTTCCGGGAAAAACCTCCACAATGCGTTGCTGCGTTTACAAGGAGAGAGCCATCCTTGCTGAAAGAGTTAAAATGGCAATGGGCGGTGAAACACAGAACAATAATGTTATTCAGGTTATAGATATAGCTTGTGACGAATGTCCCGCCGCAGGCTATGAGGTTACCGATTCCTGCCGTGGCTGTCTTGCTCACAGATGTGAGGATGTTTGCAAAAGAGGTGCGATTTCCTTTGACCATAACCATGTGGCACACATTGATAAATCAAAGTGTGTCGAGTGCGGTGCCTGTGCAAAGGTTTGTCCCTTTGCTGCTATTGTAAACCGCAAAAGACCTTGTCAGATTTCTTGCAAGGTGAAAGCAATTTCCATAAATGAGGATAACGCAGCTTCCATTGATAATGAAAAATGTATTCAGTGCGGTGCCTGTGTATATCAGTGTCCCTTCGGTGCAATTACGGATAAGTCATTTATACTGAATGTAATTGACCTTATTAAAAAGAGCGAAAGCAACAGTAAATACAAGGTTTACGCTATGGTTGCTCCTTCAATTTCCAGTCAGTTTACTTATGCTAAATTAGGTCAGGTAATAACCGGACTGAAAGAGCTCGGATTTTTCACCGTTGTTGAAGCCGCTTTGGGTGCTGATATGGTAGCTCACGCCGAGTCAAAGGAGCTTTCGGAAAAGGGATTCCTCACCAGCTCCTGTTGTCCTGCCTTTGTACAGTATGTCAAATCGGCTTTTCCGAAGTTGTTACCGTTGGTGTCACACAATCTTTCACCGATGGCAACTCTTGCCAAATATATAAAGGAAACTGATAAAACTGCAAAGATTGTATTCATAGGCCCCTGTACTGCAAAAAAAGCAGAAGCACAGCTTGAAACAGTTAAGCCTTATGTGGATGCTGTTCTGACCTTTGAGGAGCTGCAGGCACTTTATGACAGTCGAAACATTGACATAACAACACTTGAAGAAGATGTTCTTGACAACGCCTCTTATTTCGGCAGAATCTTTGCTCGTTCAGGCGGTCTTACCGATGCGGTGAAGCAGGGACTTATTGAGCAAAAGATTGATTTTGACCTTAAGCCCATAGCCTGCGACGGTATTGAGGAATGCAGAATAGCACTTCTTAAGAAGAATAAAAATATACTTGATGCCAACTTTATTGAGGGTATGGCTTGCACAGGCGGATGTATCGGCGGTGCAGGTTGTCTGACTCATGGCGAAAAGAATAAATCAGAGGTTGACAAATACGGCAGAGAAGCCCTTGAAAAGACAATAACCGATGCAATCTCTGTTTTATGATCTGACCTATTTCTCCTCTTAATCCATACACTAAAACACACGAACCTCTTTCTATTTAATACGGGAAGAGGCTTGTGTGTTTTTAGCAAAGTTGATTAAAATTTGTGATAATTTTTTATTACCACAGCTTGTTTCCGTTTTCAAGAGCCGCTTTGCTTCTTCTCTTGACAATAAAAACATTCTGTGCTCTTTTATGATTACGAGGGTGATACCCTCACCATATAACCGTTTAAGGTTATCAAAAAATTATTCAAGGAAGGATGTAATAATTCAATAATACTCAGAACTAACTCAAAACACACTAGTGTTATGCGGCGGGTTGCGAAGCAATAAAATCAAATTTTAGTTATATGAATACTGCGTCACATTTTTCTTCACCAAAAAATTTTTTCAACTTTTTTGAAAATCCCGGAACATTTTGCCCCTCCTTATGTCGTATTATTTATGGGGGAGGAAAAGGTTTTTCAAAAGCTCAAACTAAATATTATTGACCGTGAAAAAATTTTTTAAACCATTCGACAATTTTCCCGTTGTCAAATTTTTCAAAATAATATATCATACCACCGTCACGATGTTTTTGTTGAGCTCGGCAAAACTACAACTACTTTAATTATGCTTTGCTCAACCAGCCACACACATCGATTTATATTTAGCTTTATTTAAAAGCTGTTACATAGCGACTCAACAGAATATGAGCGAGGTGAGTTTTTCTCCCCACGCTTATTTCTGTTGCCTATGTAACGGCTTTTTTGTTTTGCAATTTTTCTTGCGGCGGGTTGTAAATGTTTTGTAAACATTTTGATTTTGGGGTGTCCACTTAGCCTCTCCCAGTGGGAATAAGTGAGAATTGTTTTTCAAGTCACTTGTAAACAGTTTGAAAACTTTCGGGTTCGATGGTTCTCTTTTGCTCAAAAAATGTCCGTAAGAAAGTAGAGGGGTATTTAAAATTACTACCTCCGAACGGAATCAATGTTTTTGTGTCCTTGTCTTATCGAGCATTGGATTTCGGGCCCGGAAATCCCCAAACGGGCAAAAAGCCGTTTTACAAAACAGAATGAATGGAGATGAAAAGAAGAAAAAAGAATCAGGTTAACAGCAGACAAATGTAATTATGACTTTAAATGTTCTGTTAACTTTCGGGAAAATGGGTTTCCACTTTCCCGTTCCCAGTCCGTATAAGTGGAAACTATTTTTTAAAATTTTTAAGGAGGTGAAAATCCAATGACAAAGAAAAATCACGATGTGATTGTCAAAGCGTATCTTAACAAGGATGAATATGAAAAGCTCTGCGATTTAAGCAGAGCCACGGGAGTTTCAAAATCAAAGGTCATCCGACTTCTCATTACTATGTGCAGGCTCAAGGAAGCTCCGCCTGCCGATTACCCGAAGCTTATCCGTGAGCTTCGTGCCGTGGGTAACAATCTTAATCAGCTTTTGGTTGTTGCCCGTGCAAGAGGCTGGAACAATCAGAAAGAAATTTCTTCCGTTCTCTCTTCCGTGCTTGAAACGGAAAACAAAATCGTCAGTGAGTTACTTCAGAGAAGGATGAAGTGCCATGGCAGTAACACGTATATGGCCGATAAAGGGAAGGCTTCGCAATGTGATTGATTACACCGTGAACCCTGAGAAAACTTTTAATCCAAACTACACTTTCGAAGAACTGCAAGCACTCAAGGATGTTATTGACTACGCAATGGA
>JAZUNJ010000036.1:0-5518 GCA_045604105.1 Acutalibacteraceae bacterium | reverse complement strand
GCCGAAGGCGCATGCGGTGAATGCGGCGGATACAAGGCATAAGGAAGAACCCTACGTAGGATAAAAAGGGCGGTTTGCTTACTTTGGCGCCCGACTGTGCCAAAGTAAGTGCCCAAGCGGCATGAGCGCTCCGGGGAAGAGCGCAGTGGTAAGGTGCATAGCAAAAGGCAATCACTTGATGACTTAAACAACGAAAAAGTAATCAAAGAACTTTAATGCTTCGGGAAATTCGGTGGCAGATTGTTCTTTCTTCTACTCAGCCTACCCGCAATTCCGAAATCCGCATTCCGAATTCCGAATTAAAAAAAGGTCGCATACGCGACCTTTTTTTAATAGTATTCTTTACCTGTGAGATATCTCCAGGCGGCAATGTATTTGTTGGGTGAACGGGGGATATGGCACTTGATGTCAAGGAAAATTTTATCGTCAACAATAAGAAGTGTATCTTTGTTTGCAATTGATGCCTGCTTGATTTTCTGCATATCCATAACAATGGGCTCGCTGCCGTCTTTGAGATCAACAACGAACTTTTCCGGATAAAGAGAAATTGTTGCATTGTCGGAAAGATCGGTTTCCTCTTCTCCGTCAACCTTTTTGACAATCTGTCCGTCCTCTGTGAAAATGCAGCTTCCCTTTTCTGCGGAAAGAACCTTTTCCTTCCACACGCCTCTTTGCCACGTATCCCAGTCAAGAACATTGTCATGTATGTTGCCTGAGCCTGTGTCGTGGAAAAGGCCGTCAGTGCCCATTTCAACACTGTAGCCGCAGTCACATGAAAGGTTGTTGCCCTTGGAGTGAAGCTTACCTACCTCACCGCATTTGGGGCATACATAAAGAATACGCTCAACACATTCTGCAAGGCTTTCACCTGCATATACCTGAGGATTCTTTTTCTGCTCCTCGTAAACGTTCACATATGTATCACGTCTTATGAGCTCTGTGATTTCCTTAACAGACATCTTTGAAAGCTCTTCAGGTGAGTATTCACCAACAAAGTGGCCTGTGATGGGACCGCTTCTGGCATTGTCTGCCCAGCGTGGCTTTCTGAGATATCCGCCAACAAAACGGTAGGTGATGAGTGCAGCGCCTGAATCCTTCACAAGCTGACCGGTATGCTCTGAAATGAAGCCTGTCTGTCCGTTGAGTGACATTGCACCCTCGGCGTGAAGACCGACGGGTATGCCTGCATGAAGATTCTTTATGATTTCATCGGTGAGAAGCTTTGAGGGCTTATCTCTGTGCTTGATGATTACACCGCCCACAATTTTGAAAACAGGTCCCACGCCCTTCATTCTTACTGCATGGTCGCTTGAAACATAACGGATGTATTTTTTCATCGCTGCCATTTCATAGCCGGGGTCAAGAGCCTCCGTGTGGTTGGCGATAAGAATAAATGCCTTATGCTTCGGCTTATAATACTCAAGATGAACGTTATTTTCATGAATAACCTTTTTCTTGAGGATATTTATAATTGTTGTTGTGGTGAAACGGTTGAAATCGTAACGGGGTCTCATTTTGATTTTGTCAAGGGTGCTCATGCCGTTACAGCCTCCTTTTCCTGAAGCTCTTTTTCAGCCTCTTCCTCAAGAGAGTGGTAAGCTACCTTACCCACAAGGGTTTTGGGAAGCTCGTTTTTGAAGATGATTTCCTTGGGTCTTTCAAAAACATCAAGATATGTTTTGCAGTAGTCAAGAATCTGCTGCTTAGTGTCATCTGATGCCTCAAAGCCTTCCTTAAGAACAATGTATGCTCTTACTCTCTGCATTTTATAGGGGTCTCTCACACCGATTACGCAGGAATAATCAACTGAGTCGTGCTTGTCAAGAATATTTTCAATGTGAGTGGGGTATACGTTATAGCCGCTGGTTACGATGAGGCGCTTCATTCTCTGCTTGAAATAAACAAAGCCTTCCTCGTCCATAAGTCCCATGTCACCTGAGAACATCCATGTTGTGCCGTTTTCGTCCTTTTTAAGAGTTTTGGCATTTTCTTCGGGTGCTTTCATGTAGCCAAGCATAAGTGTGGGGCCGGTGATGATGATTTCGCCCTTTTCACCGTAGGGTACCTCATTGAAGGTGCCGGGCTCAACAACCTTGTAAATCATATCACGAAGGGGAAGACCGATGGAGCCCTCCTTTGCTCTGTCGTGGGGAGTTACGCAGGATGCAGTAACACATTCTGTAAGACCGTAGCCTTCTCTTATCTGTACGCTTGCATTGTGCTCCTTGAGGAACTTGTCAGCTCTCTTTTTGAGCTCGGGACTCAGTGAGTCACCGCCTGAGAACACTCCCTTGAGGAAGGAAAGGTCTGCACCGTTGAACACGTCAACCTTCAAAAGAGCCTCAAACAGAGTGGGAACACCTGCAATGAAGTTGGGCTTGTTCTTAAGAACTGCCTTTGCATAGGTTTCCTTTGTGAACTGGGGGATAAGAATGCACATTGCACCGTTTTCAAGCACAGTATGAATACCGATACCAAGACCGAAGCCATGGAAAATGGGCATAACCGAAAGGAACTTTGTGCCCCAGTCAAGCTTACAGCCTGCAATTTCACCAACCTGCATACCAAGAGCGTTGAAGTTGAAATCGGAAAGCATAATGCCCTTGGGAGTGCCGCTTGTACCGCCGCTGTAAAGGATAACAGCAGTTTTGTTTTTGTCAAACTCAACCTCGGGAAGGGTGATGCCGCTTGTATCCTTGATGAAATCAGACCAGATAAGGTCCTTCTTGCCTTCGGGAATGTTGATTTCTTCCTTGTTCTTCACAAGTCTGAAAAGAATGTTCTTCGGGAAAGGAAGCTCGTCACGGATTCTTGCAACAAGAACGGTAACGTCCTTCTGTGCCTCATCAACGGCTACTCTTACCTTGTCATAGAACTGAGCCAGAGTGAGAATCATCTTGCTTTCGGAATAGTCAAGATAGAAGGTGATATTTTTCTGTGATGAAAGGGGATGCACCATGTTTGCAACTGCACCGATACGGTTAAGAGCGTAAAGGCAGATAACACCCTGAGGTGTGTTGGGCATGCAGATGGTTACAACATCGTTCTTTTTAATGCCCTGCTTCATAAAAGCCTTTGCTGTCTGTTCAATTCTTTCAATAAACTCTCTGTAAGCTGTTACCTTGCCCTCAAATGAAAAGGCGGGAGCGTCGGGAACTCTTTTTGCAGAAAGCTCAATTGCTCCGAACATGGTTGTCATGGGATAAGGACGACTTACGGGAGTCATGTCAATTGGGGGTAATTTCATTATAATTTCCTCCGTATTTATATATCATTGTCTAATAGAGATTTTTCATAAAACTCCAAGAACACATTATAGCATATTATCCGGTACATTTGTGCTTTAAAGATTTAAATTTTCGAATTGTTAATAATTTGGTATAAGTTGCTCACAAAAGGCACATAATATTTAATTCAAAGGTAGTTTTTTATGTTTATATATTATGAAAGTATCAATTCGTGATAAAAAATACTGTTGACATAAAAGTTAAAGGGTGTTAAAATGTACAGGACTTGTTAATAGTGCATAGGCCTCCTTAGTTCAATGGATAGAATAAGTCCCTCCTAAGGATTAGATGTGAGTTCGATTCTCGCAGGGGGTGCCAAAAAAGAGTCGATAAACCTTTATTTTACAAGGGTTTTCGGCTCTTAAGTTTTTTGATATGTTTTGGAAAGTAGTAAAATCTCATTAGCAAGAACAGTTTTGCTAATGAGATTTCGTGAAAATGACAACCGCCTTCAAGGTGGACGGTTTGCTAATGAAAATTAGCACGAAAAATGGCGTTTTGCTAATTTCCTGCTAATGTGATTTTTGACGAAGTTCTGCTAATTAAAAAGGCGGTTGTTGTATCCATATCTTAATGCTATTTGACAAAGTGTATTTGCTTGATTTAGATGTTTTATTTGTGATATAATTAATTAACCAAATTGTACTGTTGTGGAGGTGTATATAGATGAGCAAAATAGCTGAGTTTGAACAGAGAATTATTGAAAACGGTTTTACAGAAGAAGATTTAAAAGAATATGAAAAATTATTGAAACGAGTAAGAGATAATTTTCTAAAAAGACAACACTGTTATTCAACGGCGATGCAATTCCCTGTTGAATATACTGAGCAAGCGGTTTTACTTATTAAATACGGTCTTGAAAAATTCGAAGATGACGGATGGTTTTCAACATATACCTCATATTTCAATATAGGTCGCATATATGAAAAAGCAAAAGAATACCATAAAGCTTTTGATTATTATTTGTTGGCAAAAAATTCTCTCAGAGAAGAGCACCCTGAATATGTAAAGGAATTATCAAAATATCTTCTTTGGATGAAACTTCATATTGACTCTTTTTGTTATTCAACGGAAATGGAAGAGTATTATTTAAACTATACACAAGCACCTGAATTTTCAAAGGCTTTTTTAAATAGTGAAATCAGATTATCCATAGCAAATATAGTTATTTCTTTACACTATGGAAAAACTGAAGAAGCAAAAAAATCACTTGAAATAGCAAAGGAAATATGCAAACCCAATTATAAGGGGAGATTGCATAATATTCTTAATAGACACAAATATAATGAAACACTGAATATAACCCCGGAAGCAATCGCATTTATCAACAATTTGAAAATCTAGTGTCAAAACTACTTGTGTGATTCTCAATGAACATTGGTAAAAATTAACTTTACAAACGACAGTATGTTACTACGATAACACACTGTCGTTTTCCTTTTTTCAGCCCTTTGCTAATTGTTTGCTAAAATGAACAGTTTAAATCATATGATATTCTATGATTATTATTGAGAAAAGAATAACATAGCAATAAATGAAGAAGCAAGAAACGATGGGAGTTGCAGGGATTTTATGCGATTAAAACACTATGCGCCTCCCAAACTCCTAAGGATTAGATGTGGGTTCGATTCCCGCAGGGGGTGCCAGATGCGGCGAGACAAGCTCGCCTAAAAGAAGAAAGAATAAAGAATAAATAAGAAATAAAAATGTTTCCGTTTTCGGTGCCGCTTCTGTATTATTCTTTATTATTTTTTTCTTTATTCTTTAAAAAGGAGAATAACGATATGCAGAAAGATAATCCCTTATTAGATAAATCCTTGTTGTTTGCCGCAAGAATAGTAAAACTCAATAAATACCTTACCAAAGAGAAAAAAAGAAACAGTTATCGCTAAGCAGATTTTTAGTAAAATTCTGCTAATTTGAGCAGGCGTATGTTCTATCCATATTTTTTAGTATATCAGCAATTATCTATACTGCAAATATTCAATAAACCGTTTCACCGCAAGTGAGGCGGTTTTCTTATCTCTCAAAGCAAGTCCGATATCGCGATATGCCGGAACGTCAAGCTCTTTTGCAAGAATTCTATATGGTACTCTTTTTAAGATCAGTTCGGGGAGTATCGCAATGCCAAGTCCGCTTTCCACCATAGACATTACAGCATAATCGTCCCAAGTGGTAAATTTAACATTTGGAGTTAGATTATTTCTCTCAAATATCTCCGATATTTCTGC
>JAZUNJ010000035.1:0-118186 GCA_045604105.1 Acutalibacteraceae bacterium | reverse complement strand
GTATGTAACCGGAAGGTGTAAAAACCTTCCGGTTATTACTTTTTATGCGGTTTTCGCTGTTGGTTGTGCGAGGACGTCGATTGCGGGGACACCTTCCTGTTCGGGAAGTCGGAAGGCATAGTGGATTCGGATCGGGTTGCCCGCCGTTCGTGAGTATTTCTCGAACTTCTCGTACACCTCTATTCTGCGGATGAACACTCGCAACAGTTCGGGTGTCAGCTTCGGCATGTCAATATACTGCATGGCGTTGCGAATAAATTCTTGTATGCATTTTTCCCTCATATCCACTTCGCTGATTCGCCTGGCCAATTCTTGCAGCTCACGCTTCTTTTCCGCTTGCTCCTGCTCATATCCGTTTGCCATCGAGTCGTAGCGTTTGGGTGTAATTCTTCCCGATACCCTGTCCTCGTACAAGCACCGGATGATGTTGTCCAGGTCTTGGATTCGCTTTTCAAGCTGCTCCTTTTGAATCCTGGCATTGCGGTAGAACTTTTCCGCTTCTTTCTCACCGTTCTGTGTTGCCATCGCATAGAACTCATCGGGGTTATCTCTTGCGAATGCAGTCACGGTTTGGAGGTTGTGCAGTACGATGGTATCGAGAACACTTTCACGGATATAGTGCGCGGTGCATTCGGTGGTTCTGCTTTGGAATCCGCCGCATTGGAAGTTGTTGTTTTCCGGCTTGACGGTTTTCCCTCGGTGGAGATATAACCGCTTACCGCATTCACCGCAGAAGAGCAATCCCGCATACTTGTCCATCTCACCTTGCTTGTCGGGGCGTTTCCGTCCGGCGAAGTGCCGTTGTACCATTTCGAAGGTCTTGCGGTCAATGATCGCTTCGTGGGTGTCCTTGAATATGAGAATATTTTCGGGATCGTTCTTCAACCTTTTCTTCAGCTTGTTGGACTTGGAATAGGTCTTGAAGTTTACGGTATCTCCCACGTATTCCTGGTTGGACAGCATCTTGCGGACGGTGTTCTGCGCCCAATGATACGGTCGGCTTAAATCGGGGTTGCCTGATTTATTTCCGCTTTTTCTAAATGCGTACACGCTTGGGCAGAGTATCTTCTCGGCGGACAGTCTGTCGCAGATCTTCACGATACCGATTCCGCATGCGTACATCTCAAAGATTCGTTTCACGATTGGTGCGGTTTCGGGATCGGGGATATACTGCTTCGGGTTATTCGGGTCTTTCATATATCCGTATGGAATAGTGGTTCCGACACGCTCTCCTCGCTCACCTTTGGCCCGTTGTACGGCTCTGATCTTGCGACTTGTATCACGGGCATAAAAATCGTTGAAATAATTCTTGATACCGGAGAAGTCGCTGACACCGTTTGCGCTGTCCACACCATCGTTGACGGCGATGAACCGAACGTCGTATTGGGGGAAGGTGATCTCCATCAGCATTCCCGTTTGCAGATAATCTCTGCCGAGACGGGATTGGTCTTTCACGATGACGATGCCCACCTTGCCTTGTTCGATGTCGTTCATCATCCGCTTGAAGTCGGGACGGTTGAAATTTGCTCCCGAGTATCCGTCATCCACATAGAATTGGATGTTCGGGAAGCGGTGCTGCTCTGCGTACTGCTGTAATATTAACTTTTGATTCTTGATACTGTTGGATTCGCCTTGCAGATCATCTTCTTGGGATAGGCGACAGTATATGGCTGTTATTAAATTTTTGCTTTCGGTTGATTTCATTACACGTTTCCTTTCCGAGCCGAGTGCGGCTCTGTCAAATCAAACCGAATAGGATACGGCAACAACATATCACAACTCGGTCGAGTAGTCCAGCGACTTTGCTGAAACAGTTTTGTTAACTTTTTCGACCGTTGATAAGGTATTTCAGTTTGTCCTTTGCTTCTTCCACATCTTCACCGACAGAGAAACAAGATAACACGGGATACTGCTTTCCCTCCACGGTCAGCACGTAACCGAGACCGATATGCTGTTCTTCTCCTAATTCTCTCTGTAATTTCAAATATTTCTCTCTGCGCTTTTTCAGTAATTCATAATCCATGATGTTTTCTCCTTTCTTGTTACAACCCCTATCACAGCGCCTATGTTTTTCCCTTAAACACGGCACTTTCGGGGATCTGTGGCACCGTATACTGGCACAAGGCCTTATTTACGACGCCTATTTTTTTCGGTGTCCAAAATCCCGAAAACCCTTGTGCGGTCGAGGTTTCCGGCCGCTGTGATCCGAGGCGAGCGTCGTTTACGACGCCGACTCTTTCACCTGCTTGATTTTCGACCCATCGAAAATGCCTGAAAGCTGCCTTACCTCACACCGTGTTTCGCCGTTCCAATCTTGCCTCCAAATCGCCCGAAACGGGCGGTTTTCTTATTTGGCGGGTGTTTCCTCGCTTCTCGGCTTTCCTCGGCACACAGGCGGTCTGTGGGGGACACACGGGCGCTCCGTGGGTGTTGTCTATTTTCTTTTTTCTGTTGTAGTAGTTCCTGGGTTTTGTTCTATGGGTTTTCTTCTTGATAGGAAATTCTGACACTATCCCAACGAAAGATTTACTCTACTCCAAGAGACTTGCCACGTAGTAGAGATTGCTCGTCCTCGTTCCGTCCTCACGGTGCCTCTGAATCTTTTTTACAAGACCGAGGGACGAGAGATTTTCAATCGCAGAGTCAACGGTTTTCCTATCCATACCGCACTCCTTTGCGATGACTCTCCGCGAGGGAAAACAGGAGCCATCCTTGCTGTCGCTGTGCCGAAGCAGACAGCAGTACACGGTGAAGTCTCTCGGCTTAAGTTCTAAATCAAAGATTCGATTGGGAACCATAAAGAAATTTTTGTGTTTCATCCGATCCTCCTTTCGTTTGTGTTGATTCTGAATTTTGATACAATCATCTGCATTCCACCTTTCGATTTTTATGTAATCGCGGCGAGAGCAAAACAAAAAGACCCGCACCTACATGGGTACGGAAACACAAATGAGCGAACGGTTTGGTTCGCTTAAAAATGTTCCGTGCCGATGTATGTACGAGTCTATAACTCTAAATGGATGATCGTTGTCTTTCAAACGAAAGGGTGACAGTAGTAACTGTCGTGGCACATATTATTCAATTTCCAGCCGATCTCTCGGTGCCTTTATTATACCATACGCAGGAAACTTTTGTCAAGGTAGGGTGAATAAGATGGTCGAGAGGTGGGAATACTATTAATTTCAATCTGCTGATGACTTATGTTATCTCAGCGAAAATTACAAAATACCGGAATAGCATTCAGCGCTATTCCGGTATTATTTATTACAGCCCTTTTACAATTTCAATAAATTGTTCATACGAATATGCTCCTGGATAACCGGGAGATTTCTTATCGAACACCATAAAGTATCGGAATTGTTTTCCTGCAGCAGATGACCAAGTGGCACCTATCTTGGCTTTCAATTCAGATTCTTCATTTTCAAGATGGTCACCTTTTGGCTCGATGAGGAGTATCTTGCCACTTTCGGTCATTGCAATTATATCTGGATATGCATTGATTGAACCATTGATGCAAAATCCAAGACGAGAGATATTGCGATGCCACCACTTGATATTTTCAAGAGATGACAACTCCCACACCACTTTGAACTCTTGCTCGTTCATCTCTTCCTCTGCTGTATAAAGTGACTTCGGAATCGTTGTTGTCACATTTATAGGAGAAATTGAAGCAGGCAGTTTGTAGTTGGGAACACACTCGATTTTGTCTTGGCTTACCCATAAATCAAATGTCTTTGCTGCATGAGCTGCCAGCAACGCTTGTACTTTTTGTTTGATTTTCAAAATGTACGGATACGGCGACTGTTCCAGATCTGCAATCTGATCCTCGGTCATAGTATCAATAATTCTGTCAATATAGTCCTGCAGTTCTTTATCGTTAATATAATCCATCTTGGAAAGTTGTTTTTTAATCATTCCCTTGCAAAGAGCCAGTCTCTTTTCGGAAGGTTGAGAATTAAACATTTCCTTGAAGTATGCGCTATCGTTACCGGTTAACCGCCACGCTTTCGGCGTAGAGTTTTGTCCGTCGTCGACATCAATGCGAGCCATCTCTGCATTGATAGTATTAAAGTCAATAACAATATCTTTATCTCTGAGAGTGAATCCTTTCGCAAGATGCTCGGGGCGCAATAATTCATATGCATTTTCAGAAAATAAATTAAACCCGACATTTTGCATAAACTGCGGAATCATAATCGCTGATGCTTCTTCTGCAAATTCATCGTTCATATGATATTCTGACATCTTATCGCGCACCTCCTCCGGAGCAAGATTTTTTGCGGTAGGCTCCATATTTTCGATGGCTGCTTCATATGCTTCGCTTTCTGCAATTGCTGCAGAAAACAGTTCATCGTTAGCAATAAGTTCGACGTTTTCTGTTTCGTGAACTGCAGCTTCAATTTTCGCCATTACTTCCGCAACGTCAATTTCAGGAAGATCATCATCCTCTACATCGGTAATATCCGCAGAAGGTACATCGTCAACAGTCAACTGCACCGATGGTGTAGGAATAACAGGTTCTGCTTTCATCTCTTTTGCATAATAATCCTTACTGCTAAATCCTGCGGCATTGAGTCCTTTAACCACGCGCTCGAGCGTTGCATGGAAGTCATCGGACGAAGTGATGACATACGAAATGTTTAGTACCTGATTGGTATTCTTATGTGTATTGGGCAGACGAAGAACTCGTCCGAGAATCTGCTCTACATCCACGGAAGATGTCTTGTTTGCTACAGTAGCAAGAACGTAAGCAAAAGGACAGTCCCAGCCCTCTTTCAGCGCGTTAACCGTAATAATAAAACGAATCGGGCAGGAGGGAGACATTAGATCCACATTCTTGAGTTCGTTCTTGTCTGCCGTTTTTATTGCAATTTGTTCCTCGGGAATACCGAAATCCATCAGATGCTTTTTGATCTTATCGAAGGTTGTGCTTTCAGTACCAACTTTAGGCTGTGCTTGGAACAGTACGATGGGACGTATGTATCTGCCAGACTTCTCTTGTTCCATAATAGCGGCGGCTTCCAACTTCATACGAATGCTGATAGCATCGGCGAATACGTCGGTCTGCGCCTTACGGTTATATACGATAACGGGAAGCTTAACCATATTTTCTTTCTTCAGTGCGGTCGCATCAACGAAAGAAATGATATTGCTGCCTTTTTTAGGAGTAGCGGTCAGATCCAATACAAAGCACGGATTGAAATTATTAAGCATCTCAATGCTCAAATTTGAGGTTGCATGGTGGCTTTCGTCAACAATGACCACGGGATTGAGCTGACGTACTACCTGGATCAACGCCGTTTCATCGGTGTCATCCAAAAGCACCTCGGCGTTGGCGTTGTATTTTGCAAATGCGGCGAGGTTACCGTTTTCCTGATATGCCTTGCGGCCGTCTTTCTTGCTCGTGCGGAAAGAGTCATAGCTCAACACGAATACAGACAACTGTTCCGTGACAGATGTGGGATTGAAATTTTGACCGTTCAAGAGCTGCTCTTTGGAATACACCTCTACGCGACTGCCAAATTCCACGTCGAGTTTTTGGCGGTAGGGATGATCGACAGAAGAAAGAGCAGTTAAGGTCTGCGACAGAATAGCATCTGACGGTACGAGCCAAACAACAGCCTTTGCACGCATATTGGGCATTGAATCAAAAATAGGTTTGATGGAGTTGCACGCAAGGAAGGTTTTACCACCACCCGTAGGCACTTTGAAACATACATTGGGTACGCCATTGAGGACATCATTATAGTTGGGCATACCGTTAAGTCCGACCATAACGTTCTTTTCGTTCCAAAGAGCCGTATATGCCGCGCCAGCACTCTGCTTTTCAAGTAACAGCTCAAGATAGCGCGACAGATCTTTTATTACATTTTTCTGATATATTTTAAGTTCCATCAAACAGTTTCTCCTCTCGGGACTTCTGTGGGAAGGTATGGTAGCAATGCCGCAATAATTGCATCTTTTTTCTCTGTTTTTAAAAGATTAATAACAAATTGACAGTAAGCGTCATCTTTAAGTCCAAAATAGTGGCCTATCGTTTTCGATATTTGTTTTTTATTAAAAACGCGAAGAACTTGTGCATAATTACCACTATTCAATGCGCCTTTGAATTTTGTTTCTTCTTGTGTTTTAATATCGTCATATTTTATTGATGCAAGTGTAGATTCCAAAGTGGTTTTGGCTTCAGCTTCGTTCTTTTTCGATATTTCAGCACAAGTTAATTTGTATTTTATTTGAGCTACTACACTTTCGCATATTTGCCCTGTGATTTGATTGGCAAACCGTTCTTCAACAACATATTTCTTTATATCAGCAAATACTTTTTCCACATCAGTAGCAAGATGCGTTGCAATGAGCCGAAGGAGTTCTTCAACCAAAAACAAATTTTCAACTTCTGCCACATTAATTGTGTATATGTTATCTTCCTTGTATTTTTCGATTTCATAATCACAACGGAAATCGCGATCAATAATACCGTATACAGAACAATGGTGCAGAGCAGGACTATTCTTAAATGCTTTTGTGCGTGCGATTACTTGGGTACAGCTACCACATGGTACGACATAATAATTGGGATAAAGAACAGAGTACAATTTGCTATCATAGCTATCCTTTTCACCCTCAACAAAAAGAACATTTTTGCGGTTGCCCAATATATCGAGCAACAGTTCTTCGGGAAGGTCGCTATCTGCGAGTTTTTGTAGATTCCAGTTCGTGCCATCAAAATCCTGAACCCATACTTTATCGGCATGATTATGTAATGCCGCAAACTGTGTGTCGTGAGTGATATAAATAAACAGGCAATCTTCTCGTGCTTTTTCCAAAGCAATCCAAAGCCGATTCATAATAGAGCGATGCAGATGTATTTCGGGCTCGTCCATGATGAGAATCTTTTCCGTGGGAACACACAGCACCTGAGCCGCCAAATATAAAACTGCGCGCTCTCCATCACTCATCTGATTAGCAGAATATTTTTCTTTTTTTCCATTTTTAATGAAAGTGGCATAAAACTTTGAATCTTCAAGAATCAATTCTCTTTGTGGAAAAATTTCATTCCATATTTGCTGCAATTTGTCTATTGATGTTTCGGTAACATTGGGCTTTGTTCTTCCTTCATCTTGTGCTTTTTTACATTCCAATACGAATTTGTCGTTTTCGTTGTTTTTTAATGAAATGAGTGCTGCAAGTACATCTTCAAAATCAGAAATAAGCGTTGTAGTATATGATTTACCATGATTCCATCTTTGGGACTTTTTTGCTTTAAAACTATCCAATTGGCTACCATAAAAAACCAATTCTTCTGCTTGAGCATAGTTTTTTAAAGATATATCTTCGTTAAAATTCAAATCTCTTTGTGCGCTTATACGGTGGACTTTTTCAAAACACTGCTGCTCAATCCACGCACCTAATTTGCTTTTGCCAGCGCCATTAGCTCCAATGATAACTACCGCATTTGATTCTGTTGTATAATCTTTTTTTGCCCCAGTTGCATCGGGCAACCAATATGTATAACTCATATAGTCCCTCTTTAAACTTTCGCAATATCTCTCGGTATTTTCTTGAATGTGATATTCCACTTTTTGAGTTCCTCGTCCGATATGGTACAGAGGTCGGCGTAAATGATATATCCCGCCGCTTTGGTTTTTACGGTTGAGAGAAAATCATAATCAAGTGTGGTGATTTCGTCTTTTTTGTAGTAGAAATAGTAGGCAGTATCGCGGCTTGTGCCGAGGCAATAAGGCTCGCCCTCGGCAACAACATCCGTCATTGCCTCTTTTGTTTCGGTGTACCATATATACTCTCGAATTTTGGATTCACCGACTTCTTCATTTAAGTTTCCGTCGGAGAGGAGCAAGGTATCGCCAAGGTCGTAGAAACTAAAGTTACCGCTTGTGCCTTCAACTGCATTTTTGCCTTCGCCATAGCCGTTGATAACTCTTTTTACACGTTCTGCAGTAATGCTGTCAGCATAATCCATCATTTCTATCAGGATGAATTTGCGGTTACCGCCATCAGCTTTGTTCATTTTGAGTACCGCGTGTGCTGTCGTACCGGAGCCTGCAAAAGAATCCAGAATTATCGAATCTGACCGCATAGCCTGCTCCATACAGTATTCAATAATTCCGGTGGGTTTTGGAGTGTCAAAAATTCCTTTGCCAAGAATTGCTTTTATCTCTAATGTCCCACTCTCAGCAGAAAACTCCGTTCCCATCCAAAAAGATTTTGGCTTTATTCTCTTGCTGCCATCATCGGGTAAATAGTCCTTCTGAAAAACATCGTATTCATCACGACCTTTTACTTTTTGAGCTATGAGTTCGTTAATGCGTTGCTGTGCAGTATCTTTTCCCCAACGCCACCGACCATCGCTCCCGTCGGATAAATGTGGTAATATTTCAACGCAATTTTCATTGGTGGGTTCGAGTGACAACAGATTGGAGTCTTCATCATAATAGAACGGGTAATACATATTAGGACGGTCTTCTCGCTTGGCTCCTGCACCCCTTTTGCGGAGACCTTGCAAACGATATCTCCCGTTTATATCTGATAATTTATATTCTGTTTCATATTCCTCGGGTACCGCTACTCCATTTGTAACGAAATCGCCTTTTTGATATATCAATAGGCTTTCGTGTGCTGTTGCAATATATTTATCATCGCTACGACCTTTGAGGTTATTTATCACAGCGATATCTGCAATAAACATATTACTACCAAAAATCTCATCACACAATAATTTGAGATTGAATTTCTCATTGACATCAACACTTATGAAAA
Source organism: Acutalibacteraceae bacterium (assembly GCA_045604105.1). Classification (GTDB taxonomy): domain Bacteria; phylum Bacillota; class Clostridia; order Oscillospirales; family Acutalibacteraceae; genus UBA6857. The sequence continues at coordinate 109,411 of JAZUNJ010000035.1, read as the reverse complement.
TTACGCCATCTTGCGACAATAGCTTTTGGAGCAATCTTAAGCGAGGATACATCATACACAACCACTTGTCATGGCGCGACAAATCCTCTCCCTCTTTGCCGACTACTTCACCCAGCCATTTCTTGATTTTGGGATCGTTAACGTTATCGTTATATACCCAACCTTCATTACCGGTATTGTAAGGTGGATCGATATAGATACACTTCACCCGTCCTTCATACTTGGGCAACAGAGCTTTCAACGCTTCCAAATTATCACCACGGATAATCATATTCTCGCTGCCGTTGTCTTCGTCGTGTTGACCGTTTTCGTCATAGCTGTATATTCTTTCAAGAACACGGTACGGCACGTCTTGATGATGGTTTATTACCTTGTCTTTTCCGATCCATTCAAGTGTTGGCATAATGAACTCCTATCTATTAATAGCTTCCTTTGACTTTACTCTTGAATTTACTCACTATGCTTTCGCATACAATATCAACGTTATCGCAGAATAGAGTATCGCGGCTTATTCCGCAAAGAGCAAGGTCTGATAAAATCTGTTTTTTGCATTCTTTAGGGATAGTTATTGCGCCTGAAATCATGGGGTGATTTTTGGGAAGCGCATCTATAATAGTTTCGAATCCTATATCTAAATCATTCGGTACAATTTTGTTAGCAAATAGCATGAACCTTCCGCGTTGCATCTGCTGTCTTAAACTGCGTATCGGCGCATATACAATACGAGGCTGACTGCAATTCTTTTGTATCCAGTCAACAGCACTTGCAGGGAACCCCGGGAAATACTCGCCCATTTTTACGAATTCTTCTTTGTTTTCGTCTAAAATCCGATAAAGAGATCGATGCTCCAAAAAATAGGGTTGTTCAATTGCCTTTTTTCCGAAATCTTCTAATGAGCAAAAGGTGTCTCCGATTAAACGGTATGAATCCGCAACAGCCTGCATCAAAGGATAAGTTGTTACATCCATTTCATTATGTTTAAATGCAAAAACTTCACCATCTGCGTTATCATTATTACAACAGGCAAAATATAACGCCACTAACGCATTTTCAGTAACATCTAACAATCTTGTGGGGATTCCGTGATGTTGCAACAATGCAAGTAATTCCAGGGGAAGCAAATCATTTCTGAAAACATCCGGCAATCGATTTTTAGCAGTTTCTATTAGGTTTCTTTCTTCATTGAAGATTGTTATTTCACACGACGATCTTCTGCCGCGACCAATATACGGCATAAGTTCGTATGTAACATCAGAATGACCTCGGAACAAAAGCATTTCATTTTTGTTAGCTCCGTTACGGATGAGAGTGGCATTAATTTTGCTGATCTCATCAATAAATTCTGAAATAGAATGTACTGTTTTTTGTACTTTCTCTGCTGCCATTCTGTCCTCCGCCTAAATTATCATTAGTTCTGCATCTGAAAACAGGCCTGTGTTCTTCAAAAAAGATTTTATAATGTGCTTGACCGTTTCATCAGCTGCAAATTTATTAGTTTCATACCGGTATATAAAGCGTTGCATCCAAATCAACTGATTTTTAATCTGATCAATTGTGTGTGAATTTATATTAGCAAAAACAACTTGCTTTCCAGTATTACGATGATTCTGATTAATTGCATCACCATATTCATTAATAAGTTCCTGCAACACATTCCACATTCGGATTTTATTACCCGACATTATGGCATCGTTGGCTTTTTTGCACTTAATACTTACTTTGTTTAATGTGTCTAACGCACCGCTAATCAGTTTTGCATCTTCAATGGATTTTGTACTGGGAATAGGTGCCTGAAACTGTTGACCATTCATCATTAACCTCATTCTGCCGCTTGTCCGCTTTTAATCCAAGCATCCACTTCGCTTACTTTGAATTTCCAGTTGCGTCCGACTTTGTGAGCGGGCATATTTTTGTTCGCAATCCAAACAAGCAAGGTATCTCGGCTGATTCCGAGATATGCGCATATTTCTTTTGTGGAATACCACCGATCCGGCATATCTGTTTTTGTAATCATTTCCATATCTCCTATGAATACAATTCTACATAATACATTATAGCATATAGCTCGTTTGTTTTCAATGGGTTTTGTCGGATTTTGTAGGGTTGCAACTGATTTTTGCTTGATTTGTCACAAATGAAATCCACCATAGACACATTTTGAATCTATGGTGAATTTCAATTATCCTATTTGATTTTCGCTTTGTCTGTTGGGTCACAGTGTCCAGTGAGTGTTTTATACTTGAGATCATTCGTTTTTAAGCGTAGCCGATATAAATGTCGTAGCGATCGTTGCCCATAGCTTCTGCCCAGATCCACACGTCGGTGATATCCCCATCCTTTGCATAGCGGTCAAGTCGGCTTTGGATATCTCTTTCAAGGTAAATGCAGTGTGTGCCTGCGCGGATAGGGTTATCCCAACAATCCACCGCCGTGTCGCTTAGTACAAGTCCTTTGCTTTCGGCGTAGCTCATTGCATATGCGATCCAGTGATCAATATCGAAGGGAGTAGGTTTTTCAGTAGGTTCCAGATCGGTTACCTTCGAAGGTTCCGTTTCGGCTTTTAGTTCATCCTTGTGCGGTTCAGTTTCCGTCGTTTCTTTTTCCGTAAGTTGTGGTGTTGTGCTTGGTACCGTTTTCTCGATCGGAGAAGTAGACTTTTCTTCAACGGCGCTTGTTGTAGTTGTTGTTTCTTCTGTAGGGTGTGTCGTTGTTGGCTCTGTAGCGACCCCGGACGGCTCGGTTACCTGATCCTCATTCTCGGTTGTGACAGGCTCTTTTTCTTTCTCTGTCGGCTCTACCGCCGTCACGGGCGGTGTTGTTTCGAGTGGTATTTCTGTTGTTATTGTTTCCGATACCAGTATAGGCGAATTCTCGGTAGGCGGCGGTGCGGTGTTTCCACCGCATCCCACCATACTCACAAGCACCCCACAGCAGAGAAGAAGGATTATTAGTTTTTTCATATATCATCCACCGTTTCTAACCCTTCCATTGCTTCAACCATTATTCGCACTGCAAGGATGAAGCCATCCCTGAATGCATCGCGTTCGGTCAGTCCCGACAGTTCGCTCTGACAGTCTTTGAATTTTTCGAAAGTTTCTTTCTGCTGCTCAGTGAGCGTTGCCATTAGGCTTTCCTCGTTTTTGCATATGAGCTTTACGAGTTGATCGACTCTCGAACCGCGCTTTATGTACCTTTCGTGCGGACTGATGTTACCGTAATACAGATCTTCAAGTGTTGTCATGTGCGTTGCACCTCCTTTTTGCAACTCAAACACATACCACAACACTTTCCACAAGTCCAGCGATTTTCGACATAAAATTCAAAAAAGCACCGCATTTCTGCGACGATTTGATATTTTGTAATGAAATAATACAAAAGACAGCATAGCCATCATAGACTATGCTGCCTTTCTTGTTATCCTATTCGGTTTTCGTTTTCTCCGTTAAGGACATCACGCTTTGCTCCGATGTTTTTTGTTTTTTATTTACCAAGAAATCTTTCAACATTCTTTTCAAAATGTCCTGTATCCTGGAAGCCGGTCTGAGTGTTGAGTCTTTCTGCTGACCATGCATTTGCAATATCCTCATATGAACCATTATAGATATCTGCTCTCCAGAAGCCGTTCTTTGATCCGTATAAGCACCAGTCTGAGCTCCACATTCCGTGGCCTGTTGCCTTGTAGGTCCAGAGCATCCAGCTGAAGTTGAGGTTGTTCATTGTTTTGAAGCTGTTATCCCAGGTTGTTTTCTCATGGGGATAGAACTCACCCATCATCATGGGAACATCAAAATGCCACAGCTTTGTCAGAAGACAGAAGAAGGTGAAAATGAAGTCTGAATTGTTGTAGAAGTGAACCTGATAAACAACATTGTCCCAGCCCTTTGAGAAAGCGTGGGGAAGTGCAAGTGCTGTCCAGATGCATTCCATTGTGATGATGTGGTCTGCATCAGCTGCACGTACTGTGTTATAAAGAAGGCCGTAAATCCATTCGTTCTTTATACGTCTTTCAATTTCAGAGCATTCAACATCACACATGGGCTCGTTGAGAAGGTCATACATTGCAACTGTGGGGTTACCGTTGTATCTTGCTGCAATTGCAGTCCAAAGCTCACATGTAAGCTCACGGTACTTTTCGCCTCTTTCACTCTGCTCATAAAGCTGATGGCCTGCGAAAGCACGTCCGCTGTGGGGGGCATCACTCTGTGAGCCAACGGCACCGTGCATATCAAGGATAACATAAAGCTCACGCTTGCCGCATTCCTCGATAACCCAGTCAAGAATTGAGAAGTCCCATTCACCGTTTTCGTCAAGGATTTTTGTGCCCTTGTCGTCAAAATAGAAGTTTCTGTACCAGAAGGGAACACGTACACAGTTAAAGCCAAGTGACTTGATGTTATCAAGATCCCATTCTGTAATCCAGTTCTCATAGAACATTGTCATAAGCTCGTGTGCCTTTTCTCTGCCGAAGCGTTCTTCAAGCTTATCATAAACCATTTCACCGTCATACTTCTTTTCTGCAAGCACTTCCTTGGGAATATGGTCAGGGTTGAGCCAGTCCTCACGGACAAGCCATGCACCGAGATTCACACCCTTGAGCTGAATTTCTTCACCCTTTTTGTTGTAAATCTTCTGACCCTTTGCATAAAGGAAGTCATCCTGAGTGAAGCCTGTAATTTCATCTGCTGCAGCTGCAGTTTCATTCTCTGCACCTGCAAAAACTGTTACGGAAAAAGCCATAACAAGTGAAAGAACAAGGCAAAGAGCTTTTTTGAACATTTTCATTGAAAATTTCCTCCCTGTTTGTTTTTTATTTGCTACTTAATTATACATTATTAAAAACAGTTGTCAATAATTTCCGATGCACGAAAAACTCCTTTCTGTCAAATTCACAAAAATAAAAGGAAAAAATTGGTCGGTTTGCCTTTGTAACCTTGATTTAATTTTTACATAGTGATACAATAGTATATATTTTTAAGGAAGCGGTGCTTTTATGGAAAAATATCTTATTGTAGGTGCAGGCAGAAGCGGAATCTGCTCTGCCAACATGCTTTATGAGCTGGGAAAAGATTTTATTATATATGACAGCAAAAACGACCTTGACACGGAGTCTGTTATTGAAAAGCTCGACAAAAAAGACGGTGTGCAGTTTATCCTCGGTGACATTACGGAAAAGGACCTTCAGGATATAACCGTTTGTGTGGTGTCTCCCGGTGTACCTCTCACCACTCCCGTTATGAAGGCTGTTATTGCAAAAAGCATTCCCGTGTGGAGCGAAATTGAGCTTGCTTACCGATACGACAAAGGCAGCATTATCGGTATAACCGGTACCAACGGAAAAACAACCACCACTGCTCTCACCTATGAAATTGTGAAGGCATGGAACAAGGACACCCTTCTTGTGGGCAACATTGAAATTCCTTATACGGGGCTTGCCCTTACATCAAAAAAAGAGGGTGCAACAGTTGCTGAAATCAGCTCCTTCCAGCTTGAAACAATGCTCACCTTCAAGCCCCGTGTATCGGCAATACTCAACATAACCCCCGACCACCTTGACAGACACGGCTCAATAGAAAGCTATGCAGACACAAAAAAATCCATTGCAAAAAATCAGGACGAAAATGATTTCTGTGTGCTTAATTTTGAAGATGAGCTTCTTCGTGACTTCGGAAAAAAGCTTTCATGTAAAGTGGTTTACTTCTCCTCTAAAACAAAGCTTGATAACGGTCTTTATTATGAGGACGGCGCAATTTACATTGCTGAAAAAGGAAAGAGCACCCTTTTCCTTCACACAGACGAAACCAACCTTGTGGGTCTTCACAACTTTGAAAACATCATGGCTGCAACAGCAATTACAATGAGCTTCGGCATACCCCTTGACATAATAAGAAAGGCCGTTAAAAGCTTCACTGCCGTTGAACACAGAATTGAATTTGTGTGCGAGAAAAAGGGCGTTAAGTACTATAACGATTCAAAGGGCACAAACACAGATGCTGCAATCAAGGCAATTGATGCAATGCCCTCAAAAACCCTTCTCATTGCAGGCGGGTATGACAAAAAAAGTGAGTATGACGAATGGGTAAGCCGCTTCCCCGAAAAGGTCAGAAAATTGGTTCTCATCGGTCAGACAAAGGAAAGCATTGCTGCGGCATGTGATAAAATCGGCTTCAGGGATTATACCCTTGCCGCCTCCCTTGAAGAAGCGGTTGAAATCTGCGCAAGGGAAGCAAAAAGCGGTGACTGCTGCCTTCTCTCTCCTGCCTGTGCCTCATGGGGCATGTTCAAAAACTACCAGCAGCGCGGAACAATGTTCAAGGAGCTTGTTAAGGCTCTGTAAAAAAATTAGCAACAAAACACCTCGGGCGATAGCTCTGAGGTGTTTTTCAATTATACATAACTGTATCGCCGAATATAATGTAAAGAGGTGATAATATGAACTGCTGTATAACAGAATTAAGAAACAAAGAGGTAATAAACTCAAAAAACGGTTGCCGTCTGGGTCAGGTATGCGATGTTGAAATTGATACCTGCTCAGGCTGCATTGTGTCACTCATCATCTGGGGCAGAAACAGAGGTCTTGGTTTTTTCGGAAAGGAGGAGGATATAAAAATCTGCTGGCAGGATATCGACATCATAGGCGACGACACAATCCTTGTTTGCAGTGATGCTCCCTGCTGCAACACCAACCCCAAAAACAAAAGAATGTTTGACGGCATTTTCAAGTTTTAGTGCCCTTATTAATAATAATTTTACTTGACCTCAAGGAATTATGAAGCTATAATTAAAAAGATGACTAAAAATCAGGAGGTCAAATATGAAGAATCAAGAATTACTTTCTAAGCTTACACTTGAAGAAAAGGTTGCTATCTGCTCCGGTAAGGACTACTGGCACCTTAAGGAAATTGAAAAGCTGGGTATTCCCGAAATCATGATTACCGACGGCCCTCACGGTCTCAGAAAGAAGAATCCCGAAAAAAACAGTGATAAATCAGGTCTCAGTGACTCCGTACCCACCACCTGCTTCCCCACAGCAGCAACAACTGCATGTTCATGGGACCCAGAGCTTCTTTATGAAATGGGTGTGGCTCTTGGCGAAGAATGCCTTGCAGAAAAGGTAAGCGTTCTTCTCGGCCCCGGTGCAAACATGAAACGTTCACCTCTTTGCGGAAGAAACTTCGAATATTTTTCAGAAGATCCCCTTCTTGCAGGTGAGCTTTCGGCAGGCTTCATCAACGGTGTGCAGTCAAAGAACGTGGGCACATCAATGAAGCACTTTGCAGTTAACAGCCAGGAAAAGCGCAGAATGACAATCAGCTCCGTTGTTGACGAAAGAACCTTCCGTGAGATTTATCTTACCGCCTTTGAAATTGCAGTTAAAAAGGCTCAGCCCTGGACAATCATGAACGCATACAACAAAATCAACGGCACCTACTGCTCAGATAATGACTATCTGCAGAACAAGATTCTCCGTGACGAATGGGGCTTCGAGGGTCTTGTTGTTACAGACTGGGGCGCAGCAAACGACAGAGTTGTCGGCATCAAGGCAGGTAACGAGCTTGAAATGCCCGCATCAGGTGGCTTCAACGATGTTAAAATTGTTAATGCAGTTAAGAGCGGCACTCTTGACGAGGCTGTTGTTGACAAGGCAGCAGACAGAATGCTTTCACTCATGCTCAAATCGAAGGAAGCACTGTGTGACACAACCTATGACAAAAAGGCTCACCATGAGCTTGCAGCAAAAATTCATTCACAGTGTATCGTTCTTCTTAAAAATGAAGATTCTGTTCTTCCCCTTTCAAAAGAAAAGAAAATTGCCGTTATCGGTGAAATGGCAGCATCACCCCGTTTCCAGGGTGCAGGCAGCTCCCTCATCAATCCCACAGAACTGACAGATGCTCTTTCAGCATTGAAGGAAGCAGGCTACAATACAACCTATGCCAAGGGCTATGACAAGAAAACCGACAAAATTTCAGATGAGCTTGTTTCAGAAGCATGCAAGACCGCTGAAAATGCCGAGGCTGTTCTTCTTTTCATCGGTCTTACTGAGGCTTACGAATCAGAGGGCTATGACAGAAGTCATCTTGACCTTCCCCTTTCACACAACAACCTTGTGTCAGAAATTCTCAAGGTAAACAGCAATGTTATTGTTGTTCTTTCAGGCGGCTCACCCGTTGTTATGCCCTGGCTCAGCGATGTCAAGGCAGTTGTTAACGGTTACCTTGGCGGTCAGGCAGGCGGACTTGCTCTCACCCGTGTTATCTCAGGTGAAACGACTCCCTCAGGTAAGCTTGCAGAAACCTATCCCCTTTCACTTTCCGATGTTGCAAATGCTGAAAGCTATCCCGGCACAGATCAGACCGCAGAGCACAGAGACGGTATTTATATCGGCTACAGATATTACGACACAGCAAAGAAGGATGTTCTGTTCCCCTTCGGCTTCGGTCTTTCCTACACTCAGTTTGAGTATTCTGACTTAAAGCTCAGCGCCGACTCAATCAAGGATACAGACACAGTTACTGTTTCATACAAAATCAAAAATGTGGGCTCTGTTGCAGGTGCAGAAGCATCTCAGCTTTATGTCAAGGATGTTGACAGCACAATTTTCAGACCCGAAAAAGAGCTTAAGGGCTTCAAAAAGGTATTCCTTCAGCCGGGAGAAGAAAAGGAAGTTGAAATTACCCTTTGCAAAAGAGCCTTCGCATATTACAATGTGAACATTATGGATTGGCATGTTGAATCAGGCAAGTTTGAAATTCTTGTTGGTGCTTCAAGCCGTGACATCAGACTCACCTCAGAAATTGAGGTTCTTTCCACTGTTGATGCAGTTGTTCCCGATTACAAGGCTACTGCTCCATCATACTACGGCGCTGATGTGAAGAATGTTCCCGACAGTGAATATGAAGCACTTCTCGGCTTTGCTATTCCTTCATCAAGCTTTGACAAGACACAGAAGCTGACAGTTTCAAACAGCCTCGGTGATGCCAAGCACACCAAGTGGGGCGGCAGAGTCAACAGACTCATTGACTGGATTATGGGACTCATCTTCAAGCCTGACGATCCGAGCGCAGGCATGATAAAGGCCATGGCACTTGAAATTCCCATCAGAAACTTCATCACCATGTCTTCAGGTATCTTCAGTGAAAAAATGGCAGAAGGTCTTCTCATGATTCTCAACGGCGACGGAGCCGGAAGAGGTCTTTGCAAGATTCTTGTAGGCATTCCCGGTGCAATTTTCAAGGTGCCCGCACTTCTCAAATCAATCTAAAAGGTAAATCTGAAAGCAAAAAGTCTGCTACTTCCGTAGCAGACTTTTTTATTGAAAAAATTTTATACATTGAAAAGGAAGTGCACGATGTCGCCATCCTTCATGACATATTCCTTTCCTTCACTTTTCACAAGACCCTTTTCCTTTGCTGCTGCAAGAGTGCCGCATGCCATAAGATTTTCAAAGGATACAACCTCGGCACGGATGAAGCCTCTTTCAAAGTCAGAGTGAATCTTTCCTGCTGCCTGAGGAGCCTTTGTTCCCTTTTTGATTGTCCATGCTCTTACTTCAGGCTGACCTGCAGTAAGATATGAAATGAGACCCAGAAGATTGTAGCTTCTCTGGATAAGAAGGTCAAGACCACTGGTTTCAATGCCAAGGTCTGTGAGGAACATTTCCTTGTCCTCATCTGAAAGTGAAGAAATTTCAGCTTCAAGACCTGCACAGATAGGAAGCACCTCTGCACCCTCTGCCTGAGCGATTTCGCACACTGCCTTGTAGTTTTCATTGCTGTCAATGCCTGATACAAAATCTGCCTCACTCATGTTGCAGGCATAAATAACAGGCTTTGATGTGAGAAGTGCAGATTCTGCAATGATTGCTGCTTCCTCCTCATCACATTCAACGCTTCTTGCAGGCTTTTCATTTTCAAGAGCCTCTTTGACTCTTTTAAGGAATTCAACCTGAGAAGCAAGGCTCTTGTCGCCCTTCATGGCCTTTGAGGTTCTGTCAATTCTTCTGTCAATCATTTCAAGGTCAGAAAGAATCAGCTCAAGGTTGATTGTTTCAATATCTCTTTTTGCATTGACATTGCCGTCAACATGGATAATGTCGTCATCCTCAAAGCAGCGTACAACATGAATGATTGCATCAACCTCACGGATATGTGAAAGGAACTTGTTTCCGAGTCCCTCACCCTTTGAAGCACCTCTTACAAGACCTGCAATGTCAACAAATTCAATTGTTGCCGGTGTGAACTTCACGGGATTATACATGTCTCTGAGCTTTTCGAGCCTTTCATCGGGCACTGCAACAACACCCACATTAGGCTCAATTGTGCAGAAAGCATAGTTGGCAGACTGAGCGCCTGCATTGGTTATCGCATTAAAAAGTGTACTTTTACCTACGTTAGGTAAGCCTACTATACCAAGTTTCATAATTTATTTTAACCTCGTTCTTTTTAGTAGTCAGTAGTCAGGAAAATTGCTTCGCAATTTTAAAATCTACTGTCTGAGCTTTGCTGCATTTTCCGGCGGGCTGAATTTATTTTTCAATTCACAGCTTTCTCGCCATTCTGCATTGTGAACTCCGCATTCCGCATTTGTCAGGCTGTTGCCTGACAGAGTGCCTGTTCAATATCAGCAATAATATCCTCTACGTCTTCGATACCCACTGAAAGACGGATAAGGTCGCTCTTGACACCTGCTTCAAGAAGCTGTTGGTCTGAAAGCTGACGGTGAGTTGTTGATGCAGGATGAAGCACACAGGTTTTTGAATCTGCAACGTGAGTCACGATTGAAGCGAGCTTCAGTGAATCCATAAACCTTGTTGCAGCCTCTCTGCCACCCTTGACACCGAAGGAAATTACACCGCAGGTACCCTTGGGCATATATTTCTTTGCAAGCTCATATTGTGCGTCACCCTCGAGTCCGGGATATGATACCCATGAAACCTTATCACTCTTGGAAAGGTACTCTGCAACCTTTTCTGCGTTTGAGCAATGTCTTTCCATTCTGAGTGCAAGTGTTTCAAGTCCGAGACCAAGAAGGAATGCATTCTGTGGTCCGGGAATTGAGCCAAGGTCACGCATAAGCTGAACAACAGCCTTTGTGATGTATGCACCCTTGCCAAAGCGCTCCACATATGTGATGCCGTGGTAGCTGTCATCGGGAGTGGTAAGACCGGGGAATTTATCGTTCTGTGTCCAGTCAAAGTTACCGCTGTCAACAATAACGCCGCCGACCTGTGTTGCATGACCGTCCATATATTTTGTCGTGGAATGAGTCACAATGTCAACACCGTGCTCGAAGGGACGGCAATTGATGGGTGTGGGGAAGGTGTTGTCAACAATGAGAGGTACACCGTGACGGTGAGCTGCATTTGAAAATTTTTCAATGTCAAGAATGTTGAGTGAGGGGTTGGATATTGTTTCGCCGAAAACAGCCTTAGTGTTTTCCCTGAAGGCAGCCTCAAGCTCTTCCTCGCTGCAATCGGGTGTTACGAAGGTGAACTCGATGCCGAGCTTTCTCATGGTAACATTGAAAAGGTTGAAGGTACCACCGTAAATTGCAGTTGATGACACAACATGGTCACCTGCGTGGCAGATGTTGAAAATTGCAAAGAAGTTTGCTGCCTGTCCTGATGAGGTGAGAACTGCGGCAACACCGCCCTCAAGGTCAGCAATTCTTGCTGCAACAGCATCGTTTGTGGGGTTCTGAAGTCTTGTGTAGAAATAGCCTGATGCTTCAAGGTCAAAAAGCTTGCCCATTTCAACACTTGAATCGTATTTATAGGTTGTGCTCTGGCAGATGGGAATCTGTCTGGGCTCACCGTTTTTTGGTGTGTAGCCTGAGTGGATACACTTGGTGGCAATTTTATATTCGCTCATAATTTTACCTCTTTTCGTGAGATTTTATTTAAATATCATCTCCTAATTATATTATACTTAAACACATAAGTCAAGACAAAAAAATGCACAGTCGGTTTTCACAGACGACTCATAAATTTTGACACAAATAATAAAGCAATGCCCCTGTGTCATATTATTATATTCCTCTTTCGCACTTTATCAGAGTGAATAATACACAAACAATTGTGTGATTATTCACAAAAAGCAATAACTTCACACAACGTGTGTTGACATAAATTTACAAGAATTGTATAATAGATAGAAAATAAGCAAAACAAAAAACATATATTATATGAGGTGATATACATGAACAGAGTATACAATTTTTCAGCAGGTCCTTCCATGCTTCCAATGAAAGTGCTTGAATCAGCACAGAAAGACCTTATCTGCTACGGCGACAGCGGCATGTCCGTTATGGAAATGAGTCACCGTTCTCCCGAGTATGACAAAATCATAAAGGATGCAGAAGCTCTTCTTCGTGAAATTATGAACATTCCCGATAATTATAAGGTGCTTTTCCTTCAGGGCGGTGCTTCAACCCAGTTTGCCGCAGTACCCCTTAACCTTATGAACAAAAACAGGAAGGCTGACTATATCCTTTCAGGTCAGTTCTCAACAAAAGCCTTCAAGGAGGCTCAGAAATACGGTGATGCTGTTGCAGTTGCATCCTCTAAGGATGCGAATTTCTCAGAAATTCCCGCAACAACCCGTGACACCTTCCGTGCCGATGCAGACTATGTTCACATCTGCTTCAACAACACAATCTACGGCACAAAATACAGCTACATCCCCGACACAGGTGACATTCCCCTTGTTGCAGACATGTCCTCATGCATTATCTCCGAGCCTGTTGATGTGACGAAGTTCGGTCTTATTTATGCAGGTGCTCAGAAGAATATGGCTCCCGCAGGTCTCACACTTGTCATTGTTCGTGAGGACCTCATCGGCAATGCAAGACAGGATACACCTGCAATGCTTGACTATAAGCTTATGGCAGAGGGTGAATCAATGTATAACACTCCTCCCTGCTGGTGCATTTATGTTGCAAAGCTTGTTTATGAATGGATAAAAGACCTTGGTGGCCTTGAGGAAATGAAAAAGCTCAATGAAAAGAAAGCTAAGGTTCTTTATGATTACCTTGATAGCCAGGACTACTACATTGCTCCCGTTAAAAAGGAAAGCCGTTCAATGATGAACGTAACCTTCGTTACAGGCGATGCAGACCTTGACAAGAAGTTTGCCACAGAGGCTTCTGCATCAGGGCTCAAAAACCTCAAGGGTCACAGAAGCGTTGGCGGTATGAGAGCATCAATTTATAACGCTATGCCCTATGAAGGTGTTGTGGCTCTTGTTGAGTTCATGAAAAAATTCGCTTCAGAAAATCCCAAGGCATAACAGCACACCCAAAAAGGAGAGATACAAAATGAAAATAATCAGAACAATGAATAAAATTGCTGAAATCGGTCTTAACGAGCTCGATAAAAGCAAGTACACCCTTTCTGACACAACTGAAAACCCCGATGCTATTATGGTTCGTTCAGCAAGCCTTCACGATATGGATTTCGGATATAAGCTCACTGCCATTGTACGCTGCGGTGCAGGTGTAAACAACATCCCCGTTGATCGCTGCGCAGAAAAGGGTATTGTTGTGTTCAACACACCCGGAGCAAATGCAAACGGCGTTAAGGAGCTTACAATTGCTGCATTGCTTCTTGCATCAAGAAACATTATCGGCGGTGTTGAATGGGCAAACACCCTCACAACAGATGTTGCAAAGCAGGTTGAAAAGGGCAAAAGCTCCTTCGGCGGCTGTGAAATTCTTGGAAAGAGCCTTGGTGTTATCGGTCTTGGCGCCATCGGCGGTATGGTCGCAAACACTGCAAAAAGCCTCGGCATGAAGGTTATCGGTCATGACCCCTTCATCACAATCAGTGCTGCATGGCATCTTTCACGCTCAATTGCACAGGCTGCATCCTATGACGAAATATATGAAAAATCAGACTACATCACCCTTCACGTGCCCGCAACAAAGGACACAAAGGGTATGATCAACAAGGAAACAATTGCAAAAATGAAGGACGGCGTAAAAATCATCAACCTTTCCCGTGCAGACCTTGTTAACATTGATGACATGAAGGAGGCCCTTGAAAGCGGTAAGGTAAGCGCTTACGTTACAGACTTCCCCACAGAGGAAAGCATCAACTGCAAGGGCATTATCACAATTCCTCACCTTGGTGCTTCAACCCTCGAATCTGAAGACAACTGTGCTGTTATGGCTGCTCACGAGCTTGACGATTTCCTTCAGAACGGAAACATCACAAACAGCGTGAACTATCCTTCAATTTCTCTTCCCCGTTCAGGCGGCGGACGTCTTCTTATTCTTCACAAGAACGTACCCAACATCATCAGCCAGATTGCTTCAAACATTTCAGCCGAGGGCATTAACATTGACAACATGGCTAACCGTTCAAAGGGCGATTATGCATGTACTCTCATTGACATGCCTGAGCTTGCAAGTGATAAGCTGATTGAAAAGATTTCAGAAATCGATAAAATAATCCGTATAATAAAGATTAACTGAAAAAGGGCATAAAAAAGGCTGTAAAAAACCTTGTTTTTTTACAGCCCTTTTTGATTTCATCAGACCTGAGCAGAGGTTATCTGTGCTGAAGCTCTCTCAGAATTCATTTGTTTGATATTCAGTTTTATCCCTTTATTTTTGTTGACAAATCCTTGTATTAAGTAATATAATGATAGTCAGGCTTTTCATTAATTACAGTTAATCTTACAAAAAAAAGAAAAGCCGCACCATGTGCGACTTTTCAGTTTTTTGGTGATCCATCGGAGATTCGAACTCCGGACACCTTGATTAAAAGTCAAGTGCTCTGCCGGCTGAGCTAATGGATCATCTGCGACAGCGTGATATATTCTAACCTATATTGAAAAAAATGTCAATAGTTTTCCGTAAATTTATTATATAAAAATTTCTTTAATATATACACCCCTGAAAGGAAAGATAAAAATGAAATATGTTGTTGTTCTCTATGACGGAATGGCAGACTACCCTGTGCCTGCCCTTGACGGCAAAACACCCATGATGTGTGCAAACAAGCCCCTTTTTGACTCCCTTGCACAAAAGGCTGAGGTAGGTCTTGTGAAAACCGTTGACGACACCTTAAAGCCCGGCAGTGACGTTGCCAACATGAGCGTTATGGGCTTTGACCCTCTTAAGTATTACACAGGCCGTTCACCTCTTGAGGCTGTAAGCATCGGTGTGAAGCTGCTTGACGATGATGTTACACTGCGCTGCAACATTGTAACCCTTTCCGATGAGGAAAATTACGAGGATAAAACCATGGTTGACTACTCTGCAGGTGACATCAGCTCCGAAGAAGCGGCCGAGCTTATAAAGGCTGTTCAGAATGCCTTCGGCAACGATGTTTATACATATTACAGCGGCGTAAGCTACCGTCACTGTCTCACAGTGCACAAGGGCACAACTGACCTTGGTAACATGACTCCTCCCCACGATATCAGCGGAAGAGTTGTCGGTCCCTACCTTTCGGAAAGTGAAAATGCAGCAGAGCTTATTTCTATGATGAAGAAAAGCTATGATGTGCTCAAGGACCATCCCGTAAACAAAAAAAGAATTGCCGAGGGCAAGCGTCCCGGCAACTCAATCTGGCTCTGGGGTGAAGGCAACAAGCCTATTCTTCCCACCTTCGAAAGCCTTTACGGCATTAAGGGCTCCGTTATTTCCGCTGTTGACCTTCTTAAGGGAATCGGCATCAGTGCAGGTATGGCAACACCTCAGGTTGAAGGCGCAACAGGCTACATCGACACCAACTTCACAGGTAAAGCTGAATGTGCAGTTAGTGAGCTTAAAAACGGCAAGGATTTTGTATATATCCACATTGAAGCTCCCGACGAATGCGGTCACAGAGACGAGCCTCACAACAAGGTCAGAGCAATTGAAATTATTGACCAAGAGGTGCTTTCTGTTCTTCTTCCTGCTCTTGAGGAATATGATGATTACAAAATCATGATTCTTCCCGACCATCCCACACCTATTGTTACAAAAACTCATGCAAGAGACCCCGTACCCTACATGATTTATCACAAATCAAATCCGAAAAAGGGTGTTTACACAATCAATGAAGAAACAGCAAAGGCAACAGGCAACTTCATTGAAAAGGGTGCATCAATAATGGAGCACTTCCTCAAAGACTAAAAAAAGAATGTCGGAAGGGCGCCACTTCATAAGGATATTAGGCCTTAAAATTTGCTATTTCTGCGCATAACTGCGTTGAAAATGCTCGAAATCCGAAAGGATTTCTGTGCTTTTCGCCTTGTTATGCATCAAAAATATCATAATTTTAAGGTGCAAAGCAGTTTTTACAGAGATATTTTTCGTTTAAAGGAAATGATAAACTCCCCGTCATACTCGTGTATTACGGGGAGGTTTCGTGATGTTTAAGCGGAAAAGAGCCTGTAAAAACCCTAACTTCCTTACGAAGTGTCGCCCAAAGTGTGGCTTTTCTTTTTGTATTATTCATTATTAATTATTCATCATTCATTATTCATTTGTGCTGTTGCGACTTTTCTTAATGAATAATGAATATTGAAGTCGCTTCGCTGATGAATAATGAATAATTTTCATATCGTCTCCACCACAGCATACTGAGTAATTATTATTTTGCCCACTTTTAGAGTGGGTGCTTTTTATGGAGATGTTGACAATGATTATATTGAGTAGTATGATGTTTGTAAAGAGGTGATAATATGAATAAGAAAAAATCAAGCGGAATCCAATTCGTTTTTGGATTTGGAGTTGTAATGCTTTTATGGGGTATAGGTTTGTTGGCAAATGACCCGTTTGATTGGTTTTCCAATATTTTCATGGAGAGCGATATTGACGTTTATCTAATACTCGACATTGTATTGACAGGTATACCGTTTTTGATTTGTTTATATTTAATCTTATTATCAGTTTCAGGTAAACGTAATAATTATAAAGTTATGTACTATTCTGCTTTGGCAGCTGTTTGCTTACCTATTATAGCATACCTTTTTAATGAGCTTTCATTAAATGATTCAAGCATCATAACATGGATTCTCGGACTCACTATTGGTTGGATATTATATCCCTTCGGACTTATCGGATTGGCAATTTTTGACAACGTTGATATTGGTTTCGGCTATTATGAAGGAATGTATATAGTGCTTATAATGGCTTCAGCTGCAATTTTATCAATGGTACTATATAAAACAATAAAAATAAAGAACTGATTTTGTTGAAAGGCTACCCGTAGCAGACTACGGGTAGCCTTTTCTATTTACCCCACCTTATCCAATCCAACCACAAACTGCTCAAAGTCAATTCTTTCTTATTCTTCTGATTTGTTGAAGTTTTGTTCCTTTTGTGATATACTGTCAAGGTTGAGAAAAAACAGCTTGGTAAATACAAAGCAAAACCGAAAGGAGATTCACCCATGCAGAATAATGAATTGATCCGCAGACAAAAGCTTTACCTTTTTGATATGGACGGTACCTTATATTTAGGAAGTCAGCTTTATGATTTCACACTGGAGCTTCTGGATACTCTGAAGAAAACCGGTCGCAGATATCTTTTTATGACAAATAACTCCTCAAAAAGTGTTGAGGATTATGTTAAAAAGCTGGCATCCCTCGGGATTTCAGCCTCCAGAGAGGATTTCATGACCTCCTCTCAGGCAACTGCTTATTACCTTCACAAGCATCACGAGGGTCAGAAGCTCTATGTATGCGGTACCGAATCACTGAAGGAGGAGCTGCGCCGTGAGGGCTTCACAGTGACAACTGATGTTAATGAAACCGAATGCATTGTTATGGGCTTTGATACGGAGCTTACCTTTCAGAAGCTTCATGATGTAAGCTTCATGCTGCTGACCCGTCCTGAGCTTCCCTATATTGCCACCAACCCTGACTATGTCTGCCCCACAGAGTTCGGCTCAGTGCCTGACTGTGGCAGTGTTTGCGATATGATTTATAACGCCACTAAAAAGCGGCCCGTTGTAATCGGCAAGCCCTCTCCCCTGATGCCTCAGCTTGCAATGGAGGCCATTGGTGTAACCGAAGAGGAAGCCTGCGTGGTAGGTGACCGCATATACACCGACATCAAATCCGGTCTGAATGCAGGCATCACCTCCATTCTTGTTCTCAGCGGTGAAACCACACAGGAAATTCTGGACGAAAGCGAAGATAAGCCTCACATTGTATTACAGAATGCAGGTGAAATTCTGTCAGCACTTAAAGATATATAAACCCTTTTGCATTATCTTTTCATACTTAATACACGAAAGGCCGGGCATATGCCCGGTCTTTTTGCTTTTTTATTTAATTGATATATTATTTCCGTTGTCTGCAATTTCAATGAAGTGTGGTCTTTCATAGTCTGTTTTGTTGGGTGAATGGAATGTCAGGTAAAGCTTTTCACCGCTTCTGAAAATCATACCGTGGCCGCCGTCGTCATCAATAAGCGGAGTAAGATGCTCAAAATTCATGCCTATTTCACCGTCATTGAATCTGACAATACATTCAGCATACTGACCTTTAATAAAGGTTGACCAGAGCATTAAAAGCTCATCCCCTTTTGTTCGGTACATAAAGGGACCGTCGGTTATTCTGTGCTCCTTTTCATCCTTGCTCTCATCTGCCCACCAGGGAGATGATGCCTTAAACATTGTTGTGGCTTCACCGATTGCCTCGGTCAGGTCATCGCTTAAGGGAGCATAGCAGATTGTGCCGTCAATAATCTGCGTGTGCTCGTGGCAGAATACAATGTAAGGTTTCCCCTCTCGGCTCAGGTAAAGAGTACCGTCAAGGCATTCCCATTCTTCAGGTGTAACAACACCCTTGCTGTGAGGCACAAAGGGACCGAGAGGACTGTCTGCTTTCAGAATAAAGGTACCCCTTAAATTGTTGCTTTTCCTTGTGAAGGTGGCAAACATATAATATGCGCCCTTGTACTTATGCACCTCGGGGGCCCAGTTGACCTCATGGTTCATTGAGTATTCTTCCGAATTGAAGCACTCAACAGGCTCGCTCCAGGATTCAAGGTCTGTTGAAACATAAACGTCAAAGCCTGCTGTTTTTCTGCCGAAGTTTTTTGCCCTTGTTCCGTACATATAATGCTTTCCGTCTTCATAAAGAACAAAGGGATCACGGATATTTATATCATTGTTAGTCATAGGCACACCCCTGTTATATTTGTTGGTTTAATACTATCACATAAACTCGATATTGTAAATAAATTTGTGAAAGCTTTTTGGAGCATCTGGAATTGAATATTTCTTCTTTTCGGCATATTAACAAAGCCTCCTGCTACACGGCAGCTTTTTGCCATATAACAGGAGGTCAATAATTTATTAACTGTCAGACTATACCCATGCAGATTTCTACCAGAAGGGCAACTATTACAACAAGAGCGGAAATTATGAAGCCGTGAATCATTGGTCTGATGCCTGATTTTCTAAGCTTGCTGAATGAGGTGTTAAGACCGATTGCAGCAAGAGCACTTACCATAAGGAATTTGCTTACGGTTTTTGTTCCGGATACAATCTCTGCAGGGACGGTGAACACACTTGCAACAACTGACATTGCAAGAAAGCCTAAAATAAACCAGGGAAAAATCTTTTTTATGCTGAAATTGGCCTTTAATTCTTCACCGCTCTGACTGTTAGCCATTGCTTCCTTCTTTTTAAGACGAAGCTGAATGAAAGCAAAAACTATTACTGTGGGAATTATTGAAAGAGTTCTGGTCAGCTTTACCATTGTGGCAAAATCCCCTGCACCTTCGGAAAAGGCATATCCCGTTGCAACAACAGAGGATGTGTCATTGACTGCAGTGCCTGCCCAGATACCGAATGCCTCGTCTGTCATGCCCAGTGCCCTGCCCATAATGGGAAAAAGTATTATCATTGCCATATCAAACAAAAATGTAGCTGACATGGCATATGCCACATCATTATCGTCAGCGTCAATTGTGGGAGCAATTGCCGCAATTGCAGAGCCACCGCAAATGCCCGTGCCTGCCGAAATCAGGCTTGACAGCTTCCAGTTGAGTTTCAGCGCGCGGCCGATAAAATATCCGCCTCCAAAACATGTGAGCAAGGTAAAAATCATAACCGTAAGGGACATTTTTCCAACCTGCAGAACGGTGGTAATATTAAGTGACAGTCCCAAAAGGATAATTGCGAACTTGAGTATTTTTTTTGATGTGAATTTAATGCCCGTTGAAAAAATATCCGTGGATTGCAGGAAACGGTTAAAAATCATACCGATAAACATTGCAATAACCGCTGAGCCGATTACATGAACCGGAAGCAGACTTTCAAGAAAAACGGAAAGTGCCGCAATTGCAACCGATAAAATAATTCCCGGGAAAAGCTTTATAATTTTCACAGTCTATACCTCTTTTTCTTTGATGTGCTTTTAATTTATAGTATATAAAAATACCGAGGCTTATTATACATGATTTGAAGAATATATGCAACACTTGTTGCCGTTTTTCGGACAGTATTTTTGACAAAAACAGAGCTTTTAACATATATTCATGTCTTCACAGCTGAAGGTAAACGTCGGTATTTCACCAAGAAAGAATATATAAAGCTCTATTCTTGACAAACGTCAAAAAACTTGCTAAAATAAGCCGTCAATTCAAATAGAACGGAGAATACAAATGACTTATTTTTATAAGAAGGACGGAGAAATCTTCATCCCCGAAAAAATTAACCCTGACCTTGTTAAGCTTGCTTCTGCAGTTGTGAAATCCTGCAAGCTTTCATTCAAATTCCAGCTTAAAACAACATCTCTCAACAACGCTCTCAAGGCCGGTAAAAGAGAGCAGATGCTTTCTCTTATGCAGAAATGCTTTGTTAACAACAAAAAGCTTTATGACCAGGATATGGCTCTCACAGGCGTTACCGTTGAAGAGGTTGAGGACAGCTTCTTTGACGACAAGGACGATGAATTCATCAAGTCACAAATCAGGGTGCTTATTGATTTTGCCATGATAAACACTGTTATTGAAGGAAAAATGATGGCTCTGATGGGTTCAAGCTGCGAAAAGGTGCTCGGCGTACCCATCAACAAAATCAAATTCTTCACAAATCAGGATACTATTCTTGATGATGAAGATGTTGAAGAAATAGAAGAATAAAGAATACCACAAAAAGCAAGAGGCTCTCCTCTTGCTTTTTTATATCGTCTTATTTGTTGATTTTTCTGCCATTCTGAGCACCCTTATCAGCGGCACAATCATAATTCCGCAAACAATGTTGCTCACACCGTGAATGGTATCAAAAACAGCTCCTGCGGCAATCCATGACAGCATGCCCCTGAAATCCAGACCGAAGAACAAAGCCTGTGCAGGTGCATAAAGTATGCCGTATAAAAAGCCATGTAAGCCGCAAAGTGCAATATAAATAAAGGGCTTCACTTTTTCGGGAAGCTTTTTCGGAACAAGCATTACTGCGCCCCACAGAAGAGTCCAGATGTAAAGATATGGTACCCACCACGCATTAAAACCGCCGAAAATTCCCACAAGAAACACAAAAACATAAATCGGATACAAAGCTTTTTTGCGGTACACCACCGTGAGTGCCACAATGAAAACACCGATAAGATGGATATTAGGCAGCATATCCATGATAACCTTGGAAGCATACATTACGGCTCCGAGCATGCTGAACACTGCCAGCTCTTTAACATTAAGCTTCATTATTCAGCCTTGAAGGAATATGCTTTTCCCTGAGTGATTTCTGTTAAGTCAACACCTGTGGGAGCATACTCGCCGTCAATATAAAATGCCCAGTATTTACCGTCCTTGTCATAGTCAAGGGTTGTGCCGTTGACTGTTTTAACATAAAGACCGTACTGTCCGTCTTCACCCTCAATAAGCTTGCAGTCAAGAAGAGCTTCACCTACAGTGGTTTTATCTGTATACACGTCAAAGAAGGTTTCATTTCCGTCAACGTCAACAACACTGAAAACAAAGTTGGTTTTGCCCTCTCCTACCACCTTGCTTCCCGGAGGTGCAGTTACTGTTGCGGCAGCCGTTGCTTCCTGAATGTTGCCGTCACTTGCGTTGTTATCGCCACATGATGCGAAGGTAAACAATGTGATTACAATAAGTAACAGAGAAATAATTGCAGATAGTGATTTTTTCATTTTAATTTACTCCTTAATTTTGATATTTTTTAGCTGATAATTCAAATAAAAAAAGTCTGTTTGTTTTCACCTCCAATAAAAATGTCCTTACATCAAGTAAGGACAGAAAACAGCAAAACAGACCGATAATACGGCTTATGTTTCACCACTTTCCCACTTGCCCAAAAGTGACTATGATTATTTTCAGTGCTCTCACACTGCAACAAATGAGCATTCCGACTTATGGCAAAGCCAATTACGGCAATGGCGGTTGCTCGGGATTTTCACCCGTATTTCCTCATTTGTCATTGGTATTCTAACACAGGTTAAGCTTTTATGTCAAGACATGATTATAAAAGACAGACAAAAAAAGTGCTCCCCGTAAGGAGAGCTCTTTTTGTTTTATAGCTTTTTATAAAAAGTTAAAAATGGTTCAGAGAAAACTTATGCTTCCTCTTTTTTTCTAAGGCAAACAAAAGCTGCGCCTGAAGCTACTGTAAGAGTTGCAAGTGCTACGATTACTGCAGATGTATCACCTGTCTTAGGAGTAGTTGTTGTGACAACAGCGGGCTTGGTGGTTGTGGGAGCTGCAGCAGTTGTTGATTCCTCAACTTCACCGATAAAGCCGATGTACATGTTTGCGAAGAAGTTTACGATTTCGTTATCAAGGAGACCTTCGATAACTGATGAGTCAAGACCGAGACCTTCAAGAGTGCTCATGAGAGTGTCTGCGATGCCTGCTGTGAGGTTTGTTGCATTTTCTGCCAAGTCAGCGTCTGCTGAAAGAGTTGCAATATCAAATGAACCTGTTTTTTCTGTAGATGAAGCAAGGTCGATGCCCTTACCGCCGAAGATGCTGCCAACAGAAGACATAAGTGATGTTAAACCGCCGTCTGTGAGTGCGCTGAGCATTGCAGTGATGGGTTCCTTGTCGAAATCTGCAGGAATAAGTTCAATGATTCTTACAATATCAAAGCCGCCTGCTGTTGTTGTGCCGTCACCTGAGTTTTCAGCCTGAACTGAGTTGAGGTCAGTTGCGATTGCACCGAGAGTGTCAAGAGCAGTGTTTTCATCTTCGCCTTCAAGCTCTGCAATGATTTCGTCCATATCAAGGTCACTGAGACCAAGATCGCCGAGAATTGCATCGAGATCAGCTTCTGAAAGAGCACCGAAGTCTGCACCCTGAAGCTCTGCAAGAATTGAATCTGCTGCGGAAGATGCATCAGCTGCAAAAGCAGTGGGAACAAGTAAGCAAGCGCAAAGCATAATTGCAACAATTACACCAATAAACTTTTTCATGTCCTATCATTCCTTTCATAATATTTATATAAACAGCCGTGAAGCTGAAAATATACTGTTTGTTCAACTGATCATTATACTGCAGATTGTGCTGTTTTTCAATAGCAATGCAGTATTTTATGTATTTTTTTACCAGGTTACAAATACATCAAGGCCCGATGTGGTGAAGTCTTCACCAAGCACCAAACCGTTTTCCTTAAGAGCACCGCAGAAGCCGATGAGCATGCTGTAATCCTTCATGGTGATTCTGCACTTAAGGCTGAGCTCTGAACGGTCTGAGAAATTGTCAAGCTTACCGGGTACGAAGCCTGTGCACCACCAGTATTTACCGTATTCTCTTGTGTAGAGCTCTTCGCCCTTACGGTAGCCTGTCATTGACATGTAAAGAGCATTTTCGTTGTCTTCCGTTGCGGCATCGTAATGCTCAACCTCTCTGTCCTTGGGCTTTGTGTAAACACCGATTTCATGGCCGATGAAAAGGTAACCGTACTGACCCTTCCAGAACTGAATGAGCCAGTCCTTATCGCCGTATTCAAACTTACATCTCATTGTGTCCATATAGATGGAAACGAAGCCTGCACCTACATCGAAGAATTCGTTATAGCCCAAAGCTCTCTGCCAGGGGTCGGAATTTGTATAGTAGTAATTTCCGTCGGGATTGAACATATAGCTGAGCAGACCGTTTTCGAAAATTGCATTGTTCTGTCCGGTTGTGCCCTGCTGTGCATCAGGCACCTGAGGAGCCTTGGTTGTGGATTCCTTTGTTGTTGAGGGCTTTGTTGTTGAGCCTTCTGTTGTTGAAGGTTCGGTTGTTGTTTTTTCCTCAGTTGCCGGAGCCTTTGTTGTGGTTGTGCTGCCGGGAGCCACGGGGAAGGTTGTTATAAGGTTGCTGCTTGAGGAATCCTTCTCTTCATTAACACTGACACCCGTTGTTGCAAGGGGGCGTGTTGTGGGCACAGGAGCACTCTGAGTTGTGGATGGCGCCTGGGTTGCCTGTGTTGTGGGAGGAAGAGTTGTGTTTGTTGTTATAACATTACTGCTCTTGGTCATGGCACTTACACCGAAGAATGAGCCGATGCAAACCACAAGCAAGGCCACAATAACTATTATTGCAGATTTATTCTTTTCGAAATTCATTGCGTAGCCTCCAGAAAATTACATATATTTAGACATAATATCATATTTTAATACACACTATACTCTAACAGAAATTGTCAAAAAGGTCAAGAGAATTCTTATAATATTTACAATTTGCAATGAAGAAATTCACAAATAAATACATATTGAAATTTTTTGTCTGCTTTCTCATTTTCTGAGACTCTGAAAGCCGTCAGTGATGGTGGTGATGATGGTGGTGTCCCCCGTTCTGTGAATACTTGACGGTGCAGCTTTTTTCATGGCAATGCTCGTCAGTTCTTTCAATTTCAATTGTGGCATGGCTTACTCCGTGACTTTCAAGCTCATGGCGTACGGCATGCTTTATTTTACCGCCGTCTTCGTCGGTTACAATATGCATTGTGGCATAGTTGCTGTTGCCGTCCATGCTCCAGATATGAATGTGATGCACATCCGCAACGCCCTCCATTTCACGAAGGTGATGCCTGATTTCACTGACGGATACTCCGTGAGGTGTTTTTTCAAGAAAAAGTTCAAGAGCCTCCCTGAGAGTTTTCACTGCATTGAACAAAATGAAAACAGCAACACAAACAGACATTATGGGGTCAATGATTTTTATGTCGGTAAACCTCATGATAACAGCTCCTACAAGCACAATAAGCCAGCCCAGTACATCCTCAAGCATGTGAAGATTCACGGCCTTCTGATTAAGAGAGTCTCCCTCCCTTGTGAAATAGGCAGCAAGAAAATTCACTGCGGCACCTACTAAGGCAAAAACAATCATTCCGTTGTAATTGATTTCAACAGGGTTTATCAGCCTCGTAACAGCATTACAGATTACTGTCAGAGAGCCGACAATAAGAATTGCAGTTGTGATAACGCTTCCGATTACACTGTATCGGATATAGCCGTAGGTATAATTCTCATCGGGCTGCCGATGGCTTTTACGTTCAAGAAAATATGAAATTCCGATGCTTGCAGCATCACCAAGGTCGTGTACGGCATCAGAGAGAATGGCAACACTACCCGTAAAGATACCGCCGGCAAACTCAAAAAGGGAGAAAACTGAATTCAGAATAAAGGCAATGAGAATATTTCTTTGTGTTTTCATTTGAATTCACCTCACTCAATTACGTGCTCAAGGCCAAGATTAATGATATCCTTGACATGCTCATCGTCAAGCATATAGAAAATAATTTTTCCTTCACGTCTGCAGCGCACAAGCTTTGATGCCTTGAGAATTCTCAGCTGATGGCTCACAGCAGAAACAGAAACAGAGAGAATCTGCGCAATATCGCTTACACAAAGCTCAGTGCCCGAAAGTGCATATAATATTCTTATGCGGTTAGAGTCACCGAAAATTTTAAAAAGCTCTGCTAAATCAAAAAGCACATCCTCGGGAATTGCCTTATCCTGCATCTGTCTTGCTCTGTCCTCACCCAATGCGAGATATTCTTTTTCTGTTTTGTATGTATTTACCATACTCTTGCCTCACTTTAATATTTGAATTATTGTTCAAATGTTATTATAATATGCTGCTTCGGTTTTGTCAAGAAAAAAACAGTGTCCAAATTGGACACTGCTTCAAATTAGTTATTTTATTCTTCTATATATTCTCCGCCCTTGCCGTGGCAATCACCGCAGCCTGAGGTTGTTTTGCATTCCTGATGAACCTGCCATGTTTTTCCGTTCGGTGTGGTGTGGTTAACTCTTATGCTGCCGCTGCCTCCGCAAAGTCTGCAGGCAGCCTTTCCGTCTCCTCCGCATCTGGCACAGGTTACCCAGCACTCTTTTTTAATCTGCTCTATTCTTTCTTCGGCAGAAATCAGCTTATGGGAATTATCAACACTTTTTTCATGCTTTCCTTGTTTTTCATATCTGCTACTCACCTTATCCGATTTTTTAAGCAATGAATCGCTTTTCGGTTTAATTATATAGACTTACAAATTATACATCAAGTCTTGTATAATTTTCAAAAACGTGTTAGAATAAGCCGTAATTTTGGGAAGGACTGATTGAATGAAACTCGGTAATATTGAAATAGACGGCAGAACGGCTGCCCTTGCACCTATGGCAGGTGTTGCTGACAGAGCCTTCCGTGAGCTTTGCGTCAGGTACGGTGCATCCTATGTTGTGAGCGAAATGGTATCAAGCAAAGGGCTTACAATGCACGACAGAAAATCAAAGCAGCTGCTTTTCCTTTCAAAAGAGGAAAGACCTGCGGCGGCACAGATTTTCGGCTCAGAGCCTGAAATTATGGCAGAAAGTGCCAAGGGGTGTCTTGCTTTTGAGCCTGATGCAATTGATATCAACATGGGCTGCCCTGCGCCCAAAATTGCCGGCAACGGAGGCGGCAGCGCCCTGATGAAGCATCCCGAGCTTGCAGAAGAAATTATGCGCTCCGTTAAAAATGCGGTGGATATACCCGTTACGGTAAAAATTCGTCTCGGCTGGGACAGTGACAGCATCAACTGCATCGACATGGCTCAACGTGCCGAAAGAGCAGGTATGAGCGCAATTACAGTGCACGGAAGAACAAGGCAACAGATGTATGCCCCTCCCGTTGACAGAAAAATGATTGCTGAGGTTAAGAAAAGCATCGGCATACCTCTTATTGCAAACGGCGACATTGTTGACGGTATCACTGCCGCACAGATGATTGAAGACACCAACTGCGATTATCTTATGGTGGGCAGAGGTGCCCTTGGCAGACCCTGGGTGTTCAGTCAGATAAACGCCTATCTCAAGGACGGAGTAATTCTCCCCGAGCCGCCCGTAAGCGAAAGAATGCGGGTTATGGTGGAGCACATAAAGCTGATTTGCCATTACAAGGGTGAGCGTGTGGGAATCCGTGAAGCAAGAAAGCACGCTGCCTGGTACATCAAGGGAATTCACGGTGCTGCGCAGTACCGACAGCAGGTCGGAAATCTTGAAAGCATTGAGCAGCTTGAAGAGCTGGCATTCAGAATTATGAAAGAGAATATGTAAAAAAGGATTTGTACTGAGTACAAATCCTTTTTGTTTATCACTTTTTCTTTATCATCTTAAGTGTGGTCTCATTAAGAACAAGAAGCCCGAGGCAAAGGCCGATGAGAACAAAGGGTGTGATTTTAAAGCTTGTCCATGATGCAACATAGCCGTAAATCATCTGAAGGGTAAAGCCGACAGCATAGGCACCGCCCATGTGATAGCCGGTGATATCTGCCGAATAGGTACTGCCGAAGCGCTCAGGTACACTGTGAAGCACACTTGGGAAAACAGGGCCGAAGCCGATGCCTATAAGAATGAAGCCGAGCATTGACACCTTGCCCAAGGGCAAAGCAAAAATCAGAATTCCGACAAAAGCAACGGCAATACCCCCTCTTATCAGGGTTTTATCTGAGGTTTTCATTGAGATAAAGCCTGCAAGCATTCTGCCGAGCATAATGCCGCCATAGTAAAGTGATACCCATTTTGCAGCCTCATCGGGTGAAACAGCAAAGGCGTTTACGGCATAGGTGGCACCCCATGTGCCAAGAAGGAATTCCATGCTGCAATAAAGCCCCAAAGAGCCGATGCTTGTGAGAACACCCTTCATTCTGATGATGTCAAGTATTCCTGCATCAGACTTTTCTTCGTCTTCCTGCTGCTGTTCCTCTTTTTCGAGACCTCTCCACTTTTTAAGTGAAAAAAGAACAATCAGTGCAATAATGAGCTGCAGTGCTGCCACAACCATATAGCCCTTGCGCCACTGACTTCCGTCATCACCAAGAAACACGGACATAATAAGAGGACTTACGGTTACACCCACACCCCAGAAGCAGTGAAGCCAATTCATGTGATGTGCCTTATAATGAAGGGAAACGAAATTGTTGAGTCCCGTATCAATTGCACCTGCACCGTAGCCCATGATGACAGAAAAAAGCATCATTACAACAATATTCGGTGAAAAGCTTATTCCTATAATGCCCAAAGCGGTGAGCAGTATGGAAACAAAGGTTACCTTGCTTGTGCCGAATTTTCTTATGAGCCTGCCTGAAACAAAGCTGACGCCGCCCGTGCATATGCTTATGATTATGCTGTAAACTGATGCAAAGCTTTCGCTGACACCGAATTCATTGTGCACAACAGGCCATGCTACACCGAAAAGCGAATCGGGAAGACCGAGCGAGATAAAAACTATATAAATTACTATGAGAATTATCAGCATGTTTTTTACCTTTTCCTAAAGTTTATAAGGTCATATTCTGAGTCCTGAGCTCAGCTTCTGAGAAGCTCAATCATTCTGTCGGGGAAGTTGCCGATAAGGCAGTCAACGTCCATTGCATCAAGACGCCTGATATCCTCATATTCATTGACGGTCCAGGTGTTGATAACCATGCCTGCAGCATGCATTTCCTTAACAGCTTCCTCGTTAAGGGTGACATGCCAGGGATGGCAGCACTGAACATTTCTTGATTTTGCATATTCACCAAAATCCACAAGCCAGTCGCCCGTGAGGAAGCCTCTTGTGATTTCCGGTGCAATTTCTTCACAGCGCTTAACGGTGAAATGATTGAAGGAGGAGAAAATTATTCTGTCTTCAAGACCGAATTCCTTTATCAGCTCAACTGTTCTTTTTTCAATTGTGGGATATTCATAAACGCCGGTTTTAAGCTCTATATTTGTTATAATGTCTGTATCTTTGATAAGTTCAAAATATTCTCTCAGAGTGGGAATGCCGCAAAAGCCGTAAACTCCTCTGAAGGTGGCAGAGGCATCGTATTTTCTGAGCTGCTCCAATGTCATGTCCTTTACAAGGCCCTCACCGTCACAGGTACGCTTTATGTCTTCGTCATGAATAATAATAATTTCGTTATCCTTTGTAAGATGTATATCAAGCTCTATTCCGTCAACGCCGATTTCAACTGCCTTCTGAAAGGCGAGCATTGTGTTTTCGGGGTACTTTCCAGAAAAGCCTCTGTGTGCGAATATTTTTGACATAATAACACTTCCTTAGAAAATTTTTACAATATGATTATACTCAACACTTGAAAAAATTCAAGACACAAAAAGAAAAATTGCCTTCAGGCACAGCTTGTGTCAGAAGGCAGCTTCACGTTTCTTTATTACATATATATATTACCATAAAACACCGTAAAAATCAAGACTTGAATTTTACACCGTGCAGGTGTATTATACAAAAAAGAAAAATAAACAGAAAAGCAGGTGATAAATTTGCCGCCTCCGATGTATCACAGAAGAATGATGCACGACCCCGATAAAAAGGTGCCTGTGGTTAAAAATATAATATTTGCACTGAAGCTTGTGTGGCAGACCGATAAAAAGCTGTTTTTATGCTCTCTTATCAACATGAGCGCAGACATGATTTTTTCAGTATTTCTGCAGAATATACTTTTTCTGAAAGTGCTTCTCGGCATCATTGATGCAAAGGGTGACTTCAGGGAATACTTCAGCAATCTTCTTTGGTTTCTTCTTTTATCTGTTGTTATAAAAGGTATTAACTGGACCTCTAATTACATAAGGCAGGTATCCACAAAGAAGGTGCTCAAGGGACTTAACAACAAGGTTTTCAAGAAGGCTCTGGAGCTTGATGTTTCCTGCTATGAGGACCCTGAGTTTTATGACAAATATCAAAGAGCAACTCAGATTCTTGCCTGGGGACTTTTTGTTTCCGTATGCGATAATGCGGCAAATATTGTTGCAGGTATTATCTCTCTCATGCTCATTATCGGTACCGTTACATCAATTGACCCGGTATATCTTCTTTTCCTTTTGCCTGTTGCCCTTGTTTTTGTGATTGAGCTTTTCAAAAGCAAGCTGGTTTATAACAGAGACAAGGAAATGACAACCAACAACCGAATAAAGGCCTATGTGCAAAGAACGGTTTTTCTCAAGGAATATTCAAAGGATATGCGAACATCAAACATTTTCCTTGTGCTTATGGACCGATTCAAGGCATCAATTGATGCCAATGTTGAAATTCTCAGAAAATACGGAGTCAGGCTTTTTATTTTCAGCATGATAAGCTCCCTTTTCAGTGATTTCATCCCGACCATCGGCACCTATGCCTTTGCAGGCTATCAGTTCATTTACACTGACAAAATGTCTGTTTCCGCATTCTCTGTTGTGCTCTCCTCCATCAATGCCGTGCAGCAGGCAACCATGCGTGTTGCAGGCAGCTTTGAAATGGTAAGCCAGTCTGCATTTTATTTTCAGAATCTTCGTGATTTCTTCGACTATGAATCAAAAATCACAAGCGGCAAGGAAAAATGCGGTGAGTTTGAATCCCTTGAATTCAGAAATGTTTCCTTCCGTTACCCCTCAGCAAAGAAAAATTCCCTGACAAATGTATCGTTTAAAATCACCAAGGGTGAAACCGTTGCCCTTGTGGGCGTAAACGGTGCAGGCAAAAGCACAATTGTTAAGCTGATGCTCCGCTTTTACGATGCAACAGAGGGTGAAATTCTTTATAACGGCAGAAGCATCAAGGATTATGATCTCGCTTCCCTTCGAAGCAGCTACGGTGCTGTTTTTCAGGATTACAAAAACTTTGCCGTTTCCGTTTTTGAAAATATACTTTGCCGTGAATGCACCGATGACGACAGAAAACTTGCTGAAACTGCTCTCAGACAAAGCGGAATCTGGGATAAGATATCATCACTTCCAAAGGGCGGAGACACTGTTCTCACAAGGGAATTTGAAAATGACGGAATCGGTCTTTCGGGCGGTGAAAATCAGAAGGTTTCAACTGCAAGGCTTTTTGCAAAGGACTTTCAGTTTGCTGTTCTTGACGAGCCCTCCTCTGCCCTTGACCCTATTGCAGAATACAATATGTACCAGAGCCTTATTGAAGTTACACGCGGCAAAACCGTTATGTATATCTCCCACCGACTTTCAAGTGCAGTGCTTTCCGACAGAATTATAGTTATCGGAAACGGAGAGGTTATTGAAACAGGCTCTCATGCTGAGCTCATGAAAAAGGGCGGCGAATACTGCAGTATGTTCACATTGCAGGCTTCAAGCTATAACAGAGATAAGGAGGGTGCGGAAAATGAAAAGGACTAAAAATGAACACTCCATGGTCTCAAATATTTTCTTTTTCGTAAAGCTGATTTTTGAAGCTTCTCCGCTTCTTGTTATAGGCGATTTTGTTTCAGGCATTCTTCAGATTCTTCCCGGTCGGCTTATATCCGTACTCGGTGTGAAATATATAATAGACGTTGTAACCGAAGGAAAGGAGCTGCACCGTATTTTCTATGCTGTGGCAGCCATTGCGGCGGTGCTTGTTTTCAGTACCCTTTTTTCATGGCTTTACAGAGAGTTTTTCTGGAACATGGAAAAGGAAAAGGTACACTACAGACTTAACATAAAGCTTTATGAAAAGGCAAAAAAGCTTGACCAGGAAAGCTATGATAATCCCGAATTTTACAACAATTTCATTCTTACAATCGAATCATCATCTGATAACATTCAGAATCTCCTCGGTCTTGTAAGAAACTATGTGGGCAATGTGATATCCCTTGTAACAATTGCAGGCGTTCTTATCACCATTGACCCTGTGTGCCTTCTGATTATTCTGTTTTTCATCTTCACCTTCTTACCCCTGAGCCGTAAAATCGGTGATTTACAGATGGGAAGACGCATTGATAACACAAAATACCACAGAAGAAGCGATTATTTCCAGCGTATATTCTATTTACAGGATTACTGCAAGGAAGTGAGAATGAATGACATCTCTCCCCTTCTTATAGAGCGCTATAACGATGCGGCAGACGATGTTATCAGAAACCAGAAAAAATATTGGAAGAAGATTTCCTCCCTTTACATGGTGCAGGAAACGGGTATTCAGATTTTGGGCTTTATGTTTGTTCTGCCTCTTTATCTCGGCTACTGTGTTCTTGTTAAGGAGAGTATCACACCCGGTGATTTTGTGGCTGCCTTCAATGGTGCCCACTCAATTGCAATTTCAATCAATTTCCTTACCGTATGGGCAGTTGCCGTCTTTTCCGAAAGAGGCAAAATGATTGAAAAATACAGAGAATTTCTGAAATCTGATTTCAGAATCAGGGACGGTGAAGAAAAAGCTGAAAAGGGAGAGCCGAAGGAAATCAGAATAGAAAACCTCAGCTTTACTTATCCCGGCAACGATGAGCCGACCTTAAGTGACATAAATCTTACAATTAAGCCCTATGAAAAAATTGCTCTAGTAGGCTATAACGGAGCCGGAAAAACCACCCTCACAAATCTGCTTTTGCGCCTTTACGACCCCACTGACGGTGCAATCAGAATTGACGGTGAGGACATACGAAAATTCACAATTGATTCCCACCGTGACAGATTTTCAGCAGTTTTTCAGGATTTTCAGCTTTTTTCCTGCAGCATTGGTGAAAATGTTTCGCTTGATAAGAAATACGATGATGAGAATGTTACCGAAGCACTCAGCCACAGCGGATTTTCAAAGACTCTTCCCAAGGGCAACAAAACAGAGCTTCTCAGAGAATTTGACGATGAGGGCATTATGCTTTCAGGCGGTGAAAGCCAGAAGGTTGCAATTGCCAGAGCTTTTTACAAAAACTGCCCCTATGTTATTCTTGATGAGCCCTCAGCCAACCTTGACCCTGTTGCAGAATATAACCTCAACTGTGCCATGATGGAGGCAGCAGCCCACAAAACGGTGATTTTCATTTCTCACCGACTTTCAACCACCATAAATGCAGACCGTATCTTTGTTATGGAAAACGGCAGAATTATTGAAAGCGGAAGCCACGATGAGCTGATGAAGAAAAACGGCACTTACTCTTATATGTTTAATCTGCAGGCGGAAAAATACAGAAACAACTGAAAAGTATTATAAAAAAGGAGCTGTAAAAATTTACAGCTCCTTCTGATTTTATCAATACTGGAAATCTGAAAAATAGAGGTAGTTATCAAGAACAGCTGTACCAACAGCGTTCATACCTACAACCTTACCGCTTTTGATGTTGATAAGAATATGCATGTACTGGTCAAGTGAAACGATTTCGTTTGTTTCGGGATTGAACACAAGCTCTGCAGTGCAGTCATAGTATGTAAGCTCGAAATCAACGTCCTTTACAACGAACTTAACTGCTGCATCGTTCTTGAGGGTGTTGTGAACGTCTGCCATCATAATGGGAGTGAAAACTGAGCCGACTGCATTGTCACAGCTTGTTGCACCCTCTGCGGGAGGCTCGGGATTGAGCTCATCGTTAAGAACAAGAGTTATTTTTACATTGCCGTCAGGAAGCTTTTCACATTTTGCATCCTTGATTTTGCTCACATCTGTAAGAAGGCAGCCCTTCTGCACCTTATAAATGGGGAACCAATACATGTCTCCGCCCTTTTCACGCTGTTCGGGGTTTGCACGTGCATCCTCTTCAGTTGTGAAAAACAGTGATGCAAGAGGAAGAATCTTGTTGAATACACCGCCCTCAAAGTTAACCTTGTCTTCAGGAATTGCCTGATATTCAACCTTCTTGTGTGCAGGACCGTCTGTCTTTGCCTTATCCATAACAAGAGTGTATCTTGCAAGAATTTCAGTGGGAGTTGAAGGAAGATCATTTCCCTGTGCGGCAGCTGTTGTGTCAGGTGCCTGTGTTGTGGCACTCTGAGCATCTGCAGTTGTGCCTTCATTCTGAGAAGCTGAATTGTTCTGACCGGCTGTTGCATTCTCAGTTACAGCCTGAGTGGTAGCTGCAGTTGTGCTCTGAGTGGTGGGAGGTGCTGTGGGAGCAGCTGTTGCCTGAGTAACACCCTGAGCAACCGGTGCCTCAATTGAAATGACAAGTCCCTTTGAATTGCCACCGAGCATAAACACAATTGTCAGCGCCATACAGATTACTGCGGCAATAAGTGATGCTAAAATTGTTTCGTCTTTTTTCATGTTGTTTCTCCTTTTCGTTTTAATTTATTTTTACTAAAAACAGAAATCTGTTTTTTTATAAAAAACTTGTTTGATTCCCGTTTTACATATCAAACAGGCTCATTTGTCTGGTTTCCGGCAGGTCACGGAATGCACCCACCTGACGAAGGGTTTCTATTGTTGCACTTGACGCGCTGCCCCTTTGAGCAAAATCATCAATTGAAACAAATTCGTCAACACCGTCTCTTGCATGCATGAGGGCAATTGCCGCATTTTCACCAACACCGGATAGTGCTCCGAAGGGCATGCGGATTTTACCGTCTTCGATAAGATAGGTTGTGGCGTGGGATTTATATATGTCAACAGGCAGGAACTCAATGCCTCTTGCCATCATTTCGTTAACAACCTGCAGTGTGGGATACATGTTAAGCTCCTTAGGCTGTGCATCCTTACCCTTTTGCTTGATTTCAGCCATTCTGCGCTTAACGGCATCACGTCCCTGAAGCACGGTGATTGCTTCAAGATCACCACCACGCACCGTCATGAAGGCTGCATAATATTCAAGGGGGTGGTAAATCTTATACCAGCCGAGCCTGAGTGCCGCACTTACATATGCGGCGGCATGTGCCTTTGGGAACATGTATTTGATTTTCATGCATGAATCAATATACCACTGTTCAACACCGTTGTCCTTCATTGCCTGAATATGCTCCTCAGTGAGCAGCTTGGTTGCCTTGCCCTTACGGACAATTTCCATGATTTTAAATGCCATGCTGGGCTCAACACCCTTGTGCATAAGATAAACCATGATATTGTCTCGTGTTCCTATAACCTCGGAAATTGTGCATATTCCGTCTTTGATAAGCTCCTGAGCGTTACCCAGCCAAACATCGGTGCCGTGGGAAAGACCTGAAACCTGAAGAAGGTCCGAGAAATTCTTCGGCTGTGCATCAAGAAGCATCTGAATTACGAAGGGTGTGCCCATTTCGGGGATTGAGAGTGTACCCGTGGGACAGTCGATATCCTCTGCAGTGACACCCAAGGGCTCGGGACTTAAAATCAGCTTGTAAATCTGCGGGTCGCAGATGTCCGTGTCCATAACGGGAATACCCGTAAGGTCCTCAAGATGCTTATACAGCGTGGGAACATCATGGCCGAGGTTATCAAGCTTCAGAATTGTGTCATGAAGAGCATGGAAGTCAAAGTGGGTTGTTCTGGTTTCACTCTTGAAGTCGTCAGCCGGATGCTGAACGGGGGTGAAGTCTGAAAACTCAAAGGCATTGGGTACAACAACCATGCCTCCCGGATGCTGACCGGTTGTTCTTTTTACACCTGTGCAGCCCCTTGTGAGCCTGTCCTCTTCTGCCCTTGAAACAACAATATTTCTTTCCTGCAGATACTTTTTAACATATCCGTATGCAGTTTTGTCTGCAACAGAAGCAATGGTACCTGCTTTGAAAACATAGCCGTCACCGAAAAGGGTTTCTGTGTAGCGGTGAGCCCTTGACTGGTATTCACCTGAGAAGTTAAGGTCAATATCAGGGCTCTTATCTCCCTTGAAGCCAAGGAAGGTTTCAAAGGGAATGTCATGTCCGTCTCTTGCCATGGGTGTTCCGCATTCGGGACAGTCCATGGGCGGCAGGTCATAGCCTGAACCGACCTCACCCTTAAGGAAGAACTGAGTATGCTTACATCCGGGATTGGGGCAACGGTAGTGTGGCGCCAGAGGATTAACCTCGGAAATTCCCGATGCATTTGCAACATAGGACGAGCCTACAGAGCCTCGTGAGCCTACGTGATAGCCGTGCTCCTCAGAGTTTTTAACAAGCTTTTGCGCAATCATATAAAGAACGCCGAAGCCGTGCTTGATGATTGATGTAAGCTCCTTTTCAAGGCGCTGAGCAACATATTCGGGAACAGGATCACCGTAAAGGCTTTTTGCCTTTTCCCAGCACAGCCTTGTGAGCTCCTCGTCGGCACCTTCAAGGAAGGGCGGATAGTTACCCGAGGGAATCGGGATTATCTTTTCAACCATATCCGCAATTTTGTTTGTGTTGGTAATTACAATTTCCCTTGCAGTGTCTTCACCGAGATAGCTGAATTCAGCAAGCATTTCCTCTGTGTTACGGAAATAAAGAGGTGCCTGCTGGTCTGCATCGCTGAAGCCCTGACCTGCCATGAGAATTGCTCTGTATCTTGCATCACCCGGATCAATGAAGTGAACGTCGCAGGTTGCAACGGTCATTTTTCCGAGTTCATCTGCAACATGAATCACCTTCCGGTTGAAGCTGCGGATGTCCTCAACGCTTTTAACATGAGGAAATTTTTCGGAGCGGATCATGTATTCATTGTTTCCGCAGGGCTGAACTTCAAGATAATCATAAAAGGAAGCAATTTTAAGAATTTCCTCATCACTCTTGCCTTCGGCAATGGCTCGGTATACCTCACCTGCTTCACAGGCTGAGCCGATAATAAGACCCTCTCTGTGCTTAATAAGCTCACTTTTTGGAATGATGGGTCTGCGGTGGAAGTATTCAAGATTTGACTTTGTGATAAGCTTATAAAGATTTTTAAGGCCCGTCAGATTCCTTACAAGTATAATCTGATGGAAATATTTATTCTTGGCCTTCTTCCAGTCTTCAAAGCTGATATCCGTATCATCCATGAAGTAGCCTTCCATGCCGTAAATAATCTTAATTTTTCCGCCTGCTGCAGACACGGCCTCAGGAAAAGCCTGAACAACGCCGTGGTCTGTGATGGCAATTGCCTTATGCCCCCAACTGATGGCACGCTTGACAAGTGTTGCCGCATCAGTCATACCGTCCATCATGGACATTTTTGTGTGAAGATGAAGCTCAACTCTTTTTTCCTCTGCATCGTCAGTTTTGGGGATTTTTTCAATAAGGCTTATTGCCCTTGGTGAAATTACGTTTTCACCTGAAAATTTGTCAAAGGCAAGGTCGCCTCTGAGCATGACGGTAACACCGTCTTTTATTTTGCCGATGATTGCATCGCAGTTTTCTTTTCTTTCAAAAACCTTGCAGGTATAGGCATAGGTTCCGTCTGTTATGTTAAAGGTGATGATGTAGCTTCTGTTATCCCTTGTTTCCCTTGCTTCAAAGGAGAAAACATCACCCCAGACAACACATGAGCCGTCTTCGGGAGAAATCTCATTAAGCGGCTTGGGATTTTTTGTGATTCTGTTACCGTAAATAGGCTTTGCAGTTTCAAGATAAAGAGGTATGCCCTCAACAATTTTGTGCTCCTTCTTCTTCGGTGCATAAACCTCCTGAGGGTCAAAGCCCTTAGCAATAAGATTTTCCTCCTCGGCCTTACGCTGAAAGGCTGCAATCTGGTCGTTGTCAAGGTCAAGCTGGGTTGCACCGCAGAATTCAACGAGCACCTGACGGTGAAATCGCTTAAAAATTATTCTTTCCATATACTCAGCGGCTCCCACACCCTTAAGAATGTCACCGCCGCCGTGGACAAGCTCAACAGAAAGCTTTTTTCCGTCAAATACGGCTGAGCTTCCCACAAAAAAACCGTTTGTTGCCGCAATGGCAAGGTTTGCTTCGTGAACAAGAGTGGAAAAATACTTTTCACTGAAAATTTCACCGGGCATTTCGGCATTGAGGGTAACTGAGCTGACGTTAAGAATTTCACGCAGATAGCTTTCTGCCTTTTCTATGGTTTTATATGTTACAAGCACAGGGAAAAAGGCATCAATTTCAATGCTCTTTTTTTCCATGGCTATTCTTACATTTTTAATTTCGGCACCCATGAAGGCTTCGTGAAGCTCTTCATCGGGGAAGGTGCCGAAAAGCTCTTCAAATCTGTTACTCATTTATGTTCTCCGTTTTTACATCTTTTCTATTTCTGACATAAGCTCGTTGACAATGCTTTCTTCCTGAACTTTTCTGAGAATCTCACCTTTTTTGAAAATAATGGCGCATCCGTCACCGCCTGCAATGCCGATGTCAGCTTCCCTTGCTTCACCGGGGCCGTTAACAACACAGCCCATAACTGCAACGGTAATGTCCTTTTTAACGTCTCTGAGTCTCATTTCAACTTCATTTGCAAGGCTTATAAGGTCAATTTTTGTTCTGCCACAGGTGGGGCACGAAACAAGCCTGGGTGAACTGTCACCAAGGCCGATTGCCTTGAGTATATCCTTACCTGCATACACCTCATTAACCGGGTCGTCTGTGAGTGAAACCCTGATTGTGTCACCGATTCCTCTTGTGAGAAGTGAGCCGATGCCGACTGAGGATTTGATAAGCCCCATTCTTGCCGTGCCTGCCTCTGTGACACCGAGATGTAAGGGATAGCTGCACAGCTGAGCTACCCTTTCGTAGGCTTCAATCATATTTATAACATTTGAAGACTTGATTGAAATAACTATATCGTCAAAATCGTATTTTTCAAGAAGTCTTACGTGATACATTGCGCTTTCTGCCATTGCCTCAGGGGTCGGACCCCCGAAACGGGCAAGTATATCCTTTTCAACAGAGCCTGAATTAACTCCGATTCTGATAGGTACTCCGTGCTGACGGCATTTATCTGCAACTGCCTTCACGTTTTCATCTGCACCGATGTTGCCGGGAT
Organism: Acutalibacteraceae bacterium; assembly: GCA_045604105.1. Classification (GTDB taxonomy): domain Bacteria; phylum Bacillota; class Clostridia; order Oscillospirales; family Acutalibacteraceae; genus UBA6857. Next base: position 70,450 of record JAZUNJ010000035.1, on the reverse strand, counting down.
TGATACGCACCTTGTCAACACCTGCATCAATGCTCATAAGAGCCAGCTTGTGATTGAAATGTATATCTGCAACAACGGGCACCTTAACTGCGTTTTTCAGCGCTTCAACAGTTTTTACTGCCTTTTCATCGGGCACTGCAACCCTGATAATTTCACAGCCTGCCCTTTCAAGTGCCTGAGCCTGAAGAACATTGCCCTCTATGTCATGAGCAGGAATGTTGAGCATTGACTGAACGGTAATTTTACTGTCGCCGCCGATGAATATATCTCCTACCCTGATTTTTTTAGACTGTCTTTTCATATTTTCACACCTCTTTTAAGGTAAGCTTAATAGAATCCCACACCTGAAATGAGCTTCCAGATATCACTGAAGGAAATGATTGCCATGAAGCCGAGAAGTATAACAAGGCCTGCCGCATGAATCCATGATACATATTTCTGAGGTATCGGTCTTCTGATTATAAGCTCAATAAACAGAAAGAACAGATGTCCTCCGTCAAGAGCAGGAATGGGAAGAAGGTTAAATAAACCGATGTTTATTGTGATCATTGCCATAAGCATAAACATCTGTGTCCAGTTTGTGGAAGCAACGCTTTCTTCTGCAATATCGGTTATAACGGAAATTGTTCCGATGGGGCCTGCAAGGTCATTGAGACCGTACTGACCGCTGAGCATATCAAAAAGAGAAAGGTAAACCATTCTGCCCATTGAAAAAGCATATCCGAAGGATGATTTTGTGACATTGCCGATTTTTTTCTCTTCACCTAAAATGATGAAATCAAAAATTGTAACCGTCTGAAGTGCCACATTTTCAAATTCAAGCTCTTCCTCTCCTCTTTTTACGGTGAAGCTGTAGATATAATCCTCATCCTTGCCAATCTGCTCCATCAGAGCGTCACCGTCTGCAGTTTCAACTCCGTTGACAGAGGTTATTATATCGCCGTCCTTAAGACCTGCTTTTTTCAGCTTTGCACTGACTGAGGCAATTGAACAGTCGGGATTATAGGAAAAATTACCGCCCGTTCTTTTTCCGAAGGGTACATCGGAAAGCTCAAGCCTTTCACCGTCACGCTTTACCACAAAATCATATTTACCCGTGGCATTTCTTTGCATGAGAAAGCTTATGTCATAATCGGAAAAAATTCTTTTTCCGTCAATTTCAAGAATTTTGTCTCCTTCTTTAAGAACAGATGAGCTTACAGAGCCCTCGTAAAACTGCAGAATCTGATTTGTGCCCACATATTCTTCACTGCCCACAAGAAAGAAGCAGACAATAACACCAAGAATAAGATTCATTACAGCACCGGCAGAAATAATAATCATCTTTTTCCAGGTTTTCTGGTTGCAGTAGGCTCTGCCATCATCGCTGTGCTCTTCTTCACCTTCCATAGAAACAAATCCGCCTATCGGGAAAAGACGAAGGGCATATTTGGTTTCCTTGCCCTGCTTTTTGAAAAGTGTGGGTCCCATACCCAAGGCAAATTCATTAACCTTTACACCGAAAAGCTTTGCAAAGATAAAATGTCCCAATTCATGAATAAAAATAATCAAACCGAAAAAGAGTATTGCAATGAGAATGGGAACTATCTTTGATGTGACCTGCTGAAGGGAGAGAAGTAAATTAAAATTCATTTGTGCTGCCATACAGAGCCTGAGCCCTGCCTTTCGTAAAAGAAGTTATTTGATACTGTTTTTAACAATGCTTCTTGCTTGTTCATCAAAAGCAAAAACATCTTCAAGTGTGTAATTATCTTTATTTTTGCATTCGCTGAGCGCAAGCTCAACCTTTTCTGCAATTTCAAGAAAACCGATTTTTCCTTCCCTGAAAAGCTGATTTGCCATTTCATTTGCTCCGTTTGCAACGCAGGGATAAAGTCCGCCCATTCTGATTGCATCACGGCACAGATTAAGGCAACGGAAGGTGTCATAATCCGGCTTATAGAGGGTAAGCTTCTGATAATCCCACAAATTGAGCTTTTTGACGGGAGATTCAAATCTTTCCGGATAAGTGAGTGCATACTGAATCGGTATTCTCATATCGGGTACACCGAGCTGTGCAATCACTGAATTATCAGTATATTCAATAAGTGAATGGATAATGCTTTCACGGTGAACAACAATGTCAATCATGTCAGGTGACACATCGAAAAGCCACACTGCTTCAATAAGCTCAAGACCCTTATTCATCATTGATGCACTGTCCACAGTGATTTTTGCACCCATTTCCCAGTTAGGATGCCTGAGTGCCTGAGCCAGAGTCACATTTTTCAGCTCATCCTTTGATTTGCCGAAAAAGGGTCCCCCCGAGGCTGTTAATATGATTGACTTGAGCTCATCCTTTTTATTCATTCCCTGAAGACACTGAAAAATTGCACTGTGCTCACTGTCAACGGGAAGAATTGCACAGCCATTTTCCTTTGCCTTTTCCATAACAATTTTGCCGCCTGCAACAAGGGTTTCTTTGTTTGCAAGAGCAATATCCTTACCCTCACAAAGGGCTGCCATTGTTGGAGCAAGACCTGCAATGCCCACAATGGAGTTGAGCACTGTGTCACTTTCACAGGCAGTTGCACACTCAATTATACCCTCTTTTCCGCCAAGAACCCTTGTGTCCGTGTCAGCAACAAGGGTACGGAGCTGTTTTGCCGCTTCCTCATTTGAAAGGGCGGCAAGACGGGGCTTATATTTTCTTATCTGCTTTTCAAGAAGCTTATAGTTACTGTCTGCCGTGAGGGCAATAACCTCATAATTTCTCATGTCGACCACATCAAGAGCCTGAGTGCCGATTGAGCCTGTTGAGCCTAAAACGGAAAGCTTCTGAGCCATAAAAAAGTCTCCCTTCTTATGATAGGACTTAAAGTGAAATTAAACGGATGATTCCGTAAAGTGTGGGAAGCACGAAGACACATGAATCAAAACGGTCCATAATTCCTCCGTGACCGGGAAGCAGCTGACTGTAGTCCTTTATGCCGAAGTTACGCTTAAGAACTGAGGCTGCAAGGTCACCCATCATGCTTACAACAGAAAGCACAACGGAAATGGGAATTATGTAAAGGTATTTCATGCTGCCGTCTCCGAAAAGGCTGTAATCATAAAGATTCCTGCAGCCAACAGTGAACAGGAACAGAATGAGAACATTGAACGCTGCTGTTATGACAACGCCGCCGACTGCACCCTCAATTGATTTCTTGGGGCTTATAACGGGAGCCATTTTGTGCTTGCCGAATTTTCTTCCCACAAGGTATGCAAAGGAGTCTGTGAGCCATGAGCAAGCAAAGCCGAGACCCACAAAATAGATTCCCTCCTGATGAGTATAGCCTGAGAACCAATCTTCAATGTTGTTGAGCCTTACAAAGGCTGAAAAAGCGTAAGGCAGTGCCATTGAAGAGAAAAATGCAGTTGCCGCATGCATGAAGGTAACCTTCTTGTTCATAAACACAGTAAGGCTCATGAGAAGAAGAACATAAAAGCTTATAATTACGCCTGCTGCCTTGATTTCATAGCCCAGACCTGCAACCATAACAGATGCGAAGCTGAAGGCACATGACACTGCATAAACTGTTTTGCTTTCGTTGCCCACAGCTCTCACAACCTCAAAGGTTGCCGTTGCGGCAAGCAGAGCCAGTGCAACCGTCATAACGGGCACAAGGTCAAAAGCAACCGTAAGCAAAAACAAAATGAGTCCGATGATAATTATTATTGTTGAAGCTGTTCTTTCACCCTTGAAAAGCTTCTTTTTTTCTTTTGTTTTTTCTTTCATTTCAAATAATACCCTTCCTTTGCCTTTGAAGCAAATAATCATACTCCGCCGAAGCGACGGTTTCTCCTGCCGTATTCTTCAATTGCCCTGTCAAGGTCGGCGGGAGTGTAGTCAGGCCAGAGCACATCGTCAATATAAATTTCAGAATATGCACTCTGCCACAGAAGATAGTTGGAAAGGCGGTATTCTCCGCTTGGTCTGATGATTAAATCAGGGTCAGGCTGACCTGCAGTGTAAAGACCGTCTGAAATCATCTGCTCCGTTATATCCTCAGGAGAAAGCTTACCTTCCTGAACCTTTTTTGCAATGTCTTTAACGGAGTGGACAATTTCGTCCCTTCCTCCGTAATTCACCGCAATGTTGATGTATGTTCTGTTTTTATCGTCAGATTTTCTTTCAACGGTGTCCATAAGCTTCACAATGTCCTTAGGCATACCTTCACGGGAGCCGATGAAACGGATGTGATAGCCTGCCTCCTCGTTTTCAAGGTACCTTTCCTGCATTTCGTCAAGATACTTTCTCAGAAGATTCATGATGGCAGTGACCTCAAGCTTTGAACGCTTCCAGTTTTCCGTTGAAAAGGCATAGAAGGTTACATATTTCACACCGATGTCGGAGCAATACTGGCAAATGTTTCTGAAAACCTCGGCACCTACCTTGTGGCCCTCTGTTCTTTTCAGACCTCTCTGCTTTGCCCAGCGTCCGTTACCGTCCATGATAATGGCAATATGCTCGGGGAGATTTTGGAATTTATTTTCCATCTTTCTTACTCCTTATAATAGGCAAAAAGGGACTGTCGGATAACAGTCCTCTTTTGTTTGTATTCAGGTTAGATTTCCATGACTTCCTTCTGCTTGGCATCGGAAACTGAATCGATTTCCTTAATGAAGTTATCGGTAATTTTCTGAATTTCCTTTTCGCCGTCCTTAAGGTCATCCTCTGTGATTTCTGATGCCTTCTTCATTGCCTTGAGCTTTTCAAGGCAGTCACGGCGGATTGAGCGGACTGCAACCTTTGAGTTTTCACCGATTTTCTGAATGTCCTTAACAAGCTCCTTACGTCTGTCCTCAGTGAGAGGAGGGAAGGTAAGTCTGATAACAGAGCCGTCATTCTGAGGGTTGATGCCGATATCTGATGTCTGGATAGCTTTTTCAATTGCCTTAAGAACAGATTTGTCCCAGGGCTGAATTGTGAGCACTCTTGCTTCTGTTGCTGAAACGGAAGCAAGCTGATTGATGGGAGTCATGCTGCCGTAATAGTCAACTGTAACCTTATCAAGAATCTGAGGGTTAGCTCTGCCTGCACGGATTGCACCGTATTCGTTTTGCAAAGCGCTGATTGTTTTGCCCATTTTTGTTTTTGCTGTTTCAAATACTGTCTTCATAATTTAGTCCTCTTTCTGTTTATTTTTAGTTGCGTTATGTATTTTTTATTCTTTAACAACGGTACCGATGTTTTCACCCTGAAGCGCTCTTACAATGTTCTGAGGATCGTCAAGGTTGAACACAAGAATTGAGATACCGTTATCTCTGCAAAGGGAAGCAGCTGTGCTGTCCATAACCTTAAGGCCCTTTGAAAGCACCTCGGAATGTGTGAGCACATCGTATTTTACTGCATCGGCGAATTTGTTGGGGTCCTTATCGTAAACACCGTCAACATTTGTTGCCTTGAAAATAATTTCTGCATCAATTTCAGCAGCTCTTAATGCTGCGGCTGTGTCAGTTGAAAAGAAGGGATTACCTGTTCCGCAACCGAAGATTACAACCTGACCGTCATTGAGATATTCAACGGCCTTTCTTTTGGTGAAAACTTCAGCAACCTGAGGCATTGAAAGTGCTGTGAGCACCTGAGCCTTAACACCGAGCTGTTCGAGTGTATCCTGCAGTGCCAGTGAATTGATTGCAGTTGCAAGCATGCCCATCTGGTCAGCTCTGGGTCTGTCCATTTCACCGCTGCTGCGGCCTCTCCAGAAATTGCCGCCACCGACAACAATTCCGATCTGAGTGCCCATCTGTGTGCACTCCCTGATAACCTTGCAGACAGTGGTTACCATGTCAAAATCAAGGCCCTTGCCTTCTTTACCTGCAAGAACCTCACCTGAAAGCTTCAGGAGAATTCTTTTATATTTACTCTGCATACTAAGCTTCCTCCAAGTATGTTTATTATTTAATATATATTTTACTAGATATATCACAAAGTGTAAAGACTTTTTGAATTTTTTCTTATATAATTTTTATCTTTTCAGCTCCCGCTTTTGCACTTTCGCAGTCAAAACGGATAAGTTCAAGGTTTTTAACATTTTCAGCATAAAGACCATGGGCATAACTGCTGCAGATGTTACCGTATTTTGCACTGCTTTTTTCAAGTGTAACATTTTCCGCATTTTTTATATAGAAGCAGGAATTGTCACTGTCCATAATTCCGACATCAATGCCGGGACGAAGGTCATAAATGCCGCAATTCCATTTTGAAGCTTTATTAAGCTCAACCTTCACGTTTTCGAAGCTTACATTTTCAATCATGTTATCCTCAGTTCCGTGAACAAGAACTCCGTTTTCACCCTTACAGGTAACATTAAAGAAGCGCACATTTTTTATGTGACCGCATTTTGTGTTTTCGTCACGTCGGAAGGCTGTTATTGCAATGGGCTCTGCACTGCCCCACCAGTCGGGACAAAAGCGTCTTGTTTCAATAATGATGTTGGAAAAGCTTACGTTTTCAACGTTACCACCGTCTCTTATCTGAATTGAAAGTCCTCGGTTTGACTTTGAAATTGTGCAGGAATCAACAATAACATTTCTGAAGTCACCCACACCCTCTGTGCCGATTTTGATTGCTGCAGAGGTTGAAGTGAGAGTACAGCCGCTGATGATTACATTTTCTGTGGGGCCGTATTCACTGTTACCCTTGGAAGCCTTAAGGCAGATGCAGTCATCGGCGCAGGTTACATGACAGCCGAGAATTCTCACATTTGAGCAGTGGTCAGGGTCAATACCGTCACTGTTGGCAACATCAAGAGGGTTAAGGATACGGATATTCTGAACAAGCACATCGTCACAGCCTGCCGGATGAAGTGTCCAGAAGGGAGCGTCCTTGATTGTGACGTCCTTTACTGTGATATGGTTACTGTTTTCGATGTATATTGTTGTGGGACGGGGATAAAAATTACCCGTTACATAATATCTGTCCTTACGCTCAACAAAGGCATAGCAGTTGGCATCAATAGTGCCCTCACCGCTGATTACGGCCCCGTGTGCCTCATAGCCGTAAATGAAGGCAAAGGAGGGCTTGCCCGTTACAGGATTTCCCACAAGAGCAGTTTTCGGGTCATTGATTGTTTCGCAGGGGCGGATATAGGAGCTTATGTCCGACGAAGCCTTTAATACTGCTCCCTTCTGAAGATGAAGCTCAACATTTGCTCTCAGCTGAACAGAGTGGCTGTAATAGCTGCCGCTTTCGAGCACAACGGTACCGCCGCCGTTTTTTGCACATTCATCAATTGCCTTTTGTATTGCATTGCCGTCATCGGTAACACCGTCTGCAGCAGCACCGTAATTTTTTACATCATATAAAATCATAAAAGCACTTCCTTTTCGTTTTTCGGCAATCATTCATTCCCTAACTACTAACTACTGACTACTTTATTCTATATTTTCTCAAGCTTAGCATAGTTAGCCATAAGTTTCTTTGTGCCTGCATTTTCAAAGGCAATTTCAAGCATTGAATCGTTGCCCATGGGCTTAGATGAAACAATAACTCCCTTACCGAAGACCTTATGCCTTACTGCATCGCCTGCACTGTAGGACACCTTAACAGCATCGGGAGCCTTTCTGACAGCGGCCCTTTGCTTTGAAAGGTAGCCGTTGCCATGATAAACGGTGCGGAAATCCTCTCTTTCATAATCGCCGCGCACAAGGGCATCAAAGGACATCTGTGATGTGTGGGTTCTGCCCACCTTTTCCGTAAGTGCATCGGGAATTTCGATGATGAACCTTGAGGGAAGATTTCTTGATGTGGTACCGAAAAGCATGCGCATTGATGCATGGGAAAGATAAAGATTTTTCTTTGCCCTTGTTATGCCTACATAGGCAAGGCGTCTTTCTTCCTCAACATCCTCAGTGGTATACATGCTCTGCACACCGGGGAAAATACCCTCTTCCATGCCGGGAATGAATACAACGGGAAACTCAAGTCCCTTTGCTGAGTGGATTGTCATAAGCACCACAGCATCGGTCTGTGAATTATAGTTGTCGATATCTGTCATGAGGGCAACCTCTTCAAGAAAGCCTGAAAGAGTAGCCTCCTCATTTTCCGTTTCATACTTCAGAAGGTTGGAAATAAGCTCAGTGATATTTTCAATTCTTTCACTGCCCTTTTCCTTGTCAAGTCTGAGATGACTGAGATACTGAGTTTTATCAAGTATTTTATTGAAAAGCTCATCAAGACGAAGAGTGTCAACATAGGTACGAAGCTCGTCAATAAGGTCACAGAACTCATTAAGCTTTTTGGCGCTTCGTCTGAGGCTTTCATATTCGTCAGCGTGCCTGAAAACATCAAACATGGTAATGCCCAGTCCCGTTGCAATTTCTGCCGCCTTGTTGACCGTTGTGTCACCTATTCCTCTTTTGGGAACATTGATTATTCTGCGAAGACGCATGTTGTCGTCAGGATTGTTGACAACGGTAAGATAAGCAATGGCATCTCTGATTTCTGCTCTTTCATAGAAGCGGTGGCCGCCGATGATGCGGTAAGGAATACCCGCTTTAACAAGAGTTCTTTCAATGGAGTTGGACTGTGCATTCATTCTGTAAAGAACGGCATGGTCGCTGAAACTGAATTTGCCCGAGCTGACGTTTTCTTCAATGGTATCTGTGATAAAACGGGCTTCCTCGCCTTCGTCATAGGCGTTGTTGATAACCACCTTGTCTCCGCCGCCGTTTGCTGTCCACAGATTTTTGCCCTTACGCTTTTTGTTGTTGGAGATAACCTCATTTGCAACGTCAAGAATGGTCTGAGTTGAACGGTAATTCTGCTCAAGACGGATGATGCTTGATTCCGCATAACGGTGCTCAAAGGAAAGGATATTTTCGATTGTGGCACCTCTGAAGCGGTAAATACTCTGGTCATCATCACCGACAACACAGATGTTTCTGTGCCCTGCCGCAAGTAGCTCCGTAAGCCTGTACTGAGCGTGGTTTGTGTCCTGGTACTCGTCAACCATGATATATCTGAATTTTCTTTGATAGTACTCCCTGATTTCAGGATTCTGATCAAGAAGTCTTACGGTGTTATAGATAATATCATCAAAATCCATGGCATCGCTTTTCTTAAGCTCTGCCTGATACATGGAATATACCTTCGCAATCTGAGCCTTTCTGGCATCCTTTCCCTTTGCCGCATCCTCAGCATACTGGTCGGGTGAAATCATGCAGTCCTTGGCATTGCTGATTTCATTGATAATGGTTTTATAGGACAGATTGCCTTCACTGATGCCGAGCTGACGCTGACATTCCTTGACAAGACGCTTTGAATCGTCTGAATCGTAAATTGTAAAGCTTTTTGTGTAGCCAAGCACCTCACCGTCACGGCGGAGAATCCTTACACATGAGGAGTGGAAGGTGGATGCCCAGATGTCTGCAGCATCCTTTTCACCAAGCATTTTTTCAAGACGCTCTTTAAGCTCGTTAGCCGCTTTGTTTGTGAAGGTTATGGCAAGAATCTGCCACGGTCTTGCAGGCTCAACACTCAGAAGATCCTCAATGTCAAAAAGCACGCTTTCGTCACCGTCAAGATATCTTTTCATGTTTTCGATATCCCTTTGTGTCGGTTCAAAATCAACCTGCTTGCTTTCATAAGCGTTGCCGTATTTTACGATGTTTGCAATGCGGTTAACAATAACAGTGGTTTTGCCGCTGCCCGCACCCGCAAGTATAAGAACAGGTCCTTTAACCTGAAAAATAGCCTGGCGCTGTTTTTCATTCATGTTTTTGAAATCACGTTCAATGATTTTCTGTCTCAGTTCAAAAAATTCCTTTGATGCCATTTATTTTACCTCTGTTTTTAAAGTCATAATAACACACAATAATTCTACATTAAATTGAGAAAAATTACAACAGTAAAACTCAAATTATCTTTTACTTATTGACATAAAGAGGCGTTGAAGGTAAAATGGCAGAAGAATACTTTTTAAGGAGAAGCCGTTATGTCAATTGAAAAAGTCAGAGAATACATGAAAAATTTCGGATATGAAAATAAAATTCTTGAATTTGAGGTTTCAAGCGCAACGGTTGAGCTTGCGGCAAAGGCAGTCGGAACTGAAGGTGCAAGAATTGCAAAAACGCTTTCCTTCCTTGTTGCAGACAAAGCAATTCTTATTGTTGCCGCAGGTGACGCAAAAATTGACAACAAAAAATATAAAGCCTTCTATCATCAGAAGGCAAAAATGCTTTCCCCCGAGCAGGTGGACGAGCTTATCGGTCATTCAATAGGTGGTGTGTGTCCCTTCGGAATCAACGACGGTGTTACTGTTTATCTTGACGAAAGCCTTAAGCGATTTGAAACAGTTTTCCCCGCCTGCGGAAGCAGCAACAGCGCAATTGAATTGACAATTGCAGAGCTTGAAAAGCTTTCAGGCTATACGCAGTGGGTTGATGTGTGTAAGCTCCCCGTAGAAAATTAAGCACAAAAAAGAGCCCACAGGGCTCTTTTTTATTCTGTTGCTTCTTCGCCTGCCTCATCGGGTGTTTCAAACATTTTGAAAACGTTAGCGATGATTTCGTAAATTCTAATTACGAAGCTTTCAAGTGCCTCAAAAATTGCATCAAATGACATAGTTTTTTACCTCCTGTTATCCGGGATTACTTTTCCCTTGTAATAATATTTTATCAAATTTTTCGAAAAAGTCAACATTTATTAACACAAAAACAAAACCCGCCCTTAAGGACGGGTTTTGTTATTAAACAATTGTTTAAAATAATCAATAATTATTCAGCATCGGGAGCTTTGATGTCCCAGCCAAAGATTTCAGCAAGCTTGTAGATGAATTCCCAGAGCATTGCATACATATCTTCAAAAATTTCAAACTTCATTAGTGTGTCCTCCTTTTAAAATTTATCAAGGAATAAACCTCAACATGGCTATATTATATATCACATAAATATAAATGTCAATAGTTTATTCAAAATTATTTCACAATTCTAAAACTCAATTATTATCAAAAAAAGAACACCTCTCAGAGGTGCTCTTTTCCTAAAACAATTGTTTTAAAAGCTTTTAATTATTCAGCGTCTTTAAGACCAAAGTATTCAAATACCTTGTAAAGATATGCCCAAAGTTCCTGCCATACTTTTTCAAACTTCTCGAAAAATTCTGCCATTGTAGTATCCTCCATATTATATATTTGCACGGGATTCACCCTTAGCATGGCTTTATTATATAACAGCAAAAAATAAATGTCAATAGTTTATTCAAAATTATTTAATATTTGCCTTATGTGTGACAAAAAAGCACTGCCGGAGCAGTGCTTTTTAAGCTTAATTATTTAACAACTTCACCGAGTCTGAGGAATGCGAAGATGGCATCAAAGACCATATCAAACCAATCGGAAATTCTCTTAAGAATTGCCTGGAAGCCTGAAACAAAGTTATCCTTCTGCTGGTCATTCCATACATCATCAAGGTTGTTGTCACCGTCAGTAATGTCTTCACCTTCACCGCCGGTTTCTTCTGCACAGCAGGGGCACTTGCATGAGCAGGGGAAAATACCCGTGCATTCATAGCAGCAGAGTGATCCGTCAAACTTACCGTCTTTGCTTGTGTTCTTTGCACATGCGGTAAGATAGCCGATATCAATGTTGGGGCAATAAACACAGCAGTGGCAGGGAGCTTCTGTTTTGTGCTCGTGTAAGCACTGTCCGTTAACTTCAACCTCTGAAACAGGAATGTCAGCAGCTGAAGCCACAACGCCCATTACTGAAAAGAGCATTAATGCAGCAAGAAAAATTGCAATTATTTTTTTCATAGTTTTTTCCTCCTTATTAAAGAAAAGGCCTTTAAACCTTATAAGATACATATATTATAATAAATACTGTTTTAAAAGTCAACCCAAAAACAGCAATTTTTGGTATAAATGAATAAAGTCCCCTGCAAAGGCAGAGGACTCAGTTTGATTTTTCAATCAGGCAACAACAGGTGCTGCAGTTGTTTCGGGAGCAGTTGTTGTTTCTTCTGCTTCTGCATCGCCGTTCTGTGAAGAAGCGATGAGATCCATAATCTGACCGATGATATCGTTTGTATCAACAAGGCCGAAGATTGAACCAACCTTAACAATAACGATAACGAGCTTAAGAGCAATCTTTGCCATCTTAGCGCCGCCCTTTACTGTCCAGAAAGGAAGATCAAGAAGCCAATCGAAATCACCTGCTTCTTCAGTGCCTTCTTCAGTGCCGTCTTCAACAACAGCTTCTGTGGTTGTTGTTTCGTCTGCAGCTTCACCTTCAGCAAAAGCAACAGTGCAAAGTGAGAAAGTCATGATAAGAGCAAGTACGAGTGCGAGAATCTTTTTCATTGTGCATTACCTCCTTTTAAATTATAACGAGGAATCATATGTATAATATTCCCAGTTCAAAATCAGTATATATTTCATTTTTGAATTTGTCAATAGTTTTTTCCTCTGTAGGAATAAAAATTCTTTGTTCAGTTCCACAAAAAATCCGTGATGCATTTTTGCACCACGGACTTTATTTATGATGTGAGCTCTCTGAGACGAAGCAGGGCTTCATCCCTTTTTTCTTCGGGAATAAGCCTGTAGCACATGACAATAAGCTGTTCCTCTTTGTCAAGGCCTATTATACTGTCCCTGCAGCTGCTTGCAACAGCACCTGCGGAAAGCACTCTTTCGGGATGATTTTCTTCTTCTCCCGCAAGGTATCCGACAGTGCAGTTATATGCCTTGGCAAGCTTCACCATTGTGGGAAGTGATGGGCAGGTTTTGCCTGTTTCATAAAAAGTATATGTGCTTCTTTCAACACCAAGAATATCAGCAACATCCTGCTGCTTGAGATTGTGCTCTTTTCTCACCTTTTTTAACATTTCAGCTACCATCGAATCCACTCCTTTAACGACAAGATTATCACATAAAGCGCTGAAAATCAAGAGCTTTAACAAAATAGAACAAATTTTTCACTATTGTCAAAGGTTTCTCAATGACGAAAATTATCACATTAAAGCTCCGTGTGAAAATGGGTGTAAATCCTTTCAGCGTCCTTTGAGCTTATACCCCTGACCTCTGAAAGCTCTTCACGTGAAGCTGTTCTGATTTTACTTATTGTTCTGAAATGCTTCAGCAGAGCTGAGGCCTTCTTTTCACCGATGCCTTCAATTTTTGTAAGCGACGTTGAAACAGATGACTTTGTGTGCTTTGACTTGTGATAGGTTATGGCAAAGCGGTGAACCTCCTCCTGAATTGAGGACACAAGGGTGAAAACTCTTCTTGAGGAGTTGATTGCAATTTCACCGCCGTCAGCGGCTATTGCCCTTGTTCTGTGCTTGGAATCCTTCACCATACCGAAAACAGGTATATCCAGTCCGAAGGCTTCAACAACGGGCTTTACCGCATTCACCTGTCCCTGACCGCCGTCAAGAAGAATGAGATCAGGAAGCACTCCGAAGCCCTCTCCTTTTTCCTTTTCTTCAACATATCTGTTAAGTCTGCGGCTTATAACCTCCCGCATTGAGCCGTAATCATCCTGACCTGAAAAGCCCTTTACGGAAAACCTGCGATATGCACTTTTAAGAGGCTGGGCATTTCTGAACACCACCATACCTGCAACATTGTCACTGCCGCCGGTGTGAGAGATATCGTAGGACTCAATATAAACGGGCGTTTTTGAAAGACCGAGAAGCTTTGCAAGCTCATCAAGAACAGCTGTATTACTGCCGCTTTTTCCCATAAATTCGCCAAGCTTCTGTGCCGCATTGTTCAGGCACATTTCCGTAACCTTTGCCTTTTCACCCCTTTTAGGCTGAAAAACAGCAACCTTTTTGCCTTTCTTTTCGCTGAGCCATCTGCCGATAAGCTCACTGTCGGTCACCTCACCGTCAACAACAATCAGTGACGGAATGCTTCTGTTCATTGAATAAAATGAGGTTATGGCCTCATATCTCAGCTCAGGAAGATTCTCACCCGCATCAAGAATAAAATGCTCTGAGGCTGTGAGCAGACCGTCCCTGAAGCTCAAAACGGCAAGGCATGCCTTTTCTTCACTTTGAACAACGGCAAAAACGTCCTCATCACGGCTTGAATCAACAACAACCTTCTGCCTGCTCATGATACGCTCAACTGCCTTGATTTTGTCACGTAGCCTTGCAGCCCTTTCGAAATCAAGATTTTCTGCAGCCTGCTGCATTTCCTTTGTGAGCTGCTTTACCGTGTTAGCACTGCCACCCTTGAGAAACTCAATTGCTTCACTGAGGTTTTCTTCATATTCCCTGCGGCTGATCTTACCTGCACAGGGACCTGAGCATTTTGAAATGAAATAATTAAGGCAGGGTCTGCTTTTTCCGATATCACGGGGAAAGACCTTGTTGCACGAAGGCAGACGGAAAATTTCCCTTGCCTGGTCAACTGCATTTGTTACTGAAAAGTTCCCCGTGTAAGGCCCGAGATACTCTGCACTGTTGTCATCCTTACGGAAGCAGGCAGATATTTTCCCCCAGGGGTTCGGTGTAATTTTTATATAGCTGTAGCCCTTGTCGTCCTTAAGAAGAATGTTATACTTGGGCATATTCTGCTTAATGAGACTGCACTCAAGCACCAATGCCTCAAATTCACTGTCAGTGAGGATATAGTCAAAATCGTCAACATTTTCAACCATCTTGCGGACCTTTGTTCCGTGACCGTGACCTGAGCCGAAATACTGACTTACACGGTTTTTGAGTTTTTTTGCCTTACCTATATATATAATTTTACCCTCTTTGTTTTTCATGATATAAACACCGGGGCTCAAGGGCAATTTCATTGATTTCTGCCTTAAGTATGCCAGCTTTTTATTTTCAGCCATAAGTCACCTTCTTTCCTGAACAGTTCTCTTTTATTTTATCACATAATAAGCCTTACAGCAAGTGCCCGCAAAATAAAATGCGACTCATTGAGCCGCATTTCAGCTTATTTGAGATAAGGCATTACAAATTCCTTTGTTTTTTCAAAGCACTCCTTGCCCTTTCTGAACACGGTTACAATCGTCCATGCATGGTTTCCGATTATACCGTCACCCTTGAACTGTCCGTAGGGTACGCCTGCCTTCTCAAGGTCCTTCATAAGGTCAAATGCCTCATACCTCAGCCAGTCCCTTGTGCACCATGTGACAAACACGGGCGGATAACCCTTGCTGACCCTTGGTGAGGCAAGCCTTCCCTCCTCTGTTCTGAGCCAGAGCCGTGCCTCGTCCCTGCTTTTTCCGAGGAAGGTTGTAACCATCATTTTCACATCGGGAAACCTTGACTGTGATTTTTCACTGTCAAGAAGGCTTTCAAGGTTATAGCAGCCGCAATGTGAAATCATTGCCTTAACAGAGAATTCATCACGGTGACGGAATTCAAGCCCTGCTTTTTCAAGAAGGCTTTTATCTGCAATGGCAGAGGCAAGATACATGACATAATATCCCCCTGCGCTTTCACCTGCAATCACTATCTTATCGGTATCAATATTATATTTTTCCTTGTTATCAAACACATAGTCGATAGCGTTGTATATTTCCTGAAGGGAATCGGGATACTGCTTTTGCGGAGCTACGGTATAACTGACGCTTACGGTGACAAAGCCTGCCTTTGCCCAGTTGGAAATGTAATTGTTGCGCATTTCCGTTATACCCGAAATCCAGCCACCGCCGTGAATATACAAAAACAGCGGCTTTTTTGCTTCATCGGAATTCTTTTTGTAAAATATATTAAGGTATTGCTTTTTTTCTTTTCCGTAGGGTACCTTTTTTTCGTAAATCAGCTCTTTCGGTACGGGTCTGTATAAAAGACCGTATGCGAGGGCCTCAGTAAAATTATACCAGTACTGCCCTGCAAGACCTCTTGTGTATATTTTTTTATTCACTCTGATCTCCCCTTATACTTTCATCATCAGAAAAATATTAACACATTGCATTACATTTTGCAATATATGATTGATTTTTGCCGTCAGATTCAATATACTTGAAGCAGTAAGATTATATGCAATGCTTCACACAATAAACAAAAAAGGAGAAAAAAACGATGGCAAAGCTTGAAAAAACTCTCACGGGAAACTTCAATTCACTTGTTATGAAAATTGAACGGGGAATTCTTGAGGGCAGCTTTTCTGCTTCACTTGAAGACTCAAGCGATTTTTATCTTGGGGATTATCGCTGCAGTGTGCGTGTGTTTGAGCGCTACAGCTACATGGGCAACAACCGTGTGAGCATGAACGTAACCCTTTTCGGAAACAGTGATAAAATTCATCTCAGTGCCATAACCTCAGGTGGAAGTCAGGCAATGCTTTTTAAAATGAACACCTTCGGTGAGGAAGCATTCCTTGAAAAGCTGAACGAAATACTGTAATAAAAAAATAGTTGGCAATGCCAACTATTTTTTTATGCTTTTACATCTTACCGTAACTCTTGTTGCGCCGCCATAGGTACAGGTGAAAAGGGTCATATCCCATTCCCCCAAGCTCATTTGCTCAACGGCATTGTTATCAAGAATTTCCGTATACACCACTTCATAGCTGAACACATTGGAATCAAAATCGGTGAAGGTGACCTTGTCTCCCGGTGCAAGATTCTTAAGCGAGCCGAAATGCTTACGGTAATTATGGGCACAGATTATAAAATTGTCAAGATAGGGTGTGCCCTCATAAACGCAGGGAGATATTTTGAAGTTTTCATAGCTCCACTGCTCCATTACGGGCAAGGTGATTTTAAGCCTTGGTATTGACACCGTTCCCACATAGTTCCTGCCGTCAATTTCTTTTTTCGGCAGACACATAAATGGGTTTACAACATAATCGGGAATGCTGTCACCTTTTTCAGTGGGTATTGCCATGTCAATCTGTTCGAGTATATCAGAGGAAAGCTTTTCTGCCTTTCTCTCCTCATAGGAATTATACATCGTCAGTGCCAGTGACAAGGCTATCAGAACTACACCCAGGACCATAATAAGCCTGCCCTGCTTTACACCTTTATTCATCTTTGATTTCACTCTTCCTGTATTTTGCATAGCCAATAATCAGCAAAAATGCACCTGCCAACGCAAGGTATGGCACAGGCCAGCGAAGCAAGCCTGTCACGGGAAGCTCCGGCTCTTCTTCACCGTTATCCGGTCCGGTTGTGCCGGGCTTTGTTGTTTCTGTCAGGTCGGTTATCGGCTCTGTGGGCTTTGTTGTGTGAGTGCCGTCTGTTGTGCTTTCATCGGGCACTGTGACTGAGGGCTTTGTTGTTTCTGTCAGGTCATCGGTCACCGGCTCTGTCTGCGAGGGGGAGGTTGCATCTTCAGGTGCTGTTGTGCTCACATCAGGCTCTGTTGTTTCATCCTCACCGCCCGTGCCGCTGTTGGTGAGTAGCAATGTTTTATCGTACTGCGACAGGGATACAACATATCCGCCCACAACATATTTTTCAGTAACGGTCCAATGATAGAAAACTGAAAGATTATCCCACTGATAACGCCAGTTGTTATCTTCATTGAGTATTACCGTATCGTATATTTCACCGTCACGCAGAAGCTCAACCTCAATTTCAACCGGTCTTCTTTCACCGTTATCGTCTTCTATCCATGACTTGAGCACCTTATATGACACACTTATTGTTTCCGTATCATCGGGTACAACATTGAACTTCGGCTTCAGAGTTAAGCTTTCATCTTCACCGTAAGGGAGAAGCACAACCACCGGCTCACAGAAATATGTGCACTCATTCTGGCGGTGCTTGTCTGCCATGACAAGATATGCTCCCTTTTGGAAGCTGTAAGAATCAAAAACAGCTATACCGTTAGCGTCCGTTACGTCGGTGCACAGGGGCTCAATATCATCTCTGAGAGCATAAGCAGAAAGGGTGAAGGCAAGGGAGCTTTGATTTTCAGGTGTTGAAACATCAAAATCCACACTGTATGAGCTGAAGTCCGGGTCGGGGATGATTTTGTTACCGTCAACATCACCGAGCCTGTAAACATAAAACCTTGCGCCCTGAAGATTTTCACCGTCTGCAGTATATTTCACGGTTAAGCACTGACTGTCGGCGGCACTTGAGCCAAAGGTCGCAAAGCTTCCGAGAAAAACAAAAGAGAGTATAAGCACAATCAGCTTTTTCATCGAATCTTCCTTTCTTTATTTATTGTTACTTACTGCCTTTATTTTTTTCTGCGGTATTTTATCATGA
Organism: Acutalibacteraceae bacterium; assembly: GCA_045604105.1. Classification (GTDB taxonomy): domain Bacteria; phylum Bacillota; class Clostridia; order Oscillospirales; family Acutalibacteraceae; genus UBA6857. The sequence continues at coordinate 52,295 of JAZUNJ010000035.1, read as the reverse complement.
CATAAAGGAACAAAAGCAGCAATATGGGCACTGCAACAATTGGTGCCACAATGAGCGGATCTATCTCTCCTGCTTCAGAAATCACCTGAATAACAGGCTTTTCCTGAACATTGGCAGTTCTTCTGCCCTTGACAAGAAGACGGTGAGAGTTAACTCCGTAGGGGGTGCAGGTTACGAGAGTACACAAATCCTCACCCTCAATTATTCTGAGTGACGAGATATCCTCGGGCTCAACAATGAGAATTTCATACACCTCATAGGTAAAGGTTTCGCCCACAGTGTTTATCATGAACAAATCACCTACCGAAACCTTATCAAGGTTGGTGAAAAGCTTTGCAGAGGGCAGTCCTCTGTGACCTGAAAGCACACAGTGGGTACTCTCTCCGCCAACGGGAAGGCTTGTCCATTCAATATGACCCACAGCAATCTGCAGAACAGATTCGGATACTGTGTGGTAAATCGGCAGAGAAACATCAATTTTGGGAATTTCAATATAAGCCATAATTCCCGTTCCCGAAATGTCAAGCACTTTTTTGTACTGCGAGGTTTCTTCCTCTGAAAGGAACTGATAGCCTGCTCTTTTTGTTGTGATTTCGTTGAACTTTCTGGCTTCGGAAATAAGCTCCCTTTTTTCCTCTTCCTTCATGTTTGAAACATCTTCGGCATAGTTTGCAATAGCCTTGGACTGATGCTGGCTGTTCCACCAGTCACTGACGGTGGGATAAAGCAGCAAGGAAAGGCCAAGGACAAATATTAAAATTAAAAGAATTGTTGAACCGTGTTTTTTCATTTTAACTCCTTAATCGGCTTTATTGAGCTTTCCCAAAGGTCGTCTTTTCACACGGCCCTTGGGAAAGCCAATGGGACATAAAGTCCCATCAGCCTGAAAAATTAAAGCTTAAATTATGCTTCGCAAGCCATTCTCTTCTTTGAGATGAGAAGAACAGCTGCACCTACAACGAGGAGAGCACCAACGATGTAGAAGATTGTTGTACCGATACCACCGGTTTCGGGAAGGAGTGAACCTGTAAGGTTTTTAACAGTAGTTTCATATATACCGTTTGAAGAATCTACCCATGTTGCGGTGTCAGCAGCTGATTTAACCTCATCGGGTTCAGTGCATTCGATTTCAATTGTAACATTTTCTGCCTTGTTGTAACCAGCAGGAACTTTTGTTTCTTCGAGGGTATATGTACCTTCCTTAAGACCTGTCCATGTGAATACTGTGCCATCTTCACTTACAGTAGCTGTGTATTTATTGTTGTTAGCATCTGTGAGTGTGAATTCCGCACCAGTAAGGGGCTTGCCTTCACCGTCAACCTTATCAACAACAAGTTTTGTTGTGTAAGTAATAACGATGTCTTCGGGAGTATATTCTGTTGTTGTTTCGTTAATGTATTCAAGCTTAGCTGTGTTGGGGTTACCTGTTGAGCCTACAACTGCTGCATCTGTAAGTTCAGCTGTGTAGGTTACAATGATTTCTTTACCGCCGATAGTAGCTGTGTAAGCATCATCAAAAGCGATTTCAAAATCACAGTCAGCGCAAAGGTCTGCTGTTTTTACAGTATAATTTGCTTCAGCAACAGGAGCACCGTCAACAGTAACACTTGTAACACCTGTATATTCAAGGCCAGCACTCATGTTATCGTGCATAACATAACCCTTTAAGCCTTTACCAATTTTGATTTTTGCCTGATATGTTACAGTGTCACCGATTGCAACGTTGTTAGCATCAACAAGGTCGTCGCCTTCAACAATCTTCTTTTCGAGTGTAGGACCTTCGTTCTTTTCGTGAAGTTCATACTCTTTGTTTGTGTTTGAAAGACCGCAGATTGCACCAAGTGATGAATCGATTGCATAATAACCAAGGTCAAGACCTGTGAATTCAACCATACCATCAGCAGTTGCTTTCTGTGATACACTAGTAATGTTGCTATTAGCCTTTGCGTAAGCAACTGCTAATTTTGCAAGTTCTGCTTTTCTTGCGTCTGTGTTATCACCAACCCATACGATTGTGCCATTACTTGCATCTTTTGCAAGGTAAGCAGCACCAGCTCCGCCTTCAGCGATGAAAGCTTCCCAGGGTGAGCCTTCAGCAATGGTGTAGAAGCCCTGTTCTGATTCTGCGTCGCCGCCTGTTACGGGTACAAAATCAAACATCTTGTAGATTGTGTAGGTCTGGTCTTTCACAGCGTTTGTGATTGTGATTTTGCCATCACCAGCTGCGAATGCGGGGATTGCCATTGCGAATACAAGTGCGAGAGCAAGTATTACGCTAAAGATTTTGTTTGTCTTTTTCATGACTTTTTTCCTTTCTTTTTTTCTCCCTGTGGGAGTATTTTAATAATGTATTATATAAACGGGGTGTCTGTCTCACTCCCTTAAGCGCCTACCCTCCTTTCTGTCTTTTTTATATAAACAGAGTAGAAAGACAGAGCTCAGAAGAATGAGCAGTCCTCCGATTATATACAAATGATAAACACCTGTGCCTCCGGTTTCAGGTAAAACATGACCGGCAATAATGTTCGTAACCTTGTCATTGATACCCGTCCATGTTTTCTGACTTCCGTCGGGAAGGGTTTCAACAATGGTTATTTCGTTGTATGCAACGGTGACGGAAAATTTGCTGCCTGAGGAAACATAGCCGTCAGGCACTGCTGTTTCTTCCATGGAGTATATGTGACCCGACGGAATTGACGTGAAGGAAACCACGCCTTCAGCATTTGAAACCTGAACATGCTTTGTAACGTCCACAACCGAAGTTCCGTTACCCTGGCATATGCTGCATTTTGATGTATCGTGAACAAGAGTGAACTCCGCCTCGGGAAGCACAGAGCCCATATTGTTGACTTTTGTAAAGCTGAATTCGGAAAGATATCCGTTTACTGCCGGCTTCGGGAAATATACATTTCTGGATTCAGAAATATCCTGAACACCGTCTGTGGTTACGATTGTTCTGTATTCAAGGAAAGCATTGCCGTTGGTGCGATAAACCGTTCCTTCAACAAAGCCTTTATTTTCGTTCTGCAGCCTTACTCTGTATCTGACACTGTAAAAATAATATGTTGTGTTGGGGTCATCAGGGTCAACAGAGGTTGTGTATCCGGACTTTTTCAAATCCCAGAAGATTATTCCGTCTTTGTGATTGGCAGTGTCCTCTGCTCCTTGAGCAAAATCTCCCGTAAGGTTGTTGGGATCTGCCGACACATTTCCGTCTTTATCATAAAAATAGATAAATTCAACAATACGGTTACCGTCATCAAGAACAGGTAAGGGGTCAGTTGCTGTCCACACGGTTTTTGTGTTCTGTCCGTTAAGCTCAATAATTTCCGCAAAAATATTATTGAATGCGGTTTCAAGCTCAGCACTGTTGGTACTGTCATAATAATAACCTGAGCCAATGCTGTTACCAAGCCAGTTTTTGTATGCTGCATCGGACTTTGCATCACCTATTTCGTATGTGGTGCCGGTTCTCTCAACGGTGGAAGCGGTTTGCAGTCGTGTCTCACTGTCATCAACATAATACTGAACGGTCTGACCTGCAACGTCAACACCTATTGAGAAGATTTTTGCGCCTGAATCCTTGATGGTTGTTGCCATTTGTCTTGCTTTTATTGATGCTGTATCACTGTAACTTGTACCGTAGTCGCAGTGCACCCCCATAACATAGTCATAGAAAACGCCTGCAGTGCCCGGAGTTCCGCTTGGTGTATAAGGGTCATAGCCTTCATAATTTGTTGAATCAGCTGAATTATCTTTAAGATATGTTGTGGGGAAACCATCGCTCAGAAAAACAATGTACTGATTAGAGTTGCCTGAATCTTTAAGCATATCGTAACCTCTTTTAAGGCCACCCTCAACATTGGTGAATCTCGTTCTGTCGTTGGATATATAGTTGTCAATAATGCTTTCTGTGTCTGCCTTCATCTCATTTATCAGTCTTGTTGCATCGTCATCTGTTGAACAAGGCTGAAGAGAAAAAATCTCGTGAGCACTTGTATTAAAGGCAACAAAGCCGATCTGGCTGAGTCCCGCCGTATTGGCTTTAAACTGCTGTATAAAATTTTCTGCAGCCTCAACCGCCGCATCATATCTTGTGGTATCACCGTATTTACTGTTCATGGTGTTTGAAATATCCATAACAATAACAACAGCCATATCAGGCTCAGAAAGGAAGGTCTGGACATTGGTTTTTGTCTGCACCGTGAGGGTGATGTCAAAAACGTTTTCAATTTCAGTGCCCTTGAGCTTTTTGCTAACCACAACATTTCTGTCAGCAGATGTTACTGTACCGCCTGCGTCATTTACCTGTGTATCTGACGGCTTTTCAATAACTATCGGCTCATCCTCTTCAATGTCAACAGCCGGCGGGAAATAGTCACTGAAGGTAACAGTACCGAAGGATGAGGTGTTCTTTCCCGAGGTGTTGAGATAATCAAAGTTAACCGTTGCTTCGTCTCCGATTTCACAGTCAAAGGTGTTGCTGTCACCATGTGAAAGCAGAACAAAGCCTTTTGCCGTTGTGGGTGCGAGAGCACTTTTATTTTTAAGGCTGTAATCGTATTTTGCCGTTACAGTTAAATCGCCGTATTCGTTTTCGTCAACCACAACAGCATACCAGTAATAAAAGCCAAAGCTGCTGTAGCTACCTACGTTTCCGCTGTGTATCAGCACAGTTTTATATGCTGTGGCACTGTCATAATAGTTAACGAACTCAACGGTTCTTGTTTCTGTCACTGCATAGGGAGCACTCCTGGAATAAAGCCACTCGTACTCAAACAAATCCGCCTTGTTCGGCACCTTTTCACAAAGCTCAGGTCCCAGATTTTCAAAGTTGACCAGAGCCTTTGAGGCTATATCGTAAACCTCTTTGAAATATTCCTCGTAGCCTTCATAATCCTCTGCAATGTCAAGTCTTTCAAGCTTATTCTCAAACTTATCTATATCGGGAAGCTGATTTATGAGATATGTAACATATTTTACCGATTTGTCATGGAACTCCTCACTCTCCCAATCGAGATTCCAAGGCTCCTGCTTGCCCCATTCGGTGCAGGCGAGAATTTTATTTTCAGTATAGCATTTGCTGTTATGAATATGCCCGTCAACATTGTAGCAAGTCACATTACCGTCGGTAACATTTCCATCTGTAGCGAGCTCCTTTATGAAACAGAATTCTTCATGAACATGCTCAGTAAGCTCACATATAAGCTCATTTTCATTGGAATAGCAGCTTGCCTGATGGCTGTGCTCGGTTATTCCGCAGAAGGTTTCGTCGTCCATTGTTATTGCAGGAAGAATAAGCATATATGCGGTCCAGAAAACAACAACAATTGCAAGAGACTTAGCTGTTTTCTGCCATCGCTTTTCAAGCCTTGACAGCTTAATAATTTCACTGATTCTTTGCCAGAAGGTTTTCAATTGCTTATTCCTCCTCTCTTTTTATTTTTTCGCCGAATTTTTTATTCAGTTGAGTACTCCGAACTTTTCCAGAGGCCAGACCCTGAAAACAATTTTACCAACAAGCTGGTCCTCTGCGACACAGCCGATAACACTGTTTCTGGAATCCACAGACACGCTTCTGTGGTCTCCCATGACAAAGATTTTGTTTTCGGGCACCTGGTAAGGCAGTGCAATGTCACATTCACCAAAGGCCTTTTCTGATATGTAGGGCTCACTGATTTCATTGCCGTCGACATAAACCGTACCGTCACGGTCAATATTTACCCATTGGCCTGAAACGGCAATAACACGCTTTATAAGAACCTTGTTGTTGTAATAAAAAGCAACAATTTCGCCCGAATCAAAATTTTTTGATTTGGTTGATACAACAATCTCACCGTCATCAAGTGAGGGTGTCATTGAGCTTCCGTAAATCTGAAGAACAGGCATCCACAGTGTTGCAACAAGAACTGCAATTGCAGCAACCGCAACAAGAGTAAACACTGTGCTTTTCAGCGAAAGCTTGTATTTTTTCTTGTATCTTTCCCTCTTCAGCTCTTCCTCTACCTGGGCAGAAGAAGGAAAAACCTTATCATTTTCCTGCATTTATGATACCTCTTAATCTTGCTCTGACATCTTCCTGTATTTCAGGAGGTAAAAAAGCCAGCGCCATTTCGTTTTGTGAATAAAAGCGCATAAGATGCCAATAAAGCTTCCTGTCGGAAATGATTGCGTTTTTTGTGTTTTCATCCATTTCAGGAACCTGATTCCGAGGCACCTCTGCAGGCTTTTCCGGCGGAGTGGGATAGCTTTGTCTTACAGAGCTTACTTTTTTTACGGGAGCAAGGCTGACGTTTTCAACAACCACATTTTCCCTTTTCATATGTCTGAGCTCATAAACCAATCTGTTCATTTCATTCAATGCTCCGTTAAGCTGCTGCACAGTCTGTGACAATCCGTTTTCAGAAAAGTCAGGTGCTTCCTTTTCACTTTTGTCGAGCATTTCCCTGAGCCTTTCGTTTTCTTTGCTTTCTTCAAGAAGAATTTCTAAAAGTTCAAGACGGGAGAGCTTTTTCAGCTCCTTCTCCGTCATATTTTCTTTATTATTTTCCAAAACGCTTTCTCCTCATTTTTAAATCATAAAAAGGGTATACATACCCACTATTCCACATTTTATAATAACACAAATTCTTTTTCAATTCAACACATTTTCAGTTTTATTTACAGTAATATATGGCTTTTTACCTTGTTTTTTGACACAAATACACACATTATACTTTTATAAAAAAAAGAGGCAGTAAAACTGCCTCTTAACTGAAGAAAAATATGTGGTCTATAAGCTTATCTGATTAACGGTTATCCACTGAATCTGAGGTGCATAGCTTGTCTGATTGTTGAAAAGGGTGTTTCCGCTGTTGGAAAGCTCAATTTCATTTTCACCTGCATTGAGATATACCGTGAAGGTCATTGTTTTGTAGGTGTAAAGAGAATAGGTATTTCTTGTGAAGATGTCTTCACTTTCACCGTTTGCTGTGACTGTGAGCACCGTTTCAATGAGGTCAACGTTATAGTCGTGATATCCGCCCTCATGGTTGTTCGCATAGTTAAGAGTGAATCTGTATGCGCCGTCCTCAGGTACGGTAACATTAAAGCTCGCCTTTCCGCCTTCGGATGAAATGCCGTCAACATAGGTCACACCGTATTTATCTGTTAAAAGCTTTGCTCCGTCGGAAAGCACCATATCTGCAGCAGCTATCTTCTTGCCCTCAGACTGCGTGACGGGCTCTCTGATTTCCATTCTGCAGTTATCTGTAAGCTCAATTTCATTAAGTCCCCGACGAAGATAAACTGTTGTAAATCCGTCAAGAACCGTGGTAGCATCATCAATTTTTGCACCGACAAGTGTTGATGTGTGAATATCATAATAGCCGTCGTGGGGTGCAACAGCGAGATATGCCTTGTCACCGTCCGGAAGAACTGAAATTTCATCCTGCTCCTCATGAAGGTAAAGCAGTGCACTGTCTAAAACGAAGGTACCCTCAAGGTGCCTGAATTCAACGGTGTGAATACCTGCACAAAGCTCCAGCTGCATGGAATAACAGTCGGTGTATTCACTCTTTATGGTGTTCGGGAAGGTGACGGTCTCTTCTTTTCCGTCAAGGGCAAAAATCACCTTAGCATTATCACGGTCATTCTTTGTTTTTCCGTCATTGTGCTTGCCGAAAATCACATCAAAATTATAAGTGCCTGACTTTTTCGCAAAAATTGTGATTCTTACACCGTCGCCCTCGTTTTCGTTTCCGCCTACCATTCCTGCTGTTTTGCCTGTTGTGGCATATGCACTGTCATAGGTGTAGGAATTACCCAGAAGCTTTCCGTCTTCAAATTCGTATCTTACGGGAATGTTTGTGTTTCTTATGACTTCTGCTTCCTCTTTTTCCCTTGATACAGTTATAAAGTATACTGCATCTGTGTCTGTGCCGGGAATGTTGATGTTAAGCTTATCACCGGAGACATTTGCATTGTACTGCCTTAAAACAATGGGTGCGGACACAATGCCTGAAAGGCCCTTATAAAACACACATTCAACCCTGACATTAACCTTTTCACCAAGGCCTGTTTCATCAAGATTCACAATTTTCACGGCACGCTTATTGTCACTGCCCGCTGCGATAATCTTGATTTCGTCCTTTGAATCATTGATTGAAGCAATGCCCTTATATGTAACTCTCCAATCATCGTCATACAAATCCTTATCCCTTACGGAATTAACCTTTGTTTCAAGGAGATTGCCTTCCATTTCTGCATATTTTCTGAAAAGCCACCAGTTTGAGTTGGGTGAATTATCGTCTGCAGCTGTGTCGTTAAGGTTGTTTGCAAGACGCCAGTATGCCATCTGTCCCCAAGTTTCACTTTTTTCAATCTGGGTTATGTAATGAACCATTTTGCCCGGATTTCCGCAGTCCTGCATTTCACCGTATTCTGTTACGACGATGGGAAGCTCATTTGTGATGCCGAGCTTATCCTCAATTCTGCGGTAATCGTCAACATGCATCTGCCAGTCATAAATGGACCACCATGCAAGCTCATGATAAATCATGATTTCAGGCACACAGTCGTTTTCAACGCAATAGGTCATGAAGGATTCAATTTTTGTGGTTTCGTAATCACAGAAGCCGGGACCGCCGATAACTGCATCAGGGTCAAGGCTTTTGACGTAATCGTAGGTCATTTTCCATGCTTCATAGAAATTTTGCTTACCGATTTCATCATAATGAACGTTGCCGTCCGAATAATTGCCGAACCAGATTGCATTATCACATTCGTTATAGATGCAGTAAACGAGGCTGTCCTTATATGATGCATTCTTCAGCTTTTCCACCTTTTCCTTCACAAGGGGGAAATAACTTTCTTCAAGGAATTCTTTCCAGTCATAGGTTCCGTTTTTTCGCATTTCCATAATTTCAGCGTGGTTGTAATACCAGGTGCTGTAGCTGTCCTGAAGGTACACAACGGTATAGTCACAGCTTTCAAGCTGAGGTGCAACATGGTCAACATCGCCTGTGGGGTGCTGAAGACCGTCAATTACCTTTTGTGAAACAGATGAAATGTCAATGCTGTTTGTCATAGCCTTTGACGGCACACCCTCCTCGGCAAGACCGTAAAGATGTCCCGTTGCCCTTGTGGAAACAGGTCTTATCTCCTTTGCGGCATCAACCTCAAGGCTCGGAACCCAGACAAGAGGTAAGGACTCTATAAGCATAACAAGCATTATAATAAAAGCTACTATTTTTCCCATAATTATCTCCTTATAAAGTGATTAATTCGTAATCTCTTGAACCGATTTTCAATTCGGCAGCCGCTTCAATTGTGTGAATTCCGTTACGGCTTTCTATTCTTTCAATAAGATGATCTCTGCCCTTGTCATCACTTTTATACACAAGGTCAATACATGCCTGGTCAATTGCAACAGGGTCAAGAGAAATCAGCATTCCTATATCCCCCATGCAGGGATCTTCTGCTACAGCACAGCAATCGCAGTCAACAGACATGTTCTTCATAACATTGATGTAAATAATATTCTCTCCGAAGTAATCGGTTACGCTTTTTGCTGCATCTGCCATTGCTTCAAGGAATGAATCGTGGTCTGCCGTCCAGATTTTTTCCGGCTCCCCTGCTCCGTGGATATACGCCTTTCCGAAGGAGGATGCCATACCGATTGAAAGCTGCTTGAGTGCTCCGCCGTAGCCACCCATGGGATGTCCCTTGAAATGAGAAAGAACAAGAAGACTGTCATATTTTGAAGTGTTTCTGCCGACATAGTTTTTCTTTATCATTTTGCCGTCGGGAATTTCCAGCACCATATCCTCGGGCTCATCGTCAAGAATTTCTGTTTTGAAAAATTCACTCCAGCCGTGCTGACGGAGAGTTTCAAGATGCTCTTTTGTTGTGTTTCTTGTGCCGCTGTAGGCAGTGTTAGTTTCAACAACGGTACCACCCGTTTTATCAATCAGCTCCTTCCAGAAATCGGGACGAAGGAAATTCTGATTTCCCGTTTCACCGCTGTGCACCTTAACGGCTATGTTGCCCTCAAGCTTCTTACCTAAGGCGTTATAAAGCTTAAGAACACTTTCTTTTTCGCAGTCCGGTATGAAATATACTTTTGGTTTCATATTTATTCTCCTTTTTTGTCGGGGTTTTGATACCATTCAAGATCCGATGCAGGAACGATTATATAATTATTTTCGCCTTCACCTATACGGAGTATAACATTATTTATTCCCGCCTGAATAATATTTCTTGCACAAACAGGACAAGGCTTAGCATTATGTATGGTATTATCCGGATTTACACCGGTTAAATATAGATCTGCACCCATTGTCTGTGCTCTTGAACAGTTAAGAAGAGCATTCATTTCAGCGTGAATTGCTCTGCAAATTCCGTATCCCTCGCCCTGATGCATATTGCGTTCAATGCGGGGACAGCTTGCCGAATCACAACAGTTTGAAAATCCTCTTGGTGAACCGTTATAACCCGTAGAAATTACCACATCTTCCTTTACGATTACTGCACCGTATTTTCTTTTTAAGCAGGTGCTTCTGTAAGCAAAGGTTTCTGCACAGTTGAGATATGTATCTATTTTAGAAATACGTTTTCCTTTTTCGGGTATTACCATTTTAAAACTCCTTTTTCACCCTCTCAGTCAATCTTCGATTGACAGCTCTCCCAAAGGGAGAGCCAAGATTTTACCTGAGCAATTACTCTGACTTTAAGGGCCTATATAAATCAATTCTTGCTTTTATTTCTTCATCTATTGTTTCGCATACACTTTTAAAATCCGTGTCTACCTCATAGTTAGTAAATCTAAGCACCTTTAACCCATAGGCTTCAATTACCGCACCACGTTCCTTATCGTACTCCATGCCCCGTTCCGTAAAATGCTGTGATCCGTCAATTTCAATAACTAAACGAGCTGAAGCACAATAAAAATCCACAATAAACGATTCTATTATTCTTTGTTTGTATATTTTAACAGGATATTGTCTCAGAAACAAATACCATAGTTTTCTTTCATGCGGAGTCATATTTTTTCTTAGCATTTTTGCCGTTTGCAGTATACTGTTATTTTTTTCGACTCTCACTAAAATCACATCCTTAATTGACTCATTTTGAGATATGACTATATGTAGATATTCACAAACCACTCTCTGTTCGCTTGCCTCTCCCTTTGGGAGAGGTGGCAGACCGTAAGGTCTGTCGGAGAGGGTTTTTATTATTATACCACAACACTTTCCGAAAAGTAAAGAAAAAAGAGAGCCGTTTCCGACTCTCCTTATATTATTTTACTTTGAAATCCTGATAACCGTTGCTGAATACTGAGGTACGGTATAGTTAAACTTATCCGATATTCCCTCAACGGTGAATTCTTCAATTTTGCAATCCTCTTCAGCACCGAGAATGTTATCATTGTTAAGGCTGTCACCTGCAACCTGGTAAACCTTTGCAGTTGAGCCGATTGTTTCCATTCCCTTAAGGTCAATGGCAACAGTTCTGTCTGATTCCGTAACGTTTACAAGCTTGATAATGGTGTCTCCGCTTTCATCCTTTGATACCACCTGATAGCACTCAGCGTTGCTTTCTGATTCTGCAATATAATCAAACTGAAGCTCTCCGTCAATATAACCCTTGATGTTATAGCCGTCAACCACAATTTTAATTTCATAGGTTACACCTTCTTCAACGGTAAAGTCTGTGTCTGTTCCCGGAAGCTCACCGCTCTTCACACCGTTTCTGATTCTCTGAAGAGCTGACTTTGTGTTGCCCCAGCCGCCGATATTCCAGAAGAACATGTTGCTGTCGTCCTCATAAAGGAAGGGTACATAGAAGCCCTCGTCACCCTCAAGCTTTGTTGCTTCAAAGGTATAGGTGTAATTTGACCAGTCATCATTGCCGAAAACTGCTGATGAGCCAAGCTCGTGATAAGGCACGGCTGTCTGCTTCTGGGTAAGCTTGCCTTTTCTGATTTCCCAGTCACCGTCACTGATTTCAAGCCAGTTCCACCAGAAATCGGGAACACTGAATTTGTCCTGAGCAAGAGTTTTTCCTGTTTCGTTATCCACAACCTTAACGTTGTCAAACTGAGCACTTGTCCACCATGTGCCGAGACCGACCTTACCCTTAAGATCCTCTGCAGAAATGAGAGCTCCGTCAAATTCTGTTCTTAGAAGCTTTGTGCCTGCATTGTTGCTGAAGAGCTTCTGCATATAATAGCTGATTGAGCCTGTTGAAAGATGATTGTTGAACCAGATAAGATCCGGTGCCCAGTGAGTTGCAGTAAGGTTACCGAAAAGAGGAGCATAAGCTGCCATTCTTACAATGTCACCGTTTCTTTCAAGGCCTGTCATATACGCTGCCTCAGCAAGAGCTGCCTCAAGTCTGTTTGAGCGTGCGGCATATTCACCGAGGAATACCTGAATAGCACCGCCATAGGGTGTGTCTGTCATTTCGCTGAAGCTTCTCTTATAGTTCTTTTCGTCATAATAATCGGTATTTTCAAGGAACCACTGGGGATCATTGTAATAATGCTGGTCTGTTGCGCCTGCATATTCTTCAATTGTAATACCGTTTTTGTTCACATAATCATAAGCATTTTCATAGCTCTTGACATAGTTCACACTGTGAGTTGCATCAAATGCACCTGATGAATAAATAAGCTCAATGCCTTCATAAAGCTCGGGGTTTTTGGCTTTTTCTTCGTTGAATCTTTCAAGGAAGGCTTCATATCTTTCGAAATAATCCTTACCCTCGTTTTCATTACCGATGCCGATGTATTTAAGCTCAAAGGGTTCTTCATGTCCAAGAGAAATTCTTACCTGACCCCATACTGTTGTTTCGTCACCGCGGCAGAATTCAACAAGGTCAACCATATCCTGAAGATACTGCTCAAATTCGGGTGTATACATGTCAACGGGTCCCTTGCCTCTCATCTGACAGAAAAGGCCGCAGTTAATAACAGGTACGCCCACAGCTCCGATATCCTCTGCAAGCTGGAAGTATTCATAAAAGCCGAGCCCGTAGCTCATATAGCAGGGAAGAGGATCGTCTGTTGCACCGAGGTTTGTCCACAGATTAACGCCGTAGGAGCGTGCTGCAACATCGCCGAGCTTACCGCCGAACTCGACGGGAAGTCCGTTTTCTCCGACACCGACGGAATCCTTCCAGTTGTATGCAGTTTCTGCATCAATGCCTTCAATGATACAGCCACCGGGGAAGCGCAGGAATTTCGGCTGAAGGTCAGCCAGCTTTTCTGCAAGGTCAATTCTCATGCCGTGACCCTTATATGTATCGGGGAAAAGTGAAACCATATCAACAGCAATTTTTCCGCTTTCGGTAAGCACCTGAAGGTATACATTCTGAGTTGCAGTTATATCGGAAACGAGAGTAAGCTCATACTTTTCCCACTGAGTTCCCACTGCAGGAATTTTACCTGTTGCGGCAACTCTGCCGTCTGCCACAAGGTTTACGGTAATGGGGGTGCTTCCGCCCTTAAGGTCCTTTGCATAAAGGGAGAAATAATAATTCGCACCCTTTTCAATTGCCATACCGTCAAGGAAGCCTCTGTTCTGAACGCCGGCAAAGCCTGTGGTGGTGTTGGTAATTACAAGATAATTGGTGTTGTTTTCATTGAGTCCGCCAAGCTTATCACCTTTTATCACGCTGAGCATAGGCTCTCCCACCTTGCTCCAGCCGTGAAGCTCATCATCGGCGGCAAGCTCACCGTACTCGAAGGAACGGTTGATTACCTTTTCGGCATAAAGACCACCGTCCGCAGCAAAGTTGATGTCTTCAAAAAATATGCCGTAAAGCATATCACTGATGCCGTGCACCTCATCGGCAGCGTCAATGCTGAGCTGATAGTCCGAATTTGCAGCATCATATGCAGTCACTGTGTTTTCTTCACCCCTTGTGATGCTGCCAGCAGCTTCGTTGCCGCACACAAGACCAAGTGAAACAAGCAAAGACATTATTGTTGCAATAATCTTTTTGTAAAGTGCATATATTTTCTGTTGCATAATACTTCCTCCCATTATTTACAGATAATATTATGATATAGTAATATTTACTTTTTGTCAATAAAAAATAACCTGACATACCACTGTTTTACCGTTGACAAAAGCAGTGATTTTGTAATAGAATTATATAAAGATTTACAGTGAGGCGAAAATTATGAAGATATTACTTGTAATTGACATGCAGAACGATTTTATCGACGGTGCTCTCGGCACAAAGGAGGCTGAAGGCATTGTGCCCTTTGTAAAGGAAAAAATTGATTTTTACCGCAAAAACGGTGACACGGTTATTTTCACAAGGGACACTCACAAGGAAAACTACATGGAAACCTCTGAGGGTAAAAAGCTTCCCGTGCCCCACTGCATTGAGGGCACGAAGGGCTGGGAAATTTCCGGAAAGCTTCCCGTTGCAGACAGTAAAATAATTGATAAGCCCACCTTCGGCTCCGTTCAGCTTGCAGAATATCTCAGGACACTTGAAGGTATTGAAGAAATTGAGCTTATCGGTCTGTGCACCGATATTTGTGTTATTTCAAACACACTTATTGTGAAAGCAAGCTTCCCAGAAACAAAAATAACCGTTGACAGCAAATGCTGTGCCGGTGTTACTCCTGAAAGCCACGAAAATGCACTCAAGGCTATGCAGATGTGTCAGATTGATGTTATATAAGAGGTGTTTACCATGAGCTTTAATGTTGAAAAGGTCACAAACGACCTTATAAAATGGATTAAGGATTTTTTTGAGGAAAACGGTAAGGGCTGCAATGCAGTTCTCGGTATATCCGGCGGCAAGGACAGCTCTGTTGCGGCGGCACTTTGTGTGAAGGCTCTCGGTAAGGATAGAGTTTTCGGAGTACTCATGCCCAACGGAACACAGAGCGACATTGATGTTTCCGTTGCACTTTGCGAATTCCTTGACATTAAAAATGTTACAATAAATATTGCAGATTGCTTCAACGGTCTTGTGAATGAAATTGAAGACAAAATGGAATTTTCACACCTTGCAAGGGTTAATCTCCCTCCGAGACTCCGTATGTCAACGGTTTATGCTGTGTCACAGTGTGTTAACGGCAGAGTTGTTAACACCTGCAACCTTTCCGAGGACTGGGTAGGCTACTCCACACGCTACGGAGACAGCGTGGGTGATTTCAGCCCCCTTTCAAACCTCACCGTTCAGGAGGTCAAGGAAATCGGCAGATATTTAGGCCTGCCTTCTATGTTTGTTGATAAGGTTCCGAGTGACGGACTTTGCGGCAAGACCGATGAGGACAACCTCGGCTTTACCTATGCTGTGCTTGACAAATACATCAGAACAGGCATTTGCGAGGACGAAAAAACAAAGGAGCTTATTGACAGAAAACATAAGGCAAACCTTTTCAAGCTTCAGCTTATGCCGAGCTTTCCTTACAAGCCGGAATAAATTTTTAAAATAAAGGAGAATATTATGAAAAACAACAACATTTTACAGGCAGTCAAATTCGGTTTATTCTCTGCTTCGGCAGGAATAATTCAGGTAGTCTCATTCACACTGCTGAACGAGGTTGTGCTTCCTAACATCAGCATTCAGAACGAAAAGATAATGGCAATTCTCAGTGCTGAGTATGGCGTATGCTATCTGATAGCTCTCATTCTTTCGGTTTTATGGAACTTTACCTTTAACCGCCGCTTCACATTCAAATCCGCTGCCAACATCCCCGTTGCCATGGCGAAGGTTTTCGGCTTCTATCTTGTGTTCACTCCCCTTTCGGTCTGGTTGGGTGAGCTTGCAACAGGCAAGGGCGTGAATGAATATATCGTTCTTGCTTTGACAATGCTGTCAAACATGGTGCTCGAATATCTTTTCTGCAAGTTTGTGGTGTACCGTAATCAGGAAAATACGATTGATGAAAAGAAAAAGGAAAAATAATAAAAGAACATAAAAAAGCATGAGACTTCAGAAGTCTCAGGCGTTTTTCTTTTATTTATGATTCTTATGTTCTTCTTCCTGCTTCATTCCGCTGAACTTTTCGCCCCAGGCATTTGCCCAGCCCTCACAGTAAAGAGCTGCATAAGGCACATTGTTCTTTTCTCTGTACTTTCTGAAGCAGTTGCACCAGATAACGGAGGGAAGAGCAATTACAACCCAGTAAAGAGGACCTAAAAGAAGGCACTGCCATGTGTGGCCATATTCGTGAATTCTTGTGTTATATGTCCATCTCTTGTTCTTGTGGTGGTCCTTTACAAAGATGAAAAGACCGAGTGAAAGTCCGCCCGCATTCCATGGCATATACACAATTTTTGCATAGCCGAAATGCTGCCAGCGATAACCCTTTATCTTTGTGCAGATTGTAAATGCAATCCATCCCACAAGGTTAACTGTAAGACCCCATGTCCACTGCACGAAATAGAAGAGGAAATCGATGAGAGAATTTTTCCAGTTTTTCTCCCTTTTTGCCGGTTCCTTCTGAGTGATATCAATTTTTTCCATAATAATTATCTCCTTTTTATTATTCACCGAGAGCTTCTTTTACAAGCTCAAGGCTTTCGTTTACTTCTTCAGTCTGCTCATTTACAGGCTTCTTGCCTGTTCTGATTGCAGCCATTTCAGCTTCTTTTTCAAGAAGAATCTCATATTCACCGTCTTCATTTGCTTCTACCGTGTGAACGTCACCGTCATTGTCCTTGCCGAGCCAGGTGTTTTCGTATTTCTGACCGGTAAGCTGTTCAACAATCTTAATCTGCTCGTCTGTAAGAGTAACATTGCCGTATCTGTGCTTTGTGGCAACTGCTGCACAAATCATTCTGTGATCTGCCTTGCTCATCTTGAACTTATGAAGAAGGAAAAGCGAGATAAGAGCAAGAGCAATGGGGATAATTGCAACACACAGACGTACTCCTAAAAGTGCACTGTCAGGCTGATTGTAAAGTAAGCCTGTGGTCTTTTCGTATTCAGTAACCTCACTGCCGGTTACAAGGCCGAAGCGACCGAGAATAACAAGCACAAGGCTCTGAACGGTAGTTGAAACGCAGGTCTTGATAAGGGTATTGAAGGTACCGATAACACCCTCACGTCTTCTGCCTGTGATTGCCTCGTCTATGTCGGAAATATCAGGGAAAATGTTTGTTGCGGCATAGCCTATACCTGATTTACCGAAGGGATAGCAAACAGCAGAGAGCATAAGAAGAACAGTCCAAATAACCGAGCTGCTGTTATTGTCGTTGGGGTTCATAAACAGGCACAGAGCAAAGCCTATAATCATAAGAGGTGTGACAACATTAGCACATTTTTTCTTGCCGTGCTTCATGGTCATAGCGTAGTTGAAAGGGAAGGCTGATGCCTCAAATATACCTTCAATTGTGGTGAAAAGACCGTAAAGCTTGATAAGTCTGGCAATGTATCTTATGTAGAATACAAGTGATGAACGGTAGAAGTTACATGCCGTATTGTAGAAAAGGCTCATGGTGAAATACTGTCTGAATGACTTGTTTTTAACAACAAGAGCGTACTCATGCAGGAAGTATTTGAAATCAAACTTCTCAAGCACCATATCGAGAGAGGGCTTTTCTCTCGTTTTCCTGAAGGTATGTGTAAGACATACGGCATATACCACTGCAAGAATGATACCTACAAGAAGCATGGGGAATTCTGCACCGCTTTCAGGATCGCTGTAGCCGAAAATTGCAAGAATGCCCATAGCAAGGAAGAAGGACGGGAACATACCGAAGGAATTGAAAATATAGCCTACGGAGTTATACTGTGTTCTTAAATCATAGTCCGGCGCAAGCTCGGGAAGCATTGCAACATGGGGAACATCAACAAAAGAGTAAGCCGTTTTATAAAGCACATATATTATAGTGAAGTATATAACAGCCTGTACCGGTCTTTCTCTGCCATCGATGCCGTAAGAGTTCCACAGCAATGCGAAGCTGACAGCGTAAAGAGGCATAGACCATAGAATATAGCGTCTGTGTCTGCCGTATTTTGAACGGGTTCTGTCGGTTAAAATGCCGATAAACGGGTCGATAACCGCGTCCCAAATACCTGCAATAAATGTGATGATTGCAGCTTTTTCAGGCTCAAGGTTTACAACACCTGTGAGAAAGAGGGTGAAATAAAGGCTGATAACATAGCCGGAGCCTGATGTGGTGATGTTTGCACTGCTGTAGTTGATCATGGGTAAAACGTCTTTTTTAAATGTACCCTTGACGCCTAACAGCTTAAGGATTTTTTGTTCCATCTGATCACTCCTTTTTATTATAGTATATACTTTAACATGGCAATCCGATTTAGTCAAGTGAAACGGGGCAACAAAAGATTTATATGTTGATTTATTCTGTCTTACATGATATTCTTAAATATATAATAATGAAAAGGAGAAGCTTTATGGTTATTTCGGGACTTCAAAAACTGACACTTCTGGACTATCCGGAAAAAACTGCATGTACAATTTTCACCTATGGCTGTAACTTTCGCTGCCCCTTCTGTCACAATGCCTTGCTTGTTACGGAAAAAATTACGGATATTATTCCCGAGGATGAAATATTCTCCCTTCTGGAAAAACGCAGGGGTATACTTGACGGAGTGTGTATTACCGGCGGTGAGCCGACCAATCAGAAGGACCTTATTCCCTTTATGAAGAAAATCAGGGATATGGGTTATCTTATAAAGCTTGACACAAACGGCTATAACCCCGATGTGCTGTCTCAGATTCTGTCACTGAAGCTTGCGGACTATGTTGCAATGGACATCAAAAACTCCCTTGAAAAGTATTCTCTCACAGCCGGAATTGATGTGGATACAGAAAAAATCAAAAGAAGCATTGAGCTTATTAAGGAAGGCTCAGCAGGCTATGAATTCCGCACAACCGTTGTTGAAGAATTTCACAGCGAAGAGGATATTGAAAAGATATGCCTTCTTGCAGGAAAGGATTCAAAGCTGTACCTTCAGCAGTTCAAGGATTCGGGGAATCTCATTGAACAAGGACTTTCAGCATGGGAAACAGGCAGAATGTCAGATCTTGTTGCAAAACTGCAGAAAAAAGGATTTAAAGTGTTAATGCGTGAAAGCTGAACCACTACAAATTGTGGATATTTTTAAAAAATAAACACAATAATTTGTGTTTTACCTATTGCCTTTTACAATATCTTGTGATATAATCGTCACTGCACCACGAAAATAAACAGAAAAGATTCAAGCCCGAAAGAGGTTTCCTTCTTTTCTGTTTCGTTATGTAAATTCAAAAGAATAAAGAAAAAGTAAAGGAGATTAGGTATGTATTCAGTTTTAAAACGAAACGGACAAGTTGTTGATTTCAATCTTAAAAAAATCACAGAAGCAATCACCCTCGCCTTTGAAGCACAGCAGAGAGATTATATCCCCGACATTATTGATTTTCTTGCTTTAAAGGTTACATCAGACTTTGAACCCAAAATCAAGGATCACAACATCGCTGTTGAAGATATTCAGGACAGCGTTGAAAATGTTCTTGTTCAGGCAGGCTACAGTGATGTTGCCAAGGCATACATTCTTTACCGCCGTCAGCACGAAAAGCTCCGTGACATCAACACAACTCTTCTTGACTATAAGCAGATTGTTGATAACTATGTTAACGTTAATGACTGGCGTGTTAAGGAAAACTCCACTGTTACATATTCAGTAGGCGGTCTTATCCTCAACAACTCCGGCGCAATCACTGCCAACTACTGGCTCAGTGAGGTTTACGATGACGAAATTGCAAACGCTCACAGAAATGCAGACATTCACATCCATGACCTTTCAATGCTCACCGGCTACTGTGCAGGCTGGTCGCTCAAGCAGCTTATCAAGGAAGGTCTCGGCGGTGTTACGGGTAAAATCACATCTGCACCTGCAAAGCACCTTGCAACACTCTGCAACCAGATGGTAAACTTCCTGGGCATCATGCAGAATGAATGGGCAGGCGCTCAGGCATTCTCCTCCTTCGATACATATCTTGCACCCTTTGTAAAGGCTGATAACCTTTCATACGAACAGGTTAAAAAGTGCATCGAATCCTTCATTTACGGTGTAAACACTCCCTCACGCTGGGGCACACAGGCACCCTTCACAAACATTACCCTTGACTGGACAGTTCCCAATGACCTTGCAGAGCTTAACGCTATTGTAGGCGGCAAGGAAATGGACTTCAAGTATAAGGATTGCAAAAAGGAAATGGACATGGTTAACCGTGCCTTCATCGAAACCATGATTGAAGGCGACGCCAACGGCAGAGGCTTCCAGTATCCCATTCCCACCTATTCAATCACAAGAGATTTTGACTGGTCAGAAACAGAAAACAACAAGCTTCTTTTCGAAATGACCTCCAAATACGGCACACCCTATTTCTCAAACTACATCAACTCCGACATGGAGCCCAGCGATGTACGTTCAATGTGCTGCAGACTCCGTCTTGACCTTCGTGAGCTCCGCAAAAAGTCAGGCGGCTTCTTCGGAAGCGGTGAAAGCACAGGCTCAGTTGGTGTTGTTACAATCAACATGCCCAGAATCGCATTCCTTGCAAAGGACGAAAAGGACTTTTATGATCGTCTTGATAAGCTTATGGATATTTCTGCACGTTCACTTGCAATCAAGAGAAAGGTTATCACAAATCTTCTTGATGCGGGCCTTTATCCCTACACAAAGAGATACCTCGGCACCTTCAACAACCACTTCTCAACAATCGGTCTTGTTGGTATGAACGAAGCTTCTCTCAACGCAAACTGGCTCAAGTGTGACCTTACAGACAAAAAGGCTCAGAAGTTTGCTCAGGATGTTCTCAACCACATGCGTGAACGCCTTTCAGACTATCAGGAAATGTACGGCGACCTTTACAACCTTGAAGCAACTCCCGCTGAATCCACAAGCTACCGCCTTGCAAAGCACGACGTCAAGCGCTTCCCCAACATCATCACAGCTTCCGACAGCAAGAAGAATGAGACTCCCTATTACACAAACTCCTCACATCTTCCCGTTGGCTACACAGATGATATCTTCACAGCTCTTGACATTCAGGACGAGCTTCAGACTCTTTACACATCAGGCACAGTATTCCACGCCTTCCTTGGTGAAAAGCTTCCCACATGGAAGAGCGCTGCTGCCCTCATCAGAAAGATTGCTGAAAACTACAAGCTTCCCTACTACACTCTTTCACCCACCTATTCCGTATGTAAAAACCACGGATACATTGCAGGCGAAAAGTACACCTGCCCCGAATGCGGTGAAAAGACTGAGGTTTACAGCCGTATCACAGGCTACTACAGACCTGTTCAGAACTGGAACGACGGTAAGAGCCAGGAATTCCAGCACAGAATTGAATATAATCCCTCAAAGTTTGCAAAGGAAATCAGCGGCATAAAGATAGAGGCAGCTGAAGAAGCAGCAACCGTTGAAGGTGAGGATAAGCTTATTCTTTTCGCTTCAACAACATGCCCCAACTGCAAAATGGCTGCAATGTTCCTTGACAAGGCAGGCATTAAATATGAAAAGGTTCTTGCTGACGAAAATAAGGAGCTTGCAGAAGAATACGGCGTTCACCAGGCTCCCACACTGATCAACATCAGCGGCGGTCAGGTTGAAAAAATTGTTAACCTTTCAAACATCAGAGCTTTCACCGAAAGATAAGGTGATAGATTATGTATGACATTATAATCATCGGCGCAGGACCGGCAGGACTGACAAGTGCAGTCTATGCCGGCAGAGCCGACAAAAAGGTGCTCATTCTGGAAAAGGAAACCTTCGGCGGTCAGATAACCCACTCCCCAAGAGTTGAGAATTATCCCGGCTTTGTTCAGATGAGTGGCAATGAATTTGCCGACAAGCTTGTTGAGCAGGCAATGCTTCAGGGTGCTGAAATTGAGCTTGATGCTGCAACGGGCATTGAAAAAAAAGAGGGCTTTTTCACTGTTAAGGGTGAACGAAGCGACTATGACGGCAAAAGCGTTATTATTGCAACGGGCTCAGCGCACAGAAGGCTGAATCTTCCCAAGGAGGATAAATTCACCGGAGAGGGTGTTTCCTACTGTGCAGTTTGCGACGGCGCCTTCTATAACGGTC
Organism: Acutalibacteraceae bacterium; assembly: GCA_045604105.1. Taxonomy (GTDB): domain Bacteria; phylum Bacillota; class Clostridia; order Oscillospirales; family Acutalibacteraceae; genus UBA6857. The sequence continues at coordinate 30,236 of JAZUNJ010000035.1, read as the reverse complement.
AGAGGGTTGCAGTTATCGGCGGAGGAAACTCTGCTTTGCAGGAGGCTGTTCTTCTTTCAAAAAACTGCAAAAGCGTAACCGTGATTCAGAATCTCGGCTTTCTCACAGGTGAAACAAAGCTCATTCAGGAGCTTGAAGGCAAGGAAAATGTTGACTTCATTTATTCAAGTATTGTAACAGAGCTTCTTGGTGAAAACAGCTTTGAGGGTATAAAAATCAGAAACACCGAAACAAATGAAGAATCTGAGCTCAGCTTTGACGGTATCTTTGTTGCAATCGGTCAGCAGCCGAAAAATGAGCCCTTCAGCGACAAGGTTAAGCTTAACGAATGGGGCTATGTAATTGCAGATGAATCCTGCGTTCCCGAAAGCGACAAGGGTATTTTTGTTGCAGGCGATTGCAGAAGCAAAAAAGTAAGACAGATTGCAACGGCAATTTCCGACGGCGCAGTTGCCGCCCTTGCAGCCTGCAGTCATATTGACAGCTTATAAAATCAACGAGTGGCAGACTATACATAAGTCAGCCACTCTTTTTTTGTTAAAGACTTTCTGTAATATCACTTAATACAGAACTAATTCTGCTTCTTTGATTAAACTATTTGACTTTTCTTCAAGTTGAATGTAATATTTAACTGTAAAACGAAGAAAAATAAAACGGAGGTATTTGTTATGGATATTAAAGAAATTCTCTCAAGGGTTGACCACACCATGCTCGGTCAGGCTGCAACCTGGCAGGATATCAGAAGCCTTTGCGATGACGGAATAAAATATGGCTGTGCCAGTGTATGCATTCCGCCCTCATATGTCAAAAAAGCAAAGGAATATGTTAATGATTCACTGAAAATCTGCACTGTTATCGGCTTTCCCAACGGCTACAACACAACTGCCGTTAAATGCTTTGAAACAGCAGAGGCCGTAAAAAACGGTGCCGATGAAATTGATATGGTAATAAATATCGGTATGCTCAAAGACAAAAAATACGATGAAATACTCAGTGAAATTAAAGAAATCAAAAAAAGCTGTGACGGTAAGCTCCTTAAGGTAATTATTGAAACCTGCCTTCTTACCGATGAGGAAAAAATCAAAATGTGTCAGATTGTGTCAGATTCCGGCGCTGACTACATCAAAACCTCAACGGGATTTTCCACAGGCGGAGCCACAAGAGAGGATATTGCCCTTTTCAAAAGCAATGTGAAGGAGCATCTTCTCATTAAGGCTGCAGGAGGAATTTCAAGCATAAAGGATGCAGAAGATATGCTGGCTCTCGGTGCTTCAAGACTCGGCACCAGCAGAATTGTGAAAATTGTGAAGAATGAAGAATCTCAGGGATATTAAAATCCGCATAAAACTTTTCAAAGGAGAATCATTATGACAGTATCAACACCTCATATCAATTTAAAGGAAGGCTATAGCTTTGCGAAAACCGTTCTCATGCCCGGCGACCCGCTGAGAGCAAAGATGATTGCAGAAACCTTTCTTGAGGATGCAGTTCTCATTAACAATGTAAGAGGTATTCACGGCTACATCGGCACATATAAGGGACACCGTGTATCTGTTATGGCAAGCGGTATGGGCATGCCCTCTATCGGCATTTATTCTTATGAGCTTTATAAATTTTTCGGTGTTGAAAACATTATCCGAATAGGCTCTGCAGGAGGCATAGGTGAAGGCGTTGCTCTTCGTGATGTTGTGGCAGGTATCGGCGCAAACACGAATTCAAATTTTGCTTCCCAGTTCGGCGTTTGCGGTACCATCGCTCCCACATGCAGCTTTGAGCTTCTGACCGCTGCCACAGAATGTGCAAAGGAAATCGGCATTGAAATGAAAACGGGAAACCTTTATTCCTCCGACACCTTCTATGACGCAGACCCCGATGCACTGAAGAAATGGGCAAATGCAGGCTCAATTGCTGTTGAAATGGAAGCAGCTGCCCTTTATCTTAACGCCATGCGCTGCCACAAAAAAGCTCTCGCCATCTGCACAATTTCCGACCTTCCCTTCACGGGTGAAGCATGCAGTGCAGAAGAAAGACAGAATACCTTTACAGATATGATGAAAATTGCACTTGAAACAGCAGTCAGGATGGATTATTGATTTATGACTAAGAGAGTATTTTTAATTGTTCTTGATTCTGTGGGCATCGGCGAAATGCCTGATGCTGCACAGTATGGTGACGAAGGCAGCAACACTCTTAAGGTGTGCTGTGAGCAGAAGGGCTTCAGTGTGCCAAACCTTAAAAAGCTCGGACTTTTCAACATTGACGGCATTGACTATGCCGACAAGGAAAAAGAACCCACAGCAGCTTATGCAAGGTGTGCCGAAATGTCAAATGGCAAGGATACCACAACGGGACACTGGGAAATCTGCGGCATTGTTTCCGAAAAACCCATGCCCACCTACCCTGACGGATTTCCCGACGAAATACTCAGGGAGTTTTCAGAAAAAACCGGCAGAGGTGTGCTTTGCAACAAGCCTTATTCCGGAACTCAGGTTATTGAGGATTACGGCAGGCAGCACCTTGAAACGGGTGACCTTATTGTTTACACCTCGGCAGACAGTGTTTTTCAGATTGCCGCACACGAAAGCCTTGTGCCGCCTGAAAAGCTTTACGAATATTGCGAAATTGCACGAGAAATCCTCCAAGGTGAGCACGGTGTGGGCAGAGTTATTGCACGTCCCTTTGAGGGTGAATATCCGTATTTTAAAAGAACTGCCAGAAGGCACGACTTTTCTCTTGTTCCAGCCGAGACTACCATTATTGATGAGCTGAAGGAAAATGGATTTGATATTATTCCCGTCGGCAAAATATTCGATATTTTTGCAGGCAAATCCATGAAGGAAGCCAACCCCACAAAATCAAACACTGAGGGCATGGAAGTAACTGCAGATTTTGCAAAAAAGGATTTCACAGGTCTTTGCTTTACGAACCTTGTTGATTTTGACATGATGTATGGCCACAGAAACAATGCTGAGGGCTACGCTGAAGCCCTTATGGAATTTGACCGTTGGCTGGGTGATTTCCTGAAGCTTCTGAGGCCTGACGATGTTCTTATGATTACTGCAGACCACGGCTGTGACCCTGCAACGGAAAGCACAGACCATTCAAGAGAATACACTCCCTTGCTTGTTTACGGTGAAAGAATAAAGAGTGTGAATCTCGGCACAAGGAAAAGCTTTGCTGATATCGGAAAAACCGTTGCTGAGCTTTTAGGTATCAGAAGCTGTGTTGCAGGAGAAAGCCTCAGAAGCTCAATCTTAAAGGAGTAAAAACATGACAGACAAGGAACTGATTGAAAAAGCAAAGCAGGCTGCAAAATTTGCCTATGTGCCTTATTCGGGCTACACTGTGGGCGCTGCTCTCATGACAAAAAGCGGAAAGGTTTATCAGGGATGCAACATTGAAAATGCAGCCTATTCCCCCACTAACTGCGCCGAAAGAACAGCCTTTTTTAAGGCAGTAAGCGAAGGTGAAAGGGAATTTGAAAAAATTGCTGTTGTTGGCGGAAAAAATCTTGATTTTCCCGATTATTTCACTCCCTGCGGAGTGTGCAGACAGGTTATAAAGGAATTCTGCGATGAAGGTTTTATTATTCTTTTAGGTAAAAACGGTGACGAATATATGTCCCTTACCTTATCTGAGCTTCTTCCCTTCGGCTTCAGCTTATAAAAAAGCAAACGGTACCCGTAAGAAATTATGCGGTATCGTTTTTTTATTATGAAAAAATCATTGATTTTTATTATATATTATTGTATAATCAAAAAAGTGTAAAACACCAAGTATATTTCAAAGGAGTTAAATATTATGTCAAAACTCAATCAGATCGACAAAGCAGCAGAAAGCAAGGGCAGCCTCCTTGTAACAATCTGGCAGTTCGTAAAGTTTATCGTTGTAAGCCTTCTTGCAATGATTGTTCAGTTCGTTCTTCTTAACACTCTTCAGTTAATTCCTGCAATCAAAGACCTTTATGCAACAGAGTTCAACTGGCTCTTCTTCGCTTATCCCGTTGCAGTCGGCGGTCTCGGTTACTTCATTGTAAGTAATGTTGCAAATGTTGTAGCTCAGATTGTTGCTTTCTTTGTAAACAAGGAAAAGACCTTCAATTCAGGTGCAAACATTGCTGTTGCACTTCCCATCTACATAGTGTTCACAATCGGCCTCATTGTTTTCTCAGCATGGCTCAACCCCACACTTAAGGATTTATTTGTTGGCATGGAATTAAACGAAGCTGCAGCAAAGAACATTGCAACCATGATTTGCTCCGCACTTCAGTTCTTCCTTTACTTCCCCGTTGACAAGATTCTTTTCAAAAAGCCCAAGGAAGAAAAAACAGCCGAAGCAGAAAAAGCTGAATAATTTCTTAAAGAAAAAGGACTGTTGAAACCAACAGTCCTTTTTAGAATATTTTTTTACATAAAGCTATACTGCTTCAAATTCCCTTCCGTTCCATTCATAAACAAAAACGGGCTTCCCCGATTCTCTGCTCTTTTTTATCATGTAATCCGAGCCGTGGCTTTTGCCGTCCCAGAACACAAACACAGCATCGCTGAGCTCAATTAAACAGTCATTCCGCCTTAAGGGGGCCGCTTTTCCGTAAAGGTTATATTCGGGAAGAAGCTCGATAATCTGAATACGGTGCTCAAGGGCATATTCCCTGGCTCTGCGGTCGATGCCCACAGCTGCGCCCGAATAAATATGAGTTGTGTTTTCGGGTATTATACCCTCCGGAATCGGAACATCAAGGCTTCTTGAGCCTGCAATTGCAATTTTCATTCTTTTCCCCTCTTAAAGAAAATATTTAAGGTGAAAAGATAATATCACATACTTTTCAATAATTCAACAATTAACTGCACAAAATACAATGAGGAAGTGAGAAAAATTGTTTGAAATCATGCACATCAGAAACAACACTTATTATTATCAGGCATATACCAACGTTGGCATTTATAAGCTGAATGACAAAGAGGCTCTTCTTATTGATTCATGCGACCATAAGCGCATGGCTAAAGGTCTTAACAAACAGCTTTCGGAAATGGGTCTTAAGGTAAAAACAATAATCAACACCCACTGCCATGTTGACCACATATGCGGTAACAGCTATTTTTATAACGAGCATCAGTGTCAGCTTCTTTCCACAAAGGCTGAGCAGGCGTTTATCTCCTATCCCGATATGGAGCCTAAATTCTATTTCAGTGGCATCAACACCGACAAAAACAGAAATCCCTTTTTTCTTGTTGAGCCCTCTCAGACGGAAATTATCACACAAAACAACATACCCGAGGGCTTTGAAATAATCCCCCTGCCCGGTCACAGCTTTGAAATGATTGGTGTGAGAACACCTGATAACGTTGTTTTCCTTGCTGATGCAATTCTTTCCTCCTTGACCTGGGACGATTACAAAATGCCTTTTTTTTATGATGTTAATACTTCTTTGCAGACAATGGAAAAAATCAAAGGCATTGAGGCAGATTATTTTGTTCCCTCCCATAATGCTGTTATAACAGACATCAGGGAGCTTGCCCAATATAATATTGATAAAATGAAGGAAAAGAAGGAGCTTGTGCTCCAACTTTCTGAAGGCAAAAGCTTTGATGAGATTTTCAAGGCAGTTATTGAAAAGCAGAACCTTATCATAAGAACAGAAAAATACCCTATGTATGCTCTTATGCTGAGGAATTTTCTGCAAAGCCTTGTTGAGGATGACAAAATATACGGTCTTCTTGAAAATAATATATTTGTATATCACAGAAAATAAAAGTTAATAATTTAACAGTGAAAGCAGCTTTTTAAAGGAAAATGGATTTTTTTAAAAAAAGTTGCTTTTTTCTCTTGACTTTTTTTAGCAATAATAGTATAGTTGTGTCAGTGGTTAGCACTCGAACTTCAAGAGTGCTAAAATCATAAAGTGCACTCCGTGAGTGAAAGGCGGTGAAGATGTGGAACTTGGAAAAAGAAAAGAAATGATTCTTGCTGCAATTATTGAGCAGTATATCAAATCAGGTGAGCCTATCGGCTCAAAGCTTATTATGCAATCTCTTCCCATTTCCGTATCTTCAGCCACAATCAGAAATGAAATGAGCGACCTTCACGAAATGGGACTTCTTGAGCAGCCCCACACCTCTGCAGGTCGTATCCCCTCTCAGGCAGGCTACAGATATTATGTTGACCACCTTATGAACAAGGATGTTCTTTCAGAGGATGAAAGAAAAATGATAAAATCTGAGCTTGAGCGCAATGCAGGAAACCCTGACAAGCTTCTTGAAAAAGCAGGTGAAATGCTTGCAAAAATCACGGGCTGTGCGGCAGTTGCCACAACACCCACTGACGAGGGCGCAACCATCAAGCACATTGAGCTTATGCCCGTCGGCACAAGAATTGCAATGATTGTTATGATGACATCCTCAGGTATAATCAAAAACGGTATTTGCAGAACTGAAACAGAGCTTACACCCGATATGGTGCAAAGCTTTTACGATATAGTCAATGAATGCTTTATCGGTCACCCTGTTTCCGATGTGGGAACGGTCATGATTCAGACTCTGGTTGCTTCTCTTGGCATGAATGCCCTTGCCATGTCTCCCCTTTTTGTTGTTCTTGCAGACATTGCAAACCAGGCTCTTCAGGCTGAAATCCGCCTTGAGGGTGAACAGAACCTTCTTCATCACAGGGAGTTCGGCAACAGCATTTATGACATGATGCAGTTCTTTGACGAAAAGGATAAGCTTGAAAGAGCAATCTCAGGCGGCAAGGACAGAATGCAGGTTATTATCGGCAAGGAAAACATGTACCGTCAGCTTGAAAACTCCAGCATGATTATTTCAAGGTATTCCATCGGCGGTCACGACGGCGGCGCAATCGGTATTATCGGTCCCACAAGACTTGATTATGCAAAGCTTATTCCGAGCATTGAATACCTTACAGACCTTGTCGGTCAGCTGCTTACAGATACATTCGAAGAATAAGGAGGCTATGAAATGGCTAAAGATAAAAACACAAAAGAAGAAGAAATAAAGGAAGAAGCTAAGGCTTCCGAAGCTGCAAATGAGGCTCCCTCAAAAGAGGAAGAGCTTGAAAAAGAGCTTGCAGCTGCAAAGGAAGCTCATATCAGAACGCTTGCTGAATACGATAATTACAGGAAGCGTACAGCAAAGGAAAAGGAAGCAATTTACGGTGATGCAAAGGCAGACTGCATGAAATCACTTCTTGGTGTTCTTGATAATTTTGACAGAGCACTAAATGTTGATTCATCAGATTTTGAAGCTTACAAAAAAGGCGTTGAAATGATATACACAAACTTCTGTGAGATTCTTAAATCCCTCGGCGTTGAAGCCTTCGGTGAAAAGGGCGAGCAGTTCGACCCCAACTTCCACAACGGAGTGATGCACGAGGAAAACGAAGAACTGGGCGAAAACACAATTTCCGAGGTATTCTCAAAGGGATATAAAATCGGAGACAGAGTGCTGAGACCTGCAATGGTTAAGGTGGCTAACTGAGTAGTCAGTAGCCAGTAGGCAGTAGTCAGGAAATGCCCTTCGGGCATTGAAATAATAAATAAACCAATATAATATAAATTTTTTGGAGGTAACAAATTATGGCAAAGATTATCGGTATTGACTTAGGTACAACAAACTCATGCGTAGCAGTTATTGAAGGCGGTGAGCCCGTTGTTATTGCTAACGCAGAAGGCGCAAGAACCACCCCTTCCGTTGTTGCATTTTCAAAAACAGGCGAAAGAATGGTAGGTCAGGTTGCAAAGCGTCAGGCTGTTACAAACCCCGACAGAACAATTTCTTCAATCAAGCGTCAGATGGGCTCAAACTACCACGTTTCAATTGACGGCAAAAACTATACTCCTCAGGAAATTGCTGCAATGATTCTTCAGAAGCTCAAGAGCGATGCTGAAAGCTATCTCGGTGACACTGTTACAGAAGCTGTTATCACCGTACCCGCATACTTCACAGACGCTCAGCGTCAGGCAACAAAGGACGCAGGTAAAATTGCAGGTCTTGAGGTTAAGAGAATCATCAACGAGCCCACAGCTGCTGCACTTGCTTACGGCATTGACAAGGAAGCCGACCAGAAGGTTATGGTTTATGACCTTGGCGGCGGTACCTTCGATGTTTCAATCATCGAAATGGGTGACGGCGTTCAGGAGGTTCTTGCAACTGCAGGTAACAACCGTCTCGGCGGTGACGACTTCGACCAGAGAATCATTGACTGGCTTGTAAACGGCTTCAAGGCTGAGCAGGGCGTTGACCTTCGTTCTGACAAAATGGCTATGCAGAGACTCAAGGAAGCTGCAGAAAAGGCTAAGATTGAGCTTTCAGGCGTTACAACCTCAGCAATTTCTCTTCCCTACATCACAGCAGATGCAACAGGACCCAAGCACCTTGAAACAACTCTCACAAGAGCAAAGTTCAACGAGCTCACTGCAGACCTTGTTGAAGCAACAATGGCTCCCGTTCGTCAGGCTATTTCAGACTCAGGTCTTAAAACATCAGAAATTGACAAGGTTCTTATGGTAGGCGGCTCCTCAAGAATTCCCGCCGTTAACGATGCAATCAAGAACTTCCTCGGCAAAGAGCCCTTCAAGGGTATCAACCCCGACGAATGTGTTGCAATGGGTGCTGCTCTTCAGGGCGGTGTTCTCGGCGGCGATGTTAAGGGCCTTCTCCTTCTTGACGTTACTCCCCTTTCACTCGGTATTGAAACTATGGGCGGCGTAAACACCAAGGTTATTGAAAGAAACACAACAATCCCCACAAAGAAGAGCCAGATTTTCTCAACAGCTGCAGACAACCAGCCCTCAGTTGAAATCCATGTTCTTCAGGGTGAAAGAGAATTTGCAAGAGATAACAAGACTCTCGGCGTGTTCAGCCTTGACGGTATTATGCCGGCAAGAAGAGGCGTACCTCAGATTGAAGTAACCTTCGACATTGATGCTAACGGTATTGTTCACGTTTCAGCAAAGGACCTCGGCACCGGTAAGGAGCAGTCAATTTCCATCACAGCTTCAACAAACATGTCAAAGGAAGACATTGAAAAGGCTGTTCAGGAAGCTGAAAAGTTTGCTCAGGAAGACAAGGCACGCCGTGAAGAGGTTGACACAAGAAACGAAGCAGACCAGATGGTTTATCAGTGTGAGAAGATTCTTTCCGAAGAGGCTGCTCAGGCTCTTTCAGCAGAGGACAAGGCTGAAATTCAGTCAAAGATTGATTCACTCAAGAATGCCCTTAACGGTCAGGACATCAACCTTATCAAAACAGAAAAGGAAGCTCTTACTCAGGCATTCTACAAGCTTTCAGAAAAAATGTATCAGCAGGCAAATCCCCAGGGCGGCGCTCAGGGCTTTAACCCCAACGATTTCGCAGGTGCTCAGGGTGGCTTCAATCCTAATGATTTCCAGCAGGGTGCTGCAAATGACGGCTACACCGATGCAGGATATACAGATGCTAACTTCACAGACGCTAACTAAAAATTAAGTTTAGGGGACACGGTGAATATCACTGTGTCCCTAACGAGGTATTATAAATGGCAGAAAATAAACGTGATTACTATGAAGTGCTTGGTGTCAGCAAGGGTGCTTCCGATGACGAAATCAAAAAGGCCTACCGTAAGCTTGCAAAGCAGTATCACCCTGACCTGAATCCGGGCGATGCAACTGCTGAAGCAAAATTCAAGGAAGCAAATGAAGCTTATGAGGTCCTTTCCGACAGCGACAAGAAGGCTCGCTATGACCAGTACGGTCATGCGGGCGTTGACCCGAATTTCGGAGCAGGAGGCTTCGGCGGTGGCTTCGGAGGCTTTGGCGGTGGCTTCGGTGATGCTTTTGATCTGGGAGACATCCTTGGTGGTATGTTCGGCTTTGGTGGCGGTGGCTTCGGCGGCGGAAGACAGCAGAATCCCAATGCACCGAGAAAAGGCTCAACCATTCAGACAAGCATTACAATTTCCTTTGAAGAAGCAGCAAAGGGCTGCAAGAAAAAGGTGAACATAACCAAGGTTGAAAAATGCTCCGAATGCTCAGGCACAGGCGCAGCAAAGGGCACAAGTCCCGAAACATGTAAAGAGTGTGGCGGCAGAGGTCAGGTTAATGTTCAGCAGAGAACTCCCTTCGGTGTTATGAGCACCTCAAGGCAGTGCACTGCCTGCGGCGGTAAGGGTAAGGTTGTTAAAAGCCCTTGTTCAAAATGCCGCGGTTCAGGTCTTCAGAGCAAAAATCAGACCGTTGAGGTTGATATTCCCGCAGGTATTGACGACAGACAAGCTCTCAATGTGCGTGGCGGAGGCAACCCCGGTGTAAACGGCGGACCTGCAGGCGACCTCAGGGTAAATGTCAATGTGAGACCTCACCCCTTCTTTGAAAGAGACGGCTTTGACGTATGGTGCGAGGTTACCGTTACCTTTGCTCAGGCAGCTCTGGGTGACACTCTTTTCATTCCCACTCTCGACGGAAAGGTAAAATATACTCTTCCCGCAGGTACACAGCCCGGTGAAATTTTCCGTTTCAGAAACAGAGGTATTCAGCAGCTGTCAGGAAGAGGCAGAGGCGATCAGTTTGTTAAAATCATCGTTGATGTTCCCAAAAGCCTTACACAAAAGCAGAAGGATTTACTTAAAAGCTTCGATGATACTCTTACTAATAAGCCGAAAAACAACATTGATGACGGAACAACCGTTGGAGAAGAAAAAAAGAGCTTTTTTGACAGATTCAAATAATACTGAACGGCACTGTGCTAAGCACGGTGTCGTTTGTTGCTTTTTGTCGTATTTTGTGATATAATGTATATGATTACGGCGACAAACCAACAAACCGAAACCAAACGGACGACGAAAAAGGAGCTTTTATGTTAAAAAAATTAACTCTGTTTATTCTGTCTTTTGCTATGATATTAAACTGTTCTTCAGTGGGAATTTCTGTTTTTGCCTCTGACGATACAAAGAATATTCTCATATCACTTGTGAAGCATTTTCCCGACGGAAAATACTGGAATCACATGGGATCTGAAAAAAACAACCCGGATAAGGTTACAGACACCCCCTGCGCCAGCCACAACAACTGCAGTTGGCAGGAGGATGGCTGTTACTGCAACAATTATGACAAGGCCATTCAGTGCATGGGCTATGCCTTCAAAATAGCCTATGAAATTACAGGCAAGTCCGGCAGAGATTTCACAAAAATTGACAAGCTGAATGCAAAAAATCTTCGTGTTGGTGACATTATCAGATACCGTGGTGACAAGCACTCAATTTGTGTTACCGGTGTCAACGGTAGCAAAATTTCCTTTACGGACTGCAACTGGGACCGTGAATGCGGTATCCGTTGGAGCGTTATGGATATAAGCTCCATTACAGGCTTCACTTATGTTCTTCACCTTGACGGCAACAACAGAAAAAACACTGATCTGGATTTTTATGAGGGTGTAAAGCCCGACGTCAGCATTGAAGCCACGGTTACAGGCAAGGAAACCTGGCAGATGAGCACCGGAAACTCACTCAACATCAGAAAAACCGCCTCAACAACTGCAGATATTATCGGTTCTGTGCCTGCAGGTGAAAAATTCACTGTTTATGAAAAGAAAAACACCGACGAATACCTTTGGGGTAAGGTGAAGTACAACGGCACAACAGGCTGGGCAGCGCTTAATTATTCAACCTACATCAGTGGCAAATATGAAAAGCCTGAAATAACAAATGCTGAAAGCTCCTATGATACCCTTGATATCACCCTGAAATGGAAGGCAGTAAGCGGAGCAGAAAAGTATCAGATAAGGATTTATGACGAAGAAAAGAACATCTTTCACAGACAATACACAAATGCTACCGAAAGCGATATAACTGTCCCTGCTGAGGGCACCTATTATGTAAAAATACGTGCCCTCAATGACCTGTGTGAATCCTGGCTCATTGACAGTGAAGTAATAAGCTTCACTGCAAAAAAAACAGAAGGGCCTGTCAAGGTTGCAAAAATCGAACTCAGCAGCACCTCGAAATCTCTCATAAAAGGGAAAAAACTGACTCTTAAGGCGAACATACTTCCGCAAAAAGCAGAAAATAAAGCCGTCACATGGAAAAGCTCCGATAAAAATGTTGTAACGGTTGCAAAGGACGGTACCGTAACCGCCGTAGGCTACGGCACTGCAAGCATCATCTGCACCTCCTCAGACTCAGGTATTACTGCAAAATGTAAAATTACCGTTATACCTTCAAAGGTAACAAATCTCAAGCAGAACACAAAAAAATCAAGCTCCTCAGCAATCGCACTCAAGTGGAGCAAGGTTTCAGGTGTGCACGGTTATCAGGTGCTGAGATACAACTCCTCAACAAAAAAATGTGAGAGCCTCGGCTACACAAAATCAACCTCCTTCACAGATAAAACAGTCAAGGCAGGTAAGGATTATTACTACTATGTAAAAGCATATGCTGAAGTAAAAGGCAGCAAAATCAAAGCCTCAAGCGTTAAAATCAAGTGCTCCTCAGCTCCCTCCAAGGTAAAAAGCATTTCTCAGACTGCAGGAAGCGGCAGCACGGTAACACTCAAATGGGGCAAGGTTAAAAACGCCGACCTTTATACCGTATACAGATATAACTCCAAGGACAAATCCTACACAAAGATAGCTGAAACGAAAAAAACTACCCTTAAAATCAGCCAGAAGGCAGGTACATCCTTTTATTACAGAATTTACGCTTCAACCAAAACCGATTGGGGCTATGTCCGTTCTGCAAGGTCCGATGCCTTCAAGGCAACCTCAGGTCCTGAGAAAACAACAGTAAAGCTTGCATCTGCAGGCACGGGCAGAATCAAAATCTCCTGGAGCAAGGCAAAAACCGCAACCCATTATCAGCTTTACCGTAAAAGCGGTGACAAATATGTTAAAATTGCAACTGTGGAGGCAAAATACGGCTCATTCACAAACATAAAGCTGACAAGGGGCAAAACCTATTATTACCGTGTGAGACCCATTATCAACAAAAACGGTAAGATTTTCTACGGAGATTATTCGGCAACCGTTAAGCTTAAAGCAAAATAAAAAGAACAGCACCCTGAGGTGCTGTTCTTTTTTGAGTGAATCTGTAAGCCGAGTTCTGTCATTTAAGGCAATCATCTATCTAGGCCACGGATTGCTCCGTGGCTCAAGCCACCCTTCGGTTTTCGCCCAGCTGACGTATCATCCTGTCGGTGTTGCTTCGGGTAGGGTTTACATGGCCACACAGTCTCCTGTGTGCCGGTGAGCTCTTACCTCGCCTTTCCATCCTTACCGTAAAACGGCGGTTTATTTCTGTTGCACTGTCCCTAAGGTCGCCCTCGGCGGTCGTTAACCGTTACCCTGCTGTGTGAAGCTCGGACTTTCCTCATGTCACTTGCGTGACCCGCGACTGCCCAATTCACTCGTAGAGTATTTTACACTTATTATTAAAAAAAGTCAAATGCCTATCCCCTTTTCCTTACATTTTTCTTAATTTCTTTAAAACTATTGCGAATTTGCTTCTTTTAAGGTAGAATAATAAAAGAATATATCATCGATGTAATCCTATGGAGGGAAAAATGGACGATATTTATTTTTCAGATAAAAAAAGGAAAAGCACTGAGCCTTCTGATGACGGACATAACGATTTCCTTGAAACCGATTATTATGACGAGGATTTTTCGCTTGATTTCAAAAAGGGCAAGGGTAACGCTCAGTCCTTTATTTCCGAAGGTGAAAAGAAAGAAGCAAAGCCCCTTCGTACCGATGAATTCAACGCTCTGCTTGAGGATGCTTATGCCCCCTTGGAATATGAGCCCATAAGTGAAGCTCCGCCAAAGCGTGAGCCTCCCCGCACCGTTAACGGAATTGACAGAACACCTCACGGCAGACCCCTTAACGGAAGAGCACCGTCGCAGCGTGCAGCCGCCAGTTCTGCCTCTTATTCAGGAAGACCGGCTCAGTCGAATTCACGTGTACCTCAGGGACAGCGTGCAGCTTCAGTCGCACAAAGACCTGCTTCCGGAGCCCGTGCATCATCGGGTCACTCACAGCCCTCAAGAGCTGCTGCAAGCCATAATGCAAAAAAGCGCAAAAAGAAGAATTCATCAATCAGAATAAAGATAGCTCTTGCTGTTGCCGCAATTTTTGCAGTTATTCTGCTTGCACTTTTCGGATACGGCTACATGATTCTGGGCGACCTTGATTACGACAGTGAAATTGAAGAAAACAGATATCTTGACTCTGCTGCAGTTTCAGATCCATCAGTTAAAAACATTCTTTTCATCGGCAGCGATGCCAGAGGAGATGTTTCAGGTCAACGCTCTGACACAATGATTCTGTTTTCAATTGATAAAAAGCACAGGCAGATAAAGCTTGCCTCCTTCCTGCGTGACAGCTATGTTTACATTCCCGCCCTTCAGAGAAAGTCAAAAATCAACGCTGCCTTCAGTAACGGCGGTGCTCAGGCAACAATTGACACCATAGAATACAATTACGGTGTTGACATTGACAATTATGTTATGATTGATTTCAAGGCCTTTGAGCAGATTGTTGACCTTCTTGGCGGTATTGAGGTTGAAATTACGGCAAGTGAAGCAAAATACATGCGTGAGGATGTCAAGATTCCTTACATCAAGGAAGGCGTAAACAAGCTCAACGGCTTCAATGCCTTGTGGTATTGCCGTATAAGATATCTTGACAATGACTTCAAGAGAACCGAAAGGCAAAGAAAGGTCATTTCTTCAATTATCAAAAAAGCAACAAAAAGCAATCCCCTCACCCTTGTTAACATGGTTGAAGAGGTTGTACCCAACATTTCAACTGACCTTACAAGAAACGAGCTGCTTTCACTTGGCGCCAATGCACTTTTACGCTTTATAAGATATGATATTGTTCAGCAGCAGGTGCCTGCAGAGGGTACATGGTCAAACGGAAGCGTAAACGGCTCTTATGTAATTAAATTCAACGAGGAGGAAAACCGTGCTATTCTTCGTGAATTCCTTCTGAACAAGGTTGAAAAGGAAAAGAAAAAAGATAAATAAAGCCATGAAAAATGAAAAGTACTGTCCTGGGACAGTACTTTTTTTGCATATTTTCTTTACTGAATGAAAACATATAAATATAAAAGGAGAAGGTGAATTTATGGCTTTTGATTATAAACCTGAAACAGTGAGACAGATGCTTGTTACCACTTCGGAAAAGTATCCCGACAACAACGCTTTTGCCTTAAAGGATAACAGCACGGGGATATACTTCATAACATATAAAAAATTCCTCAGCGATGTTGACGCCCTTGCCGTGTCAATGCTTTTTCTACTGGGTCTCAAGGGCAAAAAAATCGGTATCTGCTCAAAAAATTCCTATGAATGGTGCCTTTCCTATATGGCTGTGCTGTCCGGAATCGGTGTGGCGGTGCCCATCGACAAGGATCTGAACGGAGAGGAAATTGCAAGCATACTCAACATGGGCAAGGTTGAAGCCCTGATTTGTGACAACGAAACTGCAAAAAAGCTTCTGGAAGCAATTCACCTTATTAACAAAAGACCTGTTCTGATTTGCACTGAGGAAAGAGACAAGGACAGCATCATACCAATAAAATTCCTTATTGAAAAGGGCTACAGTCTTATTTCTCAGGGCTATACTCTTCCCGAGGAAAAGGAAATTAACCCTCACAGCGTGGCTGTTCTTCTTTTTACCTCAGGCACAACAGGTGCTTCAAAGGGTGTTATGCTTTCAAATTATAACCTGTGCTCCGACCTTTATTCCGTGTGCGACAGTGTTGAAATTACAAGTGAAGACCGAAGCCTTTCTGTTCTTCCTATGCATCACACCTATGAAGCAATAGCTTTTCTTATGATGATTTATAAGGGCGGCTGCATAAGCTTTTGCAAAGGCTATAAGCATCTCCTTCGTGCCTTCAGCGACTACTCACCCACAGTTTTCGTTTCCGTACCCCTTCTTATTGAAAAAATTCATGCAAGAATAATTTCAGCAATGGAAAAGGAAGGAAAGCTGAAAAAGGCAAAGCTCCTTTCGGTGGTATCGGCAGCAATTTCAAACGAAAAAAGGCAGAAAATATTTTCCGATATTCACACGCTCTTCGGCGGAAGGCTGAAGAAAATAATTGTGGGGGCCGCTGCACTTCAGAAAAACGTTGCAGAGGATTTTGAAATGTTCGGCTTTTCCCTTATTATCGGATACGGTCTTACAGAGTGCTCCCCCATTGTAATCTGTAATTCGGACAAACACAGAACACCCGACTCAATAGGAAAGCCTATCAAGGATGTTCAGGTGAAAATACTGAGCCCTGATGAAAACGGCATTGGGGAGCTGCAGGTAAAGGGCCCCATGGTTATGCTGGGGTATTATAACAACGAAGAGGAAACAAAAAAAGTACTTCATGACGGCTGGCTGAAAACGGGCGACCTCGGCTACAAGGACAAGAACGGAAATTATCACATAACGGGCAGAAGCAAAAATGTTATTGTAAATTCTAACGGAAAAAACATTTATCCCGAGGAGCTTGAAGTGAAGCTTTTGAAAAGTCCTTTTGTTGCGGAATGTATTGTTTTTGCATCGGACGAAAACATTATTACAGCAGAAATTCTGCCCGAACTTGAAGCAATAGGTGAGAAAATCAAAAAAGAGAGCCCCGATGTAAAGGATGTGTTCGTTGTCCTCAATGACCTTATTAACAGCATAAATAAAAAGCTACCCTCTTATAAAAGAATAAAAAAGTTCATTGTCAGAAACACTGAATTTGAAAAAACAACAACAAAAAAAATCAAAAGGCATTGACTTACGGTAACACATCAGCCCTTCTCTGAGTAAAATGGGATGAGGTGACGGTATGCTTTTATGTCTTATGTATTTTTTTGCACTGCTTCTCATTCTGACAGGTCTTTTCTTTGTTTTTTATCTTGTTTTTTCAAAGCTTATTACCGAAGACAGTGACGGTTTTTTTGTTGCTGTCACAGAAAGTGAAAATCCTGAAATTCTTCACAGCAGAATTTATGATGCATTTATTCAGATTAACATGATGAACTTCGGCAAAAAAAGGCCTGTTTATGTGCTTGGCAGCTCTATCAGTGAAGAAACAAAAAAGGAGCTTCTTGAAAGGGCAGTCCCCGGGTGTAGAATCATATTTTTAAAAAACGGATAATAATTCTTCCTCTGAAGAGGGGTTTTCCATTGAAAAAACATCTGCTTTATAGTATAATATTATTTCAATATAAAGTAAGGAAGAAATCATGGACCAGGAAATTTTCATTGAAGGCACAATTGAAGATATAGTCTACACTAATCCCGAAAACGGATACAGTGTTATTGACATAAGCTGTGACAAAGCCCTTGTCACGGCTGTTGGCATTATGCCCTCATGCAGTGCAGGTGAAAAAATCAAGCTCAAAGGGCAGTGGACAAAGCATCCCACCTTCGGCAAGCAGTTCAAGGCATCTGCCTGTGAACGCACAATGCCAAAATCTGCAGGCGACATGCTGCGCTACCTTTCAAGCGGTACAATCAAGGGCATCGGTCCTGCAACTGCGGCAAAAATTGTTGAGCGCTTCGGTGAAAGCACCTTTGAAATTATGGAAAAGGAGCCCTTCCGCCTTGCAGAAATCAAGGGCATCACAAGAGATAAGGCCGATGAAATCGGTGAAAGGTTCAGAAATCAGTTTGCAGTGCGTGAGGTTATGATAGGCCTTGAGCGTCTTGGACTCAATTCCACTGAAAGCCTTAATGTTTATAAGGCACTGGGAGTATCTTCAGTTGAAAGAGTGACTGAAAATCCCTACATACTGTGTACTGACAAGGTCGGTATGCGATTTGAAAGAGTTGACGAAATTGCCTCTTCTTTCCCTCATGAGGTGAAGGATATCCTGCGCCAGAGGGCAGGTATACTTCACATTTTAAGACATAACCTGCGGAACGGTCACACCTGCCTTCCCAAAGGAAAAATCTTCATCCCTGCACAGGACCTTTTAGGCCTTCAGAGAGAGGAAGCCAATGAAATAATAGACGACCTTATTACCGACAAGGAGCTTGTTGAAGAATTCATTGAAGAAAAAAGCTTTCTTTTCCTTCCTTATGAATATATGGACGAAAAAAGCATTGCTGACCGCATAAAAATCATGCTGCGTTTTCCTCCTGCCAAGGGTCGTACCATTGAAAAGGATATTGACACAATTGAAGAGAAAAAAGGCATTAAATTTGAGCAAAAGCAGCGTGAAGCCATAACAACTGCCGTGACAAAGGGTCTGCTTGTGCTCACGGGAGGTCCCGGAACAGGCAAAACAACCACCCTCAACGGTATTCTTTCCCTTTTTGAAAAGCAGAAGCTTCGCGTGCTTCTTGCCGCACCCACAGGCCGTGCCGCCATGAGAATGAGTGAGGTTACGGGAAGACCTGCAAAAACCGTTCACCGACTTCTGGAGGTTGAGTGGACAGACAACGACCGTCATCACTTCGCACGCAACATGGAAAATCCCCTTGAAGCAGATGCAGTTATTGTTGATGAGCTTTCCATGATCGATACTCACCTTTTTGCTGCGCTTCTTAATGCTCTTCCCTTAGGCTGCCGCCTTATTATGGTAGGCGATTCCGATCAGCTTCCCCCCGTTGGTGCAGGCAATGTGCTTCAGGATATAATTGCATCAGGTCTTTTGCCCGTTGTGGCACTCACTGAGGTTTTCCGTCAATCCCTTGAAAGCCTTATAGTTACAAATGCTCACAAAATAGTGAAGGGTGAATATCCCGACCTTACAAGAACTGACAAGGATTGCTTTTTCCTTCAAAGAGGCAATGTGTATCAGTGCGCCGACACGGTGACAGAGCTTTACTGCAAGCGTCTCCCCACAGCCTACGGATATAATCCCATTGAGGACATACAGATTATATGCCCGTCAAAAAAGGGTGAACTGGGTACGGTAAACCTTAACCGTCAGCTTCAGCAGCTGGTTAATCCCCCGTCAAAGGACAAGGACGATTTTGAGGGAGCAGGTAAGATTTTCCGTGAGGGCGATAAGGTTATGCAGATAAAAAACAATTACGATATCATGTGGACAAGAGGCAAGGAAACCGCCTCGGGCATTTTCAACGGTGATATCGGCATTATCACCGCCATCAACCATAACGCTGCCTTCATGAAAATCAACTTCGATGGCAGAATTGCAACCTATCCCTTTGATTCAATCAAGGAGCTGGAGCTTGCTTATGCTGTTACCGTGCATAAAAGCCAGGGCTCTGAATTTGAAGCTGTTATTATGCCCGTCTGCTCCGTTATACCTCAGCTCAGCTACCGTAATCTTCTTTACACAGCAGTTACAAGGGCAAAAAGCAGACTCATACTTGTGGGCACAAAATCACAGATAAACGCCATGGTAGACAACGACAAAAAAACACGCAGATACTCAAGTCTCAGGCATCTGCTGACAAAAGACGTCATATGAAAATTACAGACATAATTTCAAGAATTTTCTTTCCGAAGAAATGTCCCCTTTGCAAAAGGGTGCTTTATACAAATGAATATGCATGCAAGGTCTGCACAGAAAATCAGATAAGAATTTCAAACAGTTTCTGTCACCACTGCGGCTATGACAGTGACAGATGCATCTGTTCTGCAGATGAAATTTCCCTTTCCCATTTAACTGCACCATACATTTATTCAGGGCTTGTGAAGAAAAGAATTCATCAGCTTAAGTTTTATTCTGACAAGGCTGTGGGTGATGCCTTGGGTGACGAGCTCGCCTTCAGGGTTGCAGAATGCTTTTTTGAAGGTAATTTTGACTGTGTTACCTTTGTACCCTTAAGCCAAAGAGCGCAAAAGGAAAGAGGCTATAACCAGAGTGAGCTTCTTGCAAGAAGAATTGGTGAAAGGCTTTTCATTCCCTGCGTTTCCCTGCTTGAAAAGAATAAAGAAACCAGAAAGCAGCATGAAATAAGCTTTCATGACCGTAAAACCAACCTGAAGGACGCCTTCACACTGAAGAACCCTTCATATGTAAAGGATAAAACAATTCTTCTTTGTGACGATGTCAAAACCACAGGCTCAACGCTCAAGGAGTGCGAAAGGCTGCTTTTTGAAAACGGCGCCCGTGACGTTTACTGTGTATGCGTTGCACTTTCAGACTACGGAGATATTTTCCTGTAGGTCTTACACTTGACAAACAGGAAGAAACTTATTAGAATTACAAGGTGAAGACGTTAAAAAAGGACGGTGAAAAAGATGCCCGGTATCAACATGGGAATAGATTTAGGAACATCCTCAATTAAAATTTTTGCTCAGGGTAAGGGCATTATTCTTTCGGAACAAACCGCCCTCAGCTATGACAGACTCAACGAAGAAACAATTGCAATCGGTAATTCTGCTGCAGAAATGACAGACAGAATGCCCGACTCAATAATTCTCAAAAGACCCATTCAAGGCGGCGTTATTTCAGACTTCTCCGTTATGACCGAAATACTCTCCCACTACATTGCAAGGGTTTGCAAAAACCGTATTTTCAGACCGAACATGGTTATCAGCGCACCAAGCTGCGTTACCTCACTTGAAAAGAAAACCGTTATTGAGGCAGCCTGCAGCGCAGGTGCAGGTAAGGTACACATTGTTGATGAGCCCATAATTTCTGCCCTTGGAGCCGGCCTTTCAATTGAGCACCCTCACGGCGTTATGGTTATAGACATGGGTGCCGGAACAACGGACATTGCCGTTATTACAATGGGTACCGTTGCATGCTCTGCCTCCCTTAAAATCGGCGGAGACTACATGGACAACGTGATATGCGCATTTTTAAAGCGTGATAAGGATATTACGGTTGGTCTTCCCACTGCAAGAAAAATAAAGCACACTCTCGGCTGTGCCGTTAAAAGGTCAGAGGAAATTGAGCTTGTATGCTCGGGTAAGGATTATATTACAGGCATGCCC
Source organism: Acutalibacteraceae bacterium (assembly GCA_045604105.1). Lineage (GTDB taxonomy): Bacteria > Bacillota > Clostridia > Oscillospirales > Acutalibacteraceae > UBA6857. The sequence goes on along the minus strand of JAZUNJ010000035.1, from coordinate 9,347 downwards.
CGTCCCTTCAACGTGAATTCCACAGAGGTATATAAAGCCCTTCAGGAAAGCCTTAACCAGATTTTTGAGGGCATTGTTGATGTTATGGAGCAGACTCCGCCTGAGCTTTACAGTGACATCTGCACAGAGGGTATTCTTCTCACAGGCGGAGGAGCGAAGCTTTCGGGCATTGACAAATATCTTTCGGAAAGACTGGGAATTTCCGTAGCATGTGCCGCAGACAGTGAAAACTGTGCCGCAAAGGGAGCAGGATATATCCTTAAAAACATGAAGCGCCTTGAAGATAACGGATATACCTTCCGTTCAAAGGAAAACATTTATGAATAACGACAAAAAAGCTCATCAGCTGATGCTGATGAGCTTTTTTGATCACGGTATATAGGGTGGTACAGTTGTTGCATAAATACCCTTGTTGTTTATTTCCTCTTTTTCATCGGTGATAACACATTCTCTCACCTTTTCACCGCTCTGAAGGCTGTGCTCAATAACCTTGAAGCTGTCAACGGTATAAAGCTTATCACCTGTGCAGGTGCCTCTGAAAAACTCACTGTGCCTTGTTGTGTCATGCACAAAGCCCGTAACCTGAGAAAGCTTGTTTTCACTGTATGTGATTATGGCAAAGCTGTTCACACCGTATACCGAATCTGCATTATAGGTGAAAACGGGAATTCCGATAATGCTCCTTTCGGCAAAATGTATAAGCGCCTTGGGGTCATAATTTGCCTGAGATGAGGACGAATCTATTATATATTCATCGAGAAGCCTCGGCTCTGTCATGTCCGAAATGTCAAACAAAGCAATTTTCAGCTTACCCATGTCTGCATTGCTTTCGTCACCGCCGTAGCCGATGCCCATAAGTGTGTTTTCGCTCAGGGGGTGAAGATAGGTTGAATAGCCGGGGAGCTTCAGCTCACCCGTTACAACAGGCTTTTCAGGGTCAGATAAGTCAAGGCTGAACAAGGGGTCCGTCTGCCTGAAGGTGACAACATATCCCCTGTCGCCCATGAAGCGCACTGACTTTACCTGCTCGTCATCTGCAAGGTTTTCACATGAGCCCACAACCTTAAGGCTTTCATCAAGCACATAAATGCTGCTCACATTTTTATAGGTTTTATAATCATAATGAGTTGTTGCAACACGAAGATAGCCCTTGTATTCATCGAAGGAATATTGATTGTTGTAGCGTCCTGTCACTTCTCCGCTGGCTTTACATTTAACGGCTGTGCCGTCAATTGAAAAGGAAGTGATTCTGGTTATACTTCTGCCGCCTTCAGATGCCTTTCTGTTTCCGCTCCATACACAGTAAACAGCATTTTCACTGCAATAGATTTCTTCTGAACCACCGAGAATTGCAATTGATGTACTTTCTGCATTTTCGTCAGAGGTGTCAATTGCTGTTATAACACTGTAGAGTAAAGAGGGCTCTTCAAAATAAAATATGCAGCTTCCTGAAATCTCCTCGCCGTTTATTAAGGGCAGGGCATATTTTTCTGCTTCCTCCTTGTCCTTTCCCGTTACGGTATAAACAGAAACGGTATAAAGGACATCTCCTATCATTCTTGAGCTTGTGAACCTTCCGTCCTGAGTTTTTGTCATGATTTTTCTTGGATTCACTTTGTCTGTAATATCGTAAACATCAACATAGGTTGTGCAGTGCACAAGCTTTGTTTTTTCGTCGTATTGTGTATAATCGTAAACCACTGTGAGACGGTTGCCGTCAACATACATTTCATCAACAGCTGAATCAATTCCGTCAGGTGTTACATTTTTACTGCTATATACAAGGCTCATTGTTTCAGTGTCAATAATTTTTACACGGGACTCATAGCCGAACTGATTTCCGGCAACATAAATATACCTGCCGTCATTTTTTATTATATCGCCTTCATCAACACCGACAGTCTGCTGATTGGTTTCGGTGTGTGAGCTGCTTCCCACAGCACCGTCACCGACGGTATTGTGTGCCGTGTCACCGGGAGCCATGGGCGCCGCTGTTACTGCCTGCGATACTGCGGCAAAAGTTGTTGCAGCAGCCTGGTTCTTACTGTCGGTAAAATAATAATAATAGTTGTCGCTTTTATATGCTGTGAGAACATGCTTTTTAGCACTTTCACTGTCCTTGAAAGTATACACACCTTCGGGAAGGCTGTTGCCTTCAACATCAACAGAAACAGCATTCTCGGGGTTGAAGGCCACCTCAGGCTGATTTTCGGTTACATGAGTAGTGCCCTGAAAATCAATAAGGTTATTGCCTCCTTGAGCCATAACAACGGCGGCCACAATAATCACTGCCACTGCCGCCGCAAGAGCCTCCATTTTAAATGAAAAGGTCTTTTTTTCTTCCGGCTTTATATTGTTTTCTTTTATCTTTTTAATTATGCTTTCCTTTGAAAGGCTTTCAGGGAGCTCGGGACAACCGTTAAATTTATCTGAAAGCTCATTCATCATTTCATCATACTTTTTCATAAATACCTCACCGTCCTCACATAGATAGCATCTGTCTCAGCTTTGCCGTGGCACGTGAAATTTTTGAGCGTACCGTTGCATCATTGAGAGATGTGATTCTGCCGATTTCCTTTGATGTATAGCCGCATGTGTAATAAAGGATAACTATCTCTCTTTCTTCGTCGGAAAGGCTTTTCAGGGCATTATTGAGAGAAATACGCTCGTTTGCATCCTCAGCCTGAGTGTATGTAATTTCACCTTCAAGGCTTTCTCTGAAACTGAGTGACAGAGCTTTCTGCTTTTGTGCCGCCTTGCACTGATTATAAAGAATTTTGAAAAGCCACGACTTGAAGGCTTCTGCTTTTCTGAGGTCCCCTATTTTCTGAAAGGCAAGAAGAGCAGCATCGCTTACACAATCCTGAGCAGAGCTTTCAGAGCCTGTGTAATAGTAAGCAAAACGGTACATATCCTTCACATACATCTCATAAAGCTCACCGAAGGCTTCGGCATCGCCTTTTTGTGCATTCCTGACCAGATCGCGTATAATTTTTGAGCTCATAAATTTATCACCGTCCGTTCACCCTATTAGATGAAAAATAGATTCAATTTGTTGCATATATTTTACTAAATTATCTGTTTTTTTACAATACTAACGGAAATATTACGGGGAATAATATTATTGAGGTGATAAAAATGGAAAAAAAGAAGAGTGAACGCCACTCTCACAGAGACAACAAGGCAACAGATAAAAACATTGATTCCGATAGGTTCCTGAGAAAAAATGAGGATATTCCCACTTCAAAGCTTTATGAAATACCCTCAGACGTTCTCGGCTCTTACACGGGCGTTCCCGAGGATATTTACGAAAAGCCCGTTCAGGACGCAGACGATTTATAAAAAAATCCGACAGTTAACTGTCGGATTTTTTTGTCATTTATTAAGCATCCACACCATATAGTTGAGATATGCCGCAAAGGTAACCCACAAAAGATAAGGTATCTGCAAAAATGCGGCAATTTTATCAACCTCACTGAATTTCACAATCATGAGAAGTATCAGTGCCCACAACGCCACAAGCTAGACGAAAGCGAAGCCGTACTGCTGAAAATTGAAGAACAGTATGCTCCAGATAAAGTTGAAAAACAGTTGGATACCGTATATGAGAAGTCCGTGTGTTCTTGCCCTGGACGACTCCGTCATCCATATTCTTGCACTGCTGATACCCATAAGAGCGTAAAGGATTGTCCACACAATGGGAAAAACAATGTCGGGAGGAGTCAGTTGAGGCTTTTCAACCATGCTGTATTTTTCCATACCCATTGATGTCAGAAAGCCTGAAAGAGCACCCACAGCCTCTGCAATAAAGATTGAAACAGCATATATCTTAAATCTTCTGCTTACTATTTTCATATTATCACCCCGTATAGTTTATGAATACGGGTGAAGATTTATTCTTTATGGTGTGAAATCGTGATAATGTTATTAAATGCAAAATGCTTAATACGCTTTTTAAAAAGTGTCGCCCTTGGATGTGACAACAACCTCTTTTACACTGAGTTCTCCTGCTCTTTTATCGCTTATCCCTGCTGTCAGTTTAAAAAAATACCACCGTTGACAAGGTCTGTCAGCAGTGGTATTCATTTAACTGTTACGCACAAGGGCAGCTGCCCTTACATCGCTTCTTTCTTCTTGCGATAACATACATAATCGGAATTGCCATTAAGAATGCTCCCGCTGAGATGAAGCCCGATGTACCCGTTCCGCCCGTTTCAGGCAACACCACACCGTGCCTGAAGTTTTCCACAACCAGCATTGTGGTTACTGTCTGAATTGAAGAATCTGTACCCGGACTGTAGAAATAGAAGTAAACAGGGCCGCTGAGGAAATTATAGCCTACCGGTGGTAAATTTTCCACAAAAGCATAAGGTCCGCCGAGAGTCAGATACTGAGTTTCAACAAAAACTGTACCGTCATCTCCCGTTGTGTATGAGCCGATGTAATAAAGCTTCTTTCCGTTTTCCATGGTGATGTAGCTTTCTGCTCCTGAGGGTATCACTGCATCAGGGTCACCCACAGGTCCGTAAAGGCGGAAGCTTACACCCGGCAGGGGCATATCGGTTGTGCCGTCCTGCTTAAGAAGCGTAATGTTATGCAGTGAGCCCGAAGCGCCGCCGCTGTGCTCCTCAACCCTGAATATGGCATCAATGATATCGGAGACCTCTGCCTTACCGTCAATTCTTACAGCATTATTTACAGACACAAGACCGCTTTCAGTGATGAGAGTTGTATAGTCAATTCTTATATGAAGCTCGTCGGGCACAACAAATGTCAGCTTGTTGCTTTCCTTATCGTAGGTAACAGTGTAAGAATAAGCACTTCCCTCACTGTCAAAATCTATCCAGCTGCCGTTTTTATCCTCATATAAAAGCTTGATTGAATTCCAATATACAGAAAGGGTTTTCGTCATTGTGTCTTCAATTATAAGTGTTTCTGAGCCGTCAAGAATATCGAGAGCTCTGCGGTTTATGTGAATATCGAAATCGAGCTTATTGTTTTCCTGCACAACATGCTTGTCAATAAGACCTGTTTCATATTCGGATTCCTCTGTGACGGGGCCTGATGAGCCTCCTGTGTCCCAGGAAAGCTCAGCTGTGTTATCTAACAGAAATTTGCTGTGCTCCGTTGTATAGAGGTATTCATCCTTGACTCTGAGCTTATAAGTAAACTCAAACTTACCGCCTGCATTTACCCAACGGTAATAATTCCTGAAGGTGCTTGTTCCGGAAAGACCATTCCAGCCGTACTGGTCGGCTTCTTCGTTATAATCATAGAACTGAAAAGCCTTTGAGGAAGCTTCAATGGTATTTCCGTTGACTGTGCCCGTATACTTATATTTCGCAAGCCATAAGCCCTTTTGCCAGGGTGAATAGCCCGTTACTATCAGTGAATCGGGAACATATTCGAGCCGTTCATCAAAGGTATCCGTGAACCAGGCAACGTCAACCTTGCCGTCAACATATCCCCCGTTACCGCCGGTGCCGGGAATTGTGTTATTGAACACAACGGTATAATCAATTGTACCGTCCTCGTTTACTACCGAGTCCTTGATAATTATCGGAGAATACTCGTAGCTGGAGGTGCCTGTACCGCGGATAACGTCCGTATAGTTGAGATATGCTTCGTTCGCCATCTTGTATCCGTCCAGAAGCACGTTTTCAAGTGTTTTATCTCCACCGAGCTCACCCTCCCATTCGGTGCCTGTTTTTGCATCAAAGGGAAGCTTATAGCTGATTGTCAGAACAGAATCCTCATTCAATATCCACTTTGACGAAGCAAAGGTTGTGTCTGAGGTGTTGAATAAAACATTAAAGCTGTGATGCTGGTCACCCTGAGCAGGAACAATAAGCCTGTAGGTGTTCTCTGTGGTTCCGCCTTCAACATAGGGTGTGAAATTAATTGTCTGTCCGCTTTTTGTTACGGCACTGATTACCATATCCTGAGGAACGTTTTCAACATAAAGATATCCTTCATCGTTGTCATAGCCCCAGAATGCGGCAAGGTCTGTGAGGAAGAAGTTGCCCCAATCCTTGATTACGGCAGGTACGTCGGCTTCAATGGTGAAATATACATATTCACCGTCGTTACCGCTTGCGCTTTTCCTTACGTTCGGTATGAAGCCGATAACATCAGCTTCGCCGCCTGCTGTTTCCTCCTTGCCGTTAATTGTAGCTGATACGCTGTTGGTGTAATGCTTCTTTTCGCCTTCATTCAGATCTTCATAGGTCGTGTAATATACTATTTCAAAGGCATAGCCGTCGGGCAGGGCAAAGGACATTGTGTTTCCGTTAACGGTTACATCGTTCCAGCTGATGTAAGTGTCAGAAAGCCTGTAGCCCCATTCATCATAACGCTTTACACGGATTTCCTTATCTGTATAATACTCAAGACCCGAGCCGAGGGTATCGATAATAACGGTGCCCTGGAGATTGTGGTTGTCTTTTTTGATTTCAACCTCCCATTCAATTACGGGAACGGGATTTCCGTAATCATCCTCAAGTACAGACTGCTTACCTTCCTTTTCCATCTTTTCCAGCTCAACTCTCAGCCAGTCCTCTGACCACACATAAACATTATTACCGTTTGAGTCCTTACCCGTTGAGTCAAGACCGTTCCACATTTCAACCTTTTCATTAGTGAGCATGTTGTCATACAGCTGTGTTTTGTACCTGATAAGAAAACCGTCACCTGCAGCAAAATCGGGGAAGCCGGAAAGGCTGAAGCCCTCCTCTGCACCGTTATTGTGCTTCGGATGGTCACTGACTGTAGGCTGTGGGTCAAGAATATTTCCGTCAAGGTCAGTTACAACAATTGTATCTCTTAAAGCATAATGGTTTTCCCATATCTGGTCATCTATAACAAGATCCTTGACAACACCCTTTGTACCTTCAACCCTGATTGTATACTCCATGGTATGGTTATCGGTATCATAGCTTCCGTGGGTTTTGGAAACCGTCATTCCTGCACCGCCGTCAACATTAAGCTCCACCTTGATTTCATCGTTAAAGATAACCTCTGTTGATGTGCCCGACTGAGTTGATGCAACAGTAGCGTTAAACTCGATGGTAAAGTCAACGTTTGAATATCTCTGTCCGAAGCAAATACCGTTTTCGTCATCATAAAACCTTACACGAAGATATCCGTGCTCGTCCACAAAATATTCGCCTACGTCCTCAACGGTTCCGTTTTCTGTTTTTGCAGAAATGGGATGCCAGGATGTGAAGGGCTCACAGTGAAGATTATCGGGAATCTGATATGTGAGGAAGTGGTCCTCATCATGGCTGAACTGTACCCATTGGTCGCCTGTGTTGATTTCACTGAATTCAAGGGACACAATATAGGTCTGTCCGACATATACAGTTGAACCGTTAGTGATTTCAATATTATCCTCTGTTTTAAAATTAACATCTACAATTACACTCGAAAGGTCTGTGACATATTTGATGTTCGTCTGCTGTGTGCCGAACATCATTATCGGGGGCCGTTCAGTGACCGTTGTGTCATCATCCTCAGATTTTTCAGTGGTTATTTCATCCTGAATTGATTTATCACCGTCTGATTTTTCATCGGTTGCTTCTTCGGTGGTTGTTTCAGACCCTTTACCCTCCGTAGCTTCTGCAACACTGAGCTTACCCGTAAGACCGTAACCGATAACACTGTCATCATTATCTATGCTGGTAGTTTCAACCTTATTGTTGCTGTCACCCTTTATAATAACAAGACGCTCCTCATCGTAAGACAGAACTATACCTACAGAGTCAGAAAGCCCGTCACCGTTACTGTCCGTAAACACAATATCGCCTCTTTCAGGAGTATACTTCTGTGCCGTTTCATATGCACCTAAATTCTCCCAGTCAATCCTTAAGCTTTCTGCGCCTGTACCCTTGGGCGTTTGAGGATTATCCATAGTAGCATAATGCAGACAGAAGGATACGAACATTGCATTCCACTTGCCGTAGGGATTACCATACCATGCACCGTAGCGTGTATAGCCATTTTTATTTCCCTCGTCATCATACTCAAAGTTCCTCTGACTTTCCTCATAGCCCGTCTGAGACATGGAAATTGCTATCAGATTGTCACAGACGCTGTCTGTCATTTCAATATCGCCGAAGCTTTTTAACCAATCTGCTGACATTTCAACATCAGCTGTGTTATCAGATATGCACTCAGATGTATGTATGTGTTCGGGGACATTACACTCAAGCACAGCTTCATAGCATTCATCTGCATGCACATGGGGCGCCTGCAACGTTTCGGCTGAAGCAGATGTCTCTTCAGACACGTCAGCGGTCTCCGTCTCATCAGAAGCAGACTCTGAGACAGCTTCGGTTGTTTCATTTTCACCGTCTGCCTGAGAGCATATAAGCTTTGACACATAGCATTCTGCTATATGGGTATGCTCATCGATTCCGCATATGCTTTCATCATTCGCAACAGTTATTCCGACAAGCTTGAGCCACCAGAAAACGGCAAGGAATACCACAACAGAAAGAGCAATAATAAGCTTTTTAAAGTTTTCCTTCAGCCTTTTACTTTTTTCGAGATACGCTGCATCCAAACCGGCCAAGCCTGTCACCTCCTTGTGCGTTAAAGTAATATTTAATAGCCTTACATTCTTCGTAAATCCGATTATAAATAACCATAATTATACATGTTAATGATAGCATAGTAATTATTATTTTTCAACCTTTTGTCACAATATAAAAAGCTCTGTAGCATTATTCTGCATAATTCTGACTTATATGTCCTTTCCGGAATTATTTTTCTTCTTTTGTCACCTTGTTAACGGTAAAAAAACGATACCGACACCACAAGGGCATCAGTATCGTTTTTTGGCGGAGAGCAAGGGATTTTGTCCCGCGCTGCCGCGCTATCGCCTCCCTTCGCTCGTTGCCCCCTCGGCGAAAATGCTCCAAGGCGGATCGTAGCCATGTAGGTCTGTGGGCCAAGGAGTTGGGTCTAGTCATTGTCTTCCTAAGACCGCTTGGCCTCCCGACTTCATCAGTATCGTTTTTTGGCGGAGAGCAAGGGATTTTGTCCCGCGCTGCCGCGCTATCGCCTCGCTTCGCTCGTTGCCCCGTCGGCGAAAATGCTCCCCCGGAGCATTTTCTTCCGCTTCGCTCCCTCCTTGTTCGAATCCCTTCCTTCTGATTTCATCGAAAAAATAAAAGGTAGCACCTGTCGGCACTACCTTCTATTTTTGGCGGAGAGCAAGGAATTTTGTCCCGCGCTGCCGCGCTATCGCCTCGCTTCGCTCGTTGCCCCGTCGGGGAAAATGCTCCCCCCGGGCCTTTTTTTTCCCCTCGCCCCCTCCTTTTTCGAATCCCCTTCTTTTTTTTTCT
>JAZUNJ010000034.1:0-48121 GCA_045604105.1 Acutalibacteraceae bacterium | reverse complement strand
GTCCGCAGATTTTATGAAAAGAACGGCTTCAAAATTTGGACCACAATGTTTTTTAAGTAAAATTATCGAGAGGTGAAGGATAATGAAAATCGCAGTTTTAGGCTATGCCGGAAGCGGCAAAACATATCTGTCTGATTACATAGCCAAAAAGAAAAATATTCCCGTCCTTCACCTTGATGACATCAAGTGGGACAAGGAATGGAAGCCTATAGACGATTCTGTTGTACTGCCCATAGTTGCAGACTTTATGGCAAAAGAAGATTGGATTATTGATGGCTACTATACATACCTGATGATGGACGAGCGATTGCAAAAAGCAGATAAAATAGTTTTGCTTCAGCTTCCGCGAATAACTTGCTTTTTCCGTGCGTTAAACGAACAAAGAGCCGCAGACAAGACGGGTACACCAACGATATGAATTGGTGGTTTGTGAAGTTTACACTTTTCGGTTGCAGAAACAAGGAAAGACGGGACTATTATGCTGAAATCGCAGAGAAACACAGAGATAAAACCGTTGTTTTGAAAACAAAACGGCAGGTTGAAGAATTTACGAGGAGTATATAATATGCCTAAACACCCATTCCCACCCTTATACGACAAAAATTCAAAAGTGCTTATCCTCGGCAGTTTTCCGTCAGTAAAGTCCCGTGAGAAGATGTTTTTCTACGGTCATCCGCAGAACAGATTCTGGAGGGTTGTTTCTGCCGTTTTGGATACTGATACCCCTGTAACCATTGAGGAGAAAAGCAACTTTCTACACGCAAACCACATTGCTTTGTGGGATGTAATTGCCTCTTGCGATATAACGGGCAGCTCTGACAGCTCGATAAAAAATGTTGTTGCAAATGACCTTGCGGAAATACTTGAAAACGCTGATATAAAGCAGATTTTCGTTAACGGTAAAACCGCCGAAAAGTATTATAACAAGTACATCCATAACACTATCGGCAGAGCTACTGTTTGTCTGCCTTCAACCTCACCTGCCAATGCCGGTTGGAGTGTGGAAAGGCTTGTGGTGGCGTGGGGAGTAATAAAGAATTATCTTGATTGAGGAGTAAAAATTAAACACTATGGATATATTTAATAAAATTTGCCTACAGTTAGATTTAGGCGAAATGATATCAGAGCCGAAGCAGCTCAAAGGCGGCTTTATGCACAAGATGTATTCACTGTTTACAACAAAGGATAAATACGCAATTAAGCTTTTAAACCCTTATGTTATGAAGCGTGATACTGTTTTTGAAAACTACCGCATTGCAGAAGAGCTTGAAGCAAAATTAGAGCAGACAGATATTCCTATACTTCCTGCTTTAACATTTAACGGCAAGAAGATGCAAGAAATTGACGGACAGTATTTTTATTTGTTTTATTTTTATGAGGGCAAATCTCTCAAAGGTGAAGAAATCACTATTGTACACTGCCGAGAAATAGGAAAATTTCTTGCAAAAATACATAACATAGAAAAGAAAGCACAGCCGTACAATCGCAGTGAAATAAATGTTGATTGGGATATGCTTATTGAAAAACTATCAGAAAGCAATACAGAGTTGTATAATCTTTTAAGTTCTAATCGTGACATTCTTTACGAAAGTCAGCAAAAAGGGAATCTTGCCACAAAGAAGATACCACCAGTACTGACAATCTGCCACAATGATATGGACAGCAAAAATGTTCTTTGGAACGGTGACGATTGTCGTATTATTGATTTGGAGTGTCTTTGCTATTCAAGTCCGTTTGTTGAACTGTATGAAATGGCCTTGTGTTGGTCAGGTTATGAAAACTGCAATATTAATTTCAAACTTTTCAAAGCACTTATTAAGTTCTATGCTGATAACGGCGGTGAACTGCCTGATGATTGGGAAACAATCTATTACAGCAGTTACGGACGTTTAGAGTGGCTGGAATATAATGTCAAGCGTGCTTTAGGCATTGATTGTGGAGAAGACGAAATAGAAATGGGCATTTCAGAAGTCCGTGAAACTATGGAGCATGTAGTTTATTATCACGACGTCAGGGATGAGATTTTGGAGTGCTTGAACAATTTATAAAAGTGAATATGAAACAACCGCCTTACTTGTGTTCTGCAGATAAGGCGGTTGTTGTTTGTTGGGGATGTTGTACAAATTGAGTGGGTGTTAATTGTAAAGTTCTACAAAATTCGGTATTTTTCAAATTAATTGTGTTACTTTTTGTCGATTACATAACTATATAATCAAAGACAGTATAAGAACATTAAGGCTCTTTAATCAAGTCTGTGTTATAGGAATTTAATGAGCTCACATCATGAAAGGAAGATTATATGCATAAAAATTTACAACTTAAATTAAGTGATACGACTCTGCAAATCAAAAAAAACTTGCTTGATAGTTTAAATCATGATTGTAGTTTTACAATTGAAAATTTCGCAAATATGCAAAGGAGATTTTCTACAAGAAACTCATATACAAGTTTTGTTTTGGTTTATTATAGCTTGATTTCAATAATAAATGATTTGTTACCAAAATTTTTTGTTGTTTCTGGTAAAAATTTGAATGTTTTAGAGTTTTTTAATGTATGTGCATCAATTGTGTTTTTTTATTTCGCTTTGCAAATTGGCTTTGCTAATTATGGTTCGAGAAGTAATAAGTTATCTGATATTGTGGCTCAACTTAAGTTTTTTACAAAACAACTAAAAAAATACTCCGAAACTGGAATATCGAGAGAGCAATATAAAAAGCTTGTAAATGAATATCATGAATTGATTGAAACAGCTGAGGCTGTTCCAAGAAGAGATTATTACCATACTTGTCAAACACTTGATTCTAAAAGAATTTATACATATTTTACCCGCTACGAAAGAATTATGATAAGAATTCAAATTGTTTCTGAATTATTATTATATATTATTGTTGCTCTTGTGCCAGTTTTGCTGTATTTATATATTTTCCTAGTAAAATAAATATTGTGAGGTGAATATAATGATAGAAATTGTAGATCATCATCATTATAATAGCAAAAAAAATGATATTAATGATCGTGTATCTATATATGAAAAATATGTAATAGATGAATTGTTGAATAGTACTATAGATGATGAAGATAGAGAAAGCAGTATAGCTTTCGAATTGATGCATCATCGAGGATGCGCCCAATTTGCAAGGATATTAGCAAGAAAACGAGGACTTCCTTTAGATGTTTGCACAGTAGGTGCTTTGCTGCATGATATTTATGTCATTAAAACAGGGAAGTATGCTAACCATGCAATAAACGGAGCTGTTATTGTAGCGAAACTACTTGATGAAATTGGATTGTTTTCAGAAGAAGAAAAGGCTCAAATAATTGATATAGTAAGAAACCACAGTAATAAAGAAGAGTTCTCTGACAATCTTTTTTCCGAATTTGGAAAAGATGTTGATGTTTTAGATTCTTTTCTTTACCCAAATGCTTTTGCATATTATCTTAAGCATAAAAAATTAAAGAATTTTTATGCTTATATTTCGAGAGCAAAAAGAATTTGGGATGAATTGGGAATACCAATGGATAATTCGTTTTTTGTTCTAGACAACTATCATGAAAATGGTTGGTTAGATTATCAAATAACATTGAATGAAGTTTTAAGCAAAAGAGTAGTAAAATATTTGCTAGGTGTTAAGCAAAGCAAAGAAATCCATATTCCTACTTTTCTAATTGTAAAAAAGGATAAATATCATATTTTTATAAATCAAGGAACATATAAAACAATATCAAACCATTTTAGTGAAACAGGAATAGATATATTTGGAGATTCAGAAAATTATAAAGATAAGATTTCAGTGGATCAATCAGTAGAGGACCTTTTCTCTATAATAAAGGAACCAAACAATGTTGTAATCGTCTGGGGAGCAATAGGTATGTATGAAAAATATTCTTTAGATGATGCAAGATTAGTTGATTTCATAAATAATATACAAAGGAGAAAAATTATATGATTAACTACAACAGTAAAGATTGGATTGTTTGGGAACAAAACTGTGCCCCTTTCTTTTTAGTAATGACACTTAACCCTAGTATGAAGGAATTGCGTGAGTATTTAGGAACTTCATTGTTTACTACTTTAATTGATTTTGGTTATGACAATAATGGTAACTATGAAGGAAAATGGTTATTGCGTTTTGCAGAGGGGAATTCGTTAGGACAAAAAATGACTGATTTGTTGTTATGCAAGGCTCATCGACGTTATTTTGATGAAGCAGTGGAACTTTCTGCAACTAAATTAATTGATAAGGCTAATCAAGTTTTTAATTCAAACAATTTGCAAGAGTTGAGTATGAATGATTTAATTAAACTTTATAAGGAATTACAGGCTTTATTCTATAATTTTTATAAATACGGAGCTTTTGTGGAACCATTACAGTGGTATACAGAAACCGAATTAAATAAATATGTTCTTGAAAACAAATTAGACGAAAAAACATTTATGAAACACATTGCTTCTTTGTCAAAAGATTCATTTACATTTGTTATTTTACAAGATTTTTATGGTTGTGTAAAAAAGTTTAAAGAAGTGTTACTTTCTAACGAAAAACTCTCAACTATATGGAAAAACAGGGGGAATGATTCTGTAGAAGAAATTTACAAGTTAATCAAAGAGAGTGGAACTATCGAATGCAAACAGTTGTTCGATACAATCAAATTGTTTGCTGATAAATATTACTGGAAAATGAATAATTATTTTTCGACATATAGATATGATATACAAGATGTTATTGGTGAAATATTAAAAGAGCCTGAGACAAAAATTGAAGAACTCGGGAACACTCTTAAGACAAAAATAGAGACAGCACAAATAGAAAAAAGAACAAACTATGCCAATAAAATTCAATTAATTAATTCTATGCCTATATATTATAAAAATATTGTTGAATTAGCAGATCTGGCAGCTGAATTATCTGATATGCGAAAACATATAGTAATGAAAAGCAATGCATCTTTCGATAAAATACTTATGATAGTATCTAAAAGAACTGGTGAATCTTTAGAAAATTTGCATTTGCTTTTGCCTCAAGAAATTGAGCATTATATACGAAATCCAAAACTCTTTGATAATGTTTTTAAGGATAGAAAAAAAGCATTTCTTGTAATACAGTCCGACTTTCCAATGGTTGATGAACTGATAAATAGTTTTTACAAAGAAATAGATTGTGATGCAGACAAAGTAAGAGTACCAATTATGAATGATCCCTTTATTGTTGCAGGAGATTTGGTAGAAAAAACACTGCGACAAATAGACACGAAATATAATCTGCTTGATCACTCTTCCGAAAAAGATATAAAAATTTCCGGTACAGTAACATACAAAGGAGAGAATAGCAAAATTACAGGAATAGCACATATCATAAAAGATCCAAAACAGGAAAGTGTATTAGACGGAGAAGTTTTAATTGCTCCATCTACTACACCAGATTTTATAACATCAATACAAGCATGTTCTGCTATTGTTACTGATTGGGGGGGACAAACATCGCACGCTGCAATAGTGTCTAGAGAGTTTAAAAAACCATGTATTATTGGAACAAATTTTGCATCGCAATTCATTTCAACAGGCGATATTGTGGAACTTGATTTTAATACGGGAATAGTAACAATTTTAAAGAGAGGTACAAACGATGCTCATTAACAATGAAATTTCTGCTTACAAGATGGGCGGAAAGGGATATCAACTTTCGAGAATGAAAAATCATTTTCCTATACCACCATTTATATCTATAATGTTTGATGATTTAAGTGAAATAAAAGAACAAAGTAACCAAGCAATAATTCTAGAAAAAGTGAAAGAATTAGATTGTTCTTTGTATGCTGTTAGAAGTTCAGCGACTTGCGAGGATTCAGAAGAGGCAAGTTTTGCGGGAATGTTTAGTACGCACCTTAATGTTGCTCTAGATGATGTTATAGACACAATAATATCTGTACTTAAGTCTATTGATAACGATAGAGTCAAAAAGTACTGTGCTCTAAAATCTATTAATTATGATAGTGTTAAAATGAGAATTGTTGTACAAAAACAGATTTCAAGCAGAATATCAGGTGTTTGTTTTACAAACAATAACGAAAATCCTGGAAAAATTGTAATTGAAGGAATATTAGGCTTGGGCGAAATGTTAGTTAGCGGTAAGGTCACACCGGACACTTGTATTGTGGATAGAAAAACCATGCAGGTAGAAGGTTACAATATTGGTTATCAAGACATATTTTTAGGTGACATTTATATGCAGGAAGATAATAAATTATTTGACAAACAAGAACTACCATTTTACCTCAGAAATATACGAAAAATATCCAATGATGAATTATTAGAAATTGCAAAAATGGCAATTGAAATTGAATCAAAACTAGGTTTTGACTCTGCTGATATTGAGTGGGCGTATGAAAATGATAAACTTTATATAATACAAGCTCGTCCATATACTGGATATAGAAAGGATGCGTAATTATGACAGAGGAAAGAAAACAATTATATGATCAAATTGCAAAAACAATCGGGAATACCCCTCTTTACGAAATTAAGAATATAGAAATCCCGAATGGTAACCGAATATTTTGCAAAGAAGAATATTTAAATCCCACTGGTAGTCATTACGATAGATTTTGGATTGAATATTTAAGAGAAAAAGAGATGGTAGGAGATATTTTTATCGATATGGATCAAACTATATTAGAGTCTACAACTGGTAATTCAGGTGCTTCTTTCGCTTGGTTATGTGAGGCTCTTGGATATAGACGTTATAAGGTTGTTATACCAGAGGATATGCCTAGAGCTAGAATTGAACAAATAAAAAGTTTTGGCGCTCAAGTTGTCTTTTCTCCTAAAACAGAGTATGTTCGCGGTTTAATAAAAAAATTTAGACAGTTAATCAAAGAAAATAAAGATGAATATTATATTCCTAATCATTGTGTGGATACTGAAACATCTTTGAAAACTATGAGAATATTGGCCGAAGAGATAACAAGTGCATTGAAAGGGAAAAAGGTGGATTGTTTTGTATCGGCATTGGGAAATGGATTAAATACACGTGGAATTGGTGAAGCGTTAAAAAATCAAAATACTCAAATGAAGATTATTGGTGTTGAACCAGCAGAGAATCCTACTCTGTATGATAGGTTGAATAATCGAAAGAGTGAAACAGAGCAAATACATGGTCTCATAGGAACTGCTCCAGGCAATAGAACTCAATTTACATTTAATAATATTGAAAAAATTAAAGATCAAATAGATAGTATAATATTAGTTGCTGAAAATGATTG
The DNA here is from genome assembly GCA_045604105.1 of Acutalibacteraceae bacterium. Taxonomy (GTDB): domain Bacteria; phylum Bacillota; class Clostridia; order Oscillospirales; family Acutalibacteraceae; genus UBA6857. The sequence continues at coordinate 40,861 of JAZUNJ010000034.1, read as the reverse complement.
GCGTTATATGGATAAGGAATTACAACTTAAAGAAAGCAAATTTGTAGGTCATACTTCAGCAGCATGTTTAAAAGCTGCATTAGAATATTCAAAGACTGTAAATAATCAAATAATAGTTACAGTTTTCTATGATCCTGCTTGGAAATATATGGATTATTAATATGATTAAAGGAAAGAATAATGAAAGAAGATCAATATAACAGCATTTCAAACGATATTATTTCTTATTTTCTGCGCATGTCAGAAGAACAGTATATCAAACCAGAAAGGCGCCTAGCTTATAGTGACGCGAATAAAATCTATTATAACAGAGTTAACACAAAAGAGTTCTTGATTGGTGATTTGTATGGATATGATTACTCTTTTCTTGCATTATACACTTATTACAAATTTTGGTTTTTAAGTTATGTACATACAAATACAAAAGATGTTGTAAGTGATTTTTTGTCGCAAGTATTGAAAAACGAATTTAAAGACAAAACAAAAAAAGAATTGGTGTTTTGTATAGAAAATGTAGTTGGATACGAAAAAGTTACTGGCGGGTATACTATAGATTTTATTGAAAATTGCAACAGTCCTTCGTTAGATTTTCCAGATTCAATATGGGAAGAAGTGTTGAAAAATTGGATTATTATAAAAGAAAACGAGATAATAGCATACAAATTGCGAGAAATACAGCATGGTAAAAAAAATGCTCAAAAGTTTTGGTACAATGATTTTCCACCTTTTATGGAGTGGGCTAGTTGTGTAGAAAAAATGTCTCTAAACGATGATTTTTTTGATATGGGTGACAAAATAGATGAAACTGATTTACGTAGCGCTAAAAATGTTGCCAATAATTTTGTTTCTGAAGTTATATCTAATTATAGTGATTATCGAAATAAAAATGAAATTCTTTCAAAAAGAAGTATTCTAGCAATTTTTTTAAAAAATTTAATTAAAAAATATAATTTTGACATATGCGACTATTTAGTTGTAGTGGACGGAAGAATAGTTATACGTGATTATGAAATCAGATATTTAGAAAACAAAGAAAATGATGTTTTGATAGAAAATACTAAGGAATTGTCATCGAGTCTTGAGCAAAGCGAAACATATACTTCAACACAAGGAATTTCTGGAAGTATATTAATTCCCTTTGATGAAGAGTTAGCCAATTCTTTCCATGTAGGTACAAATAAATTACAAGACGATTGTCGGCAGTCTCCTTATCATAATTCAAAATATCTTGAATTGTACGGTAAAGGTACACTAAACGATAGTAATTATTATTTTCATAATTTTTGGGTTTTTCCTCTGTTCGATGAAAAAGATAATATTTTTGCGGTTTTTAGAGTAATAAATAAACGAGACAACAAAAATGCATATTCACCGTTATGTAAAAACGAAAGAGCGGAATTGTTAAATGTAGCAAAATGGTTTCAAGTTGTGATGCGCTTTATCGATACAATGTCAAATTACAGTATTGATTCTGTTTCAAAGGAGGATATAGTATGGGATAATTTTGATACGGATTTAAACAATAATAGCAAAACCAAAATTGGAAATTTCTGTAATGATATTGCTAGTTTGAAACTTATTAGTGATGATCAATATGAAAGCAAGCGGATGTTTAAATTAATTATGGAACATCTTATTGTTACTGCGAATAGAAAAATTGAACATCGTAGCATCTGTTGTACTTTGTATTTTATAAATTCTAATGATGAATGCTGGAATCCTTCAAATCTTGAGATGCTTTGTAACAAAACTGATACTTTTGGCTTTGATCTAGATTTTGATTTGGTTTCACAGCTTTATTATGGTAAACATTCATATTATAATACTGTTTTTGTATATACAACAGATCAAAAACGAAAAATAGGCTATTGTTTTCAAGGAATTTTAAGATTGTGTTTGTTAAAAAAAGACCGTGTGTTACGTTCTTTTCTTGCGATTAATGCATTAACTGAAAAAAATAATAATATTATTTGTTTTACATTGGATGGTAATTCTAAAACAATAAAAATACTTTATTTTGGAAAGGAACAAGCTCAATGCTACCTTTCTCAAAGTTGCGGAAAATGGAAAATAAGAATTATTGAAGATACAAAAAAAGAGCTATTCGCAAAAATTAACGTGCATTTAAAAAAAGATAAACCCAAAGATTTGAGTAGAGTTTTAGAATCATATAAAGATATTGTTAACTTGCTCTTTCCAATACTAATATATAGATCAAATAACAACCAAGGTGCAATTCTAATATTTGATTACGAAGGAAATTATAAAAATAGTGCAAATTCTAATTGGGAGATGGGATATGATATAAACATTAATATTGAAGATTTTGAAAACTTTGATTCAGATCAAACATATATAGAAGAATTTTTTTCTTATATGTCTTTAGATGGTGCAACTATAATCGAAAGTGATAAAACAGCAAAAAAAGCTGGGGTAATTCTTAAAACCGATAAAAACAACTTAACGATTGATGTGAAGGAGTTGTTAAATAGATGTGGAAAAGGATCTAGACATACTGCTGCAGCTTGTATTGCAAAAAACCATAAGAATACACTAGTTTTTGTTGTTTCAGAAAATGGTGGAATTTCAATATTTATGGGTGATGAAATACTTTTGTTTGATTGGTGATGCTTTTAAGGAGGAAAAAACATGGCTGTTATAATTGATGCAATTCGTACTCCAATTGGTAAAATTAATAAATCATTAGCTACAGTTAATGCAGATGAATTAGGAAGTGCCGTTGTCAAGGCATTAATTAACAGAAATAAACTTGATGTTAATGCAATTGATGAAGTTGTATTTAGTAATTTAATTAATTTTAATTTCGGAAATATAGCTAGAATAGTTTCACTCAAGTCTGGTTTACCTCTTTCTATCCCTGCAGTATCAATTGATAGGCAATGCTCTTCTTCATTAAATGCAGTTGCGTATGCATCAATGTTGATAGATACAGGTAAAGCAGATATTGTAATAGCAGGAGGAACTGAAAGTTGTTCTCAACAACCAGTGCTTATAAGCAATAATGAACAAACACAGTTAAATATTGATGTCTCTGTTTCGGAATTTGGTAATCCAACAATGATAGAAAGTGCAGAAAATATTGCTAATGAATACAAAATATCAAGATATACGTGTGATGAGTTTGCATTAGAAAGTCATAAACGTGCTGCATCTTATTGGAATCACGGATATTTTAAAAACGAGATTATCCCTATTAATTTGACAAATAGAACAATGGTATTTAAGGACGAGTGCATAAGATATAATTCTTCTATGGAATCTTTGTCTTTGTTAAAGCCTATTATCAACGGTGGAGTAGTAACAGCGGGAAACTGTACATCAAAAAATGACGGTGCTGCTGCAGTGTTAATTGTAAGTGAAAAGGTTGCAAAAAAAATGTCTGTAGATGGTTTTAGTGTTTTGCATTTTACATCTGCTGGTTGCGATCCTAATGTAATGGGTTTAGGGCCGATTTATTCTACTAAAAAACTATTAAGAGACCTTGATGAAGAAATAGGCAAGTTTGATATTGTGGAGTTAAACGAAGCTTTTGCAGTGCAAGTGTTAGCATGTATGAAGGATTTAGAAATTAAACACAGTAAACTAAATGTTTGTGGTGGAGCTATAGCTTTTGGTCATCCATATTCTGCTAGTGGAGGTATTTTGATAGCAAGAATAATCAATGAAATGAGGCGCAAACACTTAAAAAATGGGCTAATAACATTCTGTTGCGGTGGAGGACAAGGTTTTACAATGGCAATTAAAAAAGTATAGTTTCAAATTTTCTTTTTGAAAACTGTATCAAAACAACAGTATCTTTCTAACATTACATATCCACACATTTAAAGTTTGTTTTAACGGGTTTACCGTTTATGCATTTGTAAAACAATTTAATTTAACTAATAATATATTTTTTCGACACCATTCTCTCATTTTCTCACTCAACTTCCAATATAATATCCTCAAAATCAAGGATGTAATAATTCAGAGGTACACAGAATGAAAAAATCTTCCCTACTCGAAAAAGAAGGTCCCATTACCATTGAAGACCTGAAAGCTAACTTTAAGGAAAACGATTTCACTACTATGAAATCAAAGTTTAACCCCAAAAAAGCGAGTGAAGGTGAGCTGTTTTTATACGGCAGAGCCCAAACTATTTTTCAGCAGAGTTGGAATGAAAAAATGGGTGAGCTTACTGGGCTTTCATCACTTCTTAACTTTTCGGATGATTCTCCGTTAGTCAGTCTTGAGAAAACTGACGAAACTCTTGTATCGGGAATTATAATGGAGCTTAGAGGAAATGAGGAAGTACTCGACAGAATCTTTGATAGTTATTGCAAAATAACTGAAGAACGTTGTATTGAAGAAATAGCAAAATATGCTGAGGAAACAGGCAAAGATCCTGATGAGATGACCGAAGAGGAACTTGAAACGATATTTAACCGTGTCGTTGATGAGTTTCTTGGTAAAATGATGAGTCTGCTTCTTCAGACACAAAGCGTGCCCGAATTGGTTGAACTTCAGAAATCAATGGCTGCTCACGAGGACTTCAGTGAAACCGTAGTACAGAATTTTTCAAAGATTGATTTTGATAGGAAGTGGACTCATTCAAGAAGTGAGGCAGGTGTAGCCCTTTCTCTTGACGGCTTGATTGAAGCTTTTCAGGATGCCATTCCCGTTGAGCCTTTGGATAATGCAACTGAAGAAGTTGAAGTCATTGACATTGAGAGAAAGGTTATTGAAAATCTCAATGAAACTGACAAAGAAATATATCTATTGAAAAAGCAAGGCTATTCTCAAAATGAGATTGCCGAAAAGCTTAGCTTCAAAAGTGCAAGTGCTGTGTCAAAACGCCTGGCAAATATCAAACAAATTTTCATTGAACAAATGTTATAAAACTTAATGCTCAGATGACCTTCGAAGGAAAAACTTCGAGGGTCTTTTTTTATATCCAAAAATTTTTTTGAAATTTTTTCAAAAATCAGGAACATTTTTGCTTTCTTATGTCGGGGTATCTATGAGGAGAAAAAAGTTTTCTTCTCACAGACAAGTGAATGACCGTCCGAACGGAACAAACCGCCACGACCTTTTTTGAAGAAAGCGAGCGCAATTTATTGAAATATAAGTTGACTGCACAGCGCCATAGAGATATGTAGTAATGCCTGTAGGAACTGTTTCGGGTAAAGCGGCAAAGAAAAACTGCTCTCACAAGGAGAGCAGTCACATGTACCTTATTTACTTAATGTTTTCAGAATTTCTTTAAACTCTTTCGTCTTTCTAAAATCTTCACTGAAAGAATATCGTTCACTAATAAGCTCTTTTATTCTTGAACAGGCAATAAAGGTACTGCCCACAGTGTGTTTATCAAACTTCTTGCCCTCAAGAAGTAATGAGTGCATAACTGTTATCCTTTCCATTTCGTCAAACTGTTTTGCAAGCTCTGCGGACTTTTTCAGATTCAAAACAGCCTTTTCATTATCACCTTTCATATGATACAGATGACCGAGCTCCAGATAAAGATACATAATTTCTCGCCACTGGCTACCGTAATTTCCGTCATCATAAATCATATTAAGAATGTCGATGCTCATATTTTGAACTTTGATTTTATAGTCTACTGAAAAGTTATCATCCCAATAAAAGCGGCCAAGTCCCGAGGCTAAAAGTCCTGCTGACACATCAATTGAGTTTTTGATATTTTCATAGTAGCTCGGATGATCTTCGGGATAAAAAATTGCTTTCACAAATTCCTTGCCGTCTCTCATATATGGCATATCTTTTAATATTTTTTCACATTCTTCAAAATCTACTCCGCTTCCCTCTATTTTGGAAAGGCATGCATAACAAGAGGCCATATATCTTTTTGCACGTATTCGAATTGTATCTACGGTACAGTTTTGCTGAATGTTATCATAGATACTTTTGATTTTAGGAAGTCTTTCTTTTACCTGAGAATCTTCACACGAGAAATACAAGTGTCCCATAAGACGAAGCTGTATTCTGAAATCCATAGGAAAGTCCTTAATTGCTTCTTTTATAATTTCTCCCCTTAAATCCACATCAGTAAGATTATCAATTCTTTCAATTATATCAAGAATTTTTGCCTCGTTCTTTGTTTTGTTAACACCCAACATTTCATCAACACTTACACCGAAAAACTCTGCAATATCTGGAAGTATTGTTATGTCAGGATAAGTATCTCCGTGTTCCCATTTGCTGATTGTCTGAAAAGAGACTCCTAAAAACTCTGCAAGCTTTTCTTGAGTGAGATTTCGTTTAAGACGATAATTCTTTAAATTCTCACCAAAATAAATGTTCATTTGCTTCACCTCTAAAACTAATTCAAAAGCGCTTCTGTGCTTTTATGATACATCCGTTTGCACATGAAATCAATAACCTATTTCGAGAGAAATTTTCTATTGTTAAGAGAATTTAAATATTTGTGTTGATTATAAAAATAAAAAGACAAATCCTGTATATGAATACTGCGTTAGATTTTTATTTTGATACATAACCTACTCTTTTCGGGCGGGTTTTAATTTTTTTAAAGAAAGGAGAAAAAGCCTATGCAAAAATTTAAACTTACCCCAAAGCAGTTTGCAGATATCAAGGTGCTGATTAAAAGTAGGTGCTGTAACTGCCACAACGGTAACTGTCTGTTGCTTGATGACGGCGATGCTCACACCTGCCCGCAACTCTTAAGACCGAGCCACATTATCTGCAGATATTTTCTTGAAGTCGTGTTGCCGTATGACAAAAAAGCTGAAACAACTAACCGAACTTTAGGATCTGCTGTTTTCTAGCAGGTCTTTTTTATCGGACTTTCTGTTCATCAAATAGAAATTGCATCTGTTAACAAATCATCATTTAGGAAAAATTTATTTTAAAAACACTTAAAAATACGGAACTTGGTCCGATAAAAACATGTCAAAAACAGGCGTATTAAAAAAATTGAAAGGAGGCAAGAAATATGTCAAAGGTAAAAGAAACTCACTTATGGTTCCTGAAAGGTGAAGACGAAATTCAGGTTGAAAGTTATTGTAAAGACCTTAATGAAGCGATTCTCGATTTACAAAAGGAAGTGCCTGATGATGTGTTCATTATTGATGATGAAGAATCCGGATTCCTTCGTGCTGCGGTCAAACTTACAAGGCTCACATTCAGAACAATAAAACCACAGTCTGAAAAAACAAAGAAGGCTCAATCTGAAAACGGAAAACGAAACAGTAAGAACCTTAAAAACCAAAAGAGAAAAGATGTTTAAATTTATTGTATCTCTTTTCTCTTATGCGGCAGGTAATTAAACGAGGACAAACCAACGCTTGCTTTTAATGTTTGGATTTTGGTCCGAAGTTTAGCAAGCATTGGATTTGTATCCGCAAATCCGTAAAAACAGAGCGTTTTTACCACCACACCCCAACACAAAAATCAAAGAAAGGAGAATCCCTATGTCAAAAAGAAAAAGAGAAATTGATTTTCATGTTTATCTCAGTGAAGAAGAAAATGAAGTGTTAAACAAATTTTGTAAGGTAATGAAAACTGACCGGAGCAAAATTATCAGAGCTATGATTTTAGGTACAAGGCTTGTTGAAGCTCCGCCTGTTGATTACAAACAATTTATTATTGAGCTTCGCAGAGTCGGTACTAATCTTAATCAGCTTACTGCTAAAGCTAACGCAATCGGTTTTATTGACCATGCTGAGTGCAAGGAAGTTTTATCTGAGGTTCGTTCACTCGAATCGGATATTGCAAAATATTTTAAACCGGGCAAAGGGAGATTTGTTTAATGGCAGTTACAAGAATATGGCCTATAAAAAATAACATTCATCAGGTTGTAACTTATGCCGCAAACAAAAGTAAAACTGACTTATCAAAATATTCTGACCTTGTTTCTTCACTTCACTATGCCGCCGACAAGGATAAAACAAATCATGAAAGCGAACAAAGACTTCTTGTTGACGGTATTAACTGTGACCCGGATATTGCTGCACAGCAGATGATTGATACAAAAGAAATGTATGGAAAGACAGGAGGCATTGTTGCCTATCACGCATATATTTCTTTCAAGCCCGGAGAGGTTACACCCGAAGAAGCACAGCAGGTTGCAATGGAGGTTGCGAGTAAGATGTGGGCGAAAGATTATGAAATGGTTGTTGCCACTCACCTCAATGCTAACTGTGTTCACTGTCATATAGTCATCAATTCTGTTTCAATGACTGACGGAAGAAAGATGAATGAAGACAGAGCGATGTACCGTCTGTTCAGAAAGACGAGTGATGAAATTTGTCTTGAGCACGGTTTATCTGTTATTGAAAATCCGAAAGGCAAACGCATACCCTACAATGTTTACAAAGCAAAGCAGAAAGGTATCAAAACAAAATATGACTATATGCGTGAAGATATTGATTACGCTATTCCGAGAAGCAGAAGCAAAAAACAGTTTTTCAGAATTATGAGCCAGAAGGGTTATTGGTTTGACGACGGAAAGATTGGTTACCGTACCGATAAGCACGGCGTTAAGCTTTCAAACCTTGGTGATGAAAACTCTTATGAAAGTCTTTGGGATAGGATTAACCATCAGAGGCTTTATGAGGTGGATGAAAATTTTTATAACTATACCCGTGCAAATAATTATCTTAAAAATCAAATCTTTGTTTTCAATTACAGAGGTTATGAGTTCAAGGAGTCAGCAGAGAGCTACCGTCATCCTGAAACTTTCAGCAGAACTGTTTCAGATTTTTCAAAATTGCTTGTAGGTGGCGCTGTGCTCGGTGCACCTGTCATTTCACTTTTCTTTCTTGCTCTCTTGTTTGTTGGAGCAATAGCAGAAAAGAACAACTGCAATCCGCATCCCTTCTCACCGAAAATGAAATATTCTGCACCGAGAATAGAGTTTATGCATAAACAGATTGAGCTTGCAATAAACGAAAAGCTTTATGACTTTGCCGAGGTTGACAAATTCATTTCAAGAACTGACATCCGAATGGAGGAGCTTAAAACTCAGCGAAACAAAATTTACAACCAAATCAGAAGATGCAAAGACCCGACGGACAAAGAAGAGCTTGTTGTACGTCGGGATTTTCTTACGTCTGAAATCGGGGCATTGCGAGAAAAGATTAACATTGCAAAACGCATTATCAAGGACAGACCGGGGCTTGAGGAAAGCCTTGAAGCGGAGAAGGCACTTATCCGTGAGTGGTACTTTCCTGAGAAAGTTCAGGTCAAAGAAAAACATTATGAAGGGAGGTAAATGCTATGAACGCTGAAGAGCTTTGCAAGAAAATGCAGGAAGAGAAAAAGGCTGACAATGATGAGTATTACGAGGAAGAAATGTCTTCGCAGGAATATCTTAATAAATATTTCAACACACCGTATTTTTCATTCAGAAAATACTTTAGACTTTGTGATGAAGAGAGAAGAAAATTTAACAAATATTATTAATCAGGTTAAGGAAAAACTTGGTTTAAAAACTAAATAATTACCAATAATAACTAACGAGAGGAAGTGATAACTTAATGCTCACAAAATCCCAGCTTGCCCTCTGCAGAGATGCAGAGATAGCTCTTTGCGATAAAAACACTCTCACAGACTTAAGAGATATTACAGTAGATAAAAGCAAAAGTGTTATGGAGAGAATAGAGAACTTTACCGGTCAGGTAAAAAATCCGTATCTCTTTAAAGTCGGAGATGTTATCGTAAAAGTAGCATATAGCGGCGGTAAAGATTTTTCAGGTGCTTTGAGCAGTGCTCTTAGTTCCTGCTGAGATATTTGCCAAAAGCTAAATTAAAATTTTTATTGAAATATAAGCGGAAGTATGCTACAATTCATTTGTAAGATTTGTGGTGCTTCCGCTTTGTTTGTATAGATAAACAAGTGGAGGTTATACTAATGTATTCAAAATATAAGGATTACTTAGAGCAGCCTCATAGGGAACTTAAAACCTGGAAGGCTGCTCTTTATATTCGTCTGTCCCGTGAGGACGGAGATAAATCAGAAAGCTATTCCATCACATCACAGCGTGAAATTCTAAAGGAATACCTTAAGCTTCATCCTGATATTGAGGCTCATGACTTTTATGTGGATGACGGTTGGAGCGGCACTAACTTTGACCGTCCGGGCTTTGTACGAATGATGGAAGATATTTATGCAGGTACGGTTAACTGTGTTATCGTTAAGGATTTGTCCCGATTCGGACGAAATTACACTGATGCGGGTAATTACCTTGATAATGTTTTCGTAAGATTAAAGGTGCGTTTTATTGCTCTTAACAACGGAATTGATACCGCTTCAAACAGTATGAATGCGGCAACACAATGTATTTCCGTAGGTGTTACCAATGTTATAAATGAAAGTCTTGCGGCAACTACTTCTGTAAATGTGCGTGGTACTCTTAATGTGAACAGAGCACAGGGCAAGTTTATCGGCTCTTTTCCGACCTACGGCTATTTAAAGGATCCGAATGACCATCATCAACTTATTATTGACGAGGAAACGGCACCTGTTATACGAATGATTTTTGAGAGATTTATAGCAGGTCAAAGTATTATCGGCATTGCTAAAGCCTTGAATGATGAGGGAATACCCAATCCGTCAATGCAAAAAAAACTGAAAGGTCTTAATTACCGTCATCCTATGGGTAAGAGTAATGACGGTCTGTGGCACGACAGCTCTGTGCGTAGAATTCTGCAGAACGAAATGTATATAGGTAATATGGTGCAGGGCAAAAACACGACAATCAGCTACAAAATCAAACAATGCCGAGCCATTCCTAAAGATGAGTGGATTGTTGTCGAGAATACCCACGAGGCAATTATTGACAAGGATACCTTCAATAAGGCTCAGTCGCTTTTCAGAAAGAATATCCGCTCTTCGCCCGTCAAAAAAGAGGTTGATTTGTTTTCGGGACTTGTACGCTGTGCCGACTGCCACCGTATTATGAACAAGAAAACCAACAAACATTCATACGGTACTTACCGCTATTACAGATGCATGACATCAAGGAAAATGAGCAAGGATGCCTGCTCCAATCACACAATCCGTATTGATAAGCTTGAAACTGCGGTGCTTGTAACATTGCAGAAAATGATTGACACTGCCATTGTGTTTGATGAAATTCTTGAAATAATCAATCAGAGCAGTAAGCGAAAAAAAGAGTCAACTCATCTGCAGAAGATGATTAAGACTCAATCTGCCGAGCGTGAGAAGTGCATGAAAATGTCCCTTGATTTATATCCTGACTGGAAGCAAGGTGTAATTACAAGGGAGGAATATATGCAGTTAAAAGCTAATCTAACGGAGAAAATTGAGTCAATAGACAGCACAATCAAAAGTCTGACTAAGACAGCTGAAGAATATGCCCAAGGTCTTAACAGCGAGAACGAGTTTATCTCTCATTTCAAGCAGTACGGCAATATTGAAGAACTTAACAGACCTATGGTTGTTGAACTGATTGATGAGATTCTTGTTCACGAGGGTAGCAACATTACCATTAAGTTTAAATTCAACGATGCTTATGAAAACGTGGTTAACTATATTGAAATGAATAAGGAAATCGTTGAAGAAGCAGATAAAAAGTCTGCGTAAAATTATCAATAGGGTATATTTGATATTTGTGATAATAGTTTTTATCATAATGCAACAATATACCCTATTGACAAAACAATCTTTATAATTTATACTATAAAACAAGGAGTTGTTATAATGGATTTTTCAAACTACGAAGTGAGTAATACATATTTTGGCGGAAGCGAAAAGAAAATAGGTCTGATTATCAGCGGCAGCGAATATATGATTAAATTCCAGAAGCAAACGGAGTTCGGTAAAAGGAACAATCATATATCAGAGTATATCGGCTCTCATATTTTTGAACTTTTAGGTTTTAAGGTGCAGGAAACTTATCTCGGCACATATAAGGGTGAACAGGTTGTTGCCTGTAAAAACTTTATAGAAGACGGTTATCAGTTTGTTCCTTTTAATGATGTAGGCGAAAGCACTTTAGACCAGGATAAAGAAAGATATCAGTATTCTTATACGGATATTATGAAAATGCTCCGTGATAATTCAAAGCTTACAAATGTTGATGAAACCATAGAGGCATTCTGGCAATTGTTTATTGTTGATGCTCTTCTCGGTAACTTTGACCGTCATGGTGCCAACTGGGGCTTTTTGAAGAAGGACAACAAATATACCCTTGCTCCCATTTTTGATAATGGCTCATCATTGTTTCCTGCAATGACCGATGAAAATGAAATGAGAGAGATTATGGGTTCACAGGAAGAAACTGACAAAAGGATATTTACTTTTCCCACATCCCAAATCAAGCTCAAGGGTAAGAAAAGCTCATATTATGATGTTATTCACAGCCTCGAATTTGAAGAGTGTAACAAAGCATTGGCAAATGTATATAAGCGTATTTCCATCGAAAAAATAAACGAATTTATTGATAATGATGTTATGTTTATTACTGACTTACAAAAAGAATTTTATAAGCATATGATAAAAAACAGATTTGAGAAAATTATCGAATCATCTTTTGAAAATCTGATTAAGAGGTGAAAAAATGAACTGTTACGAGGTTGATGCTCTTATATGCCTTAAGGATGACCTGGGTATAGAGTATGTGGTGTCGGCAATTGAATATAAGATATGGAAGAACGAAGAGTTTGAATACAGATTCAGACCTAATTATTCTGTTATTGACCTTTTAGATGCTTCTCTGTTTCAGGGTATTCCCGGCATTGATTTAGATTTAAGGAAAGAGGAATACATACGAAAGAATACTGTTCCTACCTTCATTTCGGAAAGAGCACCGGCTTCTAACAGACAGGAGCTTTGGAAACTACTTGAAGATTGTAATATGCAATATCTCAATCAGCTTGAATGGTTAATCAGAACTGACACAAAGTATATCGGCGACCGATTATATGTAAGAAAGTCATATTTGAAAAGCATTTCTGATACAGTTAATCTTGATAACGAAATATCAAAGTTAAAAAGGTCTTATGACATTCAGAAGAAGTTACTTGACGGAATCTGTGCAGGAATCAATATTGAATATGACGGCTTTATAATTAACGACAGCAACCGTAAGACTTGTTATGATTTGCTTTGCCGCTTATTCAGACGAGAATCCGAGCGCTTAAGGAAGCTTCAGAGCGACGGTATAAGCAAGGCAAAGAGCGAGGGTAAGTATCAGGGCAGAAAGTCAATAAGCATTGATGACACAAAGCTTTATGAAGTTTGGCGCAAGTACGAAAGTAAGAAGCTTACACTTGAAGAAGCAACTAATCTGCTGAACATCAGCGTATCCACATTTTACAGAAGAATAAAGAAGTTTCAATAAAGACCAGCGTGCGGAGTAAAATCTGCACGCTGGTCTCAGTGTAAAGTCGAAAAACTATGTAAAAATTTAAAGTTTTATCGGTATAGAGGTAAAAACTTCTGAAATCTCATAAGTTTTTCAACTTATAGGAGTAAAAGTTCTTACGACAAGACAATCACTGTTGACGATTATTTATTCACATGTTAAAATAAAAAAATAAAACATTAATTTCAGGAGAGTTGTATCATGAAGTTTGAAAAGTATTTACATTGTGATAATGATGATTCTTATATTTCTCTTCACGATTGTTATGCAAACAAAATATACTTTAATGATAATGTGCTCTCTTTTTATTTTGATAACGGTTTTTGGATAATACCCGAACATGAGTGTAGTGATGTTGAGAAAACTGTAAGAACAGACAAGTCAAGAGTTGATTTTCGTTTAGAAGATTTAAGTCCAGAAGATATATCGATTTATATTTATCGGAATAGTTTTTTCGGTAAGACTTTAAGAGAAGAATTACCTTTAGATAAATTGATTAGTCTTATAAATGAAAAAAACTACAGATTGGAATTTATTTATCAATATAAATCTTATAATGAGTTGCTGTTTGAATGTTGGCTTTGGTTTGATAAAAAGCCTTATCATTCCGAATGTCAATTAAAAATACCAACAAGCAAGGCAATTTATTGTTGGAATAATCTTTGTAAAGATAAAAAGTGGTGACATTTAAGAGGTTGTCAAACGACGGCCTCTCTCTTTTTGTTTTGCAACAAATTTATTAAAAATGTCTATAAACTATCTGTTATAGTCTTCCTTTCATTGCAACCACCCCATAGCTGCACCCATAATTAAAGTGCCAAAAACCCAGTAAAATAGGCACTTTTGAGGTTTTGAAAAATTTTATGGTTTTCTCTTGACATTTACCCCTGCCGCAAGAAAAACCATAAGGGATTTCCTTTGTGATACTTCCACTTCTCCCTCGGATTATGACCTTATTCTGACGGGAGACCTTGGAAGTGTGGGCAGTGAGCTCCTGAAGGAGCTGCTTTTGAGAGAGGATAATATTGATATATCATCATGTCACAATGATTGCGGATTGATGATTTTTGACAGGGAAAATCAGGATGTTCATTCGGGTGGCTCAGGCTGTGGCTGCAGTGCATCGGTTTTGTGCTCACACATACTCAATTCCATGCGCAACGGAAAATACAAAAACATTTTGTTTGTGGCAACGGGGGCGCTTATGTCTCCTGTTTCTTCAAGAGAGGGAGAGAGCATTCCGGGAATAGCACATCTTATAAATATCAGAGTGGGGGAGTGATAGAATGAGTTTTTTCAAAGAGCTTAAATGTATAGTCTACCTTATAAAATGCAGTAAATATCTCTATTTTGCAAAAAAAGCACTGTGTGTTATTACAATTATAATATCTGTGGCAACGCTTATAAAGTTTACCTGCATTGACCTTAGTGAAATGGTGAATAAAATCAGGAGGTCAATGTGATGGAAATATTACTTGACATTCTGAAGGCTTTTCTTACAGGAGGAATCATTTGTGTCATCGGTCAGCTTCTTATTGATTACACAAAGCTGACACCTGCAAAAATACTTGTGTCCTTTGTTGTTATTGGTGTAATTCTCGGTGGACTCGGTGTATATGAATATATAGAAGAATTCGGCGGCGCAGGAGCTACCATACCCCTTACAGGCTTCGGCTATAATCTTGCAAAGGGTACAAAGGAGGCAATCCGTGAGGAAGGTCTTATGGGAGCTCTCAGCGGTCCCTTGTCCTCTGCTTCGGTGGGTATTATGACAGCAGTTCTGTGCGGACTTATTGCATCAGTGTTTACGGGAAGCAAGGATAAAAAATAATATTCAGATTAGCTTATTGCTCTTCGGGTTAAGTTTAATCCGAAGGGCTTTCTGCTTTTGATGAAAAAATATAAGTATTATTATTAGCACGCTTTATTTTTGGAAAAAGATATGCTATAATGACTGAAGAAAACAGATTCCGGGGGTGATTTAAATAAAAAACAAGGGAGTTATTCCCGTTTGTTCAGCTGCCTTTTTAATTAACTTCATGCTGTTTATAACAAAGCTGTATATAGGTCTTTCATCCAACAGTATAAGCATATATTCCGACGGTATAAATAATCTGTTCGATAGCTTTTCCGGGCTTCTGAGTGTGGTCTGCCTTTTGGTTGTGCTTAAAAAGGATGACCTTTCGGTACGGTCAAGAGCCGCAAAAACAGAGCAGTTTCTCTCCTTTGTTCTTGCTGTGCTTGTTGCAGCGGCAGGCTTCATGTTCGCTTACAGCTCTGCTGAAAGGCTTATGTATCCCACACCGGTCTGGTATTCGGTGAAATACCTGTGGATACTTATTTTTACAGTTTTTGTGAAGCTCTCTATGTTCGCCTTTTTCAGGCATGAAGGAAAAAAACACTCGTCACAGATTCTGAAGCTTATGGCATTTGACTGTGTGCTTGATTTTTTCATAACAGCCGTCACCGTTGTCACATTGATTATATCGGATAAGGGTATCTATTCAATTGATGCCTTCTGCGGAATATTTATAAGCATTGTGATAATAATATTAGCTGTGAAAATGCTTTTATCTGAGGGCAGCAGGCTTATGAATTTTGCCCATAGGGATAAAAGAGACATAATTGAAAAGCTGCTCTCTCAAAAGGGACTTGTATCACAAAAAAGTGAGCTTGTTTTTTCCTTTGCCGGGGAAAATGAGGCATATTTCAAAACTGATGTAATTCCCGATGAAGCAGATTTAAAAGAGCTTAAAAGGCAAATTTCTGAAAAAACAGGAATAGAAATTTATATAGTAGAACAATAAAAAGGAGATAAGAAAATGAAAACAAAAACAGAAAACAATGATGTAAAAGTCAGAAGTGCTAAAAAGGGAAAGGGCAAAAAGGCTTTGGCAGTAATCGGAATAATCCTTGCTGTTATTGTTTTGTTTGCAGGTGTTATGGCAGTTGTCAGCGTAACGGGTAACAAGGCAAACATAGAAAAGGCTAATTCCTTTGAAGAAGTTGTAAACGATGACCTTCTTGTTCCCGAAAAGGACGAAAACGGCTTCTGGACCTTCACTACAGACAGAGACTTCAAGGTTCTTCAGCTCACAGACGTACATATCGGCGGCGGCTGGATGTCGCTTAAAAAGGATGCCATGGCACTTAACGCAGTGGCAGCAATGATATCTGCAGAAAAGCCTGACCTTGTTATTGTAACAGGTGACGTATCATACCCCGTACCCTTCCAGGCAGGTACCTTCAACAACCTGTCCTCAGCAAAGGTTTTTGCAGCACTTATGGAAAAGCTCGGTGTATACTGGACCCTCGGCTTCGGCAACCATGACACAGAAGCCTACAGCTATTACGGTAGAGATGATATTTCCGAATTCTACAGCAGCGAAGAGTTTAAATACTGCCTTTACCAGCCCGGCCCCGATGATGTTGACGGCTACGGCAATCAGGTGATAAACGTTAAGAATTCCGACGGAGTTATCACTCAGAGTCTCTTTGTTCTTGACAGCCATTCGTATGTTGACGGAGACATTCTGGGTATCATGTGGAAGTATGACAACATTCATGAAAATCAGGTTGAATGGTACAAAAACACCGTTAACGCCCTTAATGAGCAAAACAACAAGGTGCTCAAAAAGCTTGGCAAGGAAGAAAAATCTGATATCAAATCTGCAGCATTTTTCCATATTCCTCTCACAGAGCAGAGAGATGCCTGGTATGAATATGCTGAAAACGGCTTCAAGGATACTGAAAATGCCAAGCTTTATTACGGTGATGCAGGTGAAGGAAGCAAGGTTGTTTATTGCGGTATTTCCGAAGATAATATGTTTGAAACAATGCTTGAGCTCGGCTCAACAAAGGCTGTTTTCTGCGGACACGACCATTACAACAACTTCTCAATTGACTATAAGGGAATCAGACTCACCTATGGTATGAGCGTTGACTATCTTGCATATCCCGGCATTTACAAGGAAGGCTCACAGCGTGGCTGCACAACAATCAGCTTTGCACCCGACGGAAGCTTTGAGTGTGAAAGACAGAACTATTATCAGGATAAATACACCTCACTTTATGAAAAGGAAGAGGTTATAATGCAGGAGCTTACTGAAATTCCCTTTGAGGAAATCAAGGGTGAATAATATAATAGTATAATGAAAAAGGGTCGTAGCTTAAAAACTGCGACCCTTTGGATTTTGCTTCATAAATTTCAACAAAAAAAGGACTGTCATTGACAGTCCTTTTAAAATTATTTATGCTACTGTTTCTGAAATGAAGTCAGCATCAAAGCAGGAACAGGAAACAAAGTTCTCTCTGTCGTCTGCATTCTTAGCCTTTTTCTTTTCGATTATTTTTGTCACTGCAATGTAGATACCTGCGATTGCAGCAGCAACTGCGATGATTATAGCAACAATTTTTGCAATTTTCTTGAATGTTTCCATGATACTGTCCTCCATGTCATTGATTACCTTCATATTATATCACTTAGGATAATCTAAGTCAATAAGAAATCAACAAATTTTACCTTAATACTGAATATTGTAGGTACAGTTATATTCACCGTGCATCTTCATTGTGGCTGAGTTGTGACCAAGCAAGGGTATGGTCATTTCACCCTCACCTTCAGCCTCGGTAACGGGGAGCTTATGCCTTACTGAAACAAGTCTGTCATTTTTATCGAAGGTTGCTTCAATTACGGTGCCACTGTAAAGAATTGTGAGGTGCTTAAGCGTTGCACCTGAGGGAGTCAGAGACGCCGTGTCAATAACCTCAACCGTTGTTGAATGGTTGGGTGCCTGCGTTTCGTGTGTCTGGGTTTCGTCAACAAGCTCAATAACAATTTTGTAACCGCCGCCAATTGTTTTTTCTGCCTTTGCCTGCTTTACTGCATCGGGTGAAAGCTTGGCATAAATTCCTAAGGGGGCAATTGCCGTGAGAGGAGTCTGCCCTGTTTTTTCATCAAGTCCGTTCACAAAATTATAGGTGATGTCAACGGGCTTATTTGTGTTGAGGAATTTCTCAACATAGCTTGTAACATTGGGGCTCATATCGGGCTTACCGTTGATTGAAATGCTTTCAATTGAAAAGTCAAGTGTGGAAGCCTTTGAAACCGTTGAATTTTTTTCATCCTTAAGCTTGTTAATACCGTTTACATATGCTTCAACAATGTTTTTCTTTCCGGAAGGAACATTGCTTTTGGTTGTGTTTTTAGCTTCTTCTTCAGCCTTTTTACTTGCCTCAATTGATGCCTGCTGGTCAATAAGCCACTGAGGGTCGCCAACCGTTGCAGTTGTTGCAACATTATTTCCGCCTATTGTAATCTGACCCGTTGCAACGGTGGTTGAGGGTGCAGTTGTTGTGGGCTTTGCCGTTGACGGAATTGTTGCCGGCGGTAGGGTTGAGTTAGGTGCTGTTGTTGTCTGGATTTGCGAAGGTGCTGAAGCTTGTCTGCTTTGAACAATTTTAGCACTTACCAGAAATGTGCCGCAAAATACCCAGACTGTTGCGACCAGAATTATTGCAACCTGAGTAAATTTTTTCTGATCCATGGAGGTTCCTGTGCCTTTCTTTTAACAATTCAAGGGATACTTGAAGGTATCCCTTGAATATTATTTTGTAATTTTGCAATGCTTATCTAGTGAACTTATAAGAAACATTGCATGTGCCGGACATTGACATTGCCATTGACATTCCTGATTCGCTAAAGCCAAGATCCATCTTTGTGGGAGATACAAATGAATAACTGATAAGCTTGCCGTCCTCACCGATTTCAGCCTTGATTGTTGTGGCACCGATTGAGGTATAGGTGTTATCCATTCCTGAGCCGGTGAGTGAGCTGAGATCATCAAAGGTTGAAATGAAGCCGGGGTGATAAGTTGCGTTAGCCTTGTTCTTTGATGTGCCGTACTCTTCCTTTTTAAGTGTAGCAGTGACTGTGTAGGTTCCGTTTGCATTCTTTGTTGTGGCAACTGATGAGAAGCCGTTCTTCCATGCAGCATCGTTATGCTCGTTGTAGAGATAAGACAAGGGGTTTGAGCCTGAGCCTGAGGGTTCAAGATAGTTTTTAAGATAAACAGCCTTGTTTGAGCCGGTCGGATATCCGATGCCGTTTGTGAATGTTACGGTTTCCTTGATTGTTTCTGTTGAGTCAATGCCTTCAGCACCGCTGTCATCAATAGAATTCATAAACTTCTTAACGTTTTCGGTTCCTGTAACTGTAAATGTGCCTTCCAGAAGATTAAAATCGCCGAGATTAGTGATTTCCGGATCAAGAATACCTACAAAAGAGCCGAGACCGCCAACCATGATTTTGTCACATGAAAGCTTGATTGTTGAGTCTTGTGTGACTGTTACATTCATGTCTCTGTACTTTGTACGGTTAATGGCTTCAACAAGCATAAGAAGCTGTGAGGTCTTACTTGCATCGTTATTTTCAATAACAAGGTCACCCATGCTTACTGTGAACTGAGCCACCAGTGTGTTTGAGGGATTAGCATAGATTGCATATGTGTGAATCTGGTTAGGTGCAAGGTTGAAATCAAAGGATGTGGCAGATTTGGAAATGCTTGTTGTTGTGTCATTGTCCAGTGTGCCGTACATATATTCTTTATATGAGTATACATTGAAAATCTTTTTAACAAGATATGATTCAGTGTTTGCAACTGCATTCCATGAAACCTTTGCTCCGTGAGCAGTTTTGTTCAATGTGATTCCTGTGGGTGCTGCTTCAACAATACCACGTGCAAATTTAACTGAATCCATACAAGCTGTTACACGGTAAAGCTCAGCGGTATTTGCTTTAACACCGGGCTTATATTCTGTGCTGTCTGTTTCACCGACCAATGCCCAGCTATAGGAGGTGGGAATGTAATGCTCAATAACATATCTTGTTGCACCGTTAACGGGGTTCCATGTGATATGAGTTGAGGTAGCTGTTGCTCCGCTGCCGGCGCTGACAGTCATGGGTGAATGCTGAATTGAAACCCAATCACTGTAGGTTGTTGAATTGATATATGCACGAACACGGAAACGGTATGTGTCTGAAGGCTTCACATCCTTAACCTTGAAGGAGGTTGTTGCTGTGCTTGCATAAGCGCTCCATGTGCTACCGTCATCGGATTTTTCAATCTGATATGAAAGGGCACCGTTAACGGCAGGCCATGATACAACAAAGTTGTCTCCTGCTACTGAAGGTGTAACATCAAGGTTGGGCTCAAGGGGAATGGTAACAAACTTTGAAGCGGAAGCTTCTGCACTGCAAATTTTGCTTGAGCCGATATAAGCTCTTACACGGATATCATAGGTTGAGCCCGGTGTAAGTGAAGTGTAGCTGTATGATGTGGAGGTTCCGTTATTGAACCAGTCTTTGTTTATGGGGTCATATACCTCATATCCGGAAGCACCTGAAACTGCGGTCCAGTGGATAGCTGCTGATTTCTTTGTAACAGAATCAACAGTAACGCCTGTGGGAGCTTTGGGTGCTGTGTATGTGCTGAACTTAGTGTATTCGCCGTAGGAGTTGCCTGCAGGGTTCTTGACATAGGGACGGATTTCAATTGTATACTTGGTTGCAGCCTTAAGTGAAGAAGCAGTATAGCTTGTTGAGGTAACAACCTTCTTATAATCTCCGTTGATGTAAATTCTGTAGCCTGATGCACCTGCTGACTTGGTCCATGAGAATGCAACTGATGATGTGGTCTGTGAGGAAGCCTTGACAGCTGTTGCTGCTGAGGGTGCAGTTGAAATGCTTATGCTTGATTCAGCACTGTAAACCTTAGATGAGCCGATGTAAGCTCTTACCTTGAAGGTATACTTTGTGCCAACCTTAAGTGATGATACTGTGTAGCTTGTTGCAGTTTTAACATCAACCCACTTCTTTGTTGCAGGGTTATAAACCTCATAGCCCTTTGCACCTGAAACTGCCTTCCAGCTGAGGGGAATTGATGTTGCAGTAACCTTGCCGTTTGTGAGTCCGGTGGGAGCTGCTGTTGCAGTGTAGGCTGTGATAGTGCTTGAATATGAGCCGTAGCTGTAGGATGAGCCGTTCTTCACATAAGCACGTACGCGGAAGTCATATTTTGAACCTGCCTTAAGGTCCTTTATAGCAAGTGATGTGCCGGTTGTATTGCTGTAGCGTACCCATTTCTTAGCTCCGCTGTAGTCATAAATATAAACCTGATATCCTGCAGCGCCTGTTGTCTTGCTCCATGAAACTGTAAGAGAGGTGGTTTTTGCGCCGGAAGCCTTAACACCGCTTACCTTTGCGGGAGTTGTCTTATATTTGACTGTTGAGGATTCCTTGCCGTAATAAGTCTTTGAGCCAACCTTCTTGAATGCTCTTACCTTAACGGAATAGGAAGTACCTGCCTTCTGATTTTTGAATGTGTAGTAGGTTTTTGTGCCTGTGGAAACCCACTTCTTTGTCACGGGGTCATAAACCTGATATCCGCCTGCACCGCTTACCTTGCTCCAGGAAACCTTTGCACCGGTGGTTGCAATGCCTGAAGCGCTGATCTTGCTTGTTGCCGCAAGCTGAGGTGTGCCCTTAACGGTTGAGCTGTATGCACCGTAGTGCTTCTTCTTGGAAACTGTTCTGTAGGCTCTTACACGGAAGGAATAGGTTGTTCCGAGTGAAAGCTTTGAAACACTTAATTCACGTGCTGTGAGAGTTTTGATGGTTACCCATTTTTTGCTCTTATACTGCTGCACCTCATAGCCTGTTGCACCTGAAACCTTAGACCATGTAAGCTTCACGGTATTATAGCTTGTGCCTGCAGCCTTAAGACCTGAAACCTTAACGGGTACGGGCTTAACACTTACAGTCTTATAGTCGCTGTAGGTTGTTTTGAAAAGACCCTTGTCATAAGCACGGATACGGTACTTATATGTGGTACCTGTTGTAAGCTTTGTGAGCTTATATGTTGTTGTGCTTGCTGATGTAATCTTTTTAATGGTAGTCCATTTTTTGCTTTTGTACTGCTGAATTTCATAACCGTCAGCGTTTTTTGACTTTGACCAGCTGAGTGTTGCTGAGTTGTAGGTGATGCTTGTTGCTTTTGCTGATGAAATTTTACCGGGAGCAGCAAGAGTAACGAGCATTGTTGAAGCAATGATTGACATGCAGAAAATTATTGCAACAACAGATTGTAATGCTTTTTTCATTTTCGTGTCCTCCATTCAATATTTATAAAAATTGCATTTGCAAGTTTTACCAGATGAACATTAATTCTTTTGTGATTGTTTCTGTGAATTCATAATTTTCTTCACCGATTGAGAAGTTAACCTTAACGGGAACGGAAATTATGATATCATCCACAAGACCGTTCTGAACCTTTGCGTCAACGGTTGTGCCTTCGTATGTACAGCTGTTGAGGGTGAAGCCTTCAACCTCATCAGCAACGGCCTTCCAGTCAATAACATCTGTAATGAGAGCGTTGACGGAGCCGTCAGAGTCTTCCTTAAGGGTGAAGGTGATTCTGAAGCCGTTTCCGTCATCACCGAAGCTGAGGGAATCAGCCCTGAGCTGCTCCTTGCTGATGGTTGTGAATGCATCTGCAGGTGCAATGAATGAGGTGACGGGAGCTTTTGTCACGTTTTCAATACCCTTGACGAAATAGAGAATGTCAGTTGAGTCTGCTGCAACCTTAGCGGTTACTGCAGTGTACTTATCGCTGTTTTCCCCTTCAAAATCAGAAACAACAGTGCTTCTTATAAGTGAGAAGCTGTTCTTGCTGTTTTTGGATGCGTTGTAGGCTTCAACAAATCCGCTGAAGGCCTCGTCCTTGTTGGCGGGTCTTGAATTTGTTGTTGCCGATACCTTCGCAGAGCTGTAGCCGTAAAGGTTTGATGAGCCGACCTTGACAAAGGACTGAATCTTGAATGAATAGGTTGTGCCGGGAAGAAGGTCTTCAACGGTGTATTCGTTCTTGTCGGCACCGTAAACCATTGCAAGCTTCACATATTCCTTCTTTGCGGGGTCGTATTTTGAAATTCTGTAGCCGCTGACACCCTTGAGGGTCTTCCACTGAAGGGTGAGCTTACTTACATAAACTGAATTTTCCTTAACGGCAAGTCCCTTTACATAATCGGGTCTTGTGGTGCAGGAGGTGAGAGCTGAATAAGCTGAATAAACTGTTTCCTTGCCTGAAGTCATGTAAGCTCTTACAGAGAAGGTATATTTTGTGTTGGGCTTAAGGGATTTAACCTTATAGGCTCTTGATTTTGTTGAGCCGAGAAGGGTGTACTTCTTGGTTGAGCTGTTATAGCTGTAAACCTTATAGCCTGTGGCATTTGCTGCCTTGGACCAGGAAAGGTTGATAAAATCGTCTGCAGGCTTTGCGGTAACAGAAGAAACTTTTGCGGGAACAAGAGTTTTTGCTGTGAAGATTGCTGAATAGGGAGCCTTGTAATAGGTCTTGCTTTTTGAAGTGTAAGCAAGAATTCTGTATTTATGGCTTGAGCCTAATTTAAGACCTGTGATTTTAAGGGAGGTGGAGGTTGTATATTTGATTGTTTCCCACTTCTTTTTTGATTCATTGTAGCGGTAAACTCTGTATTTTGTGGCACCTTCACTTTTTGCCCAGGAAAGGGTGTAGCCTGTTTTGGTTGTTGAAGACTGCTTGATGCCGCTTACCTTTTTGGGAACAACGGTAACCTTGCAGGTTGTCTTCTTTCCGCTTTTGTCCTTTGCTGCACAGGTAATTGTTGCAGTGCCGGGAGCGATGGCCTTCAGTGTTCCTGAGGAGGTTACGGTAACGACCTTTTTGTTGCTTGTTGAAAAAGCAATTTTGCTGATATAGATGTTTGAGGGTGAAAGGGTGGCTTTGAGCTTCAGTGTTGCACCCACTTCAAGCTTTGCTGAGGTTTCACTGAGCTTTACCTTGTCAACAAATCTGTAATTCAGCTTGATATTTGACTGGCCCTTCACATATTTTTCAGCATAGGAGCCTTTTATAACATAAGCATTGAGATCCTTACAGCCCTTGAATGCATTTGTTCCTATTGATTTGACGTTTTCAAAAATTACAATCTTTTTAAGGCCCGTGCAGTACCAGAAGGCGCCGCTGCCGATTTTTGTAAGCTTTTCGGGAAGCACAACCTTGGTAAGACCTGTGCATTCGTTGAATGCAGCCTTGCCTATTGTTTTTACAGAAGAGGGAATGGTAACAGAGGTCATGCTTTTTATGCTCCAGAAGGCCTCATCTCCGATTGCCGTAACCTTGGCAGAGCCAACCTTTGAGGGTATTTTAACTGCTTTTGCAGAGCCGATATATTCTTTCACTGTGGCTGTTTTTCCACTGACATCAAAAACAAAGCCGTCGGAAGTTACCGTTTTGGCTGAAACGCCGAAGACAAAAACGGCTGTGAGACACATGAAAGAACACAAAAACAGCATCGATTTGAATATGCTTTTTTTCATTTTGACAGTCCTCCAATATAATTCTGTGTTCATTCTACCATAAAACGAAGTAAAATACAATTATATATACAAAATTTTCATAAAAATATATCACATTTGTTTTTTATATATATAAATAGGCAAAGCTGTTGTGCAAAAATACGAATATAAATGCAGAAAAAGAAAAAAGAGACGGGCAATCCCATCTCTTGCATTTTCTTATCGGAAAAAACTTATTTTGAAGCGTTGAGCTTTGTAACAAGAGCTGACTTCTTTCTTGCAGCATTGTTCTTGTGAAGAAGACCCTTTGCAGTTGCCTGATCAATCTTCTTAACTGCGAGTGTAACAAGAACTTCCTTGTCTTCTGCGTTTGCTTCGATAGCAGCGTTAGCCTTCTTAAGAGCTGTCTTAAGAGCGGAGTTAGCTGACTTGTTGCGAGCCTGCTTTGTTGCGTTTACGAGAACACGCTTTTTAGCTGATTTAATGTTAGGCACGTCTTTACACCTCCTCTTGATATCATGCAGAGCATATCATACCATCTTTTTTTAAAAAATTCAAGATATTTTTGCAAATTTGGATATACTTTTTTGAAAGCGACAACAATACTAACACATAATTGTGCATAATGCAATACTTTGAGGTGAAAAAATTGAATTTTCGTACTGATCTGGCTCTTGAAAGGCATGAGCTTTCGCAGCAAAAGCATACTCAGGGGGTAAGCGTTGAAAAATACAGCGAAGAGGGAATGACAATATCGAAAATTGAAATTACTTCCCGTGAGGGTGCCGAAAGGCTGCAGAAGCCCGAAGGGAAATACATCACCTTCGAAATACCCTTTCTTAAGAAAAATGCGGATATACATTTTCCTGCAGTTGAAATTCTCGCAAGGGAAATCCGTAGTCTTCTTCCGAAGGAGGGCACTGTTCTTGTGGCAGGTTTGGGTAATGAAAAAATCACTCCCGATGCCCTTGGACCCGAATGCATTTCAAGGCTTCTTGCAACAAGGCATATAAGTCCCGAAATTGCAGAAGCCATAGGCTTTGACTCACTTCGCTCAGTTGCGGGCATTGTTCCGGGAGTGCTTGGAAATACGGGCATTGAAACGGCAGAAATACTTGAAGGTATTACAGATAAAATAAAGCCCTCTGCACTTATTGTGATAGACGCTCTGGCATCAAGAAGCCTTTCAAGGCTGGGCACAACAATACAGATGTGTGACACAGGCGTGTCACCGGGCTCAGGGGTAGGAAACCGCAGAAGCCGCATTGATGAAAGCAGCATCGGTGTTCCTGTGATTGCAATCGGCGTGCCCACGGTGGTTGACGGTGTGACAATGACGCTTGATATACTTGAAAAGTCAGGCATAAATGTTGAACTGAGGTCAGATAACATACAGCTTTCAGACGGAGAAAATGTTATGGTCACACCGAAAGAAATAGATAATGTTATACTCAGAGCGGCAGGCTTTATTGCCCTTGGCATAAACAAAGCACTCCAGGAACAGATGAAATGTGAGGATATTGCCGCAATTGTGGGGTAATTTTTTAAAAATTGGGTGAATAAAATTAAGAAAAGACAATAATGCGGAGGATTATATGAAAAGGAAAGAAACTCTACTCATAAAAATAACTGCCTTCATTGCTGTGGCAGGTATATGCCTCGGGCTGTTTTCTCTTTTTAAAGAGCCGATTATAAATTTCGGCGCACAGATCGTTGTTCTTGCAGTGAAAAGCTATCTGCCTTATAAAAGCCCCGGAGAGATTGTTGAAACGGAGCAGGCCGAGCCTGAATCTACCGTTGCCGCTGCTGTGCAGAAGGTTACCGAAGTCACACATGAAACAACGGTGTCTGCTTCTCAAATTACGGAAAAAGAGGAAAAGGAATCAGAGCTTACAAAAACAGACGATGACATTCTGAGGCTTATGAAGGATTATGAAAAGACAGCAAAAAAGCATCAGAAGGACGGCTCAATATCAGAGTATAAATATAAGAATGACGGCGTTACGGATAAATTCGGCCTTGTGAGGGTCAAGAATGTCAATAAGACAAAAATCAGCATTGAAAAAAAGCTTAAGGAAAAAGCAGACCTCAGTGTCAGTAAGGAAAAACCGTCAGTTCTCATTTTTCATACCCACACAACAGAAACCTATCAGATACTTGACAGAGGCTTTTATGAAGAGGGCTTCATGACAAGAAGCAATAATCCGTCACAGAATATGCTCAGAGTAGGCAAGGCAATCTGTGAGCAGCTTGAAAAGGCAGGCTATAAGGTTATCCATGACACTGCAGTTTATGACGGAAAGTACTCAGGTGCATACAGCCGTTCAAGAAAGGGCGTTGAGGAGTATCTTAAGAAATACCCCTCAATTCAGGTGGTGCTTGACATTCACCGAGATGCAATTCAGCAGACAAACGGAACAAAAATAAAGCCGACGGCTGAAATTGAC
Source organism: Acutalibacteraceae bacterium (assembly GCA_045604105.1). GTDB lineage: Bacteria > Bacillota > Clostridia > Oscillospirales > Acutalibacteraceae > UBA6857. The sequence continues at coordinate 13,652 of JAZUNJ010000034.1, read as the reverse complement.
GGAAAGAAGGCAGCACAGCTTATGATAATCAGCGGCTGTCAGGAGGAGGGCAACGGCATAACAAATCTGCCCGACTGGGAAAAGAATCTCACCTTTGCCCTTCAGCTTCAGAATAAGCTTGAGGAGCTTTTTGAGGGAATAACCAGACCTCTTTATTTCTGTCCGAGAAGCTATAACATGAACCTTACACACTGCTCACTTCTCATTGAGGTCGGCTCAGATTCCAACACACTCGAGGAAGCAGTGTATTCGGGAAAATGCCTTGGCAGAGCAGTTGCGGAAATACTTAAGGATTATGAGGAGTAACCATGAACAGCGAAATGAAAAGACTTATCGGAAAATTCTTTTTCACAAATGCAGTTATTTCCTGCGTTATTCTGTTTTTCTGCGGAAGCATAACAGCCGCACAAAGAACGGCATATAACACCTATCTTAAAGAGTATGCAGTGCTCAGCATGGTCAGCAGCGGTCAACAGCTTAAAATGGAGGGGCTGAGTAAGGATATATCCTTCACACTGCCCGAAAAAACACAAATTCGCAGCCTTGTGAGATTCATGAAGCTGACGCCTTTTGCAAGTGTGATATTTTTCGGTGAAAGTCTTGCTGGAATAGGTGAAGAAATTATGGATAAACATATTGACAGAAATAAAAAATAGTGCTAAACTTAGCAAAACCGAATATTTCATTTATGATAGAGGCGCAATTCATCAAAAGTAGCTTCCGATAAAAAAGAACAACGCAGGTTCCGTCGGAAATGAAAGGGGTGGTTGCCGAAGGAGGTCAGGCGAAAGGTCTTCCTGGGCGGTTGAAATAAGATTCAAACGACTGTCGCATTTGCGGAGTGCTATTGTAATTGTAAAAAAAGCAGTCTTTACGGACCCTTTGTTTGCAGATATTTTAACACTCGATGCAAAATCGGGTGTTTTTTAATAGCAACATGGTGGAACTTCGGAATAAAATTCAAAAGGAGTATTAACAAAATGAACAGAAAGCCAATTTTTGAAGGAGCTGCATCAGCTCTCATCACACCTTTTAATGAAAACGGAGTAGATTACCCTAAGTTCAGGCAGCTTATTGAATGGCAGATTGCTGAAGGTATCGATGCTCTTGTTATTGCCGGCACATCAGGTGAAGGCTCAACCCTCACAGACGAAGAGCACAAGGAGGTTCTCCGCTTCTCCGTTGAAGTTGTAAAGGGCAGAGTACCCGTTATTGCAGGTACAGGTTCAAACGATACTGCATATGCAATTGAGCTCACAAAATATGCCTGCGAGGTAGGCTGTGATGCTATGCTTGTTGTTACACCTTACTACAACAAGGCAACCCAGAAGGGTCTTATCAGAATGTTCACCGACATTGCCGACGCAAGCACAAAGCCGGTTATTCTTTATAACGTACCCTCAAGAACAGGTGTTAACATTGAGCCCTCTACATATGCCGTTCTTGCAGAGCATCCCATGATTCAGGGCATCAAGGAAGCAAACGGACAGATTGACAAAATTGTTGAAACAATGGCTCTTTGCGGTGATAAGCTTGACCTTTATTCAGGTAACGACGACCAGATTGTTCCTGTTCTGTCTGTTGGAGGAAAGGGTGTAATTTCCGTTCTTTCAAACGTTCTTCCACAAAAGACATCTGAAATGTGCCACAAGTTCCTTGACGGCGATGTTAAGGGCGCAGCACAGATGCAGTTCGAATTCTTCCCCCTTGTAAAGGCTCTTTTCAGTGAGGTTAATCCCATTCCCGCAAAGGCTGCAATGGCAGCAATGGGCTTTTGTGAGGATTATGTAAGATCACCCCTTACCGTTATGGAGGATGACCACAAGGCTGTTCTCCTTTCAGAAATGCGTAAGCTCGGCATAAATGTGTAAGTTCTGTACAGGGTGATGTAAATGAAAATTATAGTTAACGGTGCCGGAGGCGCCATGGGCAGGGTTCTTTGCGATATCATAAAAAACAGCGGCAGGCATGAAACAGTTGCTTTCTGCAGCATGGAATATGAAACCGACAAGGAAAATCGACTCTATCAGAATATAAATGAATATGAGGGTGAAGCTGATTGTATAATTGACTTTTCCCACCACAGTGCAACAAAGGATGTCACAGAGTATGCCGTGAAAAGGTGCATGCCTCTTGTCATTGCCACAACGGGACAGACCGAGGAAGAAAAGGCAATGATTAAAGCTGCAAGCGAAAAAATTCCTCTTTTCTGCAGTGCAAACATGTCCTTCGGTGTGGCGATTCTTTCCTGCCTTGCAAAAATTGTTGCAAAGGCTATGCCTGAGTGTGACATTGAAATTATCGAAAAGCACCACAACAGAAAGCTTGATGTACCAAGCGGAACTGCACTTTTGCTTGCCGACAGCATCAGAAGTGTGAAGGATGAGTGCGAATATAATATCGGACGCCACGAAAACGGCAAGAGAGCGAAAAATGAAATCGGTATCCACGCCGTGAGAATGGGCAACGAGGTTGGCACACATGAGGTGATTTTTGCAACAAATTCCCAGGTTATCACTCTTAAGCATGAAGCCGAAAACAGAGGTCTTTTTGCTGAGGGCGCAATGACTGCTGCCGAATTTCTTGTTGGCAAAGGTGCAGGATATTATAACATGGACGATATCCTTGAATGAGGTGATATAGTATGAATATCGGTATATACGGCTACGGCAATCTCGGCAGAGGTGTTGAGGATGCCGTTAAAAGAAACAGTGACATGAAGCTTACTGCTGTGTTCACAAGACGTGATCCTGAGTCACTTAAAATTAAAACAGAAAATGTACCCGTAGTGTCAGCAGATGAGATTCTGGCATGGAAGGATAAAATTGATGTGCTTATCATCTGCGGCGGCAGTGCAACGGATTTGCCCGAAATGACACCGTCACTTGCAAGGCACTTCAATGTTATCGATTCCTATGATAACCACTCTAACATTCCCGTGCATTTCGGAAATGTTGACAAGGCTGCCTCTGAGGGCGGAAAAACAGCTCTCATTTCCTGCGGCTGGGACCCGGGTATGTTCTCGCTGAACCGTCTTTATGCTTCGGCAATTCTTCCCGACGGAAACGACTATACCTTCTGGGGCAAGGGAGTTTCACAGGGTCACTCAGATGCAATCAGAAGAATTGAGGGTGTTATTGATGCCCGTCAGTACACAGTTCCTGTTACCGATGCAATGAACCGTGTAAGACAGGGTGAGGCTCCTGAATTCACAGCAAGGGATAAGCATAAAAGAGAGTGCTTTGTTGTGGTTGAGGACGGCGCAGACATTGATTTAATCAGGGAGAAAATAGTGAACATGCCTGCTTATTTTGAGCCCTATGACACAACCGTTAATTTCATCACAATGGAAGAAATGAGGGAAAAGCACAGTGAGCTTCCTCACGGCGGCAGTGTTATCCGCACGGGTCATACAGGTGAAGACAATTCACATTGCCAGGTTATTGAATACAGCCTGAAGCTTGATTCAAACCCCGAATTTACGGGCAGTGTGCTTGCTGCTTATGCAAGGGCAGTTGCAAAAATGACACAAAGAGGGGACACGGGCTGCAAAACAGTTTTTGATGTTGCACCTGCCGACCTCACAGCACACAGCAAGGAAGAATTACTTGCTCACATGCTGTAAGATGTTCAAAAGCCGATGCTTTTGGATTGATTAACTGAATCCGACAACGAAAGAATGAGATAAAGCTTATGTTATGTGAAAATATAGGAATAAAAGATAACCGCCTTACCTTTGCAGGCGCTGACACAGTCGCACTTGCAGAAAAGCATGGCACTCCCTTATATCTTATGGATGAGGAGAGAATCCGTCATAACTGCCGTGTCTATTTAAAAGCAATGAAGGAGCATTTCGGTGAAACAAGCTTCCCTTGCTATGCAAGTAAGGCAGTCTCCTTTAAAAGAATATACGAAATTATGAAGGAAGAGGGCATGGGCATTGACCTTGTTTCCTCCGGTGAGCGTTATACGGCTGTGAAGGCAGGCTTTCCCATGGAAAAGGCTCTTTTTCACGGCAACAACAAAACCTTTTTCGATGTTTCCGAGGGCATTGACTGTGGCATCGGCTATTTTGTTGCAGACAGCATATATGAGCTCAACCTTATAAAAGAAAAGGCAAAGGCAGTAAAGGAATCGGGCGGTGAGTTCACAAAGCAGAAGGTTATTCTCAGACTTACTCCCGGTATCGACCCTCACACCTATGACGCAGTTGCAACGGGCAAGGTCGATTCAAAGTTCGGCACTGCAATTGAAACCGGTCAGGCAGAGGAGCTTGTTAAGCAGGCACTTCTGAATGAATACATTGAAATTGTGGGCTATCATTGCCATGTGGGCTCTCAGGTGTTTGACAGTGAGGGCAATGTCTATCTTGAAGCTGCAGACATAATGCTGCAGTTCGGCGCAGAAATGCAGAAAAAGCGCGGCGTTCAGTTTAAGGTTTTCAACCTCGGCGGCGGCTTCGGTGTGCGCTATTGTGACGATGACCCTTATCTTGACATTGAAGCTAATATTGCAAAGCTTGGAAAGCACATCAAGCAAGCATGCTCAAAGCTCGGAATTGATGTTCCGCTGATTATTATGGAGCCGGGCAGAAGCATTGTTGCCGATGCGGGAATGACCCTTTACAGCGTTGGCACAATTAAAAAAATCACAGGCTATAAGAATTACGTTTCCATAGACGGCGGCATGACAGATAACCCGAGATATGCTCTTTACGGCTCAAAATATACAGTTCTTCTTGCAAACAGAATGAACGAAAAGGCAGATTTCACAGCCGATGTTGTTGGCAGATGCTGTGAAAGCGGTGACATTATCCAGCCTTCGGTGACAATGCCTGAGCCGAAGCCGAACGATATTGTTGCAGTGTGCACAACGGGTGCATACAACTACTCAATGGCTTCAAATTATAACAGATTGCCCCGTCCGCCCATTGTAATGATAAGCGGCTCCGAGGATTATGTTGCAGTCAGAAGAGAAAGCCTTGAAGACCTTATCAGAAATGATGTTTAATTGAACAAAAATCAAAATCACAGCAAATCTTCAGTGAGATGCTGTGATTATTTGTTTTCTTATTTGAAAATTCTTTCCTCAGCTCTGAGACCGAGAGCTTCAAGATTGTCATATCCGCTTTGGAAAAGCTTGTGGTCAAGGTAAGCTTCAGGTGAATGTGCATCAATGCCTACGGTGACGGACGGCTTCATTTCTGCAACCATTTCCCAGAAATCGGGGTAGGGATAATCGGGAAGACCTGTGGCAATTGAAGTGGCATAGCCAAGAAGATTATATTCAAGGGGAGTGCTTGTCTCAATCGCTTTTTTTATAATTTCCTCTGAGATTTTTTCGCAGTGCTCATCAAAAACGGGATAGCCTCTCATGAAAAGGTCGGGATGGGCAACATAGGTGAACATGCCTGTTTCCATGGCTTCAATAAGCTCATCCTTGTAAGCATAGAGCCGTTCCGGTGTTCTGATGCTTCCGTTATAGCCGCAGCCGGGCTCATCCTCTGAATAGTGGTGACCGAGAATGATATAGTCAATTCCGTGTTCTTCAATGGCACTTCTGAGCCAGGGGATATATTTCGGAAAGTATTCACACTCAAGCCCCAACTTTATGCTGATTTTGTCCTTGTATTTTTCTCTGAGCTGCTTTATGCTGTCGCAGTAGTCCTTAAGCAGGTTTTCGTGCATTCTCATGTCTGAAACAAAATCGGTGAATGGCCAGGGTGAATGGTCCGCAAAGCCGATTTCATCAAAGCCTGCCTCAATTGCGGCTTTAACATAATCTTCATCACTGCCCTTTGCATGAAAGCAGCGTGAGGTGTGGGTATGATAGTTGTATTTCATTCAATCAGGTCCTTTTACTGTTACTGCTTAATATAATATCACATATATTTGTGCTTGGCAAATGTTTTTTTCTTCCTGTTTGTTGCAAATTGTGTTCAGTTGTGTTATTATGATAAATGGTAAATTGTCCCTGTGGTATAAGGGGAGAAAAGGAGATTCAAAAAAATGAAAGTTATAGTATTAAACGACGCAATTGAAATTTCAAAAGAAGCTGCAGATATTATCATAAAGCAGGTAAACAACAACAAGGGAAGCGTACTCGGCTTTGCAACAGGTGCGTCTCCCGTTGAAACATACAAAAGAATAATTGAAAAGTATGAAGCAGGCGAGGTAAGCCTTAAGCATATCACGACCTTCAATCTTGATGAATATGTAGGTCTTTCAAGAGAAAATGTCAACAGCTACTTCTATTTCATGAAGGATAACCTTTTCGGAAAAACCGATGTTGACTTTGAAAAGGTAAACTTCCTTTCGGGTGAAGCAGGCGACAGTGAAGCAGAATGCAAAAGATACTGGGAAAAAATCAAGCAGGCAGGCGGAATTGATATTCAGCTTCTCGGCATCGGTACAAACGGTCACATCGGCTTCAATGAGCCCGGTGACAAATTTGCAGACGGTCCCTTTGTTGTAAAGCTTACTCAGAGTACAATTGATTCAAACAAGAAATATTTTGAGGCTGTTGGTGACACAATGCCCGAATATGCCTTCACAATGGGTATCGGTGACATTATGAGAGCAAGAAAAATCATTCTCATTGCAACAGGAGCAAGCAAGGCAAAGGCAGTGAAGGCTCTTGTTGAAGGCCAGGTTACTCCCGAATGTCCCGCTTCAATACTTCAGCTTCATGCCGATGTTACAGTTTTCCTTGATAAGGAAAGTGCAGCACTTCTCGGTGACAGATAATGGATGTTGTTACAAAGCTTAAAAAATGCCCGAAAATCAAGTCTGTTACAGTAACCGAAGAAAAACAGCTGCTTTTAAAATGGACAAAGGTTGAGGGTGCAGAAAAGTATGCTATAAAGCGTGCCCTTTCAGATAAGGGTGCCTTTGAGCATGTTGCATGGTCAAAAAAATGTGAATATGTTGATGTGTCTGCACCTGTGGATGTCACCTGCCGTTATAAGATTATGGCCCACAAGGCTCTTGAGGGAAAAAAGGCATCAACAAAGCTTTCTGCGGTGAAGTCGGCAATCATTTCCGATATACCTGCACCGGAAAAATTTTCCGCTGAAGTAAAGGACGGCAAAATCTGTCTTAAGTGGGAAAAAAGCGAGTGTGCCGATGGATATATCATCAACAGAAGAAATGATTTCTATTCACAGATTCTGCCCGTTGGAAGAACGGGAAAATGTGAATATACCGATGAAAAAATTGTGGCGGGCCAGCCTTACCATTATTCTGTTCAGGCATTCATAAAGACCGAAGAGGGTGAAAGGCAGGGTAATTTCAGCACGGAAGCTCACTGTGTATATCTTGATTGCGGTGAAATTCTTGAATCAAATGCCTCCTTTGGCAAAAAAATCAGCCTGAAGGTAAGAATTGTTGCAGGCGCTGACGGCTATATACTTCAAAGAAGTGAAAAAAAAGACGGCCCATTTACCGATGTGGCAAAAACTGAGCAGGGCATTGACATAAGACTTAACGACAAGGTTGAAAAACGGTTGAAAACCTATTTTTACCGTGCCGTTGCCTATAAAAATGTTGAAGGAAAGCAGTTTCTGAGCAATCCAACAAGGATAATTCAGGTTAAAAGCAGATAGTTTTTTTAAAAAGAATTAAAAATTTATTGACTAATTCAATTTAATGGTTTACAATAGAACCAACAATGAACTTAAGGAGGCATATATTATGAATAAAACAATCAAGAAAATCATGGCACTTGTCCTCACTGCAATTATGCTTATGTCAGTTGCAGCTGTTGCCGGTGCAAGCTATGTAGACCCCGAAACAGGCATTACCGTTGAAGAAGTTCAGACAACTGCTCCCACAGGTGAGGATGACACAGTTGAAGAGCACAGATCACTCATTGATATTTTCATTGAGTTCTGGAAGGATGTTTTTGAATTCTTCAAATACATTTTCTATGATGTGTTCCGCGGTGAACCTGCTTATAAATAATTAAGTGATAAAAAAATAGGCTCCGATTTAATCGGAGCTTAATTTTTTTATGACGTCTTCTGTCTTTCTGAAGTGTATGGGTGTAATTCCTATTCCGGGCAGATGCTCAAGGTTCGCAATGCTGTCATCGACCATGTATATTTTGTCATAGCTTTTTTCGAAAAGTGAAACACAGTACTGATAAATTTCCGGCTGAGGCTTTGCCATGCGGACATTGCAGGATATAACCGTTTTGTCAAAAAGGTCGTGAAGACCGTGATTTTCAATAAGCTCTTCCACAACACCAAGGGGAGCGTTTGAAAGCAGAGCGATATCGTATTTTTTGTGAAGCTCACGGATAAGCTCAACGGTTTCATTCTTTATTATAAAAAGGGATTTCCATTCGGGTATAACACGCTCAAGGGGAAGGCCAAGCTCCTTCGACATGTTAAAAAGAAGCTCATCATGGGTAATTTCGCCAAGGTCAGCAGGTCTGAACAGCTTTTCCTTAATTTCATCAACATATTCTGACGGTAGGTGTCTTCTCAAAAAAACAGGAGCAACCTCCTCGAAAATTACACCGAAGCAGTCGAAAATAATAAGTTCGTTTTTCATATAAAGCATCTCCGTAAAATCAGTCTGCGTCTTCCTCAAGTGCTTCCAGAAGAAAGCTGACGGGTCTGAAGCCGTCATTGCAGGAAATCATTGCAGATTTTTCGTTTTTCATCCATCCGTCATAAAAGTTACTGCCGCCGTGAGAAAGAACCATAACAAAATGAGACATGCTTTCCCATGCAGAGTCACAAAGCTTCTCCGGCTTTTTCCAACCGTCAGCAATGAATACCTGGCCCTCTTCAACGTCGCAGGCATGCTCTATAGGGTTTTCATATTTTTGCATCAGATCGGTATATTCGGCTTTGCGTATCACCGTTATTTTTACCTTTTTCATTTTATCACTTCCTGTCTGTATTGTAGCACAATAATTTCCGTCAATCAATCCGTAACAATAAATTTATATGCAGTTGATATCGGTGAGTGAATGTGATATACTTTCATGAAAGAGATTTAAGTGGGGTGATAATGTGAAAGAAGAAAAAAGAGAAATTACCCATGTTGTTGCAGCTTTGATATGGAGAAATAATAGCTTCATGATCTGTCAGCGTCCTACCAATAAAACAAGAGCCCTGCAATGGGAATTTGTCGGCGGTAAGGTTGAAAAGGGTGAGAGCAAGCAAGAAGCGCTTATCCGTGAGTGCAGGGAAGAGCTTGATATCACCGTGTCTGTGGGCGATGTGTTCATGGAGGTTGACCATGAGTACCCTGATATAAGCGTTCATCTCACACTTTTTAATTCACAGATTGCACAGGGCTCACCGAAAATGCTTGAGCACAATGATATACGGTGGATAACTCCTGATGAAATCTGCAATTATAATTTCTGCCCTGCAGATAAAGAAATTCTTGAAAAAATTATCAATGAAAGAGGATGAGCCATGAAGAAAAAGCCAATGGACAACAAAACTCTGAAATACTATGCAAGGATGGCGGCGGAAAGCTATGTGAATGACCCCGTACATTCCTATGTTACAAAAAACGAAAAGCTGAGAAAAAAGTTCGTTTATCATTTTATGATTGAAAGGCTTGCCACCTCCAACAGGGAGGATATCATATATTTCGATGAGGAAAACAGAGGTATCTGTGTGTGGCGTGAAGCTCACAACGAATATGATGTGTTTGATTTCCTCATGTATCCGAATTGGGTGTTTCTGTGGCTTTATTTCCCGAAGACGGTAAAAACCCTTATGGCATACGGACACCTTGATGTGAAGGTTTTTCCTGAAAATACATATATCATTTCGCCTGTGTTTGTTGCACCTGAGCATCAGGGAAAGGGTATTGCAACAAAGCTTATCAGGCAGGGTATAGCTGACCTCACGGCAAAGGGATATAAATTAGGTCTTGAAGCACAGAACAAGGAAAATGTTAAGTTTTATGAAAAGCTTGGCTTCAGAGTTATAAAGCATGAGCACTGGAAAAGGGAAAACATTGATAACTATTACATGATGTATGACGGAGAAAAGCAGGATGAACAGTAATCTCAGGGCTACTTTGTGCGGACTTGCCGGATACAGTATATTCGGCTTAAGCTTTCTTTTTTCTAAGGTTGCACTAGAATTTTCCTCGCCCATGGTGCTGGTGGCAGTACGCTTTGTTGTTGCTTTTCTGCTTCTTAACCTTATGATGCTTTTCGGAAAAAACAAGGTTGATTTCAGAGGCAAGCCTCTTTTCAGGCTTTTGCTTATGGGCTTCATTCAGCCCGTTGTCTATTTCATATGTGAAACCTACGGAATTGAAATGACATCAGCTTCACTTTCAGGTGTTATGATAGGTCTTGTACCTGTTATGGGCCTCATTCTCGGTGTAATTTTTCTTCGGGAAAAATGCTCACTGTTTCAGATTTTCTGCACCGTAATGTCTGTTGTAGGTGTTGTGCTCACAACAACGGGCGGTGTGGGAGAATTTTCCGCTTTGGGCTTTATTCTGCTTCTTGGTGCCGTGCTTTCCACCTCGGGCTTTACCGTGTTAAGCCGAAGCATTGCTGCCGAGTTTTCACCCTTTGAGCGTACCTATGTTATGACAGGCCTTGGCGGCATATGCTTCACGGTGCTTTCTCTGATTGAAACAAAAGGTCAGGCAGATGCGTGGATAACACCTCTCACAAGCCATGAATTTTGGATTGCTGTGGTGTATCTTGCCCTCGTTTCTTCCGTTATAGCCTTTCTTCTTATCAATTATGCACTCAACTATCTGAGTGTGGGCAAGACTCTTATCTTCTCGAATTTTACAACAGTAATTTCTGTTGTTTCCGGCATACTCATTCTTCATGACAGCTTCAGCGTGGTTCAGCTTACTGGTATTGTAATAATTATACTGAGCGTCTTCGGGGTTTCATGGCGTAAAACCGAACCGGACAAGAAAAAGGCAAAGGAATAATATAAAAGCTGCTTCCTCAATTAATCGGAAGCAGCTTCTTTAATGTAAAGAAAAATGCCACGCCAATGAAACTCGGCGTGGCTGTAACTTTTATTTTTCAATAGCAGCAAAGAATTTATTAACACATCTGTTTGCTGTTTTTGTCACTGTTGTGAATGCAGTTTCAAGGAATGAGGGGTTCGGATTTTCGATAACGCCTGCCTGATAAAGTGCATTAGCAAGTGCAGCTTCTGCATTTGTCCATGCTTCAATATCAACAATTGTTTCTTCCTCAAGAGCCTTTACATCTGCAATTGCAGCTTCAACGGCAGCAGCCTTATCTGCTGAAATCTTTGACTTGTCAGCGTCTTCCCAGGCCTTCATGTAGATGTTGGTGTCACGTGTAAGTCTTCCGTGGTTGAACTGAGGATATGCAGGATTTGAATAAACGTCCTTGATGTTATCGTCAACCATTGCATGAATAGCAAGCTCAAGTGCAACATCGTTGTGGGGAAGAAGCTCGTGAGCCTGACCCTTGAAGTACCATGTTGTGCAGGGAAGAAGACCTGTTGTTGCATCTACAACACCATCGGGTGAAAGGTGGTTGTGATTGGGGGCATCGCAGTAGGTGCCTGCAGCCTTATAGTCTTCACCGAGGGTTGTGCCAAGGTCTGCAAAGGTTGCGCCCATAGAGGGGGAAGCAGCATGAATAACTCTGTCTGCATTAGTGGTCTTATAATCCTTGCAAAGGGGGAAGAGATTTACATCGTAGCAGGCAACGTCAAACAGCTCTGCACCTGTATCTCTGAGTGCGAAAAGATTATCCTCAAAGTTTGCTCTTGCTTGCATGTATGAATCAACCTTTTCACGTACTATCTTGTGCTCATCGCCTTCAAGCCAGATAGCCTTTGCTTCTTCATAATATGCAGTGGGGCAAAGTGCCCAAAGGATTGTTGTGTTTCTTGCGGCAACATCAACAACACCGTCAACAAGACCGTTGAGAGCCTTTTTAAGAACGGATGAAGGAAGAATACGAAGAACAATGTTAAGTGTGTAAGCAAGGGGTGTTTCGCCTAAAAGAGCAACAAGAAGATTTTCATAAAGCTCCTCGTCGTCATAAACGCTGAGGTTGTTGGTGAGAAGGTCGCCGATAATGTTTGAGCCGTCGATTGCGGGAACAACAAACACCATTTTCTTAATGAGGCTGTAATCCTCGGGATGTGCATTGAGGTAATATGTTGCAACAGTACCGCCAAGGCTGATGGGGCAGATTTTAATCTGGCTTGCACCTGTCTGGGGAAGAACAACGTTATGGATATAATTATAAAGTCTGTCTGCAGTTGAAACAACATCACCGATTGAGTCATAGCCGAAGTAGTAAACATTATCTTCACCTATAAGCTCACCTAATTCCTGAATGGGAAGGAAGTTATAATATTCCTCTTTAACCTCGGGGCTGAGCTCACTCATGGGGCATTCATAGCAGGGCACCTCAATATCGTTTATGTAATTACCTTCATTGTCCTTCTGAACAACATAAAGTGCATCGTGAGCAGCCTGATAAAGAGCGTCGGAAAGGCCTGCATCCTGTCTTGTCAGAATTGATTTGAGAAGTGCGGGAACAGCCTTCAGAAGGGCAGAAATTTCAATATGGAAGGGCCAGCCGGTAATGTAGTTGCCCTTATCGTCCTTTGCCCACTCACCGTTATCATCAAGAAGATAAGTGTTGTTCTGGCTCATACCGTGAACAATAATAACGGGTGTTTCCGTATCGTAGTCGGGAGTGTAAGCAGCTTTTTCATCAGCGGCAGATGAGAACACCACGCATGAAGAAAAGATCATGATAAAGGTGAGTACAATACAAATAGATTTTTTAAACTTTTTCATATTCAGGTCTCCTTTAAAATTTATGTGTTACCATTCTATACCAAAAATTTACAATTATCAAGCACTTAGAGAAAATTGATTGAATAAATCAAAAAAATATTTAAATAAGCATAGCAAATAAAAAACAACAGCAAAAAAATCTCTTGACAATAATAAATATTAACTGTATAATATCAAAGTCGCAAAGACACGCCGGTGTGGCGAAATCGGCAGACGCAAGGGACTTAAAATCCCTCGGTGGCAACACCGTACCGGTTCAAGTCCGGACACCGGCACCAGAATGCTTTCCGCTTGCGCATTGGAGGCATTAATTAATGAACGATGAATAATTAGAGTTTTTCGGCGCTATACATGATTTGTCAGCAAGAGAGACAGCAATTGTTATTATGTATATAATCGGAAACCTCAAAATTATTCATTGTTCATTTTTTTTGCGCCCATGCAAACAAAATGAACAAAAGTTATTGAAGTTTCGGTAAAATTATGTTATTATTAGACAAACGATTTTGCAATCATGGGAGGCGAACTAGTGGCAGAGAATACAAACCTTGCTTATAATGAGCAGAACGAAGGAATAGCAATTGATTATGAAAAAGGTGTAAAAAATCCGCTTTTGATAAACCGCCGTTATGTCGGCCGCAGAGAGCGTATCGGTTATCTGCTCAATGATGTTTCGGGAAGTTTCAATATTGATAAATATAAAGACAGATTTATTTACGATATTGTTTTGCTTGATTTTGATTTCCTTGCAATTTTCGGCCTTTTTTCAGGTTTGTGGGATGTTCTTAACGATACTTTTATCGGTGTTATTGTAGACCGCACACGTACCCGATGGGGCAAATTCAAACCGTA
>JAZUNJ010000033.1:0-11081 GCA_045604105.1 Acutalibacteraceae bacterium | reverse complement strand
GGCAAGCCGAAGGCGCATGCGGTGAATGTGGCGAATATAAGGCATTAGGAAGAACCCTACGTAAGATAAAAAGGGCGGTTTGCTTACTTTGGCGCCCGACTGTGCCAAAGTAAGTGCCCAAGCGGCATGAGCGCTCCGGGGAAGAGTGCGGTGGTAATGCACATAGTAAAAGGCAATCACCTGCTGACTTAAACAACATAAAAGAATTAAAGAACTTTTATACCTCAGTAAATTCAGCAGGCAGATTGTTCTTTCATCACTCAATTGCGAATTGCTGATTCTACCCTCCGAAGCATCCGAACAGCCTTTTTATTGCCTCATCGGTTTTCTCCTTGGGAAGTCCCGAATAGTTTATGACAATTGTGTGGGCTCTGGCGTTTTCCTTGCTGTGACAGTATTCACTGAGGCATGAAATTTTAATTCCCTTGTCTGCTGCCCTTTGAGCCAGCTCCTCGTCGGTGAGGTCGGTTTTTACCTGCAAAAGAAAGTGCAGTCCCGAATTCTCTTCCTTAATTTCAGTGTCACCGTAATTCGGCTGCGACAGAATGCTTTTCATAACTGTGTCACGCTGTGCGCGGTAATGGTTGCGCATACGGTTAATGTGCTTTTCAAAAAAGCCTCTGCGGATAAACTTTGCCAGGGTGTACTGCTCAAAATTGGGTACGGTACAGGAGTAAAAGCCCAACCTTTCCCTGTACTCTGACAAAAGACCCTCAGGCAGCACCATGTAGCTTATTCTGATAGTTGATGTGAGAGACTTTGAAAAGGTGTTGATGTAAATCACCTTGCCTGAAGTGTCAACGCTCTGAAGGGAGGGTACGGGCTTTCCGAGAAGTCGGAATTCACTGTCATAATCGTCTTCTATTATGTATCTGTCCTCTTGTTTCGATGCCCATGCAAGAAGGTCAAAGCGTCTGCTTATGGGTGTTACAATACCTGTGGGGAAATGGTGCGAGGGTGAAGTATGCACAACCTCTGCGCCGAAGGTGTCAAGGCTTGTGACGTCAATGCCGTTTGAGTCAAGAGGTATGTGAACGCAGGAAACGTCATTGCATTTATAAATTTTGGCAATTTTACGGTATCCCGGCTCCTCAACGGCATAGACCTTGTCTCTGCCGAGAAGCTGAATAATAAGTCCGTAAAGATATTCAGTACCGGCACCCACAATAATCTGCTCAGGGCTTACATTCATTCCGCGGAACTGAAAAAGATAATCTGCAATTGCACTGCGAAGCTCAGGTATACCCTCAGAGGGGGAATTTACGGTGAGCTTTTCGGGGGAGTCAGACATGGTTTCCCTCATAAGCCTTGTCCAGGTCACAAAGGGAAATGAGCCTGCAGGCACATAGTTTGCCGTAAAGTCAGCAAAAAGCTCTGTTTTTTCGGTGTCAATTTTCTCAATGGCAGGGCTTACGGGAGCCTTTCTGTGCTCGGTGCCCGATGTGATGCGTGACACATAAAAGCCGCTTTTAGGCACTGAGTATATGTAGCCCTCGGCTGCAAGCTGACTGTAGGCGGTTTCAACGGTTACGGTGCTTATGTTAAGGTTTTTTGCAAGGGCTCGCTTCGACGGCAGCCTTTCGTCGGGGGAAAGACGTTGGGAAACAATGTCCTCACGGATTTTTTTATAAAGGAATTCATAAAGACTTTCCTTGCCCTTATCCTGAAAAGAGTAGGTGAGCATAATACAACTCCAATCTGACCTTATAAATTATTCTTAATTTGGTCATTTCAATATGGTCAAATATAAGTATAATAGTAAACAGTTAATTTGTAAAGACTATTTTTTCAGGCGGTGGAATACAGATGAAAAGAATTGTTACAGTTCAGGACATATCATGTGTCGGCAAGTGCTCACTTACCGTTGCACTTCCCATTATTTCAGCCATGGGTGTTGAAGCTGCAATAATACCCACGGCAGTGCTTTCAACCCATACCATGTTCAGTGAGTTTACCGTAAAGGACCTGACAGACCAGATTACTCCAATAACCGAGCACTGGAAAAGGGCAGGCATTGATTTTGATGCAATTTATACGGGGTATCTCGGCTCCTTTGAGCAAATCGATCTGATGATTAAAATGTTCTCAGATTTCAGAAAGGAAAACAGCATAGCCTTTGTTGACCCTGCAATGGCAGACAACGGCAAGCTCTACCCTGCCTTTGATGAGGCGTTTGCAAAGAAAATGGCATCTCTTTGCGCTGTGGCAGACATCATTGTTCCCAACATTACTGAAGCATGCTTCATGACAGGCACTGAGTACAGAACAGAATATGACGAGGCTTATGTGAAGGAGCTTCTTCAGAAGCTTGCCGCACTGGGTGCAAAAATCTGCCTTCTTACGGGTGTATCCTTTGAAAAGGGAACAACGGGAGTTATGGGCTATGAAAAAGCCACAGGTGAATATTTCTATTATTCCCACAAGCAGCATTCACGCTCATACCACGGCACGGGTGACGTTTTCTCAAGCACCTGCATCGGCGCAATAATGAACGGACTTGACTGGAAAAAGGCGGCAACCGTTGCTGCAGATTACACAGCCGAATGCATAAAGCTCACAATTGAAGACCCTAAGGGCAACGATTACGGCGTCAATTTTGAACAGGCAATACCTTATCTTCTTAAAAAACTTGAAAAATAATATAAAGGCTGTCGGTAAAGCTACCGACAGCCCCTTTTTTTCTATTCAGATGCTTATTTTTCTGTCTTTGCCGAATCGAAAATAAGGTCTCCGTCAAGGCTCCATCTGACAGTTCTGAAATCGGGATACTGAATTCCCACATAGTTTTTTTCACTTTCAATGTTTTCGGCATCAATGCCTGTCATCCACGAAATTGAGTCACTGTCACCGAATTCATCCTGATTTCCCTTTTCGTACTCGTCAAAGGCATAAACATAATCGGGAATGCTTTTATCGGAATTGTTATCTTTTGTCCACACAGTTTCACCGCAATAAATCAGCTCATCGCAGTCACTGATAACAAGCTTGTTTCTGTCAATAAGCCTTGTTGCATCAATTGTTGAGCAATCAACATATCTTTCGCTTTCGCCGAAGGAAACAACGGGCTTTTTAAGTGAAACGGTATAAACTGTTTTGTTACCCTTTTCAGTAACGGTGCTTTGCCATTCGGTGCCGCCTGAAAAACGGGTGGAATCAATGATGAAGAATTTTTCCTCCTTACCGCTTTTATATCTGTAAATGCGGTGCACCTCAACATCGGTTACGTCAACAAGCGGAACCTCTGTGAGCACATAATAGGAGGCCGCAAGAACAAGGCAGGTTACAATGCAGGCAAAAGCAGTCAGAAGCCTGTGCCTCAGCCTTGATTTTTTCATCATTTTGTTAAAGCTTTCCAATGTTGAAGCTTCATTTTCAGTGGGAATTTCAGCTGACAGAAGCTCATATTCCTTTTTACATTTTACGCAATTGCTGAGATGTTCGTCGATTGCAACTGCAGTAACAGCACCAACCACACCGTCGTGGTAAAGGGGAAGCAAATCGCAGACTATTTCGCAATCGATAGCTTTATTATCTTTATTATTCATAATATCCGTCCTTTCTCATTTGTTCGTTAATCATTTTTCTTGCACGGTGATAGGTTACCCTTGCCCAGCTTTCCGTTTTTGAAAAAAGCCTTGCAATTTCAGAAAATGACAGCTGACCGAACACACGCAAGGTAAACACTTCCTTATAGGGCTCCTTCATTTTGTGCAGAACCGAATGAATATGCATTGCCGCATCCTTTTGTGCCACCTGCTGTTCAAGAGGCATAACCTTTTCACAAAGAGCTTCTTCGCTGAAGACGGAAAGCTCTTCCCGTCCCGTCTTTCTACACCTTGTGAACCACAGCCTTTTGGCAATTGCACAAAGCCATGTGTAAAGGCTGCTTTCACCCTCAAAGCCTCCTGATGACCTCATGGCTTTCAGAAAGGTTTCCTGCGTAATGTCCTGCGCTTCGGTTTCATTACGGCACAAAGAAAGCACATAACGGTAAACGGCTTCATATTCGGCACAAAGCACCTCCCTGGTTATACCGAAGCTGTTCTTTTCCTTATGCATTTAATCACCTTCCTTTTTTTACGGCCTTGTCATGACTTTTCCGTCATATATTAGACTCTTTAATGAGAAAAACGTTACAAAAAAATTAAAAAAGGCAACAGGACAGTGCTATGTCACCCTGTTGCCGTCATTTTCAGCTGTTAACCTCTTCAATCAATTTATATATTTTTCCGGTCTTGCCCTTTTTAACATGGGCCTGCTGCTGTTGTGCCAGCTTATCAATCTTTTTTTCAATTGCAGGCATTTTCAGCTGCTCCAGCACATCACTGCTGTATTGTGCAAAGGCATCCTCTTCAGTGGTTGCAATTCTCATGCGCTGAATAAGATACAGTGAGTTACCGTCTTCAATAACGGCAGCTCTGTTATGCGAAAGGGAGAAAACCTTTTTGTAAAATTCCTTGCCGTAAACCGGTGAGCCGTTTCTGACAACGGAAATTTCAAGCTCCTCCGTTGTGATGAGACCCATGGAATCGTTATAGCTGATGTTGATTTCATCAATTGTGCTGTCGCCGTTGTTGATTTTTGAAGCATAAGAGGCGAATCTGCTTTTCAGCTTTTCTTTTTCAGCTGAAGAAAGCTCTGCCGTTTCACCTGAATCATTGATTTTTGTAAGGCTTGCAGAAATAGCCTTGAAGCCCACATAAAGGTCAACAAATTCCTCCTTAAGCTCCTGCTGTGAAACAGGCTTTTCACCCTTTTCGCCGTAGTGGTGTTCAACAAGCTGCTTCATGCGATATTCATGGGTAATAACTTTTGTAAGGTCTGTTTTTTCAACGCCGATTGATTTGTAATACTTCCCGAAAAGGCTCCATCTGTTTTCCGTGTCTGTTGCAACTGCCTGCTTTTTCTGAGTGTCCAGAAGCACGCCCTTTTCATTCATCAGGGTAATTGCTGAGGCATATTTGCTGCAAAGAAGCACAGCTGCGTCAATGTAGCTGTCACGGCTTTTATCTTTAATTTTATATTCATCGGGGTTGGACATTACCTTATCGAGATAATAAGCAAAAACGCCTTCGGGTATTTCAATTTCCGAAAAGGTCAGGGCAGTGCTTCTGCCTGAACAGGCGGAAAGAGAAAAAAGAAGTATAACAGTAAGGCAAAGTGCCGTGAATTTTTTAATCATTGTGTATTGCTCTCCTTGTTTTTCTATATATAGTATACACCATTTACAGCACATTGTCTACACCGTATTTTTTAAATAAAAAAGTTGAATTTTTCTTGATTTTCTCTTGACTTACGGTGACTTTACTGATATAATTGCTAACTGTTGCAGTATGTCTGCAGCATATCCTTGCTCCACGCAAAGATGTGGGGCCAGAGACCATAAGGAGGTAAAAAGAAATGAACAATTATGAGACAATGTTTGTATTTTCGGTTGCAAAGGGTGAAGAAGCAACTGCTGCTCTTGAAGCAAAGTTCAAGTCACTCATCGAAGCAAACGGTACTCTCACTGCTTCAGAGCCCTTCGGTTCAAACGGCGGTATCCGTACTCTTGCTTACGAAATTGACGACCAGACTCAGGGCGCCTACGTTCTCATGACATACGCTGCAAAGCCGGAGCTTCCCGCTGAAATCGAGCGTATTGCAGGTATCACAGACGGCGTTCTTCGCGTTCTCACAATCAGAAAATAAGGAGGAACAGACATGCTTAACTGCGTAACTCTTATGGGTCGTCTTGTGGCAGATCCTGAACTTCGCACAACAACAACAGGCAAGTCCGTTGCATCCTTCTGTATCGCTGTTGACCGTTCCTTCGCAAGAGCAGGTGAACAGAGACAGACCGACTTCATCAACATCGTAGCATGGGAAAGCTCAGCAAACTTTGTTTGCAGATATTTCGCAAAGGGCTCAATGATTGCTGTTCAGGGCCAGCTTCAGTCACGTCAGTATGAAGACAAGACAGGTGCTAAGAGAACAACATACGAGGTTGTTGCAAGAGAGGTAAGCTTCTGCGGTTCAAAGGCAGAAACAGGCACAGTGCAGAATGCTGCACCTGCTGCTCAGCCCACCTATCAGAATGCTGCCCCCGGCGATTTTGAAGAAATCACAGACGACGAAGATTTACCCTTCTAAGATGGAACACCCATCGCAAACTTAAAATACTAACAGGAGGAATAGACTCATGGCATATGAAAAAGGTGCAAACCGCGCTAACAGAAAGTCACGCAAGAAGGTTTGTGCATTCTGTGTAGATAAGGTTGAAGAAATCGACTACAAGGATGTTCAGAAGCTCCGTAAGTTCACTTCAGACAGAGCTAAGATCCTTCCCCGCAGAGTAACAGGTACTTGTGCTCGTCATCAGCGTGAACTCACAACAGCAATCAAGCGTGCTCGCCAGGTTGCTCTTATGGCTTACACAGCTGACTGATTTTTAAAAATGAGACCGTTGCAGATTGCAGCGGTCTTTTTTTATGTCTAAAACTCCTTTTATTCAAATAGAATATACTGAATAACTTTGTAAAGGAGTTCTGATACATGACCGATAACCTTGATAAGCTTATAAAAGAGTATTCACAAAAGCTTATGAGCTCAATACCCGAGGAGCAGCTGAAAAAAAGCTCAATCAATTCTGAAAAGAAAAAGGAATCCGAAGAAGAAAAGCGGGAGACCGTCAGTACAAATAATCCTGAAAGGGAAGAAAGCGACGGCAGTGAGCCTTCGGTGACCGAAGAAGCACAAAGTGAAAACGAAGAGAGTGAAAACACAGACAGCATTGAGCCGATACCAACCGAGCCGCAGAATTTTGCATCCTTCATGGCGGCAGTTTTCACTGCAGACAGTGCCTTTGCCGTTGAAAACGCAAGGGTATCAATTTATAGGGGAGACAATTTATATGCCTTTCTCACCACCGATAAAAGCGGTGAAACAATCAAAATCAAGCTTGAAGCCTTTCCCGAGAAAAATTCCCTTGAGAGCCTGAGTGAGGATCAGAGAATCGACTACTCTGCCTCTGTTTCTGCTGACGGCTTCACAACACAGACGGGACTTCTTGTGTCTGCTGTCGGCGGGGCTGATATTGTGCTGAATGTTCAGCTGATTCCTGAAAGTGAGGGGATAAACTGAAATGCCTCCCGTAATACCCCGTAATATTATTGTGCATCTCGGCTCGCCACGGTCTCAGACACAGAATGTGACGGTACCCTTTGCCGATTATATCAAAAATGTTGCATCGTCGGAAATATTTTCCACCTGGGACGAGGCCGCCATAAGAGCAAATGTGTTGGCGCAGGTATCCTTTGCACTAAACAGAATTTACAGTGAATGGTACCCCGCAATGGGATACAGCTTTGACATCACAAACAGCACCGGCTATGACCAGAAGTTTATACCGGGCAGAAACATTTATGAAAACATAAGCCGTATTGTTGACGAAATATTCAACGATTACTTAAGGCGGGAAAACACAATTAATCCACTGTTTGCCTCTTTCTGTGACGGTGTTGAGGTTTCCTGCGAGGGACTGTCTCAATGGGGAAGTCAGTCACTTGCCGAAAGGGGCTACTCCTATATTGAAATCATACGCTATTACTACGGTGACAATGTTGAGGTTGTTGTTAATGCTCCCATTGCCGAAAATGTACCCTCATATCCTGATACGCCGCTGAAAACAGGTGACCTTAACGAAAATGTGAGAAGAATGCAGCTTTACCTAAACCGCATTTCCTCAAACTATCCTGCCATACCGAAAATTGTGAATGTTACGGGAAGATTTGACGAAAACACCGAAAATTCCGTGAGAGCCTTTCAGCAGGTCTTTGACCTTAATCCCGACGGTATAATCGGCAAGGGCACATGGTACAGAATAATTTATATCTATGATTCCGTAACTCGACTTGCAGAGCTTGATGCCGAGGGTGTGGGCTATGAAAATCTGCCGAAGCAGTTCAGGGGTGCACTCAGGCAGGGCGACACAGGGGGACAGGTTGTAACGCTGCAGTATTTTCTTGCTCTTCTTGGCAGATTTGTTGATTTTCTGCCTGAAATCACAGTTGACGGTGTTTACGGTCAGGGCACGGAAAATGCAGTTATTGCCTTTCAGAAATATAAGAATCTGCCGCCAACGGGCGAGACCGATGAGGAAACCTGGTTCAGCCTTTATGCTTCTTATGCAGGCGTTATTGACTGGCTGAGAAGTCAGAATCCCACAACGAAGGTTGCAACGGTGCCATACCCGGGGGTTGTTCTTCGAAGGGGAGACGTGGGTCCCTCTGTGAGAACAATGCGAAGCTACCTTAGCTACATCGCAGATTATTTTTATGATCTGACGCCCCTTTCTCAGGGTACGCTTTTTGACACAAGGATGCAGAACACCGTAAGAGAATTCCAAAGAATTTTTGCACTTAATCCCACGGGTCAGATTGACGAAAGAACATGGAACACAATTGCCGATGCTTATGCCACTCTGCGTGAGGGTCAGGTAAGGGCTGAGGGGCAGTATCCCGGATATACTCTCAATAGGGAGGAGGAATAATATGACAGAAAAGCAAAGGGCTGTTTTTGAGCTTCAGTCTTATCTGAGGAACATAGGAAGAGCATATTCTGACATTTCACGGGTGATTCCTGACGGTATTTTTGGCGCTGAAACAGAGCAGGCAGTGAGAAGCTTTCAGAAGAAGTACGGATTTGAGGAAAACGGAATAGTGGATTTTTCTCTCTGGACAAAAATCACCGAAGTAAACCGTGAGGCTGTTTTTGAATTCAGTGAGCCACGTCAGGTGGCACAGATTTCAAATGAGGACCTGCCATTAAGGCTCGGTATGCGAAGCAATGCAGTTTACCATTTGAACACCATGCTGCTTCACCTTGGACAAAAGCATGGTAATTTTGGCGAAATCAGGGTTACGGACCTTTTTGACAGAGAGACCGAAAGAAGTGTCAGGCAGTGGCAAAGGGCAATCAGAACGAAGGAAAACGGAATTGTTGATAAATTCACCTGGAACATGCTTGCAGATTATTATCTTCTTGGCTGAGGGTGAATTCTTATTAAAAAACACAGTATGCCATAGATAACGGCTACGGTGGCGTTATGATCTGGCACTATAGCTGTGATTCTCCGTCAAGCCACGAGGCCTCGCTTCTCAGAGCCATCGGCGAAACAGTAAATATTAACTATTGATAAAACATGCCCCACATGAACAACAGTTCATGTGGGGCATGTTGATGATTACATATATAGTTTATATTTTTTTCTTGATAGCGGCATTTACTGCTTCTCTTGTTGTAAGCAGCCAATTATCACTGTGAGGATATTCTTTGAATGTCAAGCTGTGCTTTCCCTGTTCCTCAATTATGGAAAGACAAGTCTTTTTATCCGTAAGCTTTTCCAATGTGTTGAGGGCTGCCATGTCCTGAAGAGCATCATAAAAGACCTTAAGTCTGATCGAATGATGGGCTGTACCGTCTTCAGCCGGATATACAATAAAGCTGTCACCTGACGGAAACTCCTTCCCTGCATCTGTTACCTCATAGGGATTAACAAGACCCTTTGAAAGCCTTTTGTAATAGAAGTTGTATCCCCAATGCAAAAAGCCACTGATATCGAATTTGAACATCTGATAACCGATAACCCTTGTTCTTGTTGAGTCATTACAGAAAAATCTGTTGGCTACATTATGGCTTTTCTGAGCACTGCAATAATATGTCCAGAGATTATCAACCTTACCAATAAATTTATCTATATGGTCAGTGGCAGGTATTGGATTCGAAACGATTTTCTTTTCATAGAAAGAATAATCGGAAAGAGCGTCTACGATTTTATAGCCTTCAAAAAGACTGTGAATATGCATAGAAGCTTTTTTATAAGAACGAAGCATAGCTTTATTAGGTTCATCGCTTACATGGATGAACACCTTGTTACTGAGATTTCTTTTTTCGAGATATTCTTTTAGTTCAACGGAAAGAGCTGTAAGGAATTCTTTATATTTACGTGAGTTTGCTCTTGTTTTCCAGCCAAAAATCTTTTTGTAATCACCGTCAACCGTTGCCATAATTTTCGGAGCGTGCTTAGCGCCCCATTGGGTGTAAAAATGAGCGAGTTCAAAATATTCAATGCCGCAGCGATGTGCCATTTCAATCCATCGGGTAAGATTATCGAAGTTAAAGGAGTAAGCACCGTCTTTTACCGTTATATCAATCAGCTGAACAGTGGGCCTTTCCTTACCTTTTTTTGTGTCAAGAGGAGGAGTAAAAATGGGTGTGAGAACACAATTCATACCGTGTTCTCTTGCAGTTTTAAGGAAGTTTTCCGTTACTCTCCAGTATTCATCAGAGAAAGCATCGAATTTATAGTGTGACATCAGGCAATCGGTATGAAACCAACAAGTGTAAACAAAATCCTTGAAGTCAAGCTCTGCATTAATAATTTCAATTACAATACTCGCCTTTTTCTCATCGACAGTAAAATCTATTCTGTGTTTGCCTGCATCGTTTTGAGCAGCATCAACCTCAACCCAAAGGACAGTTATGCCATTTTTTGCATTAACCTTGCCGTCAAAAGGTAAAATCAAATCGGGGTAATATCCGCTTTCACTGAATCTGTAATAGTCGTCTGCGTCCTTTTTCCACATTGGAAAATCGGATTTGATGTGCTCAACTGTATAGATACGAATGTCTTTAACAGTACTTTCATAAATCAAATCCACTTTGCAATCATCATCAGCTTCAATTGCAAGCTGAGAAGACTTCTTTTCATTTTTAAGCATAGAAAGGCCTTTATATCCGACAGTCGGCATTTTGTCGCTGTCATAGATTTTTTCAAGAGAAGATAAGACTTTAATTTCTTTTATCTTGGCCATAAGGTCACCTCGATGCAAACACTTATGAGAAGTGCCGCAAATTATTTCTTATATTTTTCTTTGTATTTTGCTACTATTGCATTCATCTCATCCATATGAGCTTCCATATCTGCTACGAGCTTAAACTGATTTCTTGCTCTTACTATGTTATGCTCTGCGTGGGTTGTTCTGAAATAAACATCGCCTTCAAGATAATCAGTAAGAAAGCGGATACCGCATTCAAAGGTC
>JAZUNJ010000032.1:0-2602 GCA_045604105.1 Acutalibacteraceae bacterium | reverse complement strand
CAAAAAAAGGTTACAGAACGATAAAGCTCTGTAACCTTTACTTTTTTCACATGCACTCGCCGTGCAGGCGTGACTTTTCTTAGAAGAAAAGTAACCAAAAGAATTTTATGCTTCAGTAAATTCGGCGGGCAGATTGTTCTTACGTCTTCTCAACCTTCCCGCAATTGCGATTTGTTTCTGTTTGTCAGATTATAAAAAGAACAATAACACCGATAACTGCAATCACAAAGGTGATTGAATATCTTTCAAGATATGCACCCACATAACAGATAACTGCACCGGGAGCGTAAAGTATCTTCTGAAGAATGTTGCCCTTTTTGTATACCTTTTCCATCATGTTCATTGCATCCTCAATAAGAGGGAAGCTGTTGCAGAAAAGGGAAAATGCAAACCAGATGCTGAGAGCCGTGCAAATTGTTGCAGGTACGGAATTAGCTCTGATAACTGCAGGGAAAATGAGAAGGAACATTGTGCCGATTGCATTAAGGAAAAAGGGTACAAAACAAAGTGCAAAGGAGCCCTGTGCCTTTTCCGTGAACTCATGCTCAACATGACCGCTCATTTCATCGTCTCTTATATATCTGTTGTCTTCAACAACGGTTTTTGTGCACCTTAAAACAGCCTGCTCCCACATACCTCTCACGTAAGCTCCGGGAAAGGTGAGATATCTTATAATAATGTAGAGAAATGTCATGCGATATCGCCTCCTTTATCCTTGAGTACCTCTTCGATTGTGATTTTCTTTGCCTTGTATTTTTCAACAAGCTCACTCATTTTATAGCCGTTTGTTTCAAGCACAGTCTTCATGCTGTCATAAATATCGGTGTCACCGTTGTAAAGTCCGATAAGAGCATAAAGGTTGCACTGAGCAACATTATAAGAGCCGCTGTTCATGAAATCCTGCATTTCCTGAAGGGCAACACTGCCTTCTCCCTTAAGAAGATAAGCAACGGCAAGAATCTGCTTGTAGCTCATGTCACCTGTGTAAGCATTTTCGGCTGCCTTTTTGCCAACCTCCAGCATCTTGTCTGCATCGGGAGTGTCAAGGTAACGGAAATATGAAGCATAGGCAATGTAAGCATTTGAATCCTGCTTGTTTATTCTGAGAAGTCTGTTGTAGCTGTCCTCAGCAAGCTCACCGTCACCTGCCATTGCAGCAACGGAGCACAGTGTGGGAAGATATACCCATTCATCGCCCTTGTGCTTTTTATCCATTTCAACAAGTGCTGCAAGACGGTCCTCAACACTGTCGCCTCTGAGTCTCTTCACCTCATAAACAAAGTAATCAATAAACAGGTCTGTGTATTTTCTGTTGCCCTCTTCGTCTGCTTCCTCTCTGAGAGCATCAAGCTTTTTCAGAATCTCATCATAGTCCGCATCCTTGCCTGCAAAAGCCGGGGATACAATTTCGGATACGGCATAATATGTTGTTGTGCTGAGCTCTGTTTCTTCAACAATTTTGCGGTACTTGCTGTTCCATGGCATCTTAAGGTCCGTTTCACTGTAATACTGATTGATAATCTTCACAGCATCTGACATGTAGCCTGTTTTTGCATAATCCTCAATGAGATTATTAACAGCAGTCATTGAAACATTTTCACCCTCAAGGGAAGAAAGGTAATAGTAATAATTCTGTATTGCAGACATTAATTTACCTTCACTGTGGTTTGCATAACCGTCAATGAGATACATGTTCGCATCAACGGCAGAAATAGAGGTTACAGCCGTTGCAACAAAGACAACAAACATCAGAACGAACATCAGAATACCCGTTTTTCTCACAGGGTAACGCTTCATGAAGCTTCTGCAGCTTTCACAGTAGGGGTAGTCCTCACCGTATTGCTTTGCCCTGGGATTTTCACCGCAGCAATCGCATTTTTCCTCTTCCTCGTCTTCCTGCTCAGCACCCTCCTCTATGTCGGAAAGCTCCTGAATCAGTTCACCCTGCTCTGCTTCTTCTGATGCCTTATCAAGCTCATTCTGAAACATGGTTCTGATTTCTTCTAGCTCCTCATGAAGCTCATCTGTAACAGCCTCTTCTTTCTCTTCAGGCTCTGCAGCAGTATCTTCGGCTTCAATTTCATCTGTAATTTCTTCGGGTACAAGGTCTTTTTCCTTTTCGTCCAAAGTAAACGCCTCCTTTTTGAGTTTAACATTGCTATTTTATCACTGTTTCAGCCAAAATGCAATAATAGTCTCAGCAATTGTAATTCAAAAACCTTTATTGAACCTAAAAAGAGCGGCAATAGCAGGCAGGAATTCCGAATGCAAAGCCTTACATTGCAATTCATGGCGCAGCCATTTCTTAACCTAAAGGCAATTCATTCAGATAAAAACAAAAAGGTTTACAGAACGAAAAAATTCTGTAACCTTTTTTTATTTTGTTATTTATTATCTGCTTTGTGCCTGTTTAAGTACGCAGGTGATTGCCTTTTGCTATGTGCCTTACCACTGCACTCTGCCCCGGAGCGCTCATGCCGCTTGGGCACTTACTTTGGCACAGTCGGGCGCCAAAGTAAGCAAACCGCCCTTTTTATCTTACGTAGGGTTCTTCCTAATGCCTTATATTCGCCACATTCACCGCATGCGCCTTCGGCTTGCC
>JAZUNJ010000031.1:0-36793 GCA_045604105.1 Acutalibacteraceae bacterium | reverse complement strand
GCGTTTTCACCCTCAATAACTACCGTTGCAGATTTAAGACCCGCTTCATCACCGTCAAGGAAGTCAACGGTTGTAAACTTGAAGCCGTGCTTTGTTGCCCACTGACCGTACATTCTGAACAGCATCTGGCACCAATCCTGAGCCTCAGTGCCGCCTGCACCTGCATGGAAGGTGAGAATTGCATTGTTGTTGTCATATTCGCCTGAAAGAAGGGTTGCAAGAGTCTGCTTGTCAAGCTCCTCTTCAACGGCCTGAACACTGCTTTCACATTCCGGGAGAAGGTCAAGGTCACCCTCCTCGTCGGAAAGCTCAATCATAACAAGGGCATCCTCATAGGCTGTTTTAAGGTCCTCATATGCCTTGATTTTGTTTTTAAGTGAAGAAATTCTCTGCAGCACCTTCTGTGAATTTGCAAGGTCGCCCCAGAAATCCTCTGCTGCTGTTTCTTCTTCAAGTGCTGCAACTTCCTTTGCCATTTCGTCAAGGCCAAGTGCTGCTGCAAGCTCATTCAGGGGCTTTTCACTTTCAAGAAGCTTAAGTCTTAATTCTTCAAACTGAATCATTAATTCTACAATCCTTTCAAATTAGATTTGGTATTACATAAACCCGTGTATTACATTTTTAATTCACCTTTACAAATTTATCCTTTTACATTATACACATTTATTTGTAAAGAGCAATAATTTTAAGAAAATTAACCTAAAAAACCTTATATATATGTTTTAATTATTACATGAAATTAAATTTTAGAAAAAATTGTTGAAAAGAAAACAAAAAGAGAATACAATATATAACATATAATATATGATGACAGGCATTTTTCTGCCGTAAATTTTTTATGAAAGAAAAGGAGAAGCATAATGACATATACAGGAAATGTATGCGACGGCTGCGGTAAGGTCTTCACCCAGGACGATGACGTTGTTGTCTGCCCCGAATGTGCCACGGCACAGCACAGAGAGTGCTATGAAAAAAACAACTGCTGCGTTAATGAGCACCGTCACGCCGAAGGCTTTGTGTGGCAAAGCAGTGTGACAAAATCAGCTCCCGTCAAAGAAGCACCTCATGAGGAAAAGCAAGAGGACTCTTTACCCTGCCCCAACTGCGGTCGCAAAAATCCCAAGGGCTCAAAGCAGTGTGCCGGCTGCGGCATGAAGCTTATGGTTTTCGGCATTGACCTTGCAGATTCAATTGAAAAAACAAAACCCGAGGAGCCTCAGCAGGACACAAGCATTTCCCGTTATGAAGCACCCTTTACCCTTGGTACAGGCGAAGGCTTTGAGGAGAATGCGGCAGAAAAGGAAGAGACAGCTGATGCTCCCGCACAGACTGATGAAGCATTATCTGAAAATGCCTCAGCTGAAAAAGAGGGCTTTGAGAACGCTCTTTCTCAGGAAGCTCCTGCCGCAGAGGGCGAATTCGCTCCCCCTTCTGCTCAGCAGATTCAGCAAAGCATAATCGGTGCCGTTGAAAACAGCGGCCATGACACCTACTATGACAGCTATGTTGAAAACATGCATGTTAATCTTCTGGCTTCACTTATCGGCCCCAAGGCCTTCTGCTATGTTGAAAAATTCAGAGCACTGGCTTCCGGCAAAAAAATCAGCTTCAACTGGGCAGCATTCTTCTTCACCCCCTACTGGTTCTTCTACCGTAAGCTTTATAAAGCAGGTATTCTTCTGATGACGGTTCAGATGGCAATATCAATTGCCTTCACTCCCGCAATGCTTAATTACACAAAAAACTTTGAAGAATTTGCAAATTCCCTTTCGGGAGATTACCTTGCAATGACAGAAGAGGAAATGCTTCTTTTCTCTCAGCAGCTCACAGAGCAGATGATGACAATGATAGCACCTATGGCGGGCATGATGCTTCTTACGTTCATCATACACCTTGTTTCAGGCTTCGTTGCAGACAGGCTTTATAAAAAAGAGGTTTTCTCAGCCGCAAAAAGCGTGCTCAGTGCAAAAAGCCCTGCAGAATCAGGAAACATTATTGCAAGGCTTGGCGGCGTTTCCGCAATTGCACTTCTTCTTGCCTACCTTGCAGAGCAGATTCTCAGCTCCGTTGTGTCTGCACTTATGTTTTAAAATGTAAAGTTCACACTATTTTAATTACTTCGTATTGACAAAACAGTAAAAATTAGGTATGTTTATATAAGTGTTATTTTATATTGAATGCAACTCCATTAAACATAAAAAGGGGAATTATTACTATGAAAAAAGAATTCAAGGCAACAATTGCCGTCATTCTTGCAGTCTGGATTTTCGCCATGGGTTGGGTCCTCGGCAACAACCACGGCTTCAAAAAGGGTGCTGACGAAGCAAACAAGCTTATAAATGCAACTCAGCAGACAGACACTGCACCCACAACGGGAACACCCTCAACTGAGGCTCCCTCAACAGAGGCTCCCACAACGGAAGCTCCTTCAACAGATGCTCCCTCAACACAGCCTCAGCCCTCAGGAGCAATCACCGTTCCCTCCTCAAAGGAGGATAACACCACAACCGAAAAGCCTGCAGCAAGCAACGATCCCTCCTCACTTTCACAGGATGAGGTTATTGAAAAAATGAACAGCTATGTTGCACAGCTCAGAGCAGAACAGAACTTCACAGCTCACAAGGTTGAATCAATCAAAATTGAAGTTACAGACTGCTCCGTTCCCGCAGCAGTCGGCGCTATCAACAGAATCATCAGCGGTCTTGCAGGTGATGAAGAGCTTACCTTCAAATTTGCAAACGGTGTTACAAACGACAACGATAAGAGTAATGCCACACCCAAGGATGTTATTCCTCCCACAGGCAAGGACTTCCAGCTCTCAAAGGACGGTATCACCTCTGCCTCAGCAAGAAAAGACGGTGAAAACACTGTTTACACAGCTAACATTGCAGTTGAAGACACAACCGTCAGCTCACCCGTTCCGCAGTATAACTCAGCTGTTATCGGCTACCTTGATCTCACATCACTCAACCTCACCGGTGTTACAATTTCCGAAGCTAACATGCATTATCCCGGATCCCTTGTTGAAATTGTTGTGAATCCTCAGGGCAAGGTTATAAAGCTTGTTAACAAAATGCCCATGACAGGTAAGGGCGTTGCAAAAATCATCGGCATGGAAGGCATGGCAACCTTTGAAGGCGGCCTTGACGAAAGCTGGGACTTCACTTATTAAAAAAACAATGCTACCGATTTCTTCGGTAGCATTATTTTTTTGCTGAAAATTATTCTGCAAGTGTTGTTTGTGTGTCCTCTTCCCCGCCGAGAAGACCTTCACTGTCTTCTGTAGTGTCCTCGGCTGTTGTGTTTTCTTCGGACTCGTCTGTAACATTTTCTTCTTCCGTAAGGTCATCTGCAAGGTCGTCAAGGCCTGTTGAAACCTCATCCATAAGGGTTGTTGCATCGTCCATCATTGATGTGATATCGTCTTTGACCTCGTCCTTTCCGCAAGCGGCAAAAACAAAAGCAACGGTAACAAGCACAAGGGCGGCAAGAAGTAAAGAAATTATTTTTTTCATAGATAAGTCTCCTTTTATTCTGGTGTTTTATCCTTATGCATATTATTGCCCCAATATTCCTTCATATTCAGTTCCATAATTTTTCTTCAAAGAAAACCATATAAATTCCTTTTTACGGTTGACTTAAAAGACATGTGATGTTAAAATTAAGTGTCATATTTTTTATAATAAAAAAGGAGAAACTAAAATGAGTACAAAAACCAAGAAGCCTCAGAATCCTCTGTGGCAGACCAACCCCGGCGAAAGAAAAAGCTACTACTCATATTTCTTAGGCCAGAATATGATTTACAGTATGCTTGCAGCCTATCTCACAACCTATCTTGTTTTCAAAGGCATTGATCCCCTTAAATCCGGTGCTGTTGTTATGGCAGTTAAGGTATGGGACGCAATTAACGATGCTCTTTTCGGTGTTATCTTTGATAAAATCAAGTTCAAGAGCGGTCAGAAATTCATTCCCTGGCTCAAAATTGCATGTGCTCTCACACCTGCAGCAACAATCGCAGTTTTCGTAATTCCCGGAAGTGCAAGCGAAACCGTAAAGCTTATCTGGTTTGCCCTTGCATACATCATATGGGACACAGCCTACACCATCTGCGACGTTCCTGCCTTCGGCATCATCACTTCAATGACAAGCAACATTGAAGAAAGAAACACAATCCTTTCCCTTAAGGGTATCACAGGCGGTATCGGCTCGGCTCTTACCACAGTGCTTGTTTCTCTTTTCATCAGCCAGTCAATCAATATCGGATATGGCTTCACAACAATCATCATTGCTGTTGTTGCAGCTGCAACCATGTTCCCCGTATGCTTCAAGTGTAAGGAAAGAAACAAGAGCATTGACGAAGAACAGTTCACAGTAAGAAGAATGCTCAAGTATGTTATCAGCAACAAGTATCTTCTTATCTACTATGTTGGTTACATCTTCTATTCAGGTGCTCAGACCTATACAGCACTTCACCTTCTCACCTCATATTACATTTTCGGCAACGAGCTTATTTCACTTATCACAGGTACAGTTGCTGCTGTTCCTCAGCTTGTTATGGCTCTGTTCGTTCCCAAAATTATCAGAAAAATGGACAAGACAAAGCTCTTCATGCTTTCCGTTGTGGCTTCAATCATTCTTTCCGTTCTTGTTGTTCCCACACAGCACAGCCTTGTTCTTTTCATCGTTACCTTTATGCTCCGTTCAATTCCTCTTGGTATCATCGGTGTTCTCGCATTCACCTTTACTCCTGACTGCGCAGAATACGGCCAGTACACAACAGGCGTTGAAGCAAAGGGCATCACCTTCGCAATTCAGACCTTCGCAGTTAAGCTTGCTGCAGCTATTTCAAGCTCACTCGGTCTGTTCCTTCTTGGCGTGTTCCACTTCAAAACACAGTTTGAGGGTGCTGAAATCAACACCTTCGCAGACCTTCAGGCAATTGACGCTATTTCTCAGCAGTCAACAGAAGCTATCAACGGTCTCTGGTTCACCTATAACGTTGTGCCCATTATCGGTCTTGTAATTGCTCTCATTATCTGGAGCTTCTATAAGCTTAACGATAAGGACGTTCAGGTTATGGCAGACCACAACGTTGGTAAAATTTCAAGAGAAGAAGCAGAAAGCCTTCTTTCAAGAAAATATTAAGCTTGACAAAACAAGGCCTTCAGCTTATAATTATCACAATATTTTTTAAACCGATGAACAAGAATAGTAGCACATCCGTATCCTTACAGAGAGTCACGGCAGGTGGAAGTTGACAGAGAAAAGATGTGTGAATGGACTTGGGAGGGCGGCCCGAAAATTGAAGTAGGCGCCGACGGAAGCTCCTGCCGTTACCGGGAGAGCGTATGCTTGTACGTATAAACATTAAGGTGGCTAAACAGTTAAGACCTGTTCCTTTATGGAGCAGGTCTTTTATTTTATCATTGAAAGGAAATCCTACCATGGAAGAAAAAATCATTATTCCCGGTGCTGAAAACGCTGCACCGGAAAAGAAAAAGAAAATACTTTCCTGCATTCAGCCCTCCGGTATTCCCACTTTGGGAAATTACCTTGGAGCACTTAAAAACTGGAAGCTTCTTTCCGATGAATTTGATTCTGCCTTTGCCGTTGCAGACCTTCATGCAATAACCGTAAGGCAGGACCCGCAGAAGCTCCGCAAGCAGATTATGGAGGTGTTTGCACTTCTTCTTGCAATCGGTCTTGACCCTGAAAAGAACATCATTTTCATTCAGAGCCATGTGCCTGCTCACTCACAGCTTGCATGGATACTCAACTGCTACACACAGTTTGGTGAAATGAGCCGTATGACACAGTTCAAGGACAAGAGCAAATCCCATGCCGACAATGTCAATGTGGGGCTTTTCTCCTACCCCGTGCTTATGGCAGCCGATATTCTTCTTTATCAGGCAGACCTTGTGCCCGTTGGTGCTGACCAGAAGCAGCACCTTGAAATTGCAAGGGACATTGCTGCACGTTTCAACGGTATTTACGGCAAGACCTTCACCGTACCCGACCCCTATATCGGCAAGCAGGGTGCAAGAGTTATGTCCTTGCAGGACCCCACAAAGAAAATGAGCAAGTCTGACCCGAACCCGAAGAGCTATGTTTCGGTTTTCGACACTCCTGAAACAATTATGAAGAAAATCCGCAGTGCTGTTACTGACAGTGAGGGCGGTGTATACTTTGGCGACGGAAAAGACGGTGTGAACAACCTTATGGGTATTTACTCATGCTGCACAGGTCTTACCATGGAGGAAATTGAAAATGAATTCCGCGGCAAGGGCTACGGCGATTTCAAAAACGCAGTTGGTGAAGCTGTTGTTGAAGAGCTTCGTCCTGTGAGAGAAAGATATGAAATGTACATGAAGGATCAGGCATATCTAAAGGAGATGGCTGCAAAGGGAGCTGCAACAGCAAACAGAATTGCAGACAGAACTCTGCAGAAGACTATGAAAAAGTGCGGCTTTGTTCTGCCGTAAGGACGTGGGAATTCGCAATTCGCAATTCGCAATTCGCGGGAAAGCTGAGAGGTAAAAAGAAATCTCTTCCCGCCAAATATACTGAAGCATTAAAGTTATCTGGTTACTGTTAAAAAAGTGAAGGCTACAGAATTTTCGGGTTCTGTAGCCTTTTTTCTTTTGTTCTTTATTGTGTATTCGGTAAATTCAGCGGGCAGATTGTTCTTTTTTCTGCTCTGGCGCTCCGCAATTGCGCATCGCGAATTGTGAATTGTTTCCCCCTCACTACTAATTTTGTAATAAATATGTTATAATTGCTTATACCACTTGTAATTAATCCCATCTACAATAGAATTGTACCAAAGGCGAAAGGAAAAAAGAAAAATGTATAATGTTCTTGTTTGCGATGACGACAAAGCCATTGTTCGTTCAATTGAAATTTATCTCAAGGCTGACGGCTATAATGTAATCACTGCCTATGACGGAAAAGAGGCACTTCAGAAAATGAAGGAGAACACCGTTCACTGCATCATAATGGATATCATGATGCCAAGAATGGACGGTATTTCCGCAACCCTCGAAATAAGGCAGAAAAGTAATGTACCCCTCATTTTTCTTTCGGCAAAAAGTGAGGATACAGACAAAATTGCAGGTCTTACCTTCGGCGGCGACGATTATGTTACAAAGCCCTTTAATCCTCTTGAATTATGTGCAAGGGTGAAAAGTCAGATAAGACGCTATGTTTCTCTGGGCTCAATTGAAGAAAAAGAGACGGTGATAACAACGGGCGGTCTTTCTCTCGATACGGAAGCAAGGCGCGTTACCCTTGACGGTGAAGAAGTCAGAGTGACTGCAACAGAATACAAAATTCTTGAATATCTTATGGTAAACATGGGAAAAACCCTTTCCTCAAACCAGATTTATGAAAACGTCTGGAACGAAAACGCCTTTTCAACGGAAAAAACCGTTACGGTACACATCAGACGAATTCGTGAAAAAATTGAATTCGATACCAAAAATCCAAAATATATAAAGGTGGTGTGGGGCATTGGATACAAAATTGAAAAAATTTAACCTCTCGATTCTTTTTAAATTCATCGCAGTTGTGCTTTGCCTTTTATGTGTGGGCGGCACCGTAGTTCAGCTTTCAACAAGCCTTGTAATGGCTGAAAAAAGGGAGCTCAGCGAAATTAACTTTTATGATGCACTGTATTTCGGCAACAGCAGAGAAGACTGGGAAACAGAAAGCTTCAAGCGTGAATATCAGATTTATACCGACAGACTTTCTCACATGCTTACTTCTTACGGCGACGGCAGTGAAGAGGCTTACAACATTATGGCTGAAAGCCGTGACGGCGATGCCAGGGAAAAAACGGAAAGAGCCGGGAAAAATCTCATTGCAAGAATTGCTCGGGACCAGGACTTTTTTGACTACCTTGTTGCCTTGTCAAGCGGTGATATTGTTTCCTGCGGATTTGTTGAAATTTCAGACAAGCTTGACAACAGTGACAACTTCATTTATGCTGAAGAGCTTGATGATGCCGATATGGATTATGGATGGCTTTCAACTTCAACCTACAGTGGGGAAAATGCTGTGAATGAAATTCCCCTCACCGACGAAGTGAGAAAGCTCAGGGAAGAAACAAAGGCTGACGGAATCCTTTATTTAAGCTCTGCAGGCTATCTTATTGACTACGACGGTGAGTCCGATAAGCTTTATCCCGCAGGATATTATCTTTTTAAGGTTGACGACGCAGCTCTCAGAGCAAACCTTATTAAGAATAACATTATCGGAAGCGGACACCGGAGCTTTGAGCAGTTCAGCAAGGAATATAAAGAAATCAGGCAGTATCTTGAAGAAAACTTCCCCTCAGCAAGATATTTTGTTAGAGATGCTGTTGGTAACACTTACACAAATGTCAAGTCCCTCAGCAAAAAATCTGACGATGAAAAAATACTCTCTGCTTTTTCAAAGATGGGCTTTTACACCGTTGAAGCTGAAGCTGAGGGAATGCATCTTCATGACGGAAGATATTACACCGGCAATTCCTTCTTCTCTCAGCTTGAAAGCGATGTTTTTGACGAAGGTACCGTTCACCATTATAACAATATGACAAGTGTAATATACACAACCCTTCCCTCAACAACAGTTCCCGAAACAACACAGGCAACAGCTGAAACAACAGCGAAGGTGACTGTGTCTGAAGGCGTAACCGTACCGACAACCCCTGCACCCACAACCTCTGCAGAGGTGACAGCTCCTACTCCTGCCGCAACACATGAATATAACGGCAAAAGTGCATTTCTTGTTCTGACAGAAGATGCAAAGGACATGGATATTTTACTCGGTGTTGATATGCACTCTGAAAGCTATGAAAACAAGCAATGCCGTTTTTCTCAGGCAAAAAACAAGATCATCCTTGCCCGTGATATTACAAAGGACTGTGTTAAAACCTGCGGCGCACTTGTGATTCTTTTCCTTCTTCTTCTCCTTTTCCTTCTCGTCTTTTCGGGCAGACGCTTCGGAGACAGGGAAAAAGTGTATCTTCTTCCCGGTGACAAAATGTTCACCGACCTGAGACTTGTTATTGACTGCGGCCTCGGATTCCTCATAGCCATGCTGATAATCTGGGTGCTCGATGAGTTTTTCTCAAATATGAATGTAAACGGAACAGTGCTTCTGCTTCTCGGCGGTCTGTGTGCACTTTTCGCTCTCATTGTTCTTGACCTTCTTCTTTTTGTCACAAGGCATATTAAAAATAAGACTCTTCTGAAAAGGCTTTCAACAGTATGGCTTGTGAGTAAGATTTCCGAAAAGTCAGGCAAGGCATTAAAAATTAATATGAGCAATAAGCTTCTCAGAGTGATGCTTGCTCTGTTTATTCCCGTGAATGTGTTGTTGGTTTTCCTTGTCTTGGGTATTTGCAATAATGAATATGAGCTTCTTTTATGCATGACAGCTCTGGTATCCTTCGATCTTTTCACTCTGGCACTTCTTTTCAAGGAAAAAAACTGGATTCAGCCGATTAAAGAAAAAATGAATTATGTCAGAGGCTTTAAAAAGGAAACTGTAATAAAGGGCGCAATTGTTCTTGCAATTAATTTCATTCTGGGTATTCTTTCTGTTGTTGAAATTGCAAACACGGAAACACTGTGGTTCTCCTTTATTCTTATTGGTTTTGATGTTTTCGTATGCATTCAGCTTGTACGCTTTATTGCCGGTGTGAAAAAGATTTTCTCAGCCGTTAATGAAATAAAGGAAGGTAATTATGATGTGCAGATAAACCTTTTCGCTATTCCAAGTTCATTACATGAGCCTGCAAAGAAGCTTATGAGCCTTCGTGACGGACTTAAGGCTGCAGTTGACGAGGCCGTGAAGCAGGAGCAGACAAAAACTGAGCTTATCACCAATGTTTCACACGACCTGAAAACACCTCTCACCAGCATAATCAATTATGTTGAGCTGCTGAAAAAGTGCGATATCACCGACGAAAACGCAAAGGAATACCTTTCTGTTCTCAGTGAAAAGAGTGACCGTCTGAAAAAGCTTATTGAAGACCTTGTTGAAGCATCAAAGGCATCAACGGGTAACCTTAAGGTTGAATTCATGGAGGTTTCTCTTAACGAAATCACAAGTCAGATTATCGGCGAATTCAGTGACAATTTTGATGAAAAGGGACTTTCACTTATAACCTCATTCCCTGAAGAAAATATCACCGTTAAAGCAGACAGCAAAATGCTTTACAGGGTCCTTGAAAATCTTATGGGCAATGTTTCAAAATATGCCATGGAAAACACAAGGGTTTATATCAGTGCTGAAAAACGAAACGACAGAGGTGTAATTTCCGTAAAGAACATATCAGGCTCACCTCTTAACATCACGGCAGAGCAGCTTAAAGCAAGGTTTGTACGCGGTGATGAAGCCAGAACAACAGACGGCAGCGGACTTGGTCTTTCCATTGCAGAAAGCTTATGCGAGCTTCAGGGCGGCAAGCTCAACATTGAAATCAACGGCGATTTATTTGTTGCTGAGGTAGAGCTGAATATTGTTTAAGCATTAAAGTTCTTTGGTTGCTGTTAAAAAAGTAAAGGCTACAGAGTTTTTAAGCTCTGTAGCCTTTTTGCTTTATTCGTATTATCTTTTTTATGCTTGTTTAAGTGAGCAGGTGATTGCCTTTTACTATATGCCTTACCACTGCACTCTTCCCCGGAGCGCTCATGCCGCTTGGCACATACTTTTGCCGATTGTGGCAAAAGTATGCAAAAACACGCTTTTATTGTACTATTGAGCCGCAAGAAGGTTTTGTTTACGAGCTTTCCATTGCGAGAATCTTTTTTCTTTCACCTCAGTGAAGCAAGGGAAATAACCGTAAGTTTCCTATACTATCGTAAAAAAACATTGCTACTGTCTGCAAATGCCCATCTATAGCGTTGCAGTTTATTCAATCAAGGTGGCATAATTCAAAGCGGACGCTAAGCAATTTGGCTTCGCCAAAATGCAAATCGCGTTCTCTTCCTTCACCGTCAAAGGTGTTCGGAATGCAATGGTGAGGAAATCAAAAAATTTAATGCTTCGGCAAATTCAGTGGGCACAAATTTCCCGTTTTATCTCATGTTCTCCGCAATTTTGCATTTTGCACTTTTCTCTTTTTGCATAAAAAACACGCCCCGGTGGGACGGAAAAGTCAGATATAATAGAAATAACCCCCGGACCGATGTTTCTTTACACATCTTTTACGGTCGGGGGGTTATTTCTGTGAATTCTTGATATCTAACATCTTTTTTAATCCTCTCTTTCTACAGATTCTGAAGTCTTCTTTTTGTCTTTGTCCCGAAAGCATTTCTTTGTTTTTTTGTTTTCATTCCGGGGTTTTGTGAAGACTCTGGTTATCGGCTTTTCTTTTTTGTTAAGGTTAAAGCTTAGTTTGTTTTTTTTATTTTTTTTGTTTTTAAGCTTTTCTTTTTTTAAAGCTTTAATCTATGTAAATTTTAAGCTTTAAACCTTTACTTTAAGATCAGCCTTAGGTTTTTACCTGTACATTGGTATCACCTTTCCCTTTCTGTGATTATAATATAGCACAAATTTATTAAACAATCAATAGAAATTTTATACAAAGTTCACTATAAATTATTTATGCAAAACACAGAAATGCATTCAGAATCCCTTAAAACTGTTGACAAGGGACACAGTTTTTGTTATGATAAATATGTTGGGCGTCCGAAAACGCCCGTTTTTTTGTGTCCAAAAAACAATTTGCGATGCGCAATCGCGGGAGAACTTTGTTGAAACGGTGACTTTCTGTCCGCCGAATTTACGGAAGCATTAAAGTTCTTTGATTCTTTCTTTCAAGAAAGAATGCCCGCACGGCGAGTGCTTTTAAAAAAGTAAAAGGTTACAGATTTTTTTAGTTCTGTAACCTTTTTTCTTTTATTCTTTATTGTGTATTTGGTAAACTCAGCGGGAAAATTGTTCTTTTTACCTCTCAGCCTTCCCTCAATTGCGCATCGCGAATCGCGAATTGCGAATTTAATATGTAATACTGTAGTCCTTTTCAAAGCTCATGCCAACCTGTGCATCAAGGTCGTTGCCCAAAAAGTTCAGCTTTACCTTGAGAATAACCGTTGAATCGTAGTTTGACCAGGTTGTTCTTCCCGTTGCCTTGTCAATTTTGCATTTAACCGTGCAGTCAGTATAAGTGGTTGAAAAGCTTGTAACAAAGGACGGTGCCTCTGCCATAACCTCAGAGGTTGTAATGGTGTCAAATGCCTTTGCAACACCTGTTCCCGGCTCGGGATTATCTGTGGGATGAAGTGTGATTGAAATCTCGTATTCATTGCCGTTGTCCTTGCAGGATGCACTTGCAACCTCTGCTTCTGTAAGGCAGCTTGCCCACTCAACACCGGGCACCTGATACTGGTCAACAATCTCTTCCCTTGTGAGATATTCTATAGGCTCTGTGTCGTCCTTGAAATTCTTTTCCATAAGGTCGTTTGCCATGCCCTGAATCACAGAGGGAACTATAAGATGCTCCTCATGGTGATTTCTCTTTTCATAGTTCTTTACAACCTTTGTAGCATCAGTTTTAACCTTGTTTGCACTTTCGTTGAACAGCTTGATAATTTCAGCAGTTGACATTTCACCTGAGGCACCCTGAGTGGGAGCAGTGCTTTCACCGGGCTGAGCTTCAGAAGGCTTTGCTTCTGTGTTCTGCGCTGTTGTGGGCTGAGCTGACGTGGGCTGCTCCTGCTTTTGTGTTGTTGCAGGTGTCCGGGTGGTCTGCTGCACCTGTGCCTGTGTGTCGGCAACAGATGAATTTACAGATGCAATCACGGTCTTGTTTGTTTTAATTAAGGAGCCTACCACACTGCCTATTGAAAAAATGAAAATGAAGAAAAGAGTTATTGCAACTGCCTTTTTCACATCGTCGGTAAATATGCCCTTTGTGTTTTTATTTTCATCCATATTGTTTTTCCCCCTTTTTTCCTTAATCGTATTATATAACAGTTTATTTCAAACTTCAATATATATTTTGTTTTTACTTCGTTTTTGCGTTCTTACACCACTGAGCCATGCAGCAGATATCACACTTCGGCTTTCTTGCAACACATACTGCTCTTCCGTGAAGGACTGCTCTGTGGCAAAAATCGTTGCTTTTTTCGGGTTGTAATATTTTTTTAAGCTCAAGCTCAACCTTCTTCGGGTCCTTTGTGTCAACAAGACCAAGCAGATTTGTAATTCTGATAAGGTGAGTATCTGCCACAACTGCAGGCTGACCGTAAACATCGCCCATAATGAGATTTGCAGTTTTTCTGCCAACGCCGGGAAGTGATGTCAGCTTTTCAATTGAGTCGGGTACCCTTCCCTCAAATTCATCTCTTATCATAAGGGCAATACCCTTGATATCCTTTGCCTTTGCCCTGTAAAAGCCGCAGGAATGTATAATTTCTTCTATATCCTCAATTTCCGCATTGCAGTAATCCTCAAGGGTGGGATATTTTTGGAAAAGAGCAGGAGTTACCATGTTTACTCTTGCATCTGTGCATTGGGCAGAAAGCCTTGTTGCAATCAGAAGCTCAAGAGGATTTGAGGCAACAAGGGAACAGATTGCATCGGGATATTCTTTTTCAAGCGCTTCAACACAAAAAGCTGCCTTTTGTTTTTTGGTCATATTTAACATCCTTTCTTATTCAATCAGTGATTCACCGAACTCCTCAGTATTTGCAATGCGCAGCATTGCCCTGACTACTGACTACTTATACGGCGTTTCTTCGCCATTGAAAAAGATATTGCTGAGCAATTCCCTCAACACCCTTTGTGCATGATGGGAGCCCCTCTTCATACATTTCAGACATTATCCTTTTTACCCACACATCAACGGGAAAGGCTTCAATTCTTCCGAAGCCGTAAAGAAGAGTACATTCGGCAACCTTTGCACCGACACCCTTAATTTTCATAAGCTCCTGACGAGCCTGCTCAATGGGCATTTTTTCAATTTTTTCAAGTGAAATTTCGCCACTGTTAAGCTTTTGCACAGCATCAATTATATATTTGCTTCTGAAGCCTGCTCTGAGAGGTGACAGATCCTCTGCGGTGAGATTCTTCATGCTTTCAAAAGATGGAAATGAATAACCGTCCTTAGTTTTTTCACCGAAGCACACACAAAGTCTTTCAATAATACCCATAATTCTCGGTATGTTGTTATTCTGTGAAATTATAAAGGAGCAAAGTGCCTCCCAAGGCTCCTGACGGAGAATTCTTATGCCGTAATATTCATTCACGGCTTTATTTATATATCTGTCCTCTTTTATTTTCTCGCATATGCCTTCATAATTTCTTTCAAGGTCAAAATAGGGTATCCATATGCTTTCGAAATCCTCCATTGTGGTGTTTTCGAAAACCGTTTCATTTTCATTCTGAATAATTCTGACACCCTTTTTTTTCACAATACCCGAAAAGGAGCCGTCCTCATTTTTCTTCCAGCGGAAAGCCTGTCCGCAAAAAAGACAAAGCTCAACATTCAGGCACTTCACATCAGTGAGAATTATGTCGTTTTCTCTTGTAAAATAATTCATTTTCAATTCCTCATTTTTTTGCAAAAAAGCCTTTTTCAGGGCTTTTTATTTTTTAAGGTATTTTCATTATATTACATTGAATTCAAAAATCAAGTATGTTTAAGACCAAAAAATCGTACTTTGATTTCTTTTTTATCATTCTTTTTTCAAAAACACTTGAAAGGTACTCATTTATGTGCTACAATGAAAGATGTAGTATTATGTTTTATATATATTTATATATATTTTTACTTTATCCTTATATATAAATATATTAATATAAGCGGTATACAAAAATCAACAACAATTTCAATTTTATTAGAGTAAATATCTGACAAACGAAAATTTAAAACTAAGGAGGAAAAAATATGGATTCTTTTGATGAAATCTGGGAACTGGTTAAAGAAGAAATGAAATGCTGTGTTACCGAAATAGCCTATAACCTCTGGCTCAGTCCCCTTGAATTTGTAAGCTTCAAAAACAATAAGGTTTATCTTTCAATCAGCGATTTTAAAAGAAAAATCATCATTGACAAATTTGATATAGTTGTCAAGGCAGCCTTTGAAAATGTGCTCGGCTTCCCCGTTGAAATTGAATATACGGTACCCAGTGAGCTTATCAGGGAAGAAGTCAGCAATCAGGGAGACAAGCCCGTAAGCAATGAATACGATTATACCTTTGAAAACTTTATCACCGGCCCTTCAAACAAATTTGCCCATGCGGCAGCTCTTAATGTTGCGGCAAATCCCGGCAAGGCATATAATCCGCTTTTCATTTACGGACACTCAGGCCTTGGCAAAACCCATCTTCTCATGGCAATAATGAATGAAATCAAGCAGAGAAACCCCGATGCAGACATCATCTACACAAGCGGTGAGCTTTTCACAAATGAGCTTGTTTATTACATCGGAAATCATAACACCTATGCTTTTCACGAAAAGTACAGAAACTGTGATGTGCTTCTTGTTGACGACATTCAGTTCATTGCAAAGGGTGAAACCACTCAGGAGGAATTTTTCCATACCTTCAACGCTCTGAATGCAAACGGCAGTCAGATTGTTCTCACCTCAGACAGACCGCCAAAGGAAATGATGATTCTTGAAGAAAGACTCCGTACCCGTTTTGAAATGGGACTTATTGCTGACATTCAGCCCCCCACCCTTGAAACAAGAATGGCAATTGTCAAAAAGAAATCTGACGACCTTGGATTTGAGCTTTCAGATGATGTTATCAAGTTCATTGCCGAAAACATCAAAAAGAACATCCGTCAGCTTGAGGG
This sequence comes from Acutalibacteraceae bacterium, assembly GCA_045604105.1. Classification (GTDB taxonomy): domain Bacteria; phylum Bacillota; class Clostridia; order Oscillospirales; family Acutalibacteraceae; genus UBA6857. The sequence continues at coordinate 21,001 of JAZUNJ010000031.1, read as the reverse complement.
CATAGTTAAAAAAATCAAGGCATACAAGGACGTTGAAAACACAAAGCCAACAATTGCAGTTGCAAAAAAAGCAATCAGTGACATTATCAATGATAATCAGCCTCTTCCCGTAACGGTTGAAAACATTATCAATGAAGTTTCACGTACCTTTGACGTTACTGCCGCAGACATCCGCTCTGACAGAAGAAATTCAAACATTTCTCTTGCAAGGCAGGTTGCAATTTACATTGTTGACCAGGTAACAGGTCTTTCACTTAAGTCAATCGGTAATGAGTTCGGCAACAAGCACCATTCAACCATCATCTATGCACTTAAGGAAATCAAAAATAAGCTTGAAAAGGACATTGCTCTGAAGGCAACCGTTGACGACATTATAAAGAACATAAACGAGCAGTAATTTTCAACACTTTATTTAACATTCAACATGAAGTTTTCAACTTTCTCAACACTGAAAAAAAGGCTGTGTTGAATACACGGAAAATTCAACAAATGCTTCAACAAAAAAAATGAGGCGAAAAGTCCCTTGAAATCTCATATTTTTCCTTTTTTCCGCAAATTCAACACCACCTACTACTACTACTATTAATTAATATTTGTTTATTTGTGATTACGGAGGTTTTTTATGAAAATCATTTGTGACAGCGCAGAATTATCAAAAGTATGTATGAACATCCAGAGAACAGTTTCAAGCAAATCAACCATCCCTGCCCTCGAAGGTATTCTTATTGAAGCAGAGGAAGGTAAGGTAAAGCTTACAGGCTATGACCTTGAGGTCGGCTCCGTTGTTTCACTCAGCAGTGAAGTATATGAGGCCGGAAGAGTTGTTCTCAATGCAAAGAATCTTTGTGACATTCTCAGAATGGTACCTGAAGAGGTTGTTTCAATTGAATGTGACGAAAGAAATATCTGCAAAATCAAAAGCGGTGAAACAGAGTACTCAATCATCGGCACATCAGCTGACGATTATCCCGAGCTTCCCACTCTTAACAAGTTTTCACCCGTTTATGTAAAGCAGGCAATTCTTAAGGATATGATTAAGAAAACAATTTTCTCCGTTTCAACAGGTGAAAGAAACCCTGTTCACACAGGCGTTAAGTTTGAGCTTACTCAGGGAAGAATTGTTCTTGTTGCCGTTGACGGTGCAAGACTTGCCGTAAGACGTGAGGATATTGAATATAACGAAGAGGAAAATGGTGAGCTTAATTTTGTTGTACCTGCAAAGACTCTCAACGAAATCATCAAGCTTTCAGGTGACGATGAAAGCGACGTTGAAATCAGAGTCGGTGACAGACACATCATCTTCAAAATTGAGGAATATGAAATTGTGTCACGCCTTCTTGAGGGTAATTTCCTTAATTATAAATCTGCAATTCCCCTCACCTCAGGAACAAGAATTATTGTTTCAACAAGAAACCTTATTGAATGTATTGAAAGAACATCACTTATCATTACAGATAAATCAAGCCCTGTACGCTGCGTTGTTGAAAACGGTATTATGAAGTTTTCATCAGTTACTGCAATCGGTACTGCAAATGACAAAATGGCAGCTGATATTGAGGGCAACAATGTTGAAATCGGCTTCAACAACAGATTTGTTCTTGACTGTCTCAAGGCATGTGATGTTGACGAAATCAAAATTGAAATGTCAAGCTCAAATCAGCCCATCACCTTTGCACCTCTTGAGGGTGACAGCTTCTTCTTCCTTGTTCTGCCCGTAAGAATATAAATGAAAAATGCAAAGTGAAAAATGAAAAATTGCGGGGAACATCAGATGAATCGGGAAGTTTGTGCCCGCTGAGTTTACCTGATTTCTTATTTAATAAAATAAATGCTGTGTTTTGCAATTTATTAAAATAAACAAGAGAAAGCGGAAAAATCCGTTTTCCGAATTTCAAAGAGATGATTATATATGAAAATAAAAGTTACAGTAAAACAGCCTCCGAAAGCTAAAAAGGAAGTCCCCGTTGTTATCACAACCGATAATATCCGATTGGATAATGCACTTAAGTTCTGCTCCGCTGTTGGAACAGGCGGTCAGGCAAAATGGGTTATTCAGGATGAGCTTGTCAAGGTAAACGGTGAAATCTGCACTTCAAGAGGCAAAAAGCTTTACGAGGGCGATACCTTCGAGTATGACAAGGTTTTATACAGGATTGAGAAATGAGTAAAAGCAGTCATCAACCGGGATTAAATAGTCAGGAGTTAAGGAAAAGGAATGAATGTAAATCATATTGAAGTGAAAAACTTCCGGAATATTGAATATGCCTATCTTGATCCTTGTGAGGGCGTTAACATCATTTACGGTGAAAATGCTCAGGGAAAAACCAATCTTCTTGAGGGAATATGGCTTTTCACGGGCTGCCGTTCCTTCAGAGGCTCAAAGGACAGTGAGCTTATCGGTTTCAAGAAAAACAAGGCTAACCTTTACCTTGATTTTTATGCCGGTGAAAGGGAGCAGTCTGCTTCCATTGAAATCGGTGAAGGAAGAAAATTCATTCTCAACGGTGTTAAGATGAAATCCTCTTCACAGATTATGGGTGAATTTCTCAGCGTTGTTTTTTCTCCCGACCACCTTTCACTTGTCAAAGACGGACCTTATGAAAGAAGACGCTTTCTTGACATTGCCATAAGTCAGCTGAAGCCTAAATACGGTGTCACGCTTTCACAGTATAACAAGGCAATTGCACAAAGAAATATTCTTTTAAAGGATATACAGTTTCATTCGGAGCTTTATGATACCCTTGATATCTGGGAAGACAGAATTGCTTTTTTCGCATCTGAAATCATAAGGCAGAGAATCGGATATATAAACAAGCTTTCATTATATACAGATGAAATTTATTCAGGTCTTTCACAGCAAAGGGAAAAATTAAAGGTTTCCTACAGCCAGCAGACAGTTGTTTTTGGCGAAGACAGGCAGGAGCTTTATGAAAACATGAAAAATCAGCTTCTGCAAGCAAGAAAAAATGACCTTATCACAGGCTATACATCAGTGGGTCCTCACAGAGATGATCTTGAAATAAAAATTGATTCCTTACCAGCAAGAACCTATGGCTCTCAGGGACAGCAAAGGTCTGCTGCTCTGGCGCTGAAATTGGGTGAGGCTGCCGTTATAAGAAACTTTTCGGGTGAGCAGCCCGTTGCACTTCTTGACGACGTTATGAGTGAGCTTGACGCAGGCAGACAAAACTATATTCTTAATCACATAAAGGACTGGCAGGTTTTCATCACCTGCTGCGACCCCACCACTGTTTCCAACATGAAATACGGTAAGGCTTTTAATATAAAAGGGGGAGCTTGTGTCTGAATATTAGTCAGTAGCCGGTAGTCAGGGAAAAGTAGTCAGAAGCAAAAATAAAAGGAGAAATCACCATGTACCTGCACCTCGGTCAAAGCACGGTTATAACCTTTGATGAAATAATCGGCATATTCGATCTTGACAGCACGACCGTTGCCAAAAAGACAAGGGATTACCTTGCAATTGCGCAAAAGGAGGGCAGAGTTGTTGAGGTTTCATATGAGCTTCCAAAAAGCTTCATTGTCTGCCGTAACAAATCGGGAAAAAACATTGTTTATCTTTCTCAGATTTCTACCTCAACCCTTTTAAAGCGTACTGAAGAAATGAGATTAGGGCTGAAGTAAATGCAAAATGCAAAGTGAAAAATTGCGGGAAGACTGTGCAAAAAGAAAGAACAAGCTGCCCGCTGAGTTTATTGAAGCATTAAAGTTCTTTTGGTTACTTTTCTTTCAAGAAAAGTAATACTCTGAAGAGAAAAAAAGCTGTTGGAAATATCCCATATGGACTTAAAAAGATAAATTACAGAGCTTTTTATTAAAAGTGTCTGATAAAATAAATAATTCAAATAAAACATCCGACTTCGGGCTTTGGCGGAATCAAGGGTGATCTGACAATCTTATTGCCCCGAAATTCCGAATTCCGGATTCTAAAATTAAGAAGGAGGTATCAGCCATGGATGAAATCAAAGTTCAGGCTAATGCTGAAAATCAGGAAATAACAAAACAAGAGGAAAATCTTGAAACAATGAACACTGTTGTTACGGAGGAATACACTGCCGATGCAATTCAGGTTCTTGAAGGTCTTGAGGCTGTAAGAAAAAGACCCGGTATGTATATCGGTTCAACAGGTCCCAGAGGTCTTCATCACCTTGTTTACGAAATTGTGGACAACTCAATTGACGAGGCACTTGCAGGCTACTGTACACACATTGAGGTTGAAATTCTTCCCGGCAACATCATTACCGTAAGGGATAACGGACGTGGTATCCCCGTCGGCATCAACGAGCAGCAGGGACTTCCTGCAGTTACAGTTGTTCTCACAGTGCTTCATGCCGGCGGTAAGTTCGGCGGCAGCGGCTACAAGGTATCAGGCGGTCTTCACGGTGTTGGTTCATCTGTTGTTAACGCCCTTTCCGAATGGATGGAGGTTGAGGTTTCACAGAACGGACATGTTCACCATCAGAGATTTGAAAGAGGTAACATCTGCACCGACCTTAAGGTTATAGGTGACACAGACGAAACAGGTACCTTCATCCGTTTCAAGCCCGATGCTGAGATTTTCCGGGAAACCACAGAATATGATTATGAAACACTTCAGCGCCACTTAAGAGAATCTGCATTCCTCAACGCAGGTCTTTCAATCACTCTCACAGACAAGCGTGACGAGGAAAACATTGTTGAAGACGTTTTCTGCTATCAGGGCGGTCTTTCATCCTTCGTTGAGCACATCAACGAAAGCAGAGGTCTTACTGCAATTCACGAAAAGCCCATTCATTTTTCAACCGTTGTAGGCGACAGAAGCGCCGAGGTTGCACTTATGTATAATGACGGCTACAATGAAACAATGCTGTCATACGCCAACAACGTTCACACTGTTGACGGCGGTACACATGAAACAGGTTTCAAAACAGCCTTGACAAAGGTATTCAACGAATACGGTAAGAAATACAACTATCTTAAGGATGCAGACAAGAAGCTTTCCGGTGAGGACTGCCGTGAGGGTCTTGTTGCAATCATTTCAGTAAAGCTCACTGAAGCACAGTTTGAAGGTCAGACAAAGGGTAAGCTTGGTAATACGGACATCACAAAGCTTGTTTCCAACACAGTTTATGAAAAGCTTTCAGACTTCTTTGAGGAAAATCCTGCAGTTGCAAAGGCAATCATTTCAAAATCTCTTGACGCTTCAAGAGCAAGAGAAGCTGCAAGAAGAGCAAGAGAGGCCGCAAGAAGAAAGTCACCTCTTGAATCAAACTCACTTCCCGGTAAGCTTGCAGACTGCACTGAAAAGGATCCCACAAAAACAGAAATTTACATCGTAGAGGGTGACTCTGCAGGCGGCTCTGCAAAGGAAGGCAGAGACAGAACAATCCAGGCTATTCTTCCTCTTTGGGGTAAGATGCTCAACGTTGAAAAGTCAAGACCTGACAAGGTTATCACAAACGAAAAGCTTCTTCCCGTTGTAACAGCTCTGGGAGCAGGCTTCAACGAAGATTTTGATGTCAACAAGCTTCGTTATCACAAGGTTGTTATCATGGCCGATGCCGACGTTGACGGTGCTCACATCAGAACTCTTCTTCTCACCTTCTTCTTCCGTTACATGAGGCCCCTTATTGACGGTGGCTTTGTTTACATTGCTCAGCCCCCTCTTTACAAATTAAGCAAGGGTAAAAAGCACGAATATGCATATTCCGATGAGGAAAGAGACAGAAAGATGGCAGAGATGCCGGGTGCGGATATTCAGCGCTACAAGGGTCTTGGTGAAATGGACCCGGAGCAGCTCTGGGAAACCACAATGAATCCGGAAAACAGAATTATGCTTCGTGTTACTCTTGAAGATGCAATTCAGGCAGACGAAACCTTCTCCATTCTCATGGGTGACCAGGTTGAGCCCAGACGTGATTTCATCACAAAGAATGCAAGATACGTTCAGAACCTGGACGTTTAATTAAATGCAAAATGCAAAATTGCGGGAAGGCTGAGAAAAACAAGCATCCCGCAGATTTACCGAAGCATTGAAGTTCTTTTGGTTACTTTTCTTTCAAGAAAAGTAATGCCATGTGGCGAGCAATAACAGAATATAAAATTTCGGTATAACTGAAAAAAACAAGCTTTCCGCAAGGTTTAATGAAGAATTGAAATATAATAAAAACTTTTCCGGTTGAGGTATCGGTGGTCAGCACCGGTTCTGCACATCGGACAAATTAAGGAATTGATAAAAAAATGACACCATACGGAATAGTTTATAACGAAAGCATCCATGCCTTTGAACAGGGTGTAAAGGTATGGCAAAAAAAATTCGGTGTTTTAAAAAGCAGAACCTTCCTTAAAATTTCCGCAGCTCTTTGGGCTCTGGCAATTGTTGCCACAGTTGTGCTTTATGCTGCTGAGATTGACATTACCTATGCTATGTTTTACTGGTTTCTGACCTTGTGTGTGAATATTTTCTCTTATTTCACAACAAAAAACAGCTATGTAAGACAAATCTGCAGGGCAAATTATCAGCCTCATGAAAAACAGATTGTTCTTTTTGAAGACAGGCTGGAAATTACAACAGGCTACGGAAAAGGCTGCTATTATTATGATGAAATTATTCTTGTGCACGAAAGCAAGGGAATTATCACAATCATAATTGACGAGGGCGCTGCACCCTACTGTGTTTTCGCTCACGGAATCAAAAAGGGTGATTACAGAAAATTCGCTTCCATATTAAGGGAAAAAACAGCACCTGTTTATGTTAATAAGGGAGGTGCTGCCTGATGAAATATTTTTCTGTAAGCTTTAATCTTACAAATGAAGATTACAGCGTTTATTCAAAAAGCTCAATGAAGTCCGCTGCAGTTATGAGATTAAAAAGAGGGATGATACCAATTGTGATTTTTGCCTGCCTCGGCTTTGTTGAAAAAACAGCACTTTTGTTTCTTCCCCTTCTTATCATGACAAGCCTTGTTGTGCCATACATTATTGACAGGGAATACATTGCTTCTCTTCATAAAAACTCACGTCTTTACAAAAAGGCTATGACCGTTGATTTTTATGATAATCATTTTGTTGTGAGCACAAAAGCAGATGAATTTTCAAAAAGCTCAAGTGAAAAGCATTACGGCTTTGACACTGTGGCTGCAGTAACAGAAGCTCAGGGCTATTTCTACTTCCTTTTTAAAACAAACAATATTCTTATTATCCCGAAAAGAATTCTTGATGAAGAAAAGTATTCAATGGTGAAGAATCTTATAGATAATCTGTTTTCAAAAATTTACAGAATGATATAAAATGATTGACTTATAGTCAGCATTCCTGACTACTTATAAAAAGGTGATAAAATGGAAAATTTAAATTATGAAAATCAGACAATAATTGATGTTGACCTTAATAAGGAAATGAGAAAATCATTCCTTGATTATTCAATGTCGGTTATCACTTCCCGTGCACTTCCCGATGTAAGAGACGGTCTGAAGCCTGTTCACCGCCGTATTCTTTACACCATGCACGAAAACGGACTTTATCCCGAAAAGGCATACCGTAAGTGTGCCGACACCGTAGGCTCCGTTCTCGGCTCCTACCATCCCCACGGTGACGCCTCCGTTTACGATGCAATGGTACGTCTTGCACAGAAGTTCTCAACAAGATATATCCTTGTTGACGGTCACGGTAACTTCGGCTCAGTGGACGGTGACCCTCCTGCTGCTTACCGTTATACCGAAAGCAAAATGAGCAAAATTTCAATGGAAATGCTCACGGATATCGACAAGGATACCGTTGACTTTGCTCCCAACTATGACGACCGTCTTAAGGAGCCCACAGTTCTCCCCTCACGCTTCCCGAATGTGCTTGTTAACGGCTCAACAGGTATCGCCGTTGGTATGGCAACAAACATTCCCCCTCACAACCTTCGTGAGGTTATTGAGGGTATGTGTTATTATATCGACAACCCCGAAGCAGAGCTTGACGAATTGATGCAGTTCATCAAGGGTCCCGACTTCCCCACGGCAGGTATTGTTATGGGCAGAGCCGGTATCAGAGCCGCATATGCAACGGGCCGAGGAAAAATCGTTGTTCGTGCAAGAACGGAAATTGTGGAAAACAAAAACGGCAGATTTTCAATTGTTGTAACTGAGCTTCCTTATCAGGTTAATAAGCGCCGCCTTATTGAAAGCATGGCAGACCTTGTTAAGGACAAGAAAATTGAAGGCATTGCCGACATCAATGACTACTCCAACCGTGAGGGTATGAGACTTGTTGTTGACCTTAAAAGGGATGCAAATCCTCAGGTTGTATTAAATCAGCTCTTCTCCTTCACACAGCTTCAGATTTCCTACGGTATTATCACCCTTGCACTTGTAAACGGTGAGCCGAAAATTCTCACACTCAAGCAGGTGCTTGACCATTATATCAAATTCCAGGAAGAGGTTATTGTAAGAAGAACACGCTATGACCTCAAGAAGGCTCAGGAAAGAGCTCACATTCTGGAAGGTCTCATGATTGCTCTTGACTTCATTGATGAGGTTATTGCAATTCTGCGTGCATCAAAGGACCAGGCAAGCGGTAAACAGGCACTTATTGACCGCTTTGAGCTTTCTGATGTTCAGGCAGATGCAATTGTTAAGATGCGTCTCGGACAGCTGACAGGTCTTGAAAGAACAAAGATTGAAGAGGAGCTTGCTTCACTCAGGGCAAAGATTGCTGAGTTCATGGAAATTCTTTCATCTGAAGGCAAGGTTCTTGAAATTATCAAAACTGAGGCAATGGCAATTGCAGATAAGTTCGGCGACGAAAGAAGAACAGAAATTGCAACTGTCAGCGGTGAGGTTGACATTGAAGACCTTATTCCCGAAGAGGAATGTGTTTATACACTTACAACCATGGGCTACATCAAGCGTCAGCCTGTTGAAGCATACTCACTTCAGAGACGCGGCGGCAGGGGCGTTAAGGGTATGACAAGAAGAGAAGAGGACGTTGCTGAAACAATGTTCACCTGCTCAAGTCATGACTATATCATGTTCTTCACAACAAAGGGCAAGGTATACCGTCTTAAGGGCTATGAAATTCCCGAAGGCAGCAAGCAGAGCAAGGGTATGAATGTTGTTAACCTTCTTCCCCTTGAAGCTGATGAAAAGATAAGCTCCATGATAAGAGTGCCCGATTTCGGCGGCGAGGAGACACAGTATCTTTGCATGGTTACAAGAAACGGTATTATCAAGAGAACTGACCTTGAGCAGTATAAGAACCTTCGTAAGAGCGGTATTATTGCAATTAACCTTGATGAGGGCGATGAGCTTGCATGGGTATGGCTCACAGACGGCAACGATGATATCCTTGTTGCAACAAGAAACGGTATGAGTATCCGCTTCAATGAAAAGGATTGCCGTCCCATCGGCAGAACTGCAAGAGGCGTTAAGGCAATTGAGCTGAAGGAAAATGACGAGGTTGTGGGCATGTGCGTAATCTCTGAGGGCCAGGACAGCTCAAAGAAGATTCTCACAGTTTCCGAAACAGGTCTCGGAAGACTCAGTGAGCATGATGAATACAGACTTCAGTCAAGAGCAGGTAAGGGTGTTCTCAACTACCACACAGAGCGATTCGGCCTTGTGGCATCTGTTGCAATTGTTAACGAAGACGATGACCTTATTCTGATTTCATCTGACGGTATTATTATCAGAATCCCCGCTTCCCAGATTAACGTTGTTTCACGTACCTCAAAGGGTGTTCGTGTTATGAAGGTACAGGAGGGTGAAAAGGTTGTTTCTGCAATTGCCGTAAGAAAGACAGAGGATGAAGCAGATACCGAAGCAGAAGGTGAAGCCGAGACTGCTTCAGAAGAAGAGGAATAATTTTCACAAAAAGACGGAAATAACTTTAAATCGTAATTGGGCAGAGAAAAATCTGCCCTGTTACGCAGGAAAGAAGTGAATCAATGTCTAAGAAAGAAAAAGATAAAAAGCCAAACCCGGTGGCGGCTTTTTTGTGGAAGGATAAAGCAAGAAGAGCAAAAAATATATACTTTCTTTTAACGGTATTTATTGTTTTTGCTGCAGTTGCCATGGGTATTATCAATGATAAGCTTGAGCTTATCACTGACGGTAACGATGACGTTCCGGTACATGTTATATCAGACGAAACAACACAGGTAATTTATCCTGAGGATGAGCTTGAGCTTATGAATGCAATTGAAGAAGCAGGCTCAATAAATGAATATCTTTATCAGTGGGCAAATAACGGCGGTACCTTATATTCAAGCAAGAATGTTATCAATATTCTGCTTGTGGGACTTGATTCGGAGGACGCCCTTGAAAACGGCGGCCGCTCTGACAGTCTGATACTTGTTTCCCTAAACAAGAAAACGGAAAAAATCAACATGACATCATTTTTCCGTGACAGCTGGACCTATATGAGCATCGGCGGCTATGACAGATATAACAAAATCAATTCTTCCTATTATCACGGCGGACCTGAGGGTCTGATTGATACAATTGAGAAGAATTTCAAAATCGATATTGACTATTATGTTGCTGTTGACTTTTCTTCATTTGTTGACATAATCAATGCCCTCGGCGGTCTGACGGTTGAGGTGCAGGAATATGAGGCAAATTATATCAACAGAACAACGGTGCATACAATTGAGTCGGGACCTGCTGTAAAGCTTAACGGCTATGAGGCTCTTGTGTTTGCAAGAATCCGAAAGAGTGACTCTGACTCTGACGTGAGCAGAACAAGGCGTCAGCGAATGGTTATTGAGGCTCTTATCAACAGTGCAAAGGGTGCAACCCTGAGTCAGCTCAATGCTGCCCTTGATACCCTTTTCCAGCATGTTAAAACAGACCTTACCCAGATGCAGATTCTGTCCTATGCAACACAGGCACTCACAAAGGGCTGGATAAATTATGAAATTGTTCAGCATACTCTCAGTGATGAGGATGTTTTCACAACCGGATATGTGGGTGACAGCTCTGTTGTGTTCATGGACTTCCCCCTTGCAGCTCAAAGGGTGCAGACTGCACTTTACGGCGACACAAATATTGTTCTTGATGAAAACAGAGTAAAGCTGTTTTCACTTATAAGAAGATTCGGATAAGAGGTATTTATTATGGAATATATCGGTACAAAGCATGAGGTTGAAATAACCGTTACAAAGGAAGTTACGGCAGCAAGCATGAGATCAGGCTCACTTGAGGTTTTTGCAACACCCTTCATGGTGGCTATTATGGAGCAGGCAGCAAGCGAGCTTTGCGACAAATTTGTGCCCGAAGGAATATCAACAGTGGGTATTGCCCTTAACATTCAGCACCTTGCAGCAACCATGGTAGGCCAGAAGGTAAGAGCAGTTGCCACTCTCACTGCCTTTGATGGCAGAAGAGCCAGCTTTGATGTTGAAGCTTATGACAATGCAGGTCTTATCGGTAAGGGAACACATGAGCGCTTTACCGTTAAGGTTGACAAGTTCCTTGCAAAGGCAAACGAGAGAGCTCAGGCTGAATAAATTTAATAATTGAAAGGAAAGCCGATTTAACGAATGTGTAAATCGGCTGAGTTTGTATGAATAAATACGATTATGTGCTTTTTGATTTTGACGGTACTGTTGTTGACACCGGTGAAGGTATTATAAAAAGCCTGCAGTATTCCTTTGAACAGATGGGAAGAGAGGTTCCCGACATGTCTGAGCTGAAGAGGTTTATCGGTCCCCCGGTGCACTACAGCTATACTCATTACTACGGTGTGAGTGAGCATGAGGTTGAGGAATATATCAGAAAGTACCGTGAAAGGTATAAAATCAATGGTATTTATGAGTGCCGCCTTTATGAGGGTGTGAAAGAGCTTCTGTGCTGTCTCAGGCAAAAGGGTATAAAGGTTGGTATAGCATCAAGTAAGCCCGAGCATCTGATTTTTGATGTTGCAGATTACCTTGGAATTACAGACTGCTTCAATGCAGTTTCAGGTGTCAGAAGCGACAACAGTAAGCACAGCACAAAAGCAGGTGTTATTCTGGAGGCTATGAGGCTTCTTGGCGCTGAGGATAAAAGCAGGGTACTTATGGTCGGAGACAGACAGTATGATATCGACGGTGCAAAGGATGCAGGTGTTGATTGCTGTGCCGTTCTCTGGGGCTATGGAAGTGAAAAAGAATTCATGGAGCATGAAGCAGATTATATTGCCGGAAAAACAGATGAAATCCTCAAATTAGCTACAGATAATTACAAATAAGAATTAAAAACAGTATATTTAGTGACTATAAGTCACATATAGGATTCTGTTGAATGGATTTTATAAAAATGATGGACAGTACGTTTTGCAGATTTCTATTGAACAGAAACGTAAAAAATAAAGACAGGTTTTCCACAACTAAAATAATAAATGTGGAAAAATATAACTTACACGTTTAAAAGGGTTAGTGATTCGCAATGAAGTATTTTGCAAAAGAATATGATGTTATAGTTATCGGTGCCGGCCATGCCGGAATTGAAGCAGGTCTTGCTGCCGCACGTCTCGGCACAAGGGTCGGCGTATTCACAATAAACATGGACTGGGTCGGTAATATGCCCTGCAATCCTTCAATCGGCGGAACATCAAAGGGTCACCTTGTAAGAGAGATTGACGCCCTTGGCGGTGAAATGGGTAAGGCTGCTGATGCCAATACTCTGCAAAGCCGTATCCTCAACCTTGGCAAAGGACCTGCCGTTCACTCTCTGCGTGCTCAGATTGACAGAAGAAGATACAGCGAATACATGAAGCATGTAATGGAAAAGCAGGAGAACCTTGAAATTGTTCAGGCTGAAATTGTTGACCTTGCAAGAACAGACGACGGCAAATGGCAGGTGCTCACAATGCTTGAAGCCATTTATCACGCAAAATGTGTTATTCTTGCAACGGGTACCTTCCTTGGCGGAAAAATTTATGTGGGTGATGTTGTTTACGAGGGCGGACCTGACGGTATGTTTGCTTCAACAAAGCTTGCTTCTGCTTTGCAGAAGCTAGGTGTTTCCACAAGACGCTTCAAAACAGGTACACCGTCAAGAGTCAACAGAAGAAGCGTTGACTTCACAAGCCTTGAACGTCAGGACGGTGACGAAAGAGTTGTCCCCTTCTCCTTCGACGGCAAGTACAAGCCGGAAAACAAGCTCCCCTGCTATATAACCTATACCAACGAAGAAACAAAGAAGGTTATTCTCGAAAATATTCACCGCTCTCCCCTTTACAGCGGAAAAATAGACGGTGTAGGTCCGAGATACTGCCCTTCCATTGAAGATAAAATTGTCCGCTTTGAGGAAAAGAAGCGTCACCAGCTCTTTATCGAGCCCTGCGGCGAAAACACAGAAGAGATGTATCTTCAGGGCATGTCCTCATCCTTGCCTGAGGATGTGCAGCTGAAATTCCTGCGCACCATACCTGGCCTTGAAAATGTTCAGGTTATGAGAACTGCCTATGCTATAGAATATGACTGTGTTGATCCGGTTTCTCTTAAATCAACACTTGAATTCAAGGATTTCGACGGACTTTACGGTGCAGGTCAGTTCAACGGCTCCAGCGGATACGAGGAAGCTGCTGCTCAGGGTCTTATTGCGGGCATAAATGCTGCACAGAAGATTTTAGGCAAGGAGCCTCTTATTCTTGACAGAGCGACCTCATATATCGGAACACTGATTGATGACCTTGTTACAAAAGGCTGTTCGGATCCCTACAGAATGATGACCTCCAGATCCGAATACCGACTGATTCTCCGACAGGATAACGCTGATATCAGACTTACTGAATACGGCTACAAGGTGGGACTTGTGTCTGAGGAAAAATGGCAGAGGCTTCAGAATAAGCTGAAGCTTATTGAAAAGGAGAAGGAAAGAGTAGCTCTTGTGTCTGTGCCGCCAAGTACTGAGCTTAACGAGGTGCTTGTTTCACGTGGAACATCTGCACTTTCAACGGGCTGCAGACTTATTGAGCTTCTTAAAAGACCTCAGCTTGATTACGAAAGCCTGAAGGCATTTGATAAGGAAAGACCGGACTTGCCTTATGAAATTTTTGAACAGGTTGAAATCAGCATAAAATATGAAGGCTATATAAAGCGTCAGCTGGCTCAGGTTGACGAAATGCGCCGGCTCGAGGTCAGAAAGCTTGACTTTATTGAGGATTACACTAAAATTATGGGACTTCGCATGGAAGCACAGGAAAAGCTTAACAAGGTGCGCCCTGCAAATCTCGGTCAGGCGTCACGAATCAGCGGCGTCAGCCCTGCCGATATTTCGGTTCTTCTCATTTATCTTGCCAAAAGGAAGTGATTAAAATGGAAAATTCATTTATTCCCCTTTCATTGCTTGAAGAAAAGGCTGCAGTCTACGGAGTGAGTCTTGATAAGGCGGCACTTGAAAGATTTGACATTTATGCAAGGAATCTTGTTGAATGGAATGAAAAGATAAATTTAACTGCAATTACTGACCCTGAAGGGATTGTTATAAAGCATTTTCTTGATTCTCTTACAATATTCACTGCTGTTGATATTCCTCAGGGAGCAAAAATTATAGATGTGGGAACCGGTGCAGGCTTTCCCGGCCTTGCTATGCTTATTGCAAGACCGGACCTTGATATGACACTTATGGACGGAACAAACAAGCGATTGAATGTTATAAGAGATATTCTTGAAAAGCTGAAACTCAGTGCAAATGTTGTTCATTCAAGAGCTGAGGAGGCAGGAAGAAATGCTGAATTCAGAGAGCAGTATGATTTTTCAACTGCAAGAGCTGTGTCAAATCTCAGGGATTTGTCTGAATACTGTCTTCCCTTTGTAAGGGTCGGCGGTGCCTTCATTTCCATGAAGGGCGCAAAGGCTGAAGAGGAAATTGAAGAAGCTGCCAAGGCAATCAGGACACTGGGCGGTAAGATAAGAGATAAAAAAACCTTTGAGCTTGAGGACAGCGGTGAAAGAACAATAATAACCATTGAAAAAGTTTCGCCAACAGCTGTCAAATTCCCCCGCCCTTCGGCAAAAATTGCGAAAAATCCTATCAGATAAGAAGAAAAAGAAGAAAACAATTGCTGTTTTTGACGAACGTTTTTTGTGGACAACCTTTCTTTGCTGTGATATTATCATAGTCAAAGGGAGGTTTTATTTTTGAAAAGAACAATTGAACCCCCTGCCTTCATTTGTGAGGTGAACTCATGATTTCAGAAAAAACCAGAACGGCAGGTCAGGTTCTTCTTATTCCGAATGAGCAGATTATGCCGAACCCGAATCAGCCAAGGCGTGTTTTTGACCAGGGAGAGCTTGTCAATCTGGCTATAAGCATAAGAATGAACGGTATTCTTCAGCCCATTACCGTAAGACAAACGGAAAAAGGCTATGAGCTTATTTCAGGTGAAAGACGTCTGCGTGCCTCAAGGATTGCCGGCATGCTTTCAGTTCCCTGCATTGTTATTGATGCAAACACATTGAAATCGGCTGTGTTTTCTTTGATTGAAAATCTGCAAAGGCAGAATCTCGGCTACTTTGAAGAAGCCGTTGCAATTGAAAAGCTTATGAAGGAGTTTGCTCTTTCTCAGGATGAGGTTGCTCGAAGGCTCGGAAAAGCTCCGTCAACGGTGTCAAATAAGCTTCGTCTTTTAAGTCTGCCCGAAGAGGCACAGCAGCTTCTTATGGAAAAGGGACTTTCGGAGCGTCACGCAAGGGCACTGCTTAAGCTTGATAATGAAGATCTTATGCCGATTCTGAAGAAAATTATTGACAGAAAACTGAACATAAGCCAGACTGAAGCTCTGATTGAAGCTTTTCTGCAGGAAAAGGAAAGCCCGAAAAGAAGCACAAAAAGAATGTTCAGCGACGTGAAAATTTTTCTGAACACAATAAATCATGCGGTTGACACCATGCAAAAGGCAGGAATTGAAGCTGATATTAAAAGAAAGGATACAGGAGACAGCTACGTTTATCAGATAGAAATTCCCAAAAAAGCGATGTATAAAGTTGTTGGTAACACTGCTTGCGGTGATTCCATATAATCATATCTTTCTCTTTCACACCCCGGAAAAGACCTCGTTCAAAGAAACGGGGTCTTTTTCATTTTGTTTCATGTGAAACAATTTAAAAAATTTCACTGTAATACTTTAAAATATGTTTTTCTTGTGCTATAATGAATCTCACAGATAAAAATCAACTGTTTTTTATATATAGAAAGGAAAATATAATGGGAAAAGCTATTGCAATGGTTAACCAGAAGGGTGGAGTTGGAAAAACAACGTCTGCGGTTAATTTAGCTGCTGCCATAGGACATTACGGATATAAGGTGTTGCTTGTTGATGCAGACCCTCAGGGCAATGCCACAAGCGGACTCGGTATTAACAAAAGAGAGGTCACGAAGTCATCTTATGATGTTATTGTCAGCGGTGAGGATGTTAAAAATGTAATACACACAACGCCCTTCAGGGGTCTTGACATATTACCGGCAAACATGAACCTTGCAGGCGCTGAGCTTGAGCTTGTTGACATGCAGGGCAGAGAGTCAAGAATCAGAAACGCCCTTGCACCTGTGAAGGAAAAGTATGATTTTATTATAATTGACTGCCCACCGTCATTGGGCCTTCTGACGGTTAATATTCTGTGTGCCGTGGACAGCGTTATCGTGCCTATTCAGTGCGAATACTATGCTCTGGAAGGTCTTTCACAGCTTATGAACACAGTAAGACAGGTCAAGAGGCTCTATAATCCTCTTGTTGACCTTGAGGGTGTGCTGCTTACCATGTATGACGGCAGACTGAACCTTACTCAGCAGGTTGTTTCAGAGGTTAAAAGATTCTTTCCTCAGAAGGTTTACGCTTCTGTTATACCAAGAAATGTACGACTTTCAGAGGCCCCGTCCTTCGGAAAGCCTGTATATTATTATGACAAGGGATCAAGAGGCAGTGTTGCCTATGATGAGCTTGCAAAGGAATTTCTGAAAAAGAATAATAAGAGACCGAAAGGATAAATATTATGGCAGTTAATAAAAAAGGCGGCCTGGGAAAAGGTCTAGATGCTTTGTTTATTGATAACTCCACAGAGGAAAAGAGTGCCTCCACCGTAAATATCAATGACATTGAGCCAAACAGAGACCAGCCGAGAAAAACCTTCACAGAAGAAGCCTTGAAGGAGCTTGCAGACAGTATTGCAATGCATGGTGTGATTCAGCCCTTGCTTGTCAGACCTATTTCTGACGGCGGATACCAGCTTATTGCCGGTGAAAGAAGATGGCGTGCTTCAAGAATGGCAGGGCTTACGGAGGTGCCTGTCTATATAAAGGAAATGACAGATAAAGAGGCAATGGAGTTTGCTCTTATTGAAAATCTGCAAAGAGAAGATCTTAACCCCATTGAAGAGGCAGAGGGCTTCAAGCTTCTTATGGATACCTATTCACTCACTCAGGCTGAGGCTGCAGAGCGTGTGGGAAAATCCCGTCCGGCTGTTGCGAATGCACTTCGTCTTCTTGCACTTCCGGAAAAGGTGCTGGATATGGTAAAGGAGGGCAGGCTTTCTTCAGGCCATGCAAGAACACTTCTTCCCGTAACCGATGAAAAGGTTATTGTTGAATTGGCAGAGCAAATTGCCAAAAAAGAAATTTCAGTCCGTGAAACGGAAAGAATAGTAAAGAGTATACTCAATCCCAAGGCTGACAAGGCTAAAAAGGAAAAGAAAACCAAAAGAGACCCTTATTACGATGAATGCGAGCTTGCAATTCGTGAGGAGTTGGGCAGAAAGGCCGAGATTCACCTCACAAAGGGCAACAAGGGTACAATTGAAATTGAGTTTTTCAGCAAAAGCGACCTGCAGAGCATCCTAGAAGCTCTTGCAAAGTGGTAATAATTATAAAAAAGAAAAAAGGAGCAAAAAGAAATGTTAGATATCAAGCTTATAAGAGAAAATCCCCAGAAGGTAAAGGATGCAATGAAAACAAGAAACAAGGATATGGATGCCCTTGTTGATGAAATCCTTGAAATAGACAAAAAGGCAAGAGAGCTCACACAGAAGGCAGATGCTCTCAAGGCTGAACAGAATGCCGCAAGCAAGAAGATTCCTCAGATCAAAAAAGAGGGCGGCGACATCAGCGAAATTATGGCAAGAATGAATGCCATCAAGGAAGAAGTAAAGGTTCTTGATGCAGAAAAGAACGAGCTTGCCGCAAAGCAGAAGACAATGATGTATGAATTCCCCAATGTACCCTCAGATGCAACACCTGTGGGTAAGGATGACAGTGAAAATGTTGAAATCCGCCGTTGGGGTGAGCCCAGAAAGTTTGATTTTGAAGCAAAGGCACACTGGGATATCGGTGCAGACCTTGGTATTCTTGACCCTGAAACCGCTGCAAAGGTAACAGGTGCACGCTTCCATTTCTACAGAGGCCTTGGTGCAAGACTTGAAAGAGCAATCATCAACTTCTTTCTTAACACACACACCGAAAACGGCTACACAGAGGTGTTCCCTCCCTTTATGGTTAACAGAGCTTCCATGACCGGTACAGGTCAGCTTCCCAAGTTTGAGGAGGACGCCTTCAAGCTTACAAACGACTATTTCCTCATTCCCACTGCAGAAGTACCTGTTACAAACATGTACCGTGACGATATTATTGACGGCGACAAGCTTCCCATGAGCTTCTGTGCATATTCAGCTTGCTTCAGAGCTGAGGCAGGCTCTGCAGGCAGAGACACAAGAGGTCTTATCCGTCAGCATCAGTTCAACAAGGTTGAGCTTGTAAAATTTGCAAAGCCTGAAGAAAGCTATCAGGAGCTTGAAAAGCTCACAAACGATGCAGAAAGAGTGCTTCAGCTGCTTGGCCTTCCCTACAGAGTTGTGGCGCTTACCACAGGTGACATCGGCTTCTCAAGTGCAAAGACCTATGATATTGAGGTATGGATGCCCTCATACGGCAGATATGTTGAAATCAGCTCCTGCTCAAACTTTGAAGACTTCCAGGCAAGACGTGCATCAATCCGTTACAAGAACGGACCCAAGGAAAAGGCACAGCTTGTTCACACACTCAACGGCTCAGGCGTTGCCATCGGCAGAACAACAGCGGCAATTCTTGAAAACTATCAGAATGAAGACGGCTCTGTTACAATTCCCGAGGCACTTATTCCTTACATGGGAACAGATGTTATAAGATAAGAAAAAAACATCCTGCTTGGCAGGATGTTTTTTTAGTAGTCAGTAGCTAGTAATTAGTAGTCAGAAGTCAGTAGCCAGGGCGTGGAAGAATGCTAAATGCAAAATGCAAAATTGCGGAGCGGCAGAGCAAAAAAGAACAATCTGCCCGCCAAGTGCGCATGAAAAAAAGTAAAGGGTTACGGAGCTTTTCTTTCTGTAACCTTTTTATTTTATAAGGGCTTACTTGTTTCTCTTGGGATTGTCTGTTTGACCAAGTAAATAATCAATGCTGACGTCGTAATAATTACACAATTTTATCAAAACATCTGTAGGAACATCTCTTTGTCCGTTTTCATAGTATGAATAACATACCTGTGAGCATTTAAGTAAATTTGCAATATCTATTTGCTTTAAATCACGGTCTTCTCTTAAATCTCGAATTCTTTTATACATAAATACCACCCTTTTTATTACATAAAAAGAGTATATGTAAAACAAAATGTTATATTGACAAATATAACATTTTGTTATATTATTATACAAGGTGTGAAGCTTGAAAAGGACCGTATAAGAAAAGCTTTTAGAATAATAGTGTTCATTTTTTCGGCAGACTAACGATATTACCTTGACAGGAAATATAGCAAGTGCTGCGATACCGTAACGCCGGCGATCAGTCCTTGGTTTATAACATAAGCCAAATAAAAGTATCAATATTCATACTTTTATAAAAGATAAGTATCAGTTTTTATATTGACCTTTTATCCTTTTTATAATATTATTTTATTAAAGAAAAACAAAGGAGAGAAAAAAATGAAGCCTTTTTTAGGTGTTAATTTAACAGAAAACAAAAAGAATGAAAAGCATAACGGCGAGGAGTTTCTCATTGTAAAAACATCTGAGTCTCAGCTGCAGGCCTTTGAAAAAGCGGCTGAAAACGGTTTGGAGCTTGTTGAAAAGGCAAAATTACCCCTTCCATTCAGAATAATTCAAGGGATCTGCGGAATCGTTGGCTTGCTATTGGCAAGCGGAATTGTCCGTTCATGGGGCGATAGTGAGGAGATGACCTTTGCCCGCATGTATGAAAACGCTCCTTGGATGTTCTGGGTATGCGGAGCTTGCATTGTTGTGTGGGGTATTCTGAAGCTTATGGGAAACAAAAAGGCAAAAACTACAATAGAAAGCGATGAAGGCAATTTGACAAAATCAAGACTCGATTCTGTTATAAACACGATTTATGCAGAAATGGGTGTTCCCGAATCAGCACCGGAAACCGATATTTTTTCCTTCGGCTATAAGCTGAAGGACGGTGAGGTTACCGCAAAGACGAGGGCCTTTGAAATCACTCCGTATAACAATCTTATTTACAGAGTGTTCTCTGATAAAGATAACCTTTGTCTTGTTAATATGGAGGGAAGGTATGAGTTCCCGATTTCAGAGATGAAAGCAATAAGAACTGTTAAAAAAAGCATTGTTATTTCCGATTGGAATAAAGAAGAGTCTCCGAAAAAGGGAATTTATAAACAGTACAAGCTTTCCGTCGACAATCAGGATTGTGTACACTTAAAGCCCTATCATATTCTTGAAATTGAGCATAAGGGTGAAGTATGGGGGATTTATTTCCCCTGCTATGAGTTACCCGTTTTTGAAAAGCTGACAGGCTTAAAAGCAGAAATATAAAAGCGGTTTGTTTTATATAAAGAATAACATGGGAGAGCGACACTCAGCAAGACTTGCTACCATTTCGAAGTGGCGCCCTTGGGCGACACTTCGTAAGGAAGTTAGGGTTTTTACAGGCTCTTTTCCGCTTAAACATCACGAAAACTCCCCGTAATACACGAGTATGACGGGGAGTTTATCATTTCCTTTAAACGAAAAATATCTCTGTAAAAACTGCTT
>JAZUNJ010000030.1:0-21963 GCA_045604105.1 Acutalibacteraceae bacterium | reverse complement strand
CTGTGCCACTGTTTTTATGTATCTGTGCACCTGGGCTTTTTTATTATCATAGATTTCCTGAAGAGCTTCATTTTCTTTTCTGAGCTCTTCATTTTCCTTTTTCAGAGCTGCAATTTGCTTGAAATATTTAATTAACTTCATTTTCTTGCTCTCACCTTTCTGTTCTTAAGATATTTTTTACGTAATCTGATTTCTGCTTTTACAAGCTTATCCTCAAAAATTATGCCAAGCAAAAGCAGGGCAAGGCCTGAAAAGTAGGATATGCTGAATTCTTCAAGACTGTTAAACATCACTTCATTACCTCCGCTCTAACGATGTATGTTGTTTTTCTTGTTTTTTCCACTGACAGACCACATTTATCCGGGTCATTCAGACAGTGGCTTTTGCATTTGTGATAAACATCACAGTGTGCACAACAGTGATTGCCGTGCTTATGGTCGCAGTTGAATACGCTGCACATTGGGTTATCGTCCATTTCCTCACCACCCTTCAGAGCTTTTCATACTCATCAAGGTGTTGACTGTAATAACGGCTCATGTTCTCGCTGAGCCTTTCACTCCACGATGCAAAAACATCCTTTTTTTCTTCTTCAGATATCGAATCAAAATCCACGATTTCTCCATTTTCTCTGTGAAGAAAACATTTTACGGTATATTCTGTTTTTGGCATTTAAAATCACCTCGGTTTATGTATATGTGTGTCGCTTTGGTCGGTTTACTTTTTGGTCGGGTTTGATTTTTTCTTTTGTTTGTGTTAATATCAACTCACAGACAACACCGAGCCAAGCCGAAGTATTCGGAAGGTGTAACGACTATACACGCAGCAGACTGACCCCCATCAGCCTGAAGACATAGTCTGAACTCACAGGTGACTGTGAGAGCCGAGCAGAAATGTCTCGGCCACGCTTTTCACAGCGGAGCAACAAATTTGGATTTGTATGACAGATAGAAAGAATGAAGTAAATTGTGATTCGTTTATTGCTTGTTCTCGTCCGTCATTCATAGGTTCTTCCTATTCATCTCTCGGTCTTTCCGTGGTGTCTGAGAAAGAATCAGAGGTAAGTAATTGCCCTGCTATGCGGTAACGCATAGTTTGCACTGCGTAAATTCGGCGAAAATCTGTGTTCCCCCGACACTGACCGTGTCGGGCTTTCTTTTTGGTCGGGTTAACTTTCTGTTCGTGTTTCTGAACTTTCTGTGCAAAAAAAATAAATAGGAATATCAGACACAGGTACTTTCAAAACTTCGCACGCCTTGCGCATCTCTTTTGCCTTAAAGTCAGCTTTATTGTTAAGTCTGAGATTCAAAGCGGTCCTTGATATTCCTATTTTGTCTGCAAAAACGTCTTGTGTTTTACAGATTTCTTTAATTTTCCCTAAAAGGCTGTCGTAATTAAATCCCATATTTTTCACCACCTTTCCGCATTTTTGTTCGTGTTTCTGAACTCACTATATCACAGCTTTTTTAAGATGTCAATACATTTTTTCGTTTTTCTGAACTTTTTTTATTTTTTTCTGTGCTTTTTGTTGCATTTTCTGAACATCTGTGATATTATACGTTTGAAAAGAGGTGTTCTGTATGGCGACTATCGCTGAAAGAATGAAAGAAGCATTAGCTATGAGAGGAATGAAACAGTCTGATCTCGTAGCACTCACTGGTATTGGCAAATCTTCAATAAGCACTTACCTCACTGGTGAATATGAGCCTAAACAAAGAAACATTTACAAAATTGCTCAAGCTCTCAATGTGTCTGAGGCTTGGTTGATGGGTTTTGATGTCCCTATGAAGAAAAGCATTGTTAATTATGATACACTCCCTAGCAACATCATTCCCCTTCCACCAACAAAAAATATCCCCTTACTCGGAGATATTGCATGCGGTGAGCCCATTCTTGCAACGGAAAATATTTCTGATTATATTAAAGCAGATTTATCAATTAATGTAGACTTTGCCCTCAGATGCAAGGGGGACAGCATGATTAACGCCCGTATCTTTGACGGTGACATTGTATATATCAGACAGCAACCCGATGTTGATGACGGTGAGATTGCTGCTGTTCTGATAGGTGATGAAGCAACATTGAAAAAAGTATATAAATACGAAAACAAACTTGTTCTTCATCCATGCAACCCGATGTATGACGACCTTGTTTATTCAAACGATACTTTGAATGATGTTAAGATTCTCGGTAAAGCAATTATGTTCACAAGTTTGGTGAGACACGGAAAATAAAAAACGCCTTCTGGCGGTGGGGAGAATACAGTATGAAAAAACTTATTTCATTCTTTATTTGTTTTCTACTTATTTTACTATCAATTTTCATAGTTGCTGCTCATCCTGGAGGTACAGATTACAAAGGTGGCCACCGTGATTCTGATACCGGAATATATCATTATCATCACGGATACTCAGCTCATCAGCATCCGAACGGAGAGTGCCCGTATGACTTTGATGACAAAACAAATACCGAATCCGGAACTTCTGATTCAAATTCTTCCTCTAACCTTAATCAACAATCCTCCGTAGAGGACTTAAAAAAATTAGCAAATAGCCGTTTGATTTATATAATCATACTATTTGTTGTACTTATTCTTATGTTTGTTGCCCTTATCCACACAAACAGCCAAAAGAGTAAGGCAGAAAAAAGAATAAAAGAAGAAAAAATAATAACAGAAGAAAACATTAGAAAATTAAATCAAGAAATAGATAATTACAAAGATGAACTCAACTATTTAAGAAATGAATACAATAAAGAATCAAATTCAAATTGTGAATTGATTTATGAAATTTCAGAATTGAAAGATAATCTTAAAAATATTGAAATTAAGCAAAACAGAGACTTATGTAACAATATACATAACATTCAAACATATATAGCTGAACACTTTGGGCTTGTTTCTTTTCCAATGTTACCATCAGAATCCCTTTCCAAATACTTCATTCGTATTTTGGATTTGAATGTGAAAAATCCTATGCACTTTACAAAAACAAAATTTATAAGCAAAGAGCAAGAAAAACAAATATTAATTTATGCAAAATATATCAGGTTCAGATATATTAACAAAGGATACAAAGTAATAATTTTTGAAAGTAAGTATACTAAAGAAAAATATCTGTTTGCATATAATCTTACAACTTTGCTTTTGATTCAGTGTGTTTATACGCAAGAAGAATTATCTAATGTTGAACATATACACGCATTGAATAATTCTCTTGTTGACTTTAAATCAATCAACCAACTAGACAACATAAACGCAATACTCATTTGTAGCTCATCAATCAAAAATGAAGTTAAGGATCTGTTAAATACATACAACTTCAATTACAGAGAAAACATTGAATTAAAAATGAAAAAGGATAAATAAAAAAGTCCTCACACCCGACCAAAGCTGTGAGGACAAACGCAAAACACTTACACACTTTAACCGAGGTGATGTAGTAGCCTTGCTATGCTATTATATCACCGAGCAGCATAAAAATCAAGTAAAGGTGATGAAAAATGAAAATAGCAGCCTGTTACATCCGAGTTTCAACCGACGACCAAACGGAATACTCCCCGCAGAGTCAGCTCAGGGAAATAAAGAAGTATGCCGAACAGCATGGTTATTATATCCCTGAAGAGTATATTTTCACAGATGAAGGAATTTCCGGAAGAACTGCAGCAAAGCGCCCTCAGTTTCAAAAGCTTATCGTTACCGCTAAGAAGAAGCCTAAGCCCTTCGATGCTGTATTGTTGTGGAAATTCAGCCGTTTTGCAAGAAACCGTACTGATGCAATTGTTTATAAAAATCTTCTTCGAAACGAATGCGGCATTGATGTTATATCCATAAGTGAAGGGCTCGGCGAGGATAGGGGTACAGCTGTCATTCTGGAATCCATGTTCGAAGCTATGGACGAATACTATTCAATTAATCTTTCAGCAGAGGTAAAGCGTTCAATGAAAATGCTTGCAGAGGACGGCGCCGCTCTGGGTCCTGCTCCCTTCGGTTACAAAAACGAAAATAAGCAGTATGTAATTGATGAAGTGACAGCTCCCATTGTAAAAATGATTTTCAACCATTACGAAAACGGTACCGGAGTCATAACAATTGCACGCATACTATCTGATATGGGAATAAAAACTAAAAGAGGGAATCCACCTGACAACAGATTTGTTGACTACATTTTAAGAAATCCTTTTTATATTGGTAAAATCCGATGGTCTGAAAGCAAAAAGAATAACCAGGACCGTTACCGTAACAATTCTGAAGGAACTAATGTATACGATGGCAAGCATGAAGCAATTATAAGCAGAGAACAATTTGAGCATGTGCAGCAGATACTAAAGGAGAAAGAACGTATGTATCAGAAGTATCAAAGAAAAGAATCTACAAGAGTTTTTATGCTCAAGGGTCTTGTTCGGTGTGACAAGTGTGGCTCCACGCTGACAATGGCAAGTACTGCCACACCATCTCTGCAGTGTCACAGCTACAATCGAGGCTCCTGCAACACCTCACATTCAATATCTCTGAAAAAGTTAAATGATATCATTATATCAGAGTTAAAAAACTGCACCGAGACCTTGAATTTTGAAATTACACCCATAGAGCCGAAAGACATCAATACTTCTGATGCAGCCTTCAAGATGCTTGAATTTGAGAAAAAGAAGCTTCTGAAAATAAAAGAAGCCTACGAGCAGGGCGTAGATACACTTGAGGAATATAAAGAAAATAAGCAACGCATTACTCAACGAATAAAAGAACTGGAAGCAGATATAAAACCTATAGTTATCCCCATAACAAAAAAAGACTATGCAAAAAAGATAGAGGACGTTGTTAAAATCATTGAAAATCCAACAGTTTCAGAGCAGGCAAAGAACGAAGCTCTCAGAACAATCATTTCAAATATTGTTCTTGTCAAACCGGGCAACGAAATCCATATCCATTTTTACTGTTAATTTTTTTGTGCTATAACTATATCTATTTTCAATACGCACCGCCGTACTGACTGATTATGATTTGTGCATATTTCGGATTGGGATTTTTAATGTTTATCGGGTACTGTAAGATTTTTTCATATTGAAACATCAGCAATCACTCCCGTTTACCCATGGAAAGGGTACTGTTGTCCATGTGCAGTTCTCGTCGTTTTTAAATGTAATTGCTCCGTACTTGCATTCGTATTCAGGTAAAAGAGCCATATATTTTTCCTTATACTCACGCATCAGTCTTTTTGCTTCGTAGTCCTCGGGGTGAGTGTCGCAATAAAGATGCAGATCCCATATTGCAAATTTCACCGCCATTAATCTGTGCTTAAGGCTGTTTGTGTTTATCATTTGCAGCACCCCATCATAAATGGCTTGTCAAGGCAAGGGAACAGTGTACCTCTCATAAGTGCCTTTTCACAGTGATAAACCTCTCCCCACTGCTGAAAAGGTACATAAGCCATTGCAAGGCTGTAGCACTCTGGAAAGGGCGTTTTTGCCTTGTCACTGTAATTGCAGCATGAAAGGCAGTTATCCTCACTGCCCCCTTGCCTTACTCTGTTTTGCTGCGGATAACCACGATAATTGTTGTTATTCAATGGTATCTCCCCTTTTGTCGTTTTGATAGCCGTGCCTGCACAGCTATTCAATATCATCTTATTCAGCTTTTGCTTTGTTGTGACAGACAAAAGAAAAGCCGACAGCTGAGCTGTCGGCTTTTTGTGTGTGGTTATACATTTGCAAGAGCTTTGATTTCCTGTACCTTATCTGTCTTTTCCCACTGAACATCAAGGTCCTCTCTGCCCACGTGACCGTAAGCGGCAAGCTGACGGTAGATGGGAGCACGAAGCTTCAGTGTGTCAATAATTGCAGCAGGGCGAAGATCAAACACCTTGTTTACGATTTCTGAAATTCTGTCATCGGATATCTTTCCTGTGCCGAAGGTGTCAACCATAACGGAAACGGGCTTTGCCACACCGATTGCATAAGCGAGCTGAACCTCACACTTTGAAGCAAGGCCTGCTGCAACAACATTCTTTGCAACATATCTTGCAGCATAAGCAGCACTTCTGTCAACCTTTGTGGGGTCCTTACCTGAGAAGGCTCCGCCGCCGTGGCGTGAGTATCCGCCGTAGGTGTCAACAATAATCTTTCTGCCTGTAAGTCCGCTGTCACCCTGAGGTCCACCTGTTACAAAACGACCTGTGGGGTTAACATAAATTTTTGTGCTTTCAGTCATAAGCTCCGCAGGGATAATAGGCTTTATAACAAGCTCTGTGATATCCTCTCGGATTTTTGAAAGCTCAACATCTGCACTGTGCTGTGAGGACACAACAACTGCAGTCACAGCTTCAGGCTTACCGTTTTCGTCATATTCAACTGTTACCTGGCTTTTACCGTCAGCACGGAGATACGGAAGTGTTCCGTCCTTTCTCACCTTTGTGAGCTGCTTTGCGAGCTTGTGTGCAAGAGAGATGGGAAGAGGCATAAGCTCTTCAGTTTCGTCACATGCAAAGCCGAACATCATGCCCTGGTCACCTGCGCCGTGAAGGTTATATTTATCCTCTTCACCGCCCTTGAGTTCAAGAGACTTGTCAACGCCCATTGCAATATCGGGTGACTGCTCATCAAGTGCAACAAGAACTGCACATGTGTTTCCGTCAAAGCCCTTTGAGCCGTCATCATAGCCGATTTCGTTAATTACACTTCTTGCAATTTTTGCAACATCGGGCTTGTGGGTTGAGCTGATTTCACCCATTACAAGCACCTGTCCTGTTGTTACGGTTGTTTCGCAGGCTACTCTTGCCATAGGGTCATGAGCATAAATATCATCGAGAACTGCGTCTGAAATCTGGTCGCAAATTTTATCGGGATGTCCTTCTGTTACTGATTCTGATGTAAAAAGATGTCTTGCCATTTTAATTGCTCCTTTATTTTTATTTCTGTATTTTACATTAAAAAAGCGGCCGTAGTACGACCGCTTGAAGTCAACCTCATCTTTCGGTCATACCGCAGGATTTAGCACCTTGCATTTGCAGGTTGCCGAGCTTCAACGGGCCTGTTCCCTCCACTGCTCTTAATAAGGAAATATTCTTTTTTGCTGATATATTATAGCAGTGTGGTTTCTGCAAGTCAATAGTTTTTTTGAAACTATCTGTTAACGAATATATTTTTTCAGTCTGCTGACCAGAACCGTAATCAAGGGTACTGACACGAGAGACAGCATAACACCCTTTATAAGATTTGTGAGCGTTGCCGCACCGATTGCAGCCCAGAGGGTTGTTGAATCAAGGTCAATTTTGAGAAAAAACTTAAAGAACAAGGGGGTTACAAAATAGTTTGCACCGACGCCTATAACAAGAATGGACAAAAGTCCCACTCCGGAAGCAAAAAGGATTCCCATCATGCTTTTGATTTTGTTGTAAACAAGGGCAAAGGGAACGATATAAGCGCAGCCCACAATGAAGTTCATAAGATTTCCGAAGCCGAGCTGAGTGCCCAGACCCTTGAATATCATTTCAAGCAGGTTTTTGATAAACTCAATGACAACGCCTGTCCATGGACCGTATACAACGGCTGCAAACAATGCGGGAATGTCGCTCAGGTCAAGCTTCAGGTGTGCAATTGCAGGCACAAGAGGCGGAAGCTCAAGCAGAAACAGAACGAAGGCCACTGCCGAAAGCATTGCTGTGATTACAAGCTTTTGTAAACTGTTTTTTGTTTTCTTTTGCATAATCATCATTCTCCTTAAAAGCACGGTGCTTTAATTTTTCAAACATCTTTTCTGAGCACGAAAAAGCCTGCGGAAATAACTCCACAGGCTGAAAAAATATCAAAAGATATGTTTTCTTCTTTCATCCGGACTTGAACGGAAAAACCCGTCTTACCGTCGGCTTCGGAATTACACCGAATCTGCTCGAAGCTTACGCTTCGGCTCGTGGGCTTTGACCACCGGTGAGGAATTGCACCTCGCCCTGAAGATATTTTCTGCTATCATAGTAACACTGCCAGGCTTGTTTGTCAACATATTTTCGAACTTTTTTATCCTTGCAGAATTGAAAATCGCCGCTGACATAAAAAGGCTGCCGTATAGAACGGCAGCCAAAAATATTGAATACAGAATCAGACTGTCTCTTCGGGAGCAGCAAAGCTTCCTGTAAGCTTTTCAAAAAGAAGTCTGAACCAGTTAAACAAAGACTTAAGGAAGTTAACAAGCTTCATATAAGGATTGTTTGTGGGAGCAGCTGAAGAGCTTTCAGACCATACATAAGTGTCACAGTTTTCCTCAGTCATTTTATACATGACATTTTCATCGTTGTCATAAACCATAAACTGAGAAAGCTCTGTGTCATTTATTGTAATCTGCTCCTTTGAGCTCGCAATATCATAAAGAAGCTTAAGCTCAACCTCTGTCCAGTCTGCATGAGATGCACCCTTTACGAACCATGTGAATTCGGGGAAAAGACATGTTGATGCATCAATCTGCTTATCGGGAGAAATATACTTGAGCTTTTCTTCGGGAAGACTACTGATATATTCATCGGGAAGTGTTTCGTAAATCTTGGATGTTGTTGCACCGAAGGATGACCTTCTGACAGTAACAAGCTCGTCTGCAATTTCATCACCTGACTGGCAAATGGGAATAATCTGATAGCCGTATTTGGAAATAATACCCACATTTGTGCCGCTTTCCTTAACGCCTTTAAGGATATCGTATGTTTTACCTCTTACGAGCTTATCGTAATTCTCAATTTTTTCGATAAGACCTACGTATTCCTTACGCTTTTCACTGCCCTCTTCACCGAAAACATAGAACATGGCGTCATCGTAATCCTCTTCGGAAACTGTGGACCAATAGCCGGGCCATGTGCAGAAGGTTGAAAGTGCAAGCGCTGAGGTTACACCCTTTACAAGCTTATCATAAATAGTCTTTCTGACCGCTGTTGTGATACCGTCTATAGCACCGCTTTTTGAAAGAAGGTCAATGGTTGAAAGGGTAAACTCATCAAGATCAAAGGCGCCTAAGTAGTTGCAGTCCTCCAGAACTCTTGTGATTGAATCACCGTCAACTCTGAACTTACCGCTGATTGCTTCACTGATTATTTCAGAGCCGTTGCAGACTGTGCCGTCAAAAGCAACACCCTGAACTTTGTCTGAGCCGTACTTTGCAAGATAAGCCATAACAACAGAGGTGCCGAGGCATGAAGCTGTGATGCCTACCTTGTCACGCTTTGTTGCTTTTAAAACAGCATCAATATATGCCTTGAATTCGTCAGCCGTCTGTGTGGGGTCAAGGCGCCAGTCATAATAGAATCTGTAGTCACCTTCAGCATAATACTTTTTGCTGCCGTATTTATCAGTGTTCATTGTTTCATTCTGCTGCTTCTTGCGTGATTCGGAAAGACCCGAATTGTCGATGGGATCTCCGTTTTTATCAAGAAGGGTGTTACCGAAAAGCTCTGCTATTTCAGTATAGAGGTTTTCATAGTAGGGCTCCCAGTTATCTGTGAGCAGACCGTCAATAAGGAAGGGTAAAAGCACATTTGCAAGGGATGAATAAATTTCATTGCTTCCGTCTTCCTCGTCTGACTCGAATGCACTGAAGATGTTAGTATAGGTGAGAAGCTGCTTGCCGTTTTCGTCATAAAGAGGCTCACCGTCACCTGAAATTCTGATTATGGGTATCTGACTTTTTGAAGCATTTACATCTATGGCGGCTGAAGCCGGAACAAAGAGTGTAAACATAAGAATTAATGAGAGTAAAACTGAAATATTTTTTTTCATTGCTGTATCTCCTTAGTTTTTCATTTACATATGATTATACACTGTTTTTTTGCTAAAATATTAATAAACTGTTAACAAGAATAAATTTTGTTAACAGTTTATTTTTTTACCTTTTAGCATTATAAATTGTCAGTTACTCTTTTTTGCGCTCAGGTGACCGATATTATACTCTTGACTCAAGCACCGTAAGGTTACCCAGAATTTCAAATTCACCAAATCCTGCAGGTACAAAAAGGCTTTCGCCCTTGTAAAGAGTTACGCAGGAGTCACCGTGCATAACAACGCCGTTTCCGTCAAGGCAGACAAGAGAAACAAAGGAGGCTTCATCTGCTGTGACAACTGCCCTTTCGGTAATTTCAAGACGGTTAACGGTGAAAAGGTCGCATTTTGTAAGAAGAGTCTGCATGAAGCCCTCATTTTCAATTTTTTCACCCATGGGAGCACCGGAGCAGTCGAGTGCCTTTGTGGAGGTTACATCAACGGCCTTGTCAATGTGAAGCTCTCTTGGCTTTCCGTTCTGAAGCCTTCCGTAATCGTATACACGATAGGTTGTGTTGGAGTTCTGCTGAACCTCTGCAAGGAGAATACCCTTGCAGATTGCATGGAGAGTTCCTGCTTCAATGAAGTATATATCTCCCTTTTTAACCTTCACTCTGTTAACATAATCAAGAAGCGTGTCGTTTTCAATGCTTTGTCTGAATTCTTCCTTTGTGATATCCTTTTTAAAGCCGTAAATTATTTCAGCGTCATCATCACAGTCAACAATGTACCATGCCTCTGTTTTGCCGTATTCACCCTCAACGCGCATTGCATATTCATCATTCGGATGAACCTGAACGGAAAGGTTGTCCTTTGCATCAATAAGCTTTATAAGAATGGGGAAATTCTCAAATTTTTCACAGTTTGTACCAAGGTAGTTCCTGCCCTCATTTTTCAGCACATCGGAAAGGGTTCTTCCCTGAAATTCACCGTTTTCGATTATGCTTTCTCCGTCCTTGTGGCAGGAAAGCACCCATGCCTCTGCCTGCTTATCGGTGAAGCTTACCATATCAAATTCCTTTGAAAGTCTGGTACCGCCCCAGATATAATCCTTGATTGCCGGTTTAAGCTTAAGAATTTTCATTATTTCTTCTCTCCTGTTATTCTTATTTGCCTTTTTCGGGAATATCATTTAGTAATAGAGATATTTCAAAAGGTGTTATTTATGAGTTCTTCAGATGTTTTTCTTGTTTCTTTGTTCAGCATTGCCGCCATAGCTGTTTTGTGGATTTTCAGAAAAAGCGGTCACTTTTTTAAAAGTCTGTTCCTTTCGGCAGTTTCGGGCATAGGCGGACTCTGCTTTGTGAACATAATTGCACCGCTCACAGGTGTGAGCCTTGGGGCAAATCCCTTTACCCTCACTTTTTCTGCCTTAAGCGGTCTTTCGGGGGTTATTGCAATGCTTTTTGCAAGGCTTATTTAAAAAATGAAATCAGGACAGTGTTTTTATAATTCCGTCTGCCACAGCCTTGCCCAGAAGCTTCTGATTGTTTGTGTCAATAAGCTTATAGCATTCCTCATCATTTGTTACATAGCCCACTTCAACAAGCACTGAGGGACAGTCCTCTATTCTGGTCACGCCGAAGGGATAATACTGAACTGCATCGGCAAGTTCATTATAAAGCTCCTGCCTGCCGTAATAAAAGCTGTTTCTGTGAACACCCAGAAGCTCATCATATATATTCTTTGCAAGTGAGTATGAGAAGGGCTTGAAGTAATAGGTTGAGGTACCCTTGCTGTTTTTGTTTTCAGAGCCGTTTGAATGAATGCTGACAAACAAATCGGGCTTTACGGACCTTGTCATGGCCTTTCTTTGTTCAAGGAGCATTTTTTCATCCTTATAGCGTGTGAGATAAACTGTTACACCTCTTTTCTGCAGCTCCTCCATTGTCGCATAAGCAACAAGAAGATTAACGTCACATTCCCTCACCTGCTGAGAAAGTCCTGCAGCACCCGGGTCGCTTCCGCCGTGACCTGCATCAAGAACAACAACTGCTCCCGCCGCACCAACAGGCTTACGGTTAAGAGTAATAATCATATTACCTGCAGAGTCATATTCAACACTGCTGCCGTAGTATCCGCCCTGTGTTCTCAAAGGCAGAATAAGCTTTGCGGTTTTTGCCCCTTCGTTAACTGCCCAATAAGCCGAGGCAGCCACATCACTGCCGCTTGTGTCAATTGTTCCCAAGGCAGAGCTTGTGTAATGGAAGGTGAATTCAACCGTTGAAGCAGTGAAGGAGGTTACATTATAATTCTTTCTGTAGCCGTGGTAATATTCCTGAGGTAAATATGTCAGGTCATAAGGCACTTTCCATTTTGTGGAAAGTGTTATTTTTAATTCTCCGTTATTGACTGAATGTGAAATCACGCTCAGGCTGTTGTCGCCCATATCACTTTTTTCAACAAGCTGAACAGCCTCACGCTTGATTTTTCTTCCCGAACGAAGTTCATAATAATATTCTGTTTCATCTTCGTCAACATTGTATCCGCTGCTTTCACCCGTCACATAGTCCATTGTGCCTGCAACAAGGGGCGTGTAATAGGGAACAAGGTCATCATGGTCTGCAATGGGCTTTGCATCGGCATAAGCAGCTGTCACAATGCACATCTGATTGCCCGTAAAGGGCGTGTACCGGTAGGTTGTTGAAGGAGTATATACCGTTGTGGTTGTAAGCTTCTGAGTGTACTTGAGTGCATCATTTGTAACCTCAGGAAGATAGTTTACTATATCGAACCTTGTTGTTTCACCTGTTATGGGTACTGTTGTGTGTGCACTTGTGGGAACGGTTGTCATTTCCTCACCTGATATGATTTCGGGGCCTTCAAGCTGCACCGTTTCTTCACCGAGTGCCGCAATTATAATTGCTCTTCCGAGAGAGTCAACCTCAATTTTACTGTCAGGCATTGTGATTTCAGCCTTGAAGGCGGCATAGCCCTCGGCGTCCTCGTCACAATGGGCAGCAACCTTTTTTGTTCCCAGCTTAACGGTGATTTCAGCTTCACTTTTTGCAATTATTGTCAGAGAAATTCTTTCCTTGGGCTGTGCTTCAATTGTGTCTGACGGCATAATGAATCTTACTATATCCTCTGCCTTCAGAACTGTTTCATCAACGGGTCTTGTGAGGTCATAGTAATAATAACCGAGCAGACCAGCCGTCAATGCTATAAGTAAAAGCGATATTATAATTATAATACGTCTTATTTTTTTCATTCCTTGTGTGTTGCCTTCCTTAAATTAATGAGCTTATTATAGCACACTTTTCAGATTATTGACCTCTTCAGACAAAAAACTTTCAGAAAAATTAATAAATGATGCGCTGTAAAGGGAAAAGCCCCTGAGATTTTTGCTTTTTATATATTCTGCCTGCCGTTTTATTATGTCTGAATTCTCCTGCCACTCTGTTATTCCCTTTTCACCTGCATACTTATCCTCAAGGCCGCATTTATAAAGGGCAAGACCTATAACAAGCTGAGCTTCACCTTTTTTTGTCAGCTCCTCCCAACGGTCAACGGTGCTGCAGAAGGGAAGGCTTTTGTTATTGAAGCCGTAATAAACCTGAGGTATTATCATATCGCAGTAGCCCTTTTGTGAGCACCACAAAGCGACATCAGCATAAAGCGTGCTGTAATTCTTTTCTATATCCCCGCAGGGACTTACGGAAAAAATCTTTTCATTTCCGAAGGACTTCACGGCTGCATAAATTCCCGAAACCAGACTGTTGACGTTTTCTCTTCGCCAATCCTCCAAGGAAAGCTGACCTTCGTCTCTGACATAGGCATTATAGCTGTCCGAATCGAAATTCCCACAGCCCTCGGGATAGAAGTAATCATCAATATGTATACCCTTTACATCGGGATAGTTTTCCAGAATCTCTCTCACTCCGTCAATTATCATGTGCCTTACTTCATCTGATGAGGGATTATAATAATTTCTTCCCGATACGGACAGAATATTGTCACTGTCTGTTTCATACCACTGCTTCATTGAGCACTGCGGCAAGGCTGAGGCTGCCTTATCGGTCAGTGCACGGTACGGGTTAATCCATGCATGTATGCCTATTCCGTATTCCTTTCCCATTTTCAAAGCCGCATCAAGCACATCAAAGGGAAGCTCTCCATTTTCATCACATACATATTCTGCACCGGGGAAAATCTCTGAGGGATATACGGCATCGGAAAACGCCCTCACATGAATGAACACATCTGTCACAGACACCTTTTTCATGCTTTCAAAAAGACCTCTGAGGTAAGAAGCATATTCTGTCTCACTTCTGCCGTTACGGCTGAGCTCAAAATAGGATATCCATGCACCGATGAAGAAATCCTCCTCTTTTTTCACTTCTTCCGTTGTGGAGGGTGGCTGCTGTGTGGTGGTTGTCTCCTGTGTTCCCGACGAACAGGCAGTGAAAGAAAAAAGGATGACAAAAATGAGCAGAATTATTTTTCTTGGCATATTAACTCCTTTCTGAAGTCAAGAGTAAGCCTTATGCAGAATACTTTCAGGCTCTTTGTGATTATACCCTTGACAACAGATAAAAAACAAACTAAAATAAGTTCAGAACAAATCCATTACGGAGGATACTGAAATGGCAATTAAAACAATAAACAATGCTCTTGCAAAGGACGGCGGCTTTTCAGAGCCCGTAGACTGTCCCCAATGTGATAAAAATGTTGCTATGCGCCTTTTTGAGGTTATTGACAAATCAGCAGTGGGAAGACTTGCAAAGGACGATAAGGACCTTGCCGTTGCCGTTTGCCCCAACTGTGCAAGCGTTTTTTCCGTTAACAAAAACTATCTTAAGGAAAAGCAGTCAGGCACCTTTGTTTTCATGACAAGGGAAGACCTGAAGCTCATGGTAAAAGGCAAATGACACCCCTTTTATATGCATGTGTTACATATTTTTCGGCAATATCCCTTATAACTGCAATTGTGACAGTGCTTGACAAGCACCGTGCAAAAAAAGGCGGTTGGCGTATTCCCGAAGCCACACTTTTTATTCTCGCTCTTGTTGGCGGAAGCGTAAGCGAATATGCAGTAATGCGGCTGATACGCCACAAAACACTGCACAAAAGGTTTATGGTCGGACTTCCGCTGATTATTGTTCTTCAGCTCGCTTTACTGTTTTTTATTCTATCACAAATAAAATAAAAATCAAAGGCTCATTTGCTAAAAACGAATGAGCCTTATTTTTTATATCATACACAGGGAATGAGCAGCATCATTTCCTTTTCGGTGCACTCACCTTCAATACCGTTTTCCTGCCTGATTGCAGACAGCGATGTACGGTATCTTTTTGCAATGTCCCAGAGCTTTTCACCCTTTGAGCAGTAGTACAGGGTGAGAGCCGGTCTGCTCTGAGGCTTTCTTTCGCTTTTTTCAATTTTTGTGAGCACTCTCAGGGAATTTACTGCACATATCCTTATTTTAACACAGGCTTCAACGGAAACCTCAGCCTTACCCACGCTGAATTCTGGAATTTCAGCCTTATGCACCGTTACATCAAAGGTACATTCAGGGCTTTCGGCTTCCGTTTTAAGGTCTGTCTCACTTAAAAACTCAAGCTCCTTTTCCGTGTAAGACGGAGCACCCTTTTCATCAATAAACAAAATACAAGCCGTAAAGCTGCAGCTGCCCTTCGCTTTATCCTTTTCGCCACGCATAACAGATTTTATGTCACTTATCCACACGTCGCAGATTTCCTTTGCACCGCTGAGCTCAATGCTTTTTTTAACCTTTTCGGTTTTCTCAGTCACAAGAAGAGGACTCAGCACCTCCGTTACGGAATATTCCTCCTCAAGCTCGTTTTCGGTGCCGTAGCAGTCACTGATATATTCGAATTCCTTTTCCCTGCTTCCCTCAACAAAGGCGCTTATCCTCAAGGCAAATTCAACAAGCCTGCCTGAAGAATCGGCGCTGTCCTTCACGCTGACGGAAAGCTGTGAGGGTACACACTCAACACTGAGGCTCATGTCATCATCGGCGCCCTCAACATCTATAATCTGACTTATGGGCATAGCATGAGTGAAGGCTTCTGTTTTGTTTTCACTTTCGGGGGGAAGATATACAATTTCACAAACTGCTTCACCCTTTATGAGAACCTTACCCGCCACTGCCTTTTTGCTTTCTATGTTCACATAGGAATGCTGCCTCAGAATTTTACCGATCGGCGCCTTTTGCTTGGGCAGTGCCACAGTTTCGTCAATGTCAAAGGTTTTTTCAGCCATACACACACAGCTTTCCGCTTTTACCTTTTCCGTTCTGAACCTTATATCTTCATCGGATATTTTTTCGGAAAGCTCCTTTCTGACCATACACATTCCGCTGAATTCAACACAAACAGATCCGTTTACAGTAATTTTCCTTTGGCTTGCAGCCCTGCAGTTAACATAATTTGTTATACCCCTTGCGCAAATTACTGCGTTTTCGGGCAGGTCCTTCATGTGAGTGCTGACAGAAAGCTCCGTTGTTTTTTCGTAGCAATCAATTTTATCCTTTTCGCCAAGATATAAAACACGGATAACAACCGTTCCTCTTGCACTTACTCTTTCTCCGGTTCTGCTTACGGAATGTATTCCGGGAATTACGGTGCATTTGAGTATACGCTTGATTTCAGCACAATAATCAGGCAGGCTGAGCTCTGTTTCAATATTCTGCTCAGCCTTAGTCTTGAAGCTGCATTCCCGTGATGTCAGAATTTCCTTTTTCATTTCAATGCTCATTATGTACATCTCCTTTAAGGCTTTGTTACATTATTTATATTCACAAAGGCTCTTGTGTATGCACCGATAAGCACTGATTACGGTATAAAAAAAGACGGAGCTCTGAAAGCACCGTCTTTAATAATTTATCAGATTGTTATTTAAGCACGGGCACACCCTTTTCGTCAAAGCGCACCCTTCTTATTCTTGCATGTCTGCAGGGGTCGTAAAGAGATTCACTACAGTATGTTCCGCATTCACAGTTGAGGTGGCTTTCAGGCCTTGCATGATAAACAAGAAGAAGCTCACCCTTTTCATCAACAACAAAGCTGTTGTGTCCCGGGCCTGCCTCACCCTCAAGGTCCTTTGTTTCAAGCACCGGTTCATCCGTCTTTTCCCATGAAAGAGGATTCATCAGATCGGCATCAACACGGGCAGAAAGCCTTCCCATGCAGTATTCGGCACCCGTTCCCGAGGCAGAAAAGAAAACATATATTCTGTTTTCTGTTTTAAGCACACTTGCGCCCTCATTCACCCTGAAATTAACCTTTTCCCAATCATATTCGGGCTTTGTGAGAAGAATGGGCTTACTGATAAGACACCAGGGCTTTTCAGGCTTTATCTCTGCCATGAAAAGGGAGGAGTCACCGATAATCTCTGCCCATATAAGATAATGCTTACCCTTATGCTCAAAATATGTCATGTCCAGCGAAAAGCTGTTGAAGGAAACGCTGTCAACCGATGAAGCCTGCATTTTTCCCTTTTCTGTCCAAGAGTCATTATATGGGTCTTCCCCCTCACACATCAGCACATAGGGGCGTATATTCCAAACATTGTCACTGTCGCCTGCTGCAAAAAATATATACCACTTACCGCCGATAAAATGAATTTCAGGTGCCCATATATGCCTTGCCATTATTCCCTCTTCATGAGCGTGCCACACTGTTTTTTCTTCAGCTTCGGCAAGACCTGCAACAGTTTTGCTGCGGCGCAGGATGATACGGTCATAGCCGTGCTGAGCATCTACCACTGCAGGGTAAGAGGCAGTGAAATAAAAATAGCCGTCCTGTCCTTTTGTTATATATGGGTCTGCCCTTTCCTTTATGAAGGGATTCGGATAAGATACCATGTCATTTTCCTCTTTCTTACACATTTTCCCTGACAATATCAATTATCGTCTGACGTGAAAATACTAACATATATCCCCTTTTCAGTCAATGATTTTCTCATACGGTATTTTTAATAAAGCATGCATTGAAAAATAGATTGATTCATGATAGAATAAGCATTATTGAAAACTGATTCGTTCACGGAGGGATTGTCTGTGATAAAACTTCTTGCAATAGACATGGACGGCACTTGCCTTAATTCTAAGGGTGAAATGACCGAAGCAACCCTTACTGCGCTGAAAAAAGCGGCAGAAAGCGGAGTTGTGGTTGTTCCCACAACGGGCAGGAATATTACCTGCCTTCCCAGAAGAATTAAAAATGAAAGCTTTTACAGATATGTTATTTCATCTAACGGTGCCCTTGTTGTTGACCTTAAGGAAGACAAGGAAATTTTCAAGTCATATATCGACAACAGAATTGCCGTTGAAATTCTCAGAAAATGCAGAAAATATCCCATTCTTATCGCAGCGCACATTGACCGTGATTATTATGTGCAGGGAAGAATTCTTTATATGGGTGTGAAGCATTTTCTAGGAAAGGATGCAACAAAGCTTATCCGTGTGAGCAGCATGATAAAAGCTCTGAAAAGCGAAATCCGTCACCTTGAAGAATTTCAGTTTTTCTATTACAACGAAAAGTACCGCAATATAATTAAAGAAATCATATCGCCCTACCCTCAGGTCTGCTCTGCTCACTCAAGCAGATATGCTGAAATTTATAACGAAAGCGGAACAAAGGGCAAGGGTATTCTGAAGCTTGCCGAGCATCTCGGAATAAAGGCAGATGAAATTGCCTGCGCAGGTGACGGTGAAAACGATGTTTCAATGTTCGAGGTGGCTTCTCACCGCTTTGCAATGGGCAATGCAGTTGATGAAGTTAAAAAAAGAGCAACAGTAATATTGCCGACCAATGATGAAGACGGTATTGCTGAATGTATTTATAAATATGTGCTGGATGACCGACACACAAAAACAGCTATTGAATCAGGAAGGTGAAAGCATGATTAATCTTACATTCGATGAGTTTTCAAAGGCAGAATTCTCACTTTATGAGGGCAATCCCATAATACACAATCCATTATCAAGCTTTGTTGTTGCAGACCCTAGTGTTCTCACACCCGACGTTGCTCACGACGGCAAGTGGCATCTTTTCTGCCACACCTTTTTCGGCGTTTACAGATATGAAAGTGAGGACGGCATAAGCTTTTGCAACAAGGGAAAAATTGCAAAGCGTGCCATGCGCCCCAACATAAATTACATTGACGGACGCTATTATCTTTTTTATGAAAGAACAAGACCTCCCGTCATGAACGCGCTGAGCCTTATTGGCTTTAAATGGAAAAGTGAAATTTACTGCACCGAATCCGATGACCTTATCAACTGGTGTGAACCCTATCCTGTTATTCAGAACACCAGAAATTATGAAAAAGATGACAAGGGTATTGCCATTTCAAACCCCTTCCTTATTAAAAAAGAAAATACCTACCGTATGTACTATTCCTGCGGTCAGACCTTTATAAAGGACTGCGGCTTCTGTGAGCCCACTCATATAAGCTTTGCCGAAAGTGAAAGCATAACGAAGGGTTATATTTCAAGAGAAACGCCCATTATCAGCCCCGACAAGAACAAAAAGTATCTCAACCTCTGTTCAGGCTGCCTTAAAGTTTATAGGCTTAAGGATTGCTATATTGGTCTTCAGAACGGTCTTTTTGAAGAAAACGGAAAAAGCCATTCGGCAATTATGCTTTTAAAATCTGATGACGGAATAAATTTTGAGTTTGTAAAGCCCTTCCTTGTTCCTCAGAAATGTAAAAACAGCAACTGGATGGCTCAGTATGTTTATGCCTGCTGCCTTACATATTACGACGGCAGACTGAGACTTTATTTCAACGCAAGAAATGTTTCAAACAATCTCACAGGCAGAGAAAGCATCGGCTTATATGAAGCAAAAATATAAAAATGAAGCCTTGGAGCAATTAACCGTGAAGCAGACACAGACAACCCGTGAGCATCTTTTAAATCAGTATCAGATGTATTCTGAAGTCAGAACAGAGGATATTTTCAAGTTTTTGCATCAGAGCACCTTCGGCTGTGAGCATATGGTATCTTCACCAGAAAAGGCAACGGAATTAATCCGCAGTGAAGCCTTGGCACTGAAAGCCTCACCTCACGCTCACATAGAAAAGCTTGACGGAAAATTTACCCGTGTTTATCTTCAATATCTGAACCGGGGACTCAGTGCAGAAACTCTGGGAAGGCTTTTTTATCTTTCAGCAAAAGCTCCAAAGGGCACAAGGGAAATTCTTGAAGAAAAGCTGAAGACAGTCGCTACGCTTATAAAAGAGGGTCTGCTGCCCTTTGAGGAAAAGGAATTTTTGAATGCATGTGAAAAATGGAAAGCAAAGGGCTATCCTGCCCTTCACCATTCACATACCTTTAAAAAAGCTTACATGCCCTCATACCGTGTTATTTCAGATGAATATGTTCCCCTTTTGCCTCTTCTTTCAAAAATTGATTCCATGAATGAAAAACCAACCGTTACGGTTGCAATTGACGGCGGAAGCGGAAGCGGCAAAACCACCCTTGCAAATTTATTGCAGCAGCTTTATGACTGCAACATTTTTCACATGGATGACTTTTTTCTGCAGTCTCATCAGCGGACTTCAGAAAGGTATAAGCAGCCCGGAGGAAATGTTGACAGAGAAAGATTTTTAACTGAGGTGCTCATTCCTCTGACTAAATGTGAAGAGGTAGTATACCACCCCTTTGACTGCTCATGTGCAGAGCTTTTATCCCCTATATCTGTAACACCCAAAAGGCTGAATATTATCGAAGGTGCATACAGTCTTCATCCCGAAATGAGGGAACACTATGACATTTCCGTTTTTCTGGACATCGGAACTGACCTGCAGAAAAAACGGATCAATAAGCGTAACACACCGGAAACGGCAGAAATGTTTTTCAACAAGTGGATTCCCCTTGAAAACACCTATTTCAGCTTTTTCGATGTGAAGAACAGCTGCGATTTTATCATCACTTCAACTGATATCTGATTCTGAGGAGGCAACACAGATGAAAAGAAAAATTGACGGAACCTTTTTCGAATTCCGTCATCACAACACAGCAGAGGGTAAATACTGGAACCCTGCACTGGAAAAATTCAGCTCAGAGGATTGGAGACAGAAGGTGAGGGAAATTTCAGAGCTTGGAATGGAATATATCGTTGTTATGGCAACGGCACTTTATGACAGGTGCTATTTCAGCTCCGAGGTATTTCCCATGGCAGACATACCTTCAGAAGACCCGATTGAAGCCTTACTGAGTGAAGCAGACAAATGCTCACTGAAGGTTTTTCTTGGCAACGGTTTTTATTCCGACTGGACAAAGCCTCAGAAAAACATAACAGACCCTGAAATAATAAAGCGTTCATTTAAGGCAATGGAGGAGCTCACTGCCCTTTATTCACACCACGAAAGCTTTTACGGCTGGTATTTTCCCGACGAAACCTGCATCATTCTTAACTTTTCAAAAAAGTTTGTGAATTATGTTAACCTTTGCACTGAGCAGTGCAGAATAATCACTCCCGACAAAAAAACTCTCATCGCACCCTACGGCACTAACCTTGCTTTGACAAATGAAAGGTATATAAGAACTCTTTCTGAGCTTGATGTTGATTTCATTGCCTATCAGGATGAGGTAGGTGTTAAAAAGACAAGGGTTGACAGAACTGAAAGAATTTTCGAAAGGCTGAGGAAGGCACACGACAAAGCAGGTCGTTCTCAGCTTTGGGCAGACATTGAGCTTTTTGATTTTGAAGCTGCCGTATACAGAAGTGCCCTTATTCCCGGGAAAATTGAACGCATAAGCCGTCAGCTTGAAAATGTTGCACCTTATGCGGACAAGATTCTCAGCTATCAGTATTTAGGCCTTATGAACCCTGGAAATTCACCCTGCTTTGCAGGACACCCCGATTCACTGAAGCTTTACGAGGATTATAAAAACTATATTGCAGGTATATAACAAAAAATCCGGTAACCCTGAGGGCGCCACTTCATAAGGATATTAGGCCTTAAAATTTGCTATTTCTGCGCATAACTGCGTTGAAAATGCTCGAAATCCGAAAGGATTTCTGTGCTTTTTGCCTTGTTCTGCATCAAAAATATCAAAATTTTAAGGTGCAAGGCAGTTTTTACAGAGATATTTTTCGTTTAAAGGAAATGATAAACTCCCCGTCATACTCGTGTATTACGGGGAGTTTTCGTGATGTTTAAGCGGAAAAGAGCCTGTAAAAACCCTAACTTCCTTACGAA
>JAZUNJ010000029.1:0-8276 GCA_045604105.1 Acutalibacteraceae bacterium | reverse complement strand
CTGGGAGAGCATCTGCCTTACAAGCAGAGGGTCACAGGTTCGAGCCCTGTTGTTCCCACCATTTGGCCCGGTAGTTCAGTTGGTTAGAACGCCAGCCTGTCACGCTGGAGGTCGACGGTTCGAGCCCGTTCCGGGTCGCCACTTTAAAATATGCGGATGTAGCTCATCTGGTAGAGCGCCACCTTGCCAAGGTGGAGGTAGCGAGTTCGAGCCTCGTCATCCGCTCCATATATGGTACCATAGCCAAGCGGTAAGGCCACGGTCTGCAAAACCGTTATGCCCCGGTTCAAATCCGGGTGGTACCTCCATGTGAACGAAACCCATAAATTGGACTGAGGATGTCTAATTTACGGGTTTTTTCTTTTATCATTAAAGGTTTATTGACTTTTTTAAATTTAAACAAAAATCCAAAAACTTATAAAAATAAAAAAAGAAAATTTAAATATAAGGACTTTTGGACTGGTTTTTGTTCAAATGTTTAATTTTTCAAAGTATTGTTTTTCTATAAAATCCGGGGTTTTATTGTTCAAATATGAGTGCGGCCTTTCATTGTTGTACCAATTCACATATTCATCAATAGACTTCTTCATTTGCGATTGAGAGGTGTATTGATATCTGTATATTTCTTCTTGCTTAAGTGTTTTGAAAAAAGCTTCGCAAACTGAGTTATCATAAGGAACACCTCTTCGTGAGAATGAATGTATAATACCGAGAGAGGTTAGATAATTGTAGTAACTTTTAGAAGTAAAGTTACACCCTCTGTCGGTATGTATTATAAGTCCTCTGTCAGGGTTTCTGCTTTCATATGCTTTTCTGAATGTACCTTTCGTAAGATTGGTACTATTTTTATTTGATATACGATAAGCCACAACTTTTCTTGCGTAAAGGTCTAATATAGCGCATAAATAATATTTGTGTTTTTTACAAACAAATTCTGTAACATCACTGACCCAAATTTCGTTAGGCCTGGAAACAGTAAATTGTTGTTTGATCATATTTTCTTTTTTGCTTATACTTTGTTGATATATTTTTTTAGCACCGCCACGCATACTGAACAAGCCTTCAATATGCATTATGTCTGCAACCAACTTATTTGAGCTTTTGTAGCCGTCCGTTCTTAAAAGTGCGGCTATTTTTGCAGCTCCTATCGTTTGATTGCTATCATTGAATTTCTTAATAATTAGGGGAGTCATTTCTTTTCTTTTTTCTGAGTATGTGGTTTTGTGATTTTCATCTGCAGCTATATAGTATGATGATTTAGATACTTTAAGTGCTTCGCAAAGAATAGAAAGTGAATATTCACTTGAAAGCCTTTTGATTTCAGCCACTTTCATTACAGTCGGACTATCTAAAGAACAGTTAGCTTTGTAAAGAATTTCATTAATTTT
This sequence comes from Acutalibacteraceae bacterium, assembly GCA_045604105.1. Lineage (GTDB taxonomy): Bacteria > Bacillota > Clostridia > Oscillospirales > Acutalibacteraceae > UBA6857. The sequence continues at coordinate 6,888 of JAZUNJ010000029.1, read as the reverse complement.
TTTAGCTCTGTTATATTTATCTTGAAGTCTGAGGTAATCTCTTTGATTTTTAATAGAATTATTATCTTTAGTTCCGTCAGTTTTACGAGTGTCGTATAATACAATCCAATTATATATAGAGCCTCTGCTTACGTTATATTTTTCGGAAAGGTTTTGAACTGTTGCGCCGTTAATGTATTCCTTAACTATTTTCTTTTTGGTTGTTGTAGGTAATCGTTTGCTCATTATTTTTATCGTCCTTTTCAAAATTTTAGAACCAATAATACAACATTTTTTGAAAAAAGTGAACACACTGATACAGTTACACTAACTCTGATACGATTAGTTTTAAAAGATTTTCAAAGTGATGTAGATTTTGTTCACGATTTCCCTCCTGTTGCTTTGTGTTTCATACCATCTTCTTTGACAAAATAAACTTTGTATGCTACCATAGTAGCGGTGATTTTATGATTTCTTTTAAATGGAATGAAACGGATTTTAATCTGATACAGTACGGCAGAGGTGTATTCACTACGGATATGCCCGGTCACAGTCACTCAAAAAACAGCTACGAGCTTCATTATATTGTTGACGGTGAGGGTGTTCTGACAACAGACAGTAAAAGCTATTCTCTTTCAAAGGGTAATTTCTTTGTTACGGGTCCTAATGTTTATCATCAGCAGTCAACTAACCCCGAAAAGCCCCTGACAGAGATTTATCTTTATCTTCAATCGTCAGAAAAGAAATCTGCAGATGCACTTGTTTCCTCCTTTCTTAATACTCATTTCTATATTCTTGAGGAAACGGATTTCGGACACCTTTTTGACGAAATTCTCCGTGAATGTGACGAGGCTAAATTTGGCTATATAAGTGCCGCCGGTGCGTTGCTTCAGCTTCTCCTTACTAAAATAACAAGAGCCTATGTACCGCATATGAGTCAGATTACAGAGACTTCGGGAACGCTTAATGACAGATGCTTTTTTATGATTGAGTATACCTTTATAAATAACCCGTCGGTTACTCTGCAGGAGCTTGCAAACACAATCGGTCTTTGCGAAAGGCAGACACAGAGGCTTCTGAAAAAATATTACGGGAAAACCTTCCGTGAAAAAAAGGCGGAAGCTATAAAAATACTCCCAAGGTGAAACAGCCTTGGGAGTGTTGATTTTAATAGAAGAGCTTTGAGTACATATCAAAGTAATCCTTGATACCTGCATTTTTCTTGATACCGCTTATTATCGGGTTCCAATTTTTATCAATGTAAATGGTCTTTTCTCTGTAGTTGTTTTCTCCGTTACGGTTTCTGCCGACACCCCAGCCGTGCTCAATTACGTTATACTCTACGGTGTAGCCTGCCGTCTGCTCATCCATATAGATGCCGCTTGTAGCATAGTCTGCCCATTCGGGAAGATGTATATCATGAATGTAGTTACCGCTGATTTCCGAGTCGGGCTGCTTTGAAAGAGTATAGATACCGCCCGCATCGCAGAGCACCTGACTTGTGTGATGTATGTCGTTGTTGAGAATTCTGTTATTTCTCATAGTGCTGTCCTCAGCCGACCAGCCGAAGCCGACGGAAATGCCTGTATAAGGAGCATAAGAAACCTCATTGTTTGCTATGAGAATGTTTCTCGGATAACCTGCACCGATGGCAACGCTGCTCTGATAATCTGTACCGATATTGGTTACAAGGTTGTTGACGATTCTGTCACCGTCACAGATGTCGCTCTCGTTTTCGGTGTTGTAAACAATGTGCATATCGGTGTTTTCGTCAACTGCAAACTGAGCCACCATAATGCCGTTGCCAGCAATGTTTCTGATTGTATTGTTTTGTATAAGTGAGTTTTTTGTACCTTTTGCAAGGTCAATACCTGCCGCACCGATGTTTTCTATTGTACATCCTTTGATTATGAGGTTTTCTGTGTCAGCAAAGTATAAAGCTGAAGCAGGTCTTAAAACACCTATATCATTAGTAGCAAAAATGCAGTAATTTGCATACATACCGCCCTGAATGTCAACAAGGCCGTCCGTTGAAGGAACTGTCCAGTTGCTGTAAGCAAATGTGAAGCCTTCAAACGAGAGATTCTTAATCTTACTTCCGTCAGTCGGTTCAGCCTTTATAAGAGTTTCAAGCTTAGGTGCGATAACCTCGGCAGATGACATATCAGTATCTGCAGGCACCTTGATATAAACTGTATCAGTCGTTTCGTCAAGATACCATTCCTTATCTTCATCGATAAGCTCATAGGCATTCTCGATATAATATGTGAATTCACGGTTATTCATATGAGAATAGCCGTCGATATCGGGGTGAGGTCTGTTGAAGATAAGGTCGTTTTCCTCATCCTGAATGCGAATTGTTGTCACGCCGTCTTTTGTCTGGGCAGACTTTACACGAAGAACATTTTTTACCCATGCGGTGAGAATGTGAAGCTCAACATCTTCAAGGTTATTGAAGCTCTTGAATTCATCAGCCTTGAGATATATTTCACCGTAGTCAGCCTGAACAAGGGAGGTTTCGTCCCATCTGTTGAGGTTTTCGGGAATCATTGTACCGTCGGTATAGAAGCGTGATGCGCCGATGATTTTTGTTGAGTAATCGTTGTTGCTTCTGCTTCGGATAAGCTTTTCCCCGTTCATATAAAGCTGACGGAAAAGAGCATCGTCTGAAACTTTTGCGGCATAGATGTTCTTTTCAGCATCATAAAGAGTGAAGCCATTGATTTCTTCTCCACCGCTGATAAGAGCATTTCCATCTGCGATATATCTTATGTACCGGTCACCTGAGGCGCTGTCTCTCTCGTCAAATGTAAGAGTATCGGAAAGCTTGTATGTACCCTCAGCCACGTGAACAATGATATTGCCCGACATATCATCATTTATCTTTCTTACTTCATCTCTCGCTCTTTCGATAGTGGCAAAGGGGGATTCGGTAGTTCCTGCATTACTGTCATTACCCGTGGTACTTACATAGTACTCAGCCATAACCGTTTCGGGCTTGAAGATTACTCCTTCAAAATCAATATTGCCTGTCAGTGTCATAAGCAATGTAAGCATAGTGGCTATTATTCTTTTAGCTGTGAAAAACATAATATTCTTCCTTTCGGCTCTTATTTACGTATACAGTTTATCACATTATCCGCTACATAAACATGACATATTAGAATAATTTATGTCGTATTCTATTCTATCAAATTATGCTATAATAGTGCTATAAAAGTAAAGAGAGGTGTTAATTATGTTTATCATCGAGAAATTCAAGGTCTTCTGGAGCATTATGCTATGCCTTATTATCGGTGGAAACTTTTTCCCGGGTACACTGAATTTAATTAGAGCAGGAGATGTTGATATGATAGGAAACGACCACGCAAAAGCTATAGCAACTGAGTACACTGAGCTTGTGCCTTACGGCAGAGACGAGGACTCTCTCAGTTGGTTTGACGGTATGGTTACAGGTAACGGTGAAAACGGTGCAGTAATTGCAGGTTCACCCTACAGCGACAGCATTATCTACAATAATATCAACTTACTTATGCCCTCAAATGATCCCCGTTACACACCCGACGAGGTAACAGATCAGCTTGACGATGCGAGACAGAATGTCATCAACGGCAATGCGGCGTGGGATTGCGACGGCAGACAGTCAACATATTTTTATGCTTATCATCCGTCACATGTACTCAGAATGGAAAGCACTAAGCTCCTATATTATGATTATATTCGTTGGACCGATTATGAGACTGCTGAGGTTGGTGTCAAGTACACCGACATACTCGGCAAATGGGAAAGAGTAACATTCTCTTCAAGAGAAGACAATGTAACAATCACAAAGATTACAAAATCAAGCCTTGGTGCAAAGATAAATATGACTCTTTCGCTTCAGGACTGCTGGTCACTTCGTGGCTTCGGTAATGGTGACGAAAAAAATATGAGATACAAAAAGCTTGTTGATGACGATGCTACATACATCTCACTTATCGCTCACTATCCTGATTACGAAAACAGTGAGCTCAGATATGGTGGCTGGTGTGGTCTTACAAAGGTTATTGCTGTTGGCGGTACAAAGGAAAGAGTTGTTCTCGACTCAACCAATGACAGTGAAAATGTAGCAGAAGAGCAGAATTCAGCTATTAAAATCTCAGGTGCAAATGAGGTTTACCTTATTACAAAAACCGACAGAACCCATGATATGGGCAAGCTTGAGGACTTCAAGGATGCTGAAAGCTATGCTCTTTTAGATGAGCTCAACGCTTACACAACAGCAGTGGCTGAGAAGTACACGGTAGATGGCAAGTTCAGCTACGACAAGGCTCTTGCTCCTCACGCTGCAGAGCAGTCAGCACTTTTCAATGCTGTTGAGCTTGATCTTGGCAGTGATGGTTACGAAGATGTTGCAAACGAGCATCTTATTGCTCTTCAGCAGAATAGTGAAACACTTATTCCCTCGCTTGTTGAGAGAGCTTATAATCAGGGCAGATATGCGCAGATATGCTGTGCCGGTACTACACATCCCCGTCTTTGCGGTATGTGGACAGGTGAATGGAACAGTGGCTGGAGAGGCATTTACACAATGGATGCCAACGTAAACCTTCAGTCCTCCGGTATGAACACAGGTAATATTTACGAAGCAGGCGAAAGCTACATAAAGTTTGTCCTCAAGCAGATTCCCGACTGGGAGGAAAATGCAGCAAAAACCTACGGTATGACCGATGCTATTCAGGTGCCCGTCAATACCGACGGTGACAGAGCGATGATGGTTGAGTACAGCCGTTGGTATCCCTTCCAGTACTGGAATGCAGGTGCTTCATGGATGCTTCTTCCCATTTATGAATTCTGGCAGTGCTACGGCAACAGAACAATTGAATATAACGGTGAAATGCTTGACCTTGAAAAGGATGTTCTTCTTCCTCTTCTTACAAAGCAGGCAAATTTCTGGGAACAGATTGTAACTCCAGAGTATTTCACCGATGTTGATGGCAATGCAAGATATGAAGAGGGCAAGACAGAGCTTCTTGAAGGCGAAAGATATCTCATCATCCCCTCATATTCACCTGAAAACTATCCTTTAGGTGACTACGATTCAACAATTACTGCTAATGCAACAATGGATATTGCTGCTGCCCGTGACGGTCTTCGCATGACTATTGAAATGGAAAAGGTTGTAAAGTCTGAAGGATGGGAAGAAAGAGTTGCTAAGTGGGAGACTCTTGCAGAGCTTCTTCCTGAATACAAGTACGACAAAAGCGGTGCTCTTTGTGAATGGGCAATGAAGGAGTACGAGGAAAACAACAAGCACCGTCATATAAGCCACCTTTATCCTGCTTGGCCCGCTTATGAAACTCAGGGCAATCAAGAGCTTATCGATGCTTGTAATCAGGCTATTGAAAACAGAAACAGAGAAAACCAGGGCGAAGATGACACTGCATCACATGGTTGGGTGCATAAGGCACTTGTTGCTGCAAGGCTCAAGAATGCAGATTCCTGCTATAACTCGCTTATGGCTCTTATGGCTGATAATATCTATTTCACCTCACTTATGGCTGACCATTATACACACGGCGGTTGGGGCGTATTCTGCACAGATACAACTATTGGTACAATAGGTATTATCGACGAAATGCTTCTTTATTCAAACACAGGTGTGATTGAAGCACTCCCTGCACTTCCCGATGAATGGAGCGTAGGCAGTATCGAGGGACTTCGTGCAAGAACAAACGCAGAGGTCGACCTTGAATGGACTGCTGAAAACGTTACACTCACGATCACAAGTGACAAAGATCAGACTATCAAGGTCAGCGTTTACGGTGGCGAAGAGAAGGATGTAACATTTGCTGAGGGTGAAACAAAGACGATAACATTTGAAAGATAAACAGCAACTGATTATTGAAGCAATCGCCGTGAATTAACCCTCCAATCTGAACCTTAAGTGTTCGATAGAGGGTTTTTTCTTTTCTATAAACATAGATTTTAAGCGGCTTTAGGGCTGCTTTTTTATTTTTCTTCAAAACTACACAAAAACCAAAAAAGTTGAAAATGTGAGTCAAAAATGTGAAATATCAAAAATCTGAACCGTTAGTGTTCGATTGGTATTCACAAAAACCTTGATAGCAGAGTAATACTATATTTTTCGGATAGCTCTTTTATTGCTTCATATTTTTCTTTTTGAGGAGCATCAGGCGAACATGATACGGATTGCAGTATTTCAATCATTAAATTTTGCTGTTCGCACTTTTGTTTAAGCAGAAGTACCTCATGCATATCAATTGGCTTTTTTCGTCTTGATTTTTCATTATATTCTTTAATCCAAGCGTAAACTGTACTTCGAGCAAGCCCGTATTCTTTTGATATTCGAGTAACTGATACACCCGAAGAGCACAAGTTTATTACTTTTTCTTTTTCCTCTTTTGAATATACTTTTGACATCATTAAATCTCCTTGGTTTTTGTTTTAATAATATAACAAATTAAGAGAAAAGTGAACTCAAGGAGAATGTAATATTAATAATAGAATTGATTCCATAATTGGTTCCCAAATCGCCTTTTTTCTAAACCACCCGGATTTGAACCGGGGCAATGTGCAAAACTGAATAAAAACTAATACATAAGACCTGTTTTAAAGAAATCTGATTTCTTTAAAACAGGTCTTTTTTTATTGCTATTCAATATCCCTATATTTCTTCGGGCTCATACCGAACTGCCTTGCGAATATCCTGTGGAAATAGCTTTTGTTTTCATAGCCCACAGCCTTTGAAATCTCGTCAACTCCTATTTTTGTGTTTTTTAACAGATATGCTGCCTGAGACAGTCTTTTATCCTGCAAAAGCTCGGTGTATGTCTTGCCCGTCTGATTTTTTATTTCGTGGCTGAGCCAATAAAAATCATAATGCAGCAGCTTTGCCGCCTCGGTAAG
>JAZUNJ010000028.1:0-3297 GCA_045604105.1 Acutalibacteraceae bacterium | reverse complement strand
GTTTTATTATAGACCCCATTGACGGTACCACAAACTTTATGCAGGACTATCGCTGCAGCTGTATTTCTGTTGCTCTTTGTATGGAAAACGATGTTATCGCAGGTGTTGTTTATAACCCTTACACCAACGAGCTTTTCACTGCCGAAAAAGGCAAGGGAGCATACCTGAACGGAAACAGAATAAAAGTAAGTAAACGTCCCCTTTCAGACGGTCTCGCCCTTTTCGGAACATCTCCCTATCATCCCGAAAACGCTGATGAAACCTTTATACTTCTGAGAAAGGTCTTTGATTTTTCCCGTGACATACGCCGAAGCGGTTCGGCAGCTTACGATATCTGTACGGTAGCCTGCGGCAGATGTGAGGTGTTCTTCGAAAAATGTCTGCAACCCTGGGATATTGCAGCGGGAACATTGATTCTAAAAGAAGCCGGCGGTACGGCAATTACCTACGAAGGCAAAGAAATCAGTTTTTCTTCGCCTGAGGATGTTATTTTTGCAAATCCCGTAGCTTATGAAGAATTCAGGACCCTGATTTAACCGATATATAACAAAACTCCTTGTAAGGCTTATGCCTTTCAAGGAGTCTTTCATTAAATTTATGACTCTTGAATAAACTTTTCTCAGCGGTTAATCTTATTCTTCGTCAAGAGCTTCCTTTGCCTGCTTGAGAGTTTCGTTTTCCTTATGACGTTCCTCACGGATTACCTCAAGCTCACGGTACATCTGCTCTTTCTTTTCACCTTCAACATCATAGAAGAACTTAAGAATAAGAGCCTTGAGAACATTTGCAAGAGTGTAGCCGAAGAGAAGAAATGCAAGGATTTTAAGACAGGTGTCAAGATATGTAGGCTGTGCCTGCATTGTTTTGACAAGGTCGCCTTCAACTGAAGACAGATAGCCTGCCCATGCAATCATATAAGGAATTGAAATATCCTTTATAAGATTACACACTGAGTTAACCCAACCGGGAACAATACCCTGAACAGCTTCCATTCTTTCACCGGTCTGCCATTCAAGATAATCATAGAATTCTACATCGAAGTGAGATTTTGAAAGCTCCTGGATACCGATACCGATACCGAAAACGAAATAGAATACATAGAAGAATATACTGTTCCAGCCTTCAAAAAATCTGACGCCCATTTTTGCTTCAACAAAGCAGATGCCGAAGAGTATACCTGCTGCAACGGGTGAATAGATACCGCAGAATTTGAGAAGCTTTGTGGGCTCATGCTTCTTTGAAAGCTTTGTTGTAATAAGGTTACCTACAACAGTACCCACGGCAGTGGGAAGAGTAAGAAGAAGGTTTTTTGAAGAGCCTACCGTGATTGCAGCAAGGAACGTTGACATTTTGCCGAGCATAGCAAAAGCATTTACCCACTGCATAAGCTGATATGCACGGTAGTTTTTGTATTTGAAGAGAGAGAACAGTGCTTTTGAAACCTTAACCTTGGGCTTGCTGGGAATTTCGATACGTTCCTTACAGAAAAGACCAACCATAAGGTTACCGAATGCAGTAACACCTGCTGCAACGAGTGCAAGTGTCATATACATTGCATTCTTGTCATCACTGAACAAACCGTAAACGAAGGTTGCAATATATGCTCCGCCGTATCCGATGTAATATGATAACTGCCAGATTGTTGCAACGGTTTTCTTTTCCTTGGGATTGGGAGATATAACCTGAGTAACGAACTGACCACAATTGTTAAAGGCATTTATGAATGTCTGACTGCAGGCTATTACATAACGGAACAAGGTCATCTGCTGAATTGTCCAGCCTTCAGGAACATAGAAGTACAAAGCGGTAAGAGCAAACATAGGAATAAGACAAATAATGTACCACTGACGGTATCTGCCCCAACGGGTTTTCCATTTCTGCACAATTATACCTGCTAATGAGGGTGCAATAAGACCGAGAACCCATGCAAGAGTTGTCTGTACGGCAGAAATATCTGCAATTTCGTCAGAGCTGACTCCGACAGGGCCAAAATAAAGTTCATGAAGGAATGCAGCAGCCAGAGTACCTGTAAGAGTTGTACCGAACATACCGCCGATTCTTGCAAGCATAATACACACGTATTCAAACTTCGTAACATACTTGTCTTCATTTCCTGTCAGAGCATTCTTAGGAATTTCCGAAGAAGAAGTTTTTTTGTTTTTAAACATCATATCATCTCCTGAAGCTAATTTTAATTAATTTTAACACATTTTTTCATTAAAGACTATATATTAGAATTACAAATAATGACGATAGTATTTATGCAAATGCTACATTAAAACATAATATCTTATAATTATAAAAATGTCTTTTGCACATTGAAACAATTTAACTTATGCCCGGAGTTTTGAGAATACCTGTTGTACGAAGCACATATTCGTAGCTCCAATTGATTCCTTCTGTTCTCCACGCACCGGGACCGTGCCATTTTTCATTCAGATTCACAAGATGAAGCGGTCCGAATGAGTTATAACGGTGAGTATAAAGCTTTAAGCCTATCTCGTGTTCACCGTCAGGAATACCTTTGATTTCAAGAGTGTACGGCGGATAAATAATATCGCCCTTAATTTCACCGTCAACACTCACTTCAACAAGTGCACCCATATAGTCACTTGTAGTAACTGTAAGACTACCATTTTCAGTTTTTGTCTTGATTTTATATGTAACTGCACCTGAATAGAATGGAAAGCCCTGATTAAGCAAAGAACCAAATGCTATTTTTTCGGGAAGCTCAGTAACAACTGCAACAGAGCCCGCTACTCTTACACCGAAATCACCGAGAACAAACACATTTTCAAGACCTGCAGTTTCACCGAAGGGAAGAGTGATTTCAAGTATATTCTCACCCTTTACGATATTGCCGAGCTTCATTTTGCCGATTGAAATATCGACATAGAAGCCTTCCTCTCGTTGAGTAATTTTTTCACCATTAAAGATTACATCTGCAACATCAGCATCCTCAAGAGCAAGAACTGCGCCATCATAATCTATTTCACTCTTGAACGTAAATTTAAGCGTTGCCTTGTGGTCCTTTGGACGATTTCCTAAAACCCACGGCTGAACAACACGTCCGCCTCTTTTTATTATGCCAAGACGTTCTCTTATGAGGTTATCAAGACGAAGCACTTCTTCTTTTGGAAAATAGTCCTTATCATCGTCAATTTTCCATTGTGCCATATCAAGAACAAGCACATTTTCTTCAGACAACTCATAATCACACATTTCACAAAGCTTTTCACCTGAGGTTGAAGGGATATGCTGTGCTTTTTCACAATCAGTTTTACCATCAACGAGTTT
>JAZUNJ010000027.1:0-46685 GCA_045604105.1 Acutalibacteraceae bacterium | reverse complement strand
TTGTATTAAGACATCCCGTAGGACGTTCTAATCATTTTCAGAGCAATTTATCGCTCATTCGTCATTTGCTGACGTTTAATATACTTCGCTAATTTTAGCTTCCGTATTACTGTTTGAAAAGTACTTTTAAAAACTCTTCTGATGGTTCTTGAACCATCGAATCTCGGGTTCCTTTTCTTATCTCGTTGTTTAATTTTCAAGGTCCAGTTCCGCCGCCTCTTTTTAAGCCAGCTCAAAGAGTATATCACATACTCTTTCTCTTGTCAAGACTTTTTTCAAACTTTTTTCAAGTTTTTTCAAGCCTTCCTTTTGTCACTTCTCCGAGGTCTTCCTCAAAGAATGCTTGCATATATTATCACCTCTTTCCGTTTTTGTCAACAGTTTTTTACAATATTTTTTGTCACTTTTTACTAAATACTTCCCTTTTTGTACTCTCTGCCGGGCGTTTTTGTGTGCTGATGGAAAAAGTGCACTATATGTTGTATGGACCTTATCCTTTTCTCGCTTTCTTCTATATTTGGTATCTGCGTTAAAATGCAAAATGATAAATGCAAAATGCAAAATTGCGGTCGCGTGCCAGCTCTCTTATATCATATATTGTATACGCCGCAGGGTGGGTTGGTTCTGTTGGTTGGATTTTATTGAGAGAGTGGTGTGTTCAATAACGGGCAAAGAAAAGAAAACCATTCTGCAGAGAATTGCTTAATGGCTGAGCACACTTAACATTCAGTTGTTACAAAAAGCAAAAAAGGTTACAGAACGAAGAGCTCTGTAACCTTTACTTTTTTTCATGCGCACTCGCCGTGCAGGCATTCTTTTCTTGAAAGAAAAGAATCAAAAGAACTTTAATGCTTCAGTTTGCTTAGCTGGCAGATTGCTTTTTTTGCTCTGCCGCTCCGCAATTTTACACTTTGCATTTTATGACTTTTTCTTGCCGCTGATTGCCTTGATAACAAAGAGAGTTCCAATCATAAGAACAAGTGCGATGGGAAGTGTAATCATCCAGTTGGGAACAAAGCCTGCAATTATGTAGCTGACGAAGGATACGCCTGCAACGGTAAGTGCATAAGGAAGCTGTGTTGAAACGTGGTTGAGGTGGTCACACTGACCGCCGGCTGATGCCATGATTGTTGTGTCTGAAATGGGTGAGCAGTGGTCGCCGCAAACAGCACCTGCCATACAAGCAGAAATTGCAACGATAGTGATAGGCTGACCTGCTTCAAATACGCTGAGTACGATGGGAATGAGAATACCAAAGGTACCCCATGATGTACCGGTTGCAAAGGAAAGACCAACTGCAATAAGGAAGATGATTGCAGGAAGGAATGCCTGAAGTGAGCCTGCACTGCCTTCAACAAGCTGTGAAATGAAGATCTTTGCGCCGAGGCTGTCTGTCATAGCCTTAAGAGTCCATGCACAGGTGAGAATAAGGATTGCAGGAACCATTGCCTTGAAGCCTTCGGGAAGAGATGACATTGCATCCTTGAAGGAAATAACTCTTCTGATAAGAAGGTATACAATTGTGAAAACAATTGCAATTGCTGAACCGATAACAAGACCTACTGATGCATCACTGTTTGAGAATGCTTCTATGAAGCCTGCCTTGTCTTCGCCTGATGCGAAGAAGCCGCCTGAGTAAATCATACCGAATACGCAGCAGATAATGAGTACAACAACGGGAAGAACAAGGTCAATAACCTTACCCTTGGGGTTAATTTCCATATCTTCCTTGTCAATACGCTCGCCGCTTGTGTAAAGGTCACCCTTTTCGGTTGCATTCATTTCATGAAGCTTCATGGGGCCGTAATCGAACTTTGTCACAGCGATGAAGATCATCATTGCAATTGTGAGAAGTGCATAGAAGTTATAGGGAATAGCCTGAAGGAAAAGGCTCATACCGCTGTCTGCGCCTGCGCCTCTTGCAAAGCCTGCAACTGCTGCTGCCCATGATGAAATGGGTGCGATGATGCAGATGGGTGCTGCAGTGGCGTCAATGAGGTATGAAAGCTTTGCTCTTGAAACCTTCTGCTTGTCTGTAACGGGACGCATAACTGAACCAACTGTGAGACAGTTGAAATAGTCGTCGATGAAAATGAGACAGCCGAGAGCAATTGTTGCAAGCTGTGTGCCAACTCTTGACTTGATATGCTTTGCAGCCCAACGGCCGAAAGCAGCACTGCCGCCTGCCTTGTTCATCATTGCAACAAGTGCACCGAGAAGCACAAGGAAGATGATGATACCCATGTTATAGCTGTCGGAAAGGCTTGAAACAAAACCATCAAAAAGAACATGGTTAACGGCAGTTTCAAAGTTACCGCCTGCATAGATGAAGCCACCGGCAACAATACCGATGATAAGTGAGGAGTAAACCTCTTTTGTGATAAGCGCAAGAACAATAGCGATTATCGGGGGAAGAAGTGAAAGAATTGTGGCATAGGAGCCGATGCTTTCACGGATTTTTGCAAGAGCAATTTCAATGTGCTCTCTGAAGCCGGGGTCGTTTGAAAGGTTGTCTGCATAACTGTCAACATATTCGGATGCGCCGAGTGTGCCTGCATCCTCGTCTGCCTCATAGTTATTCAGATCGTAGTCTGAAGCTTCTCCGTCAACATCAACAGTGAAGGCATCTGAAGAAGCACTAAGAACAGTTGCGGTATCTTCACCTGCAGCAAAGCAAACCATTGACATTGAAAGGGAAACGGCAAAGATAACCATAAGTGCAACAAGTATCTTTGCAATGCTTTTTTGTGTTTTTTGCATTTTTTTGTCCTCCGTTTTAATTTTTACAAACAGACTCAAGGTCTTATTATAATGATAACATTATACTTCTTTATTCGATAAAATCAATAGTGTTGCTGAAATTTCAGCAATTTTATGTGTTAAAAGAAAAATTAAAAGCCGAAATGCTCAATCAGTCGGTCGTATTCCTCATCTGTGATTGCAACAACAGAGCCGTGTCTCGGGGAAAACTCCATGCTGTAGCAATCGGCTGCAACGGGAAGGTAGCTTTTCAGGTCCGTGGTCTGCTGCATGAAGAAGCGCCCCTTGCCGTATTCGTCCATAATCATTATATATGTATCCGTACCGTTTATTCTGTAAACCTCACTGCCCTCAACACCGCTCGGAGCAAGAGACACCTCAACGGGCTCATCCTTATAGGGTCCTGTCAGATTTTCACTTGTGACATAGGCAATTGTCTGGTTTTCCTCGAACTTAAAAAACAGATAATAAAGCTTTTCCTTTTCATTATATATGATATCACCGTCTATGGTCTGAACATCACGGCAATAAAGAGGCTTCGGCTCAGTTATTGTTTTCATGTCATCGGTATAGGCATAGTACATGCCTGCCGTGTTATGCCTTTTTGTTGAGTGGGCCCAGTAAAGCATATAGCTTTTTTCTTTTTCGTCCCATATCGCCTGAGGTGCCCAGGCTCTTGTTGTGTCGGCAAAATCACCGCCAAGGCTCTGCATGTCAATTATGGTTTCATCTGTCCAGCTGATAAGATCCTCTGAGCGCCATGTAACAAGGGCGTGATTGGATTCCCAGCCCTCTTCACAGCGCATATCCGTGCCTACTATATAATAGTATAGGTCCTCACCCTTGAAAATGTAGGGGTCACGGACACACCTTTTTCCCTTGTGCTGCTCAATAACAGCCTTGTTTCCGTTAAGTGCCCTGAAATTATATCCGTCTTCACTCACTGCAAAGTGGATTTTTTCTTCACCCTCACCGTTACCCACGAAATATGCAAAAAGGTATTTTCCATGTTTGCTCACGGCTTTTTCCGCAAAGGCTGTGCTCATGTCAACTCTCCCTTCGGGATATTTTCTCAATGTCAGGGTTATCCGTAACAAGCAGACGCTTTATAAGGATATAGGTGAGACCCACAAGCTCATTTTTGCTCATCATTCCCGGGTTATCAAGCCAGTATTTCAGAAGACCGTAGAAGCCGCTTGAAATGAACATGTAGTAAAAATCATAATTCGTTCTGTTGACCTTATCTTTTCCGTGGTATGCTTCATAATACTGATAGTTAAAATCACAGAATGCCCTGCTCATTTTTTCCGTAAAGGTGTCTGAATGGTCAAAAAGCATGCTGCACGCCTCACGTCTTGATTCAATAAGCTCAATGAGAGACACTATGCTTGCCCTCACGTTTTTCGGAAAGCCCATTTTCTTATACTCGTCAAACCTTGAAACAGCAGCATCATAAATACCCTTTTCAATTTCATTTATAAGGTCATTGATATCCTCATAATGAAAATAAAAGGCATTGCGGCTCAGCTGGGCCTTTTCACACAGCATTTTCACCGTAATTTTATTAAGCGGTCTGCCCTTTGCAAGCTCTGCAAGGCTGTTTTCAAATGCTCTTTTTGTTTTTTTCACACAACTGTATTCCTTTGCAGCCATAATCACCCTCCTGACACAGTAACAAAATTAACACACATTGTACAAAATGTTTGTTAATAAAAATATAACATATCGTGTCAGCCATGTCAAACAGCTCACAGTTAAAAATTATTAAACCTCAATTTACAAAGCTCAAACAAAATATTAACAAAAATTAAAATTGGTACATTTTATCACAATTTGTACATTGACTTTCATGTTCTGAGGACCGTATAATTAACATGTTACAGCGTGTCACAATACCACTGTGCACCGGAAAAAGGCAGACAAAAGCCGCAAAATGAAAGGAAGCATTATAACATGAACCTTACAGGAACAAAATTCAGAATTCCCGAACAACACTATCTTGACGAGCCCACAAATGAATCCTGCTATCAGTATCTCAAAAATGCTTATGCAAAAATTTCTGCAGATTACGGTGAGTACAATGCATTCATAACTCCCGTGCTTCAGTTTGAAAGTGCAACAACAATGACAAGGCTTTTCAGCGATGTTGAAAAAATGGCAGCCTTTCTCGCTTCAAGAGGCATTAAAAAGGGTGACGTTATCACAGCCTTTCTTCCCTCCTGCGGCCATGCCTTCATTGCCTTTTACAGCCTGAGCAAGCTTGGCATCATTTCCAACTTCGTGCATCCCATGACTCCCCCGAACCAGCTTCTTGAAATTATGGCTCACACAAAAAGTAAGGGTCTTTTCATCCTTGACCTTTTTGCAATGCCCTTCAAAAGTGTGATTGAAAAATATATGACAATCGTCTGCTCCACATCTGACTTCTGCGACGGAATTGCATTCAAATATGCCAAGGGCAACGAAATGCAGAATGCACCTGTGCCCGAGCACGGAAACGCAATCCGTTACATGGATATCATGTCCATGGATCTGCCTTCTATTCCCGATGCACCCGACCCGGGTAAGGACGATGCAATTTATCTTCACGGCGGCGGCACAACAGGCAAAAGCAAAACCATAATCCACTCCAACTTCTCCTTCAACTCCCTTGCCTTCAAGCTTTACATTCTTGATACATACCACGAATACTGCAAGTGCTATTCAATGTGTACCCTGCCCTGCTTTCACGCCTTCGGCTTAGGCGGAGCAATGCACTATGCAATCTGCAATGCTTATCAGCCCATTATGATTCCGAAGCTTGACCCTGTTCAGGCAAATGAGCTTATCAGAAAATACCGTGTTACAGAAATTCTTTCAGTGCCAAGAATGTTCCAGAAGCTTGTTGAAGCTCCCAACTTTGAAAATGAGGGCACAAAAAATCTTGCCATGGTTTTTGCAGGCGGCGATGTTGTTACAAATGAATTTGTCCGCAGGTTTGACGAAATAATGGAAAGGCACGGTGCACCTGCAAGGCTTTGCCGCGGCTACGGTCTTACTGAAATGTGTGCCGTATGCACCAACAATTCCCACTTTGCATATAACAGAGATTCTGTCGGCTATCCCCTTGTGGGTGTTGAGGTTGAAATCTGGGACGACGACTGCAACAGGCTTCCCGCAGGCACCGTTGGTGAAATTGTTTTCTCAGGCGACACAATGATGAACCGCTACCTTCCCGATGATGCTGTTCAGGAAACAGGCATCTACACTGACGAAAACGGCAAAAGCTGGGTAAGAACAGGCGACATGGGCTATGTTGATGAAGAAGGCTTCGTCTTCTTCTCAGGCAGAAAAAAGAGAATCATTATTATTTCAGGCTACAATATTTATCCTGCAACAATTGAGCAGAAGCTTGAAAAGCTTGAATATCTTAACGAGGTATGCGCCGTTCAGGGATATGACGAAGACGGCAAGCCCGATGTGAAGCTTTGTGTTTCTCTGCGCAACCCTGACGCTGACAAGGCTGAAATTGAAAAAAAACTCCTTGCATACTGCCGTCAGAACATGGAAGCTTACACCTGCCCCAGAAGAGTTGAATTCCATGACCTTCTTCCCAGAACGAAAATGGAAAAAATCGACTTCGTGAAGCTTTCCGACCCTGTTCCCGATAAATAAAGCAGAAAAAACTTCTTAAGGCTCTCGCTCTTAAGAAGTTTCATTTTTAAAGATATTCTCTCAGGCACTGGGCAAGAGCGTCCTCTGTTGCAATCAGCCTTTTGGCAATTTCTCTTGAACGGCTGTCTGCCCGGCTGTAATCGTTGAGATATCCGCTGACCTGACCGATGCCCATGTTGCAGCCCTCAAACATCAGCTTTGCAACGGTTTTGTCATCGGGGCTTTCCATAAGCTTCATGTTGATTTTGAACCATGACATCATTCTTGCCATGGGGTTGGGGCTTTTTCCCTCTTCACTCATGCGGCAGAGAATGGCATCAATTTCATTTTTCATGTACTCGTGCTTATTGAGGGAATCTGTGAGAGCCTTTCTCAGTGCGGCAGAATTAATGTTGCCCAGAACCTCCCTTATTGAATTCATGGCTGTTTTAATGCCTGCGTCACATTCCTTGAGAAGCTTCAGTGTGTGTTCTCTTTCAAGAACCGGTATATTTTCCATTTCCATATATATCACCTTTCAGAATTTTTATTATTATTCTTTGCATAAAAATTAAAAATATCCGCCACCCTGACGCAAAAATACCGATGCCGTAAAGCATCGGTATTTTTGCAGTAATTTGAATGAGGTAACTATGAAAATGAAAAAAATCGATTTTTTTGGGGCGACACAAGCATCACCCTTGTGTAGTCTCTCTCCTTGGAATAAATACATTCCTTTACTACACTACAATAATAACAGTTGTGTCGGACATTTTCAATAATATTATGGCAATGTTAACACCAAGTTAACAATTGTCGCTCTTTATAAATTCATAAGAGTCTGAAATCAGACTGAAAATGACAGTTTTGTAATTTTATACAAAGTAATTGTTTGTTTTGATAAAAAAATGAGCAAACTACTAAAGATTATCAAAAAAACAAAAAATCTATTGAATTTTTTTGATTTTATTGTATGATATATAATAGAGAAAAGTTGGTATATTTTTCTATAATAATCAAGCGGTGCATGCACCGGAAATATTAAATATTATGGGGTGATAATTTGAAAGTACAATTCACTGAAACAATTCTCCGTGACGCTAACCAGTCCCTGATTGCAACAAGAATGTCCTTTGACGAATTCGAGCCTATCCTTTCGGAGCTTGATAAGGCAGGCTACTATTCACTTGAATGCTGGGGCGGCGCAACCTTTGACTCATGCCTTCGCTACCTTGGTGAAGACCCGTGGGAAAGACTCAGAAAAATCCGCAAGGCTTGTCCCAACACAAAGCTTCAGATGCTTTTAAGGGGACAGAATCTTCTCGGCTACAAGCATTATCCCGATGATGTTGTCAGAGCCTTCGTCAAGAAGTCCATTGAAAACGGCATTGATATCATCAGAATCTTTGATGCCCTCAACGACCTTCGCAACATTGAGGTTGCTGTTGACGAAACACTCAAAAACGGCGGACATCCCTCAGGCACAATCTGCTATACACTTTCCCCCATCCACTCCCTTGAAAACTATGTTAAGCTTGCCAAGGATATGGAAAAAATGGGTGTTATGTCAATCTGCATCAAGGATATGGCAGGCATCATGGGCCCCCAGGAGGCATATGACCTTGTTAAAGCCATAAAGGCTGAGGTTAACCTTCCTCTTGTTGTTCACACACATTCAACAACAGGTCTTGGCGCCCTTACTCTTCAGAAGGCTGTTGAAGCAGGTGCAGATGTTATCGACACTGCAATTTCATGCTTCTCAGGCGGCACATCACAGCCTCCCACGGAAACCCTCGTTTATGCACTCAGGCAGCAGGGCTATGAGGTTGATGTGAACACAGATTCACTTAAGAAAATCAACGACTTCTTCAAGCCCGTAAGAGCAAAGGCTCTTTCAAGCGGTCTTCTTAATCCTGTTGTTCTTGCAACAGACACAGACGCCCTTTCCTATCAGGTTCCCGGCGGTATGCTTTCAAACCTTGTGGCTCAGCTTACAGCTGCAGGCAAGCTTGATAAGTTTGAAGAGGTTCTTCTTGAGGTTCCCAGAGTCCGTGAGGACCTCGGCTATCCTCCCCTTGTAACTCCCATGAGCCAGATGGTAGGCGTTCAGGCAACACAGAATGTTCTTGCAGGTGAAAGATACAAGAATGTTTCAAAGGAAATCAAGAACTACTTCCTCGGCTCCTACGGCAAGGCACCCGGTGAAGTGAACGCAGAGCTTGCAAAGAAAATTCTGGGCGGTGAAACACCCGTAACCTGCCGCTTTGCCGATACCCTTGAGCCCTACTTCGAAAAGGCTAAGGAAGAAATCGGTGACAAGGCAAAAAGTGACGAGGATGTTCTTTCCTATATCGCATTCCCCGCTCAGGCAGAGGCTTTCTTCGACAAGCGTGACGAAAAAGCAAAGAACACCTACAGATACACAATCAGAGAAGTGTAAGGAGGCTGCGTGATGGACTTTATGTTTAACTTGCTTTCAACCTCCGTTGCTGTTATCGGCGGTGCAGACGGTCCCACCGTTACAACTGTTTCAGCAGAGCTTCCCTTACCTGCAATTCTTGTTTCGGCTTTTGCAGTAATCTTCATCCTTTACGTTTATATCGCAAAGGCTGTTAACGCAAAGAAGGCTCCTGCAGCTCAGGAGGCTTCCGAGCCTGCCAAGGCAGCTCCCGTGAATGCACCTGCTGCAGTATACAGCGGCCCTCAGCTCATCGGCGTTGAAGAAAAAGATGCAGCCGTTATCATGGCAATCGTTTCAGACAAAACCGGCATTCCCCTTAACAGACTCAGATTCGATTCAATCAAACTCATGGAGGATTAATAACAATGAAATATGTAGTTAACTTAAACGGAAAAAATTATGAAGTAGAAGTAACAGAGCAGGAGGCTGTTGTAACAGGCATCACAGCTGCAGCTGCTCCCGTGCAGGCTGCTCCAGCACCTGCTGCAGCTCCCGCTGCTCCCGCTGCACCTGCAGCACAGGCTGTTTCAGCTGAAGGCACAACAATCCCTTCACCCATGCCCGGCTCAATCCTCAGCGTTAACGTTGCTGTTGGTCAGGCTGTTAAATCAGGTGACGTGCTCATGGTTCTCGAAGCTATGAAAATGGAAAACGACATTGTTGCTCCCTGTGACGGTACCGTTAAGCAGATTCTTGCAACAAAGGGCTCAACAGTAAACACCGATGATGTTCTTATCGTTATCTGAAACGGAGGAAAATTAAATGGTTGATTTACTTTCAAACTTTGCTACCCTTGAATTCAAGCAGGTAGCAATGTGGATTATCGGTGCCATACTGATTTTCCTTGCAATCAAAAAGGAAATGGAGCCCTCACTTCTTTTACCCATGGGCTTCGGTGCAATTCTTATTAACCTTCCCAATTCAGGCGCACAGCATATTATTGATGTTATGTTCAGAGTCGGTATCGACAACGAGTTCGGCGAGCTTATGCCCCTCATTCTCTTCATCGGTATCGGTGCAATGATTGACTTCACGCCCCTTCTGACAAATCCGAAGCTGATGCTCTTCGGTGCGGCGGCGCAGTTCGGTATCTTCTTTACCCTCTGTCTTGCACGCCTTGTAGGCTTCGACCTCAACGACGCAGCATCAATCGGTATCATAGGTGCGGCAGACGGCCCCACAGCCATTGCCGTATCAATGGAGCTCGGCTCAAAGTACATCGGTGCAATTATGGTTGCCGCTTATTCCTACATGGCACTTGTGCCTCTGGTACAGCCACCCATCATCAAGCTTTGCACCACCAAAAAGGAACGCCTTATCCGTATGGATAACACAGTGGGCAAGCAGCCCTCAAAGCTTACAAAGATTCTCTTCCCCATTGTTGTTACAGTTATAGTAGGTCTTGTGGCTCCCGACGCTGTTGCGCTTATCGGCTTCCTTATGTTCGGTAACCTTATCCGTGAATGCGGTGTTCTCAACTCCCTTTCCGAAACAGCACAGAAGGTTCTTGCAAACCTTGTAACAATCTTCCTTGGTATCACAATTGCAGCACGTATGCGTGCAGAGGAATTCCTTACAGTTGACACCCTTCTTATTATCGGCCTCGGTCTGTTTGCATTCATCTTTGATACCTTCGCAGGTGTTATGCTTGCAAAGTTCATGAACCTCTTCTCAAAGAAGAAAATCAACCCCATGATCGGTGCAGCAGGTATTTCTGCATTCCCCATGTCAGCCCGTGTTGTTCACAAGCTCGGCCTTGAAGAGGATAACCAGAACTTCCTTCTTATGCACTCCATCGGTGTTAACGTTTCAGGTCAGATTGCCTCAGTTATTGCCGGCGGTCTCATTCTCACATTTTTCAGCTGATTGAGGAGGTAATACATCATGAATTTTACAATTGATTTTCAAGCCTTTCTTGGCTCACTTCCCTATATGGGCAAGGGTATGCTCGGCATTTTCGTTGTGACAGCAGTCATTGTTGTTTTCGTAAACGCTCTTAACAACCTTCCCGAAAAGAAAGAAAAATAAGCTATGATGGGGCTATCGCTTCGATAGCCCCCTTTTAATAATTGTGATTATTCTCTTTCATATCAAAAAAATCAAAGGAGTAATGTCAATGCTTACACTATCTACAAAAATGCCCCTTGGCGAAGCTCTTTCTGTTTCCCTTATCGGCATTGGAACGGTTATGATAATTCTGGCAGTTATAGCATGTCTCATTCTGCTTGTTTCAAAGGCTATCAGAACCATTGAAGCTCTTGCGGCAAAGAAGAGCCCTGCAGATGAGGTGTTGCCCTTCTCATCAGCACAGGCAATTCCCGAGGGAATGAACAGCGGTGAGGTTGAGCTTATAAACACAGACGAAAAAACTGCCGCTGTTATTATGGCAATTGTTTCCGAAAAAAGCGGAATCCCCCTCAGCAGACTCAGCTTCAGATCTATAAAGCTTATTGAAGAAGAAAAGGAAGGAGAGACAAAGCATGATTAAAGATGTTCTTATCGGCTTATGGGAGGCCTCAGGCTTCAACGCCCTTTTTGCAGACGGCACATTCCTTTGGCAGAATCTTGTTATGATTCTTGTTTCCTTCGTGCTTCTTTATTTTGCAATTGCAAAAAAATGCGAGCCTCTGCTTCTTGTACCCATTGCCTTCGGTATTCTTCTTGCAAACCTTCCCGGTGCAGGTCTTATGGACGACCCCACGGGACTTATGGACACATCAAACATAGTTGCAGGCGCTCACTGGTATGACACGGGCGTTTTAAGGCTTATCTATGCAGGTGTCAAATCGGGGCTTTTCCCGTGCATCATCTTCCTCGGAATAGGCTGCATGACAGACTTTGGCCCCCTTCTTTCAAACCCCGTTGCACTTCTTCTCGGTGCAGCAGCACAGCTTGGTATTTATGTTGCCTTTGTTATCGCTATCCTTCTTGGCTTTGAGCCTAACGAGGCGGCTTCAATTGCAATCATCGGCGGTGCAGACGGCCCCACAGCAATTTTCCTCACAGGCAAGCTTGCCTCACATCTTCTCGGTCCCATCGCCGTTGCGGCATATTCATACATGGCTCTCATTCCCTTTATTCAGCCTCCCATTATGAAGGCTCTTACAACGGAAAAGGAGCGTAAGGTTGAAATGAAGCAGCTTCGCAAGGTTTCAAAGGTGGAAAAAATTGTGTTCCCCGTTGTTGTTCTTGTAATCTGTGCATTCATTCTTCCCTCAGTTGCTCCCCTTCTCGGCTTCCTTATGCTGGGTAACCTTTTCAAGGAGTGCGGTGTTGTTGACCGCCTTTCCGACACAGCCCAGAATGCACTTATGAACATTGTTACAATTATGCTCGGCCTTACCGTTGGTGCAACAACAAACGGTCAGACCTTCCTTCAGTGGGGCACAATCAAAATTGTTATCCTCGGACTTGTTGCCTTTGCATTCTCAACAGTGGGCGGACTTCTTCTCGGCAAGCTTCTTTATGTCATCACAGGCGGTAAGGTTAATCCTCTCATTGGTGCAGCAGGTGTTTCTGCTGTTCCCATGGCAGCCCGTGTTGCTCAGAACGAAGGCAGAAAGTATAACCCGAAAAACTTCCTTCTCATGCATGCAATGGGGCCCAATGTTGCAGGTGTTATCGGCTCTGCAGTTGCAGCCGGCTTCCTTCTTGCAATGTTCGGCGGCAAATAAAATTCCGGTACTGTACATCTGTGCAGTACCGTTTTTCTTTATTTTTGTCAGATTTTTTCTTGACTTTTTCCTTAATATGGTTTATGATTTAATGTGCAAAAAAATCTCTTAAGGAGGAAATTTCAAATGGAAGCAACACTTATGTATTACTTAACCGTTATTCTTGGCGGTCTTGGTAAAATCGTCAACACTTTCATGTCAATCATTCTTACCGTAGGTCTTGGCTTCGGTCTCATTTCAGGCCCTGCAACTGATGATCCCATCACCTTCCAGGACAGCGAAAATGTTGAAATGTCTTTTGTTCTCTGGGCTGACACACACACAAGAACAACTGCAATCAACCCCTACTACCTTGAATGCGGCTTTGAAGATATTGAAAACAGCGGCATGGATTTTGATGCATTTGTTATCGCAGGTGACATCACAGAATTCGGCGATGCTCCCTCATACGATGTTGTATGGGACACAATTGCCAAAAGCTCAATTGCTGACAAGGCCATCTTCCTTGCAACAGGTAACCATGACATCCGCCTTGCTTATGAAAGCCAGACAAAGATGATTATGGACAAGGAAAGTGAATACCTTACAAGCCATTCAGGTGCTGAAACCGTAATTGATAAGCCCTACTATTCATACGATGTAAACGGCTACACCTTCATCGTTATGGGCTCAGACAAGTGGCAGTTCGAAAAGGCTATTATTTCAGATGAACAGCTTGCATTCCTTGACAGTGAGCTTGCAAGAGCAACTGCAGACGGCAAGCCCGCATTTGTAATTTGCCATCAGCCTCTTGACAACACCCACGGTCTTCCCGAAGTATGGGAAAACGGCGGACTCGGCAATGACTCTGACGAGGTTAAGGAAATCCTTATGAAGCACAAGAACGTATTCTTCCTCAACGGACACCTTCATGACGGCGTTTATGAAAACAGCCTCAATGTTTTCAGTGAAGAAAACGGTGTATACTCAATCAACGTTCCCGCATACGGTAAGGACAACGACTATGGTCCCTGGGCACAGACAGGTCTTGGCGACTATGTTGAGGTTTATGCTGACAGAGTTGTATTCACAGCAAGAGACTTCCAGGCAGGACAGTCACTTGAAGGCATGACCTACACATTCTACCTTAAATAATCAACAAGGGTTACAGAGCATTCGTTCTGTAACCTTTTTTATATTTTGTTGTTTCCTGTGCAGCTTTTTCAATAAGCAAGTGATTGCCTTTTGCTATCTGCTTTACCACTGCACTCTACCCCGGAGCGCTTGTGCCGCTTGGGCACATACTTTGGCACAGTCGGGCGCCAAAGTATGCAAACCGCCCTTTTTATCTTACGTAGGGTTGTTCCTTATGCCTTATATCCGCCATATTCACCGCATGCGCCTTCGGCTTACCTAGGTGTAAGCGTCGTAAATTCGGTTGTTTACTGAGTGACCTATAGAAAGCTTACTGCAGACTTATAATTTTTCACCCTTTACATTCCGAACACCGTTGACGGTGAAGGAAGAGAACGCGGTCTGCAATTTGGCGAAGCCAAATTGCTTAGCGTCCGTCTTGAATCATGTTATCTTGATTGAATAAGCTGCAACGCTATAGACGGGCATTTGCAGACAGAAGCAATGTTTTTTTACGATAGTATAGGAAGCTTAGTGTTACTTCCATTGTAGACTGAGGTGAAAGCAAAAAAAGACTGCCGCAAGGGAAAGGTCGTAAACAAAACCTCTTGCGGCTCAATAGCACAATAAAAGCGTGCTTTTGCATACTTTTGCCACAATCGGCAAAAGTATGTGCCAAGCGGCATGAGCGGGAAAGAATGCCAAATGTAAAATGCAAAATTGCGGGCAACATCAGATAAATTGGGAAATTTGTGCCCGCTGAATTTACCGAATACACAATAAAGAACAAAAGAAAAAAGGCTACGGAACTCAAAAATTCTGTAGCCTTTACTTTTTTAACAGTAACCAAAGAACTTTACTTCTTTAGTAAACTCAGCGGGAAAATTGTTCTTTTTTCTGCTCTGCCACCACGCAATCGCGAATTGCGAATTGCGAATTCAGAATCGCTAATTGTCTCACGCTTTTTTCAACGGCTGAGGAAGAGGGTCTGATAATGCAACGAAATTGATTTTTTCCATCTTCGTTCTGGGAAGAAGATCCATAATTTCAACCCTTCTCGGACATGCGTAGGCCTCTATGTTTTCCTTGCAGAACTGCATAAGCTCTGCCTTTGCCTGCTCTCTGTCTGCATTTTCATCCTTGAGCGAAACAACAAGCTTCACATAAGGCTTTCCCTTTTCGTCATAGCCCTGACATGCACAGGCCTCATTTATATAATCAAGAGCGAGCACCTTTTCTTCAATGGTTGCAGGGTAAATGTTGTAGCCTGCAATGATGATAATTCTTTTGATACGGCTGGTAAACACAAGATGTCCGTCCTCGTCAAGATAGCCCACATCTCCCGTTCTCACCCAGTTTTTGCCATTTTCGTCAGTATAAATTCCGCTTTCCTGAATCACATCATCGGGGAGATATCCGTTCATCATGGTCTCACCGCTCATAACAACCTCACCAATCTGACCTGTGGAAAGCTTGTTGCAGTCCTCGTCCCAGATTTCAAGCTCGGTGCCGTAAACGGGAATTCCCACAGTTGTGCTCTTCGGGCTATCAATACCTGAGTTTGCCGTGCATACAGCACACATTTCAGTAAGCCCGTAGCCTCTGCCAAGCTTACCCTTTGAGCCGAGAGCTGCAATTTTTTCGTTGAAATAATCAACAAATTCATCACTGACATAGTCGCCGCCAACGGAAAGAACTCGAAGGTTTTTTACTCCCTCATTTTCAAAGTTCGGTGCTTCAATCATTTTCTGGAACATTTTGGGAACACCCATAATTTCCATAACACAGTATTTTGAAATAAGGTTATTCGCCTGAACAGCGTCAAATTTCGGAATCATAATGGGACGGTACGCATTGCACAGTGAATAATGCATTGCAACTCCAAGACCGTAGGCATGAAAGCAGGGAAGCACACAAAGGGTATAGGCGTTTGTGTAATCATGCTCGGGATCAAGGGCATACATGCTGTACGCAAGGGAATTAAAGGAATAGTTGGAATGGATAATGGTTTTGCTTTTACCCGTTGTACCACCGCCGTGAAGATAAATTGCATCGTCCTTATAAGGATGCTCCACAGAGGGCACAGGCTCAAGGTCCATTGAAATAATATCCCTGTAAAGATAAACATTTTCATGCTCGGGCACATGTGCATTCTGCATTTCATTACCCTTTGCATAGGTATAAGCAACTCCCTCACAGAAATCTGAGGTGGAGCAGATAATTGTCATGTTGCTTTCAATAATACTCTCATAAGCCCCTGCAAAAAGGTCAAGCATAAACACACCCTTGCTTTTTGTGTGGCTTATGATTTCCTGAAGCTGATGGGCAGGAGTGAGAGGATGCACGAAATTCGCAATAACACCAAGCTTGATAAGAGCATAAAAGGCAATAAATGCATGGCCGCAGGTGGGAAGAAAGGCCGTGAAAACATCTCCCTTTTTAATTCCCTTTGATGAAATGAAGGCCGCAGTTTTTTCAATGTCACTGAAAAGGCGCTGCATTGATGTTTCCGATTCAACGGGGCCTACGGGAGTTACAAAGGCAGTATAATCTGAGCCAAGGTCCTTTGAGATTTTAGCATAGCTTGCCTTCAGATAGTCATAGCATGACTCGTCTGTGGGCTTGGTGAGATAGTTGTTTTTAGGAAATCTGAATTCGTACATATCTGTTCTCCTGAGAAAATGGATTGCTTTAACATGCTTGTTGAATTATATCCCTCTTCCGGATTAAAGTCAATGTATAAAATAAAGCAAAGTGTAACAATTGTTACACTTTGCACGAAAACGCAACATAGTTTTTTTATTTTAACAAAACTTTAACATTTTATGAGGTTATATTTTCTGATATAGCAAAATAAAAACACGTTGTGAATTCAGTTAACCGTTTATTAACAAAGTTGCAAAATATATACATTGTTGCAGTGATAATTTAATCACGTATGATGTTTAACACTAAAACGGAGGATTTATTATGACAAAATGCTGGTTTGATTATAAGACTATTATTCTTTCAGGTGCTTCAAGCGGTATCGGCAAGGACCTTGCAATAAGACTTATCAAGGACCATGGCTGTAAGGTTATCGGTATTGCAAGAACCGAATCAAAGCTTGCCGCATTAAAGCAGGAGCTCGGAAGCCTCGGCGATAAGTTCAGCTATTACACCTTTGACGTTTCAGAAAGAGCAAAGTGGACAGAGCTTGCACAAGCACTTGAAAAGGAAAATATTCAGCCTGATATTCTCATTAACAATGCAGGCATTCTTCCCAAGTTTGACCGCTTCGAAAATTATACCGTTGAGGAAGTTGACAAGGCTATGCAGATTAACTTTTACTCAAGCGTATATTCAATGAATGCACTCATGCCCATTATTCTGCGTTCAGAAAATGCCGCAATTGTCAACGTTGCCTCTTCAGCTGCCCTTTGTCCCCTTGCAGGTACATCTGTATATTCCGCAAGTAAGGCAGCTCTCAAAAGCTTCAGTGATGCCGTAAGAGAAGAGCACAGAGGTCAGCTTTACCTCGGTGTTGTATGCCCCGGCTTTACAAAAACAGATATTTTCCGCAACCAGAGCGAATCCTCCTCAAAGAGTGAAAAGGCAATGAACATGGTAAGCACAGACTGTGACAAAATGGTTGACCTTATTATAAACGGTATGTGGAACAAAAAGGAAGACATGGTCTTCGGCACAGACGCTCACCTTATGGAAATCGGCAACAAGGCACTTGGTGTTACCTGTTCAAAGGTTGCAAGCAAGGTTATGTCTGTTTCCGGCCTTGAAATTTTCAAGGATGTTTTCAGCAAATAAAAAACAAACAAAGTGAGATGTAAAAAACTCGTTTTTTACATCTCCTTTTTTAAGGGGCCGGGAAAAATGCGCAAAAACGACAAACTGAGCCAAAATAAAGCGGCAGCTTTATTTTGAGTCACCCGACGGCGTACAATGGTACCCCGAGGGCGAGGTTTGTTTATAGCATAAAACGCAAAAGCCTTGTTTTTGCCTGATTCCTGATGTTTTTATATAATTAAAGGGTTTCTTTGGTAATTCATAACCGAAAGAAACCCTTTATTTATTTTGTTTTATGCGGTCTGCACTTTTTTACAGCCCCTTCTATCTTACACTTTGTGTTGCTTCATAGGGCAGCATGTTGTAAATTTCTCCCTCTTTTCCCACCATGCTTATGGGTACCGACGGCAAAAGCAAACGGATTGTTGAAATGAAATCGTTACTGTTTTCACCGGGGAAGCCCGTAACAATTGTGAGAGGCTTTCTTTTTGCAATGTGTGCACTTATGGTAAGTATAGGATCGTCACTGAAATAAATTGCCATTTCTCCGCCTTGCTGCTGAGCCATACGGTAAAGCCTTTCAAGCACCTGAGGATTAACCCTGCGGTCTGATGTCATCATGGGAAGAACAGACACAACCTCCAGGGAAGCCTTGTTTCTTGCTGCAATGGCCTTGCCTGCCTTGACAAGGGCCTCTGACGATTCCTGCACCGTGACACAAACCAGGACAGTCCTTTCATTTTTCATGGAAAATTTACCTCCTTTTCCGTCTTTAAGTATACAGCTGTCGCCTTAGAAATACCTAAAACAATTATTAAATAATCTTACAGCTCCAATAATTGATATGACGGAGGCAAGGAAGTAATGCATTATATTTTTATTGATATTTCACCGCTTGAAACAATTCTTTCTTCACCCTCTTCAGTTCTGACAATAAGGTGGCACATGTCATCGATATCAACGGCAGTTGCCCTGTAAGGCTCAAGGGGTGCCATAACCGTAATTTCTCCGCCAAGGAAAAACAGACGCTTACGGTAGGCCTCAAGAAATTCTTTCTTATCAAGCTTTCTGTAGCTTTTTATTATACGGTTTGTTATTTCGGCAATGAGACGGCATTTCACCTCTTCGTCGTATTGCTTCAGAAGAGCTCCCGCAGTGCTTTCTATATCCTCGGGGAAGCCCTGAGAAGGCTCTGCAAGGTTGATTCCGATGCCGATGATTGCCCATTCCATTTTTTTAAGGTCCTTCGAAAATGCACCCTCGGTGAGTATGCCTGCAACCTTTCTTCCCCTTATAAAAACATCGTTAACCCATTTTATCCCCGTCTGCTGTCCCGTAACGCCTTCAATGGCTGCGGCAACAGCCTCGGCTGCCATTGTGGTAAGAAGTGTGCAGTCCTCAGCAGAATAATCAGGTCTTAAAAGAAAGCTCATATATATTCCCGTTTTTTCGGGAGAAAAGAAGCTTCTGCCCTTTCTTCCCTTACCGCCTGTCTGGCTGTCAGCCATAAGAAGGGATATTTCAGCTTCACCCTCAAGGGCTCTTTTTTTCATGTCATCGTTGGTTGAGCCTGTTTCACTGACGACAGAAATTGAAACACTGTCTGCCCATGGCTCAAGATATCTGCGTATCATTTTTTCCTCGGTCATGAAAAAGCCTCCTTTGGTGAATTCATGTGAACACATCACTTAAAAGGTGCTGCCTCACAAAAAAAGACAGCACCATTAATCAGAAAGAAGATGTATTTTTCCTTTCGGCAACATCTGTTTTCATTATATTTATTTTGAATGTTTTGTCAAGACAGGCAGGAATCGGTAACAAAATACGGTCTGTCCCTTGACAAGTCAACTTCTTTTATATTATTATATGTAGTAATGTTTCCGATAAAAGCTTGCCTTATTTCCAAGGGCAAGAAAATTGAAAGGAGTTTTTTAAAATGCTTAAGAACACAGAAAAATCAATGGAAAAGCTTGTTGCACTCTGCAAGGGCAGAGGCTTCGTTTATGCAGGCAGTGAAATTTACGGTGGCCTTGCAAACACATGGGATTACGGTCCTCTGGGTGTTGAGCTCAAGAACAACATCAAAAAGGCATGGCTGAAGAAATTTGTTCAGGAAAATCCCTATAACGTAGGCCTTGATTCAGCAATTCTTATGAATCCTCAGACATGGGTTGCATCAGGACATCTCGGCGGCTTCTCAGACCCTCTTATGGACTGTAAGGAATGCAAAACCCGTCACAGAGCTGATAACCTTATTGAAGATTTTGACGGCACAAACGTTGCTGGCTGGTCAAACGAAGAAATGACCAACTATATAAATGAAAAAAATATCCCCTGCCCCAACTGCGGAAAGCACAACTTCACAGATATCCGTCAGTTCAACCTTATGTTCAAAACCTTCCAGGGCGTAACAGAGGACAGCAAAAACGAGCTTTATCTCCGTCCTGAAACAGCACAGGGTATTTTTGTAAACTTTGCAAATATTCAAAGAACAACAAGGAGAAAGGTACCCTTCGGTGTTGCACAGATCGGTAAATCCTTCCGTAACGAAATCACACCGGGCAACTTTATTTTCCGTGTACGTGAATTTGAACAGATGGAGCTTGAATTCTTCTGTAAGCCCGGCACAGACCTTGAATGGTTCGATTACTGGAGAGCATACTGCCGTGACTGGCTTTATTCACTCAACATCAAGGAAGAAAACCTCAGACTCCGTGACCATGATGCAGATGAGCTCTGCTTCTATTCAAAGGCAACAACAGACTTTGAATATCTTTTCCCCTTCGGCTGGGGCGAATTATGGGGCGTTGCTGACAGAACAGACTATGACCTCACACAGCACATCAACACATCAGGCAAGGCACTTGATTATTTTGACCCTGCCACAAATGAAAGATACATTCCTTATGTTATTGAGCCTTCACTCGGTGTTGAAAGACTTTTCCTTGCAATTATGACAGAAGCATATGACGAGGAAATTGTTGATGCAGAAAAGAACGATTCCAGAGTTGTTCTTCACTTCCATCCTGCCCTTGCACCCATCAAGGCAGCAGTTCTTCCTCTTTCAAAGAAGCTGAACGACCAGGCAACTGAGGTTTATCACGCACTTCAGAAGAAGTTCATGGTAGAATTTGACGATGCAGGCTCAATCGGCAAGCGTTACCGCCGTCAGGACGAAATCGGCACTCCCTTCTGCATCACCTACGACTTTGAGTCAGCAGAGGACGGCTGTGTAACAGTCCGTGACCGTGACACAATGCAGCAGGAAAGAGTTAAGATTGACGAGCTTGCAGCTTACATTGAAGCAAAGCTGGAGTTTTAATAAAGGATTCGCAATTCTCGATGCGCGATTGCGGGAAGGTCGAGTAGAATGAAGACCAACCTGCCCGCCGAATTTACCAAAACACATAATAAAAAACAAAACAAAAAAGCTACAGAACTCAAAAAATTCTGTAGCTTTTACTTTTTTTCATGCGCACTCGCCGTGCAGGCGTGACTTTCTTGAAAGAAAGTAACCAAAGAACTTTACTGCTTCTGTAAACTCGGCGGGTAGATTGTCACCGTTTCAACAAAGCTCTCTCGCAATTGCGAATCGCGAATTAAAAAAGAGGTCGCATTTGCGACCTCTTTTTTTAGTTTATTTTGCCGTAAAGTGAAACCTTTTCAGCGCCTGCGTCAGTTCTGGGTGCTCTTGCGGGAGCCTCAACCCTTGCTGATTCGCCTCTGTTTCCTCTCGAGCCTCTGCCGTAACCGCCTCTTGAGCCACGGCCTCTGTTATAGCCGCCCTTTGAGGGGTGTGTAGGCTTTACGCCCTCTGCAAGAGTAATAACTACTCTTCTGTTTGAATCTGAGCCTACGGAATGTGAGGATACACCCTCAATTTCCTGAACCGCTGTGTGAATAATGCGGCGCTCATAGGGATTCATGGGCTCAAAGGTAACGTTTCTGCCGTATTTGAGAACCTTCTCTGAGTTCTTCTTTGCAAGCTCTCTGAGTGTGTTCTTCCTCTTTTCACGGTAATTACCTACGTTGATTGAGATTCTTGAATATTCTCCGTCAAGCTTATACTTGTTTGCAACAAGTCTTGTGAGATACTGGATTGAATCAAGAGTTTCACCGCGTCTGCCGATTACAATGCCGTAATCCTCGCCGCAGTCAAGCTCAATGATAATTTCATCCTCTTCGGTACGGTAAGCCGAAGCCGAAACCTCTGCAACACCCATACCCTTAAGAATCTTTGTTATATATTCTACTGCCGTGCTTACGCTTTTGCTGTCTGCAGCATTAACAGCAGTTTTTACTTCCTTCACTTCTTCAGCCTTTTCCTTTTTTGCAGGAGCTTCTTCCCTTTTGGGTTCTTCTGCCTTGGGAGCTTTAGCTGCTTTGGGAGCCTTGGGAGCCTTCTGCTTGTTTTCTGCTTTCTTGGCGGGAGCATCGGGAGTTTCATAATATGCTCTTGCTTTTGCCGGTGAGCCGCCGAAAAGACCAAAAATCTTTTTCTGAGGCATTGAGATAATCTCAGTGTGCACTTCAGCCAGGGCAGGTGCATTAAGCTCCTTCTGAGCATTGGAAAGTGCTTCCTCAACGGTTGCGCCGGTAGCTATAGCTTCATGTATCATTTTGTTTATCACCACCGTTTTTTAAAATTATGTGAGATTAATGGGATTATTCTTCAATCTGAGTTTCCAGTGCCTTTTTCTTTGCCTTTTCATAGGAACGGCGTTCAACAGTCTCTTCAACCATAAGCCTTGCAAGCGTTTTTCTGGGTGCGTAAATGTGACCGATAATAAGAGTCTGAATAAACGCAATTACGTTCGAAAGAATCCAGTACATACCCATACCTACAGGGAACTTCCATGTGAGGAAAACAGACCATACAGGCATCATAATCATCATGCAGCCCATCATCTGCTGGTTCTGCATGTCGGGGTTGGCTTTCTTCTGTCTTACCTGTGTGAGAACACTTGTAAGAAGTGATGTGAGACCGGAAAGAACAGGTACTGCAAGAATAAGAATTGTTGCCTTTGTGATTCCCGATGCTGCATAAATGTCGCCGGGAATGCTGCCGAGGTCAATTCCGAGAATTGTGAAGTCAAAGCCACGGATTGTTTCAATTTCTGCGGAGTAAGTCTTAAGAAGCTCCGGTGCTGCTTCAACAATTTTTTCAATGTTGGAAATAACAACTGATTCAGCATAGGCAATTGCATTGCCTGTGAGAAGCTCCATGCTCTTTGCTGCCTCTGTCAGTGCTGTGATTGCTTCTGCAGAAAGGTCAAGAACATAAGTAAGGGGCTGACGGATAATACCGTAAAGACCGATAAGAACAGGGAACTGAATGAGAAGAGGGAGACAGCTTGCGCCCATTCCCGAATAGCCTTCTCTCTGATAAAGCTCTGTTGTTTCCTGCTGAATTCTCTGCTGTCTTTCCTGAGGATTGTAGTCCTGATACTTTTCTCTTATTCTTTTAAGCTTGGGCTGAAGGCGCATCATTTTTGCAGATGACTTCTGCTGCTTTATTGTTGTGGGCAACAGAATAACACGGAAAAACACCGAAAAGATTATGAGTGCAAGACCGTAGTTTTCAACAAAGCTGAAAAGAATGCGGAAGAGATATCCGAAGGGGACATAAAGAATGTCATAAAAACCTTGCATATTAATTTTTCCTCCGTAAAATTATTCCCTTAAAATAAAAGAGCGCAGTGTATCACTTAATGATTATGGTCATGCTTTTCCTTTTTCGGGGGCACGGGGTCGTAGCCGCCGACGGAAAAAGGGTTGCAGCGCAGAATACGCCACGCAGCCATAAGGCCTCCCCTGAAGGCACCGTGAGTTTCAATTGCTTCAATTGCATAACACGAGCAGGTGGGATAATAACGGCACATGGGAGGAAGATGAGGAGAAATATAGCGGCGATAAAACCTGATTACAGCAAGAAACAGCTTTTTCATTTTATCGCACCAACCTCTTTTAAAAGCTCCGTCATGGCTTTTTCCACCTGAGGGGTTTTGAGATATTTCGTTTTTGTTCTTGCAACAAAAACAAAATCGTAATTACCTGTGATACCGTAGTTTTTCACTACAGACTGAAAAGCAGCTCTGATAATTCTACGGGAGCGGTTTCGTTCAACTGCGTTGCCGATTTTCTTGCTGACTGTTATTCCGACACGACAAATGCCCACACGGTTTTTCATTGCATAAACAACCAGTGCAGGTTTAGCAAGGGACTTTCCTCTGTGATATACACGCTGAAAATCCGTATTCTGATTAAGCGAAATGTACTTTTGCAAAAAAATCAAATCCCAACTTTAACTGAACGAGGGGGTTGCTGTCAATAACAGCCGGTTAAATGAAAGCAATTCAGATTAGTATGTGAGCTGCTTTCTGCCCTTTGCACGACGGCGTGCGAGAACCTTGCGGCCGTTCTTTGTTGCCATTCTCTTGCGGAAGCCGTGTTCCATCTTTCTGTGGCGCTTCTTGGGTTGGTAAGTTCTTTTCATTGCGTTAACCTCCTTTTTCATTTTGAATTTTATAAAACGGGGCATATTGCAGGAGTAGTAGTAGTGAACGCAATAATGACCGACGCTTTCAAAAATCAGACAAGAATGCCCTGAAGACATAACTTGCAAGGATACATTATATATCAATTTCTGCCGATTTGTCAATGTTTTTTGCCTTTTTTCTTCTCTTTTAACAGTTTTGAAAAATACACTTGTGGTTCATAATTGCCCCTTCCACAACATAAAGTATAAAACCGATTTTATCACTCTCACAGCCCCAAAAGGCGTCAATTTTCCTCAATGGCAAATGTGCAGTAAAATCAAATTTTGTTTCTGAATTTTTTGTTATATATTAACATAAGCATTGACATCACCGTCATATTTTGGTAAAATAATTCAGTCTAGATATGGCGGCTGTGTACCCGCAAGGGTGAGCGGCTGCTCACACAAAGGAGGACTATAATATGATGACAGATGCAAAAACCCTTGCATACATCAATATGTATGCTGTTCTCGGTGCTATCGAAAATCTTTGCGAGCTTGACAAGGCTGCAAGCGATCTTGTAAAGACAAAGAAGCCCGTATCCATCGGTCTTGAGGTTACAGGCGGCCCCAGTGCCACCCTCACCTTCAAAAACGGCAGATGCAGAATGGAACAGGGCACAAAGAACTGTGATGTTCTTCTCCCCTTCTCCACACCTGAAAAATTCAACGCAATGGTTGACGGTACAGGCTCAGCTCTTCCCTCAAAGGGCTTTTCCAAAATCGGCTTCCTTCTCAAGAAGTTCATTCCTCTCACCGATATTCTTTCAAAGTATCTGAGAGCAACCGAGGAAGACCTCAAGGATGAAAAATTCTTTGAAATCAGCACAAAGCTTATGTTCTATGTTATCACCGTTGCCCTTTCACAAATCGGTAACAACGATGAAATCGGCAAGTTCAGTGCTTCACTCATTCCCGACGGTATCATTGATGTTTCAATTAAAGACTGTGTCGGCGCAACAATCCGTGTTAAGGACAGCCACATGGTAACAATCAAGCAGAAGCCTGAGGCATTCCGTTCACAGATGCAGTTTGCTGACATTCACATTGCAAGAGCTCTTTTTGACGGCAAGGTAAACGCAATTGCTTCAATCGGTGAAGGTCTTATCGAAATGCACGGTCTGATCAATATGATCGATAACGTAAACAGAATTCTCGACAGAGTTGCACTCTATCTTGCATAAGGAGGTATTATAAAATGAGTTTTCCCGTTTATAACACAGAAAAATCAAGAGAGATGTTCACAAGAGCCACAAAAGTAATACCTTCCGGTATTTACGGTCACCTTGGTCCTGCTGAAGGTCAGTTCATTCCCGTCAACAAATGGCCCATGTTTGCTGAAAAAGCAAAGGGTACATATGTATGGGACGTTGACGGCAACAAATACATCGACTACATGTGCGCATACGGCCCCAATGTTCTCGGCTACTGCGACCCCGATGTTGATGCTGCAGCCATGAAGCAGATTGCTCTTGGTAACTGCACAACTCAGCCCGGTAAGGTAATGCTTGAATGTGCTGAGCTTCTTGTTGACACTGTTGCAACAGCTGACTGGGCGTTCTTTGCAAAGAACGGTAACGACGCAACTCAGGGCGCAATTATGTGCGCAAGAGCATATACCCACAGAAAAAAGATTATTATGTTCTCAGGCTACTACCACGGCGTTT
Organism: Acutalibacteraceae bacterium; assembly: GCA_045604105.1. GTDB lineage: Bacteria > Bacillota > Clostridia > Oscillospirales > Acutalibacteraceae > UBA6857. The sequence continues at coordinate 21,056 of JAZUNJ010000027.1, read as the reverse complement.
CACCCTGGTGCCAGAAGATTGACTATCCGGGCGTTCTTCCCGAGGATGTTGCAAACAACATTATGCTTCCCTGGAACGATATCCCCCTTCTTGAAAAAACAATTGAAGAAAACAAGAACGAAATTGCCTGTATCATAGCTCAGCCCTATGACCACGGTAACTTCCACGATAACGCATTCCCCGAAAAGGATTTCTGGCCCAAGGTAAGAGAAATCTGCACAAAGAACGACATCGTTCTCATCATTGACGACGTTCGTGCCGGCTTCCGTCTTGACCTCAAAGGCTCAGACCATTACTTCGGCTTTGAAGCAGACCTTATCTGCTTCTGTAAGGCTCTTGCAAACGGCTATAATATGTCAGCTATCTGCGGTAAGGAATTCCTCAAGGGCTCAATGAGTGCTCTTGCATACACAGGCTCCTACTGGCTCAGCGCCGTTCCCTTTGCAGCCTGCATTGCAAACATCAACAAGATGAAGGAGCTTGACATTCCCGCAATGTTCAAGCAGAAGGGCGAAAAGCTCTGCAACGGTCTTGTTAAGGCAGGTGCAGAGCACGGTATCGACCTTGTTGTTTCAGGTGCTCCGGCACTGTTCTACTTAAGAATTGCAAACGATGACAGCATGCTTCTTCATCAGGAATGGATTGCTGAAATGGTTTCAAGAGGCATCTTCCTTGCTTCTCACCACAACCACTTCATCAATGCAGCCCTTTCCGATAAGGACATCAAGCACACAATTGCTGTTGCTGAAGAGTGCTTCGGCATTGTAGAAAAAAATCATCCCGAAATCTTCGGCTGATAAAAATGTGAACAGTACCCCTCACTGTGAAGGGTGAGGGGTATCGTATAATTAAAAAATATGGAGGAAATTATTATGCCACTTTCAAAACAGGAATGGCTTGCCCTTGAAAAGAAGGCTTATGATCTTCGTAAGCTTACAGTTCAGACAACTGTTTGGGCAGGCAGCGGACATTTCGGCGGCGGTATGAGCGTTATGGACCTTCTTACCGTTCTCTACCACAAGTACCTTAACATCAAGGTTGACGATCCCAAATGGGAAGACAGAGACCGCTTCATCCTTTCAAAGGGTCACGCAGCTATTGCTTATGCACCCGTTCTTTGCGACAAGGGCTTCAACGATGTTGAAATGCTTAAGTCCTTCAACCTTTCAGGCTCAAAAATGGGTATGCACCTTGACTCAAACAAGGTTGTCGGCGTTGACGCTTCAACAGGCTCACTCGGTCACGGTCCCTCAATTGCAGCAGGTACAGCTCTTGCAGCAAGACTTATGGGCAAGGATTACCTTACATATGTAGTTACCGGTGACGGTGAATTGGGCGAAGGCTCATGCTGGGAAGGCTTCATGACAATCAATCATTATCAGCTTTCCAACTGCATCGTATTCATCGACAGAAACCACAATATGATCGACGGTAACACAGAGGATGTTATGAAGCTTGAGCCCCTTGCTGACAAGATGACAGCCTTCGGCTTCAACACAATCGTTGTTGACGGTAACAATATCGGAGAGCTTTGCGCTGCTATTGATGTTGCTATCGAGCGTTCAAAGGAAAAGTGTGCACCCACATGTATTCTTATGGATACAAAGAAGGGCGCAGGTATCAAATCAATCGAAGGCGACTACACATGGCACTACGGCGCTATTGACGATGCACGCTTTGAAAAGTTCAACAAAGAGCTTGAAGAAGACTACAAGGCTCGTGTTGCTCGCGCAGAAAAGGAGGGCAAATAATTATGGCAGGCGGATTTGTTTACACAGCAGTTGACCAGACTGAGCTTTCCACAGCTGAAATTTACGGTAAGGCTCTGGCTGACATCATTTTAAAAGACCCCAAGGTTGCCGCTATCACAGCTGACCTTGCAAAATCAACAAAGCTCGGCGACGTTCTTAAGGTTTGCCCCGAAAGAGTTATCAACGTTGGTATCGCAGAGCAGGATATGTTCGGTGTTGCAGCAGGTATGGCAAGAGCAGGTATGATTCCCTTCCTTTCAGGCTTCTCTGCTTTCACTTCAATGCGTGCTTGCGACCAGCTTCACACAGACATCTGCTATCAGAATGTAAACGCAAAGATTATTGCTACTCATTCAGGCACATCCTTCGGTCAGGCAGGCTCAACTCACCATGCCATCACTGACCTTGCTATCACAAGAGCAATGCCCAACCTTACAGTTATTGTTCCTGCTGACGGCTTTGAAACAGCAAACGCAGTTAACGCTGCCTACGAAAACTTCGGCCCCTATTACATCCGTATCAACCGTGGCTTTGACCGTGTTCTTTATGACAATCAGGACTATGGATTTGAGGTTGGTAAGGCTGTTGAGGTTCACGAGGGTACAGACATCACTGTTATCGCTTGCGGTTCATGTGTATTCCAGGCACGTGAGGCTGCTAAGTTCCTCAAGAACTCAGACGGACTTTCAGTTCGTGTTCTTAACATGCACACAATCAGCCCCATTGACGTTGAGGCTATCCAGAAGGCAATTTCTGACACAAGAAGAATCGTTACAGTTGAAGACCATCTTGTTACAGGCGGTCTCGGCTCAGCTGTTGCTGAGGTTATGGCTAAGTACGGCAAGGGCTGCGCATTCAAGATGCTCGGTCACAAGAGCTTTGCTATGATCGGTCTTCACGAAGACATCATGTCAGATGCAGGCATCGATGCTAACGGTATCATTGCTGCTGTTCGTGAAACAATGAACGCTGACTTTGAAGAAGACGACAACTGGGACGACGAATTCTAATATAATTACAAGGAGGCAAACGATATGGCTCACACAAAAGAAGCCTTATATTCAAACAAAATCTTTCTCAACGCAGCTTTGCCGCTTGTAAAGGTTATTGCAAATGACGTACCCTCCCTTAAGAAAAAGTTTGAAAACGCTCACGCTGTTATTCAGGTAAGCTGTCTTGATCCCGATGTTGAGGGTGGAAAGAGGGGCATGCACTTCGTTGTTAATTCCGGCGAATGGCTTGTTCACACCTGCCTCACAGAGGATCCCCACATTGAGCTTGAATTCAAGAGCGTTGAAGCACTCAACGATTTCTTCAAGGGCAACATTTCACTTGGCGGTATTCCTAAGATCAAGGGCATCAAGCATGCAGGAACACTTGTTTCCTTTGTTATGGTTCTTCTTAAAATGGCCAACCTTCTCGGCGCAACTGAGCCCCCGAAGGATGAGGAAACCAAGGAGCTTCTTGTCAAGTGCTACTTCTATCTTCTTTCAAGCGGTATCAGCCAGCTGAACAAGATGGGACACCCCGAAATCCACGACTGGACTTCAAAGAGCCCTGACCGTGTTTACGCTTTTGCCGTTGACAACTATCCTCAGGTTTCAGCCTTCATCAGAATCAAGGCCGGCAAATCCCGTGCAGGCCGTGGCGAATATAAGAGAGCAATGCCTTTCTTCACACTTCGCTTCAACAGCCTTGACAGTGCACTCGGTATTCTCATGAGCATTGACGACATGCTTGAGGCTACCAAGGCAGGACGTCTTGTTATGGACGGTGGCCCTGAATTTGGTGCACAGATCGGCGGATTCATGCTTGAAATCGGCGCACTTGCTAAATAACAAAAAGAGGTCGCAATGCGACCTCTTTTTTAATTCGCAATCGCGGGAGAGCTTTGTTGAAACGGCAACAACCTGCCCGCCGAGTTTAGTGAAGCAGTAAAGTTCTTTGATTCTTTCTTTCAAGAAAGAATGCCTGCACGGCGAGTGTGCAGAAGAATGCAAAATGCTAAATGCAAAATTGCGGGAAGGATGAGAGGTAAAAAGAATAATTTTCCCGCTGGGTTTACTAAAAAAGAAAAGGCTACAGAATTTTTTTGAGTTCTGTAGCCTTTTTATTCGTATCATCTTCTTTGTGCTTGTTTAAGTCAGCAGGTGATTGCCTTTTACTATATGCCTTACCACTGCACTCTGCCCCGGAGCGCTTGTGCCGCTTGGCACATACTTTTGCCGATTGTGGCAAAAGTATGCAAAAACACGCTTTTATTGTTCTATTGAGCCGCAAGAAGGTTTTGTTTACGAGCTTTCCCTTGGGACAATCTTTTTTGTTTTCACCTCAGTCTGCAATGGAAGTAGCCCTAAGCTTCCTATACTATCGTAAAAAAACACTGCTACTGACTGATGATGCCCACCTATAGCGTTGCAGCCTGTTCAATCAAGGTAACACGATTCAAAACGGACGCTAAGCAATTTGGCTTCGCCAAAATGCAAATCGCGTTCTCTTCCTTCACCGTCAACGGTGTTCGGAATGCAAGGGCGAGGAAATCAAAAGAAATTTATACCTCAGTAAATTCAGCAGGCAGATTGTTCTTTCATCACGCAATTGCGAATTGACTTCAGCTTTTAAACCGAATATCCCCCGTCAACAGCAATAACCTGGCCTGTTATGAAGCCGGATTTCTCACTTGCCAAAAATGCAGCAAGGTGTGCCACATCCTCACCCGTACCCTTGCGCATTATGGGTGTCGAATCAATAAAGTCCTGAGTGTCCTCGGCACTTAAGTGGGCATTCATTTTTGTGTCAATGAAGCCGGGAGCAATGCAGTTTACGGTAATACCACTGGGACCCACCTCTTTTGCAAGAGATTTTGTAAAGCCCACAAGAGCTGCCTTTGTCGTACTGTAATGCACCTCACATGAGGCTCCCATAATGCCCCACATTGAGGAAATGTTGATGATTCTTCCAAAATGCTCGCTTATCATTGAGGGGAGAATTTCCTTTGTTAGTGAAAGGGCAGACATCAGATTGATTTCAAAAAGCTGATTGATTTTTTCTTCCTGCGCAAGCTGAAAAAGCTCCTGATAAGCAACGCCTGCATTGTTCACAAGAACCTCAATTCTGCCGAACTCCATTGCCCTGTGAGCAAATTCCTTCACATCCTCACGCTTGGAAAGGTCGCATTTAAGGCAGTGAGCATAAATGCCGTATTTCTCTTCCAGCTGATGCATGAGTGAAAGCACAGCCTCACTGTCTGAGTTATAATGAAGAATCAGATCGTAGCCCAGCCTTGCCATTTCCTCTGCAATAGCCTGACCTATGCCGCCCGATGCTCCTGTTATTAACGCTTTTTTTCTCATAATTCCTCCGAAAAATCCGGAATACGGAATTCGGGAATCGAAATTAAATCCGATTTCCGAAGCCCTTATCCAAGGGTTACTATTATTGTTTTGGTTTGAAATAATTGCAATACCTTGCTTGCTGACCACTCTTAAGCAGGTGATTGCCTTTTACTATATGCCTTACCACTGCACTCTGCCCCGGAGCGCTTGTGCCGCTTGGCACATACTTTTGCCGATTGTGGCAAAAGTATGCAAAAGCACGCTTTTATTGTTCTATTGAGTCGCAAGAAGGTTTTGTTTACGAGCTTTCCCTTGGGGCAATCTTTTTTGCTTTCACCTCAGTCTGCAATGGAAGTAGCCCTAAGCTTCCTATACTATCGTAAAAAACATTGCTACTGACTGATGATGCCCACCTATAGCGTTGCAGCCTGTTCAATCAAGGTAACACGATTCAAAACGGACGCTAAGCAATTTGGCTTCGCCAAAATGCAAATCGCGTTCTCTTCCTTCACCGTCAAGGGTGTTCGGAATGCAAGGGCGAGGAAATCAAAAGAAATTTATACCTCAGTAAATTCAGCAGGCAGATTGTTCTTTCATCACGCAATTGCGAATTGGGTTGCGAATTGCGAATTGAAATAAGCTTCCTGAACTATTTTCCCACACAGAACTGAGAGAATACCTCATCAACAACGGCTTCCTTGGCTTTTTTGCCCGTAAGCTCAAGCAGGCTTCCGATTGCTGAATCAATGCATACATTTACGGCGTCCATTGTCATGCCAATGTCAATAGCCTCAGCTGCTTGTGCAATGGAGCTTAAGGCCTCAAGGGCACTTTTTCTTTGCCTTTCTGTTGCAAGCATTGCCTGAGAGGTGTCAATTTTATCTGTTCCGAGCACCCTTTCAATTGCTTTTGTAAGCTCCTCTTCACCTTCACCCGTTGCTGCGCTGATGAACACAAGCTCAGGTATGAGAGCTTTGATATATTCAATGTCTGTTTTTGAGGGAAGGTCTGTTTTGTTTATGATAGCAATAACATTTTTATCCTTGCACAGCTCAAGAATTTCCTTATCTGACTGTTCAAGGTCGCCCGAACCGTCAAAAACTGCAAGGATAAGACCTGCTCTTTCGATTTTTGTTCTTGCCATGTTTACGCCGATAGCTTCAACAACATCGTCGCTTTCTCTGATACCTGCCGTATCTGCAAGGCGGAGAAGCACTGAGCCAACACGGACGGTTTCTTCAACAATGTCTCTTGTTGTGCCTGCGATATCCGTAACAATTGAACGGCTGAAGCCTGAAAGCATATTCATAAGTGCAGATTTTCCAACATTGGGCTTACCCACAATTGCAGTATCCACACCGCCTGTGATTGCCTTGCCTGCATCAAACTTTGAAAGCAGAGCTGTAAGCTGGTCGCTTACATCGGAAAGGCTTTTTCTGAGAACATCAAAATCAAGGTCGGGGATATCGTCGTCAGGGTAATCAACCCAGGCAGACATGTGGGCAGCTGCAGAAAGAAGAATACTGCAAAGCTCGTCAATTTTTCGACTGAGTGCACCGTCAAGGGCTGTGAGAGCCGCCTTCATTGAGCCCTGCCCCTGAGCGTTGATAAGGTCCATAACAGCTTCAGCTTCGGAAAGGTCCATTTTTCCGTTAAGGAAGGCACGCTTTGTGAATTCGCCTGCTTCGGCAGGTCTTGCACCTGAAGAAAGGGCAGCACGAAGCACCTGATTACACACAAAAACACCGCCGTGGCAGGAGATTTCCACGGTATTTTCACCGGTATAGCTTTTTGGTGCACGGAAAACAAGGGACACGCACTCATCGAGGGCTTCCCCATCAAAAACCACTTTACCGTGGGCGGCGGTATAGCCCCTGAGGCTTGTGAGAGGCTTACCCGATGTGGTACAAACTATTTTATCGGCAATTTCAATTGCATCGTCACCGGATATTCTGATTACGCCGATTCCGCCTGCAGCAAGAGGAGTGGAAAGGGCAGCTATTGTATCAGCCATAGCAGTTCTCCTTCAAATATAAGTCTGAACTATATTATACAACATCTGATTATAATAAGTAAAGTTCTTTTGGTTACTTTTCTTCTAAGAAAAGTAACGCCTGCACGGCGAGTGCACATGTAAAAAAAGCAAAGGCTACAGAGCTTTCTCGTTCTGTAACCTTTTTTTGTTTTGTTATTTATTATCTGCTTTGTGTCTGTTTAAGTGAGCGGGTGATTGCCTTTTGCTATGTGCATTGCCACTGCGTTCTTCCCCGGAGCGCTCGTGCCGCTTGGGCACTTACTTTGGCACAGTCGAGCGCCAAAGTAAGCAAACCGCCCTTTTTACTGTACGTAGGGTTATTCCTTATGCCTTATATCCGCCCCATTCACCGCATGCGCCTTCGGCTTACCTACGTGTAAGCGTCGTAAATGAAATTGTTTATCGGGTGACAATAAGGGAAATATAGTGCTGACTTCCAGTTACCTGACCTTTACATTCCGAACACCCTTGACGGTGAAGGAAGGGAACGCGGCCTGCTGTTTGGCGAAGCCAAATTGCTTAGCGTCCGTCTTGAATCATATACCCTTGATTGAATAGGCTGCAACGCTATAGATGGGTATCAGCAGATTGTAGCAATGTTTTTTTACGATAGTATAGGAAGCTTACGGCTACTTCCATTGCTTCACTGAGGTGAAAGAAAAAAAAGATTGTCGCAATGGAAAGGTCGTAAACAAAACCTCTTGCGGCTCAATAGCACAATAAAAGCGTGCTTTTGCATACTTTTGCCACAATCGGCAAAAGTATGTGCCAAGCGGCACAAGCGCTCCGGGGATAAGCGTGGTGGTAAGGTGCATGGTAAAAGGCGATCACCTGCTAAGAGTAATCAGGAATTACAACTCCTTGAGTTGCATTCCTCACTGCTTACCATTTAACATTGATGTTGACAAACCTCACGTTAAATGGTATATTAAATTGAATAAGCATTTTTATTTATAGTATAAAGGAGTTTTAACAATGGGCAGATATACAAAAGAAGATATCATCCGTATAGTTAAAGAAGAAAAAGTAAATTTTATCTGTTTGCAGTTCACCGATATTCTCGGTATGCTCAAAAGCGTTATTGTTACAACAAGTCAGCTTCAGAAGGCTCTTGACAACAAGTGTATGTTTGACGGATCTTCAATTGACGGATTTGTGAGAATCGAAGAAAGTGATATGTGTCTTCATCCCGACCTTGACTCTTTTGTAATCCTTCCCTGGGACTGCGATGAGGGCAAAACTGCAAGACTTATCTGCGATGTTTATAACTCAGACGGTACACCCTTTGAGGGCGACCCCCGTTATGTGCTGCGCCGTGCAATCAAAAGGGCTGCGGATATGGGCTTTTCATGTTTTGTAGGTCCTGAATGTGAATTTTTCCTTTTCCATCTGGACGACCACGGCAAGGCAACAACCAATACCTTTGATAAGGGCGGTTACTTTGACCTTGGCTCCGTTGACAGAGGAGAGGGCTGCAGACGTGATATCTGCCTCTGCCTTGAAAAAATGGGCTTTGAAATTGAAGCCTCACACCATGAAAATGCTATCGCTCAGCACGAAATCGATTTCAAATATGATGAGGTGCTCAGAACAGCCGATAATGTTATGACATTCAAGTATGTTGTTAAAAACATTGCTCACCGTCATAACCTTCACGCTACCTTTATGCCCAAGCCACTTTACGGCGAATGCGGCAGCGGTATGCACATCAACATTTCACTTTTCAAGGGTAACGAAAATGTGTTCTGCGACGAAAGCGATGCTGTAGGTCTTTCAAAAACAGCCTACAGCTTCATTGCAGGCGTTATGCATCACATCAAGGCTATCACAGCTCTCACAAACCCCATTGTAAATTCATATAAAAGACTCGTTCCCGGCTATGAAGCACCCGTGTATATTGCCTGGAGTGCAAAAAACAGAAGTCCCCTTGTGCGCATTCCCACTGCAAGAGGCGCAGGTACACGTATTGAGCTTCGTAACCCGGACCCCTCTGCAAACCCCTACCTTGCAATGGCTGCCGTTCTTCAGGCAGGTCTTGACGGTGTTGAAAAGGCAATGACTCCTCCCCCGCCGAAGGATTCCAACATTTTTGACCTTACTGCCGAACAGAGAAAGCAGGCAGATATCCACTCACTTCCCAAGAATCTGCGTGAGGCTGTAAGAGAATTCAAATACAGCGACTTTGCAAAATATGCCGTTGGTGAGCATGTTCACAAAAAGTATGTTGAAGCAAAGCAGGAGGAATGGATGGAATACACCACAAGAGTTTCCCAGTGGGAAATCGATAAGTATTTAGGCAAGTATTGATTGAATTCACAATTCGCGATGCACAATTGCGGAGCGGCAGAGCAGAAAAAAGAATAATCTGCCCGCTGAATTTACTGAAGCATAAAAAGCAGTTAAGGAGTAATCCGATATGAACAAGTTCCTTAAAATATACGCTATAGTCGGAATTGTTATTTTTGCTTTGAGCTTTGTTATAGGTTTAATCGGTGTTTGTTTAAACAATGAGTTCTTGTTTAATTTCGGGCTGTCTTTTATATTTATTATCCTCCCTGTTTGTCTTATTGTATATTTTCTGATTGATTTTATCGCAGGAATTATTGAAGACAGAAACAAAAAGAAATAAACTTTTACTTTATAAAATAACTCTTCGGATAAAGGTTATTCTGAAATCGGATATAATTCCGATAAGCTTTCACCGTCAGGTGACACCTCCTTCTTGCCTCTCCTGAAAGGAGAGGTGTCACGGTAAAACCGTGACGGAGAGGTTTTCAGAATTCCGAATTCCGAATTATCGGAGATACAATGAACTTTAAAATCAACCCTCTTTCATTTACGGGAATTTTTCCCGTGCCCAATGTCCTTGTTGACGAAAATATAAGACTCGCAAGTGTGGTACAGCTCAAAACGGTGCTGTACCTGCTTCGTCATGGAAACGAAACAGGTCTTACTGCAGAAAAAATTGCTCAGGCTCTCATGCTCGACAGGGAAGACGTTACAGACGCCCTGATTTTCTGGCAGGAAAGAGGCATTGTTATAAAAGACGGTCAGAGCATTGCTCCCCCGACCGCAATAATTTCAGAGGATACCCTTACTACCGTAAACATCAAAAAAGCAGAGCCTCTTTTCCCTGAGGAAGTGAAGACTAAGGAAAAGAAGTCTGTTCCAAGCCTTGATATTCCCAGACCCAGCCATGAGCAGGTTGCCAGAAGAGTTCAGGAATGTGAGGAGCTTGCCACCCTTTTTCGGGAAGCACAGCTCATTCTGGGCAAAACCGTCGGCTATGAGGGTCAGGCAGTTCTCATTATGATGTATGACGGCTACGGTCTTCCCATTGAGGTTATACTCATGGCCATTCAGTATGCCGTTGACAAAAAGAAAACAGGCTACAGTCAGATTGCAAAAATCGGCAAGCTCTGGTGCGAAAATGAAATTTTCACAATTGAAGCCGTAAGCGAATTCCTTGAAGCTCACACCGTTGTTGACGAGGCTTGGGAAAAGCTTCGCTCCATGGCGGAAATCACCAACCACAGCCCCACAGAAAAGCAGAGACGTTATCTCACTGTGTGGGTGAAGGAATTCGGCTACAGTGCCGATATGATTTACTATGCCTATGAGGAATCCATTGACCGTACGGGCAAAATGAGTATGCCCTACATGGATAAAATAATCCGCAACTGGCATTCTGCAGGAGTTAAAACCCCCCCTGATATACAAAGGCTTCAAACAGAATGGAACGAAAAGCAGCAGAAGAAGTATTCAGGCGGCAAAAAAGGAAAGTCCTCTGAAGCTGAGGTTTCATACGATATTGACAAATACATGCAAAAGGCAATCAACCTGAAAAATATTAAAATAGAAAACGACTGATTAAAAGAAAAGAGGTGTAACCGTGGCTTATAAAAGAAGTGTTTATATTGAAGCCAGAAACCGATTGAGTCAGCGCCGCAAAAAGGCTGAAGAGGAGCAGCTTGCACGCCATAGCCTTGCCGTTATAAAGTGCCCAGAGCTTCTTGACATTGAAAGTGAAATGGCTTCCTACGGTGCAAAGGTAATCAAGGCCGTCGGTATGGGTGCCGATGCAAAGGAATATGTTGAAAGGCTTTCGGAAAAAAGCCTTCTTGTGCAGGAAAAAAGAATGGCTCTTCTCACAGCTGCAGGTTATCCCGAGGATTATCTTGATGTTAAATATACCTGCCCCCACTGTAAGGATACTGGCTTCAGGGAGGAAAGATACTGCCAGTGCCACCTTAAGCTTATAAAGGAAATTGCAAGGGAAGAAATAAACAAAAACGCACCTCTTGACAAGTGTACCTTTGAAAGCTTCAGGCTGAAATACTACCCCGACATTGTTGACAAGGGTCTCGGTGTTAACCAGAATGAGCATATGAGATCTGTTTATGAGGTTTGCAGGGAGTATGCAAATTCATTCACCCTCAAAAACAGAAGTATTTTCATGACAGGCATGACGGGACTTGGCAAAACACATCTGTCGCTTGCCATTGCAGGCACTGTAATTGACAAGGGCTACAATGTTATTTATGAAAGCGCACAGAACCTTATGGACAAGCTTGAAAGGGAGCACTTTTCAAGGTTTTCCGATGACAGCTCCTTCAGGGATTCTGTTCTTGAATGCGACCTTCTTATAATTGATGACCTTGGCTGCGAATTCCGTACACAGTTCACAAAGGCAGAAATTTACAACATCATCAACACAAGGTATCTGCGCTCACTTCCCACAATAATCAACTCAAACCTTTCCGTAAACGAGCTCGGTGAGGAATATCACCCGAGAGTTGCCTCAAGAATTATGGGCAACTATATTCCACTGATGTTCTGCGGCAATGACATAAGACAGTAAAAAAACAAGATTGAGGCGGTGCTTTGACGTGCCGCCTTTTTGATGACATATTTTTTTCATTTCCCCTTGATTATTAATGCTTTTTAATGTATAATACCCTTTGCAAATCAATAAATGCTGGAATAGCTCAGTTGGTAGAGCAGCGCATTCGTAATGCGCAGGTCGCGTGTTCGAGTCACGTTTCCAGCTCCAGAAAATAACCACTGTTTGTCTCAGACAAACGGTGGTTATTTTCAACTAAATCCCACTGCCGTGGGATGAAATCACTTCGTGATGAAATCCGGCTCCGTCGGGAGAAGGGCGGATTTAATTTCATCTGCGAAGCACATTTCATCCGAACTTAGTGAGGATTTCATCGCACCCTGTGCGATTTCATTGAAAGCTATAACTCTTTATGATATAATAACATCAAAGAGTTGGTCACAGTGGCTGAAAACAAGCTTGCAGATATGTCAACAGAATTTGCAATTAAAAGCTTAAACCTGACCGATAGCATCAAAGGGCATTATTCGCTGTCCAACCAGCTTGAGCGAAGCGGCACCGGCATAGGTGCAAACATTCGTGAGGCAAAGTATGCACACAGCCGTCCCGATTTTATAGCTAAGCTACAGATTGCACTTAAGGAATGCAATGAAACGGAATACCGGATTGAAACAGCACAAAAAGCAGGTATTATATCAATTGATTCCTCAAGAAGCATTTTGCATGACTGTGGCTCCATTCGAAGAATGCTCATATCCTCAATCAACACAGCAAAAGAAAACATGTAACAGTGCTTACGGGGTTTTACCCATAATAATATAATCATCACTTCAATCAGGAGGGGTAACAATGGCGTGGTATGACGAAGCCGTGTTTTATCATATATATCCTTTGGGCATGACGGGTGCACCGAAGCAGAATCCTTACGGTGAGCCGGTTCACAGGCTGAACAGCCTGCTGCCGTGGATTTCACATATTAAAGAAATCGGCTGCAATGCAATTTATATCGGACCGCTTTTTGAGTCCGTGGGACACGGCTATGAAACAACGGATTACAAAAGGCTGGACTCGAGGCTCGGCACGAACGAGGACCTTTCTTTTTTTGTTTCGGAGTGCCACAAAAAGGGTATCCGTGTAATTCTTGACGGGGTGTTCAATCATACGGGCCGTGATTTTTTTGCTTTCCGTGACATCTTGAAAAACAGAGAAAATTCGAAATACCTTCACTGGTACTGCAATGTGAATTTTTGGGGCAACAACTCCTTCAATGACGGCTTTTCTTACGAAAACTGGGGCGGACATGACCTTCTTGTAAAGCTGAATCAGCACAACGATGAGGTCAGAAATTATATCTGCGATGTAATCCGCTTCTGGGTGAAGGAGTTTGACATTGACGGAATCCGCCTTGACGCCGCCGATGTTATGGACTTTGACTATATGAAAGTTCTCCGTCAGGTGGCAAATGAGGTGAAAGCTGACTTCTGGCTTATGGGTGAGGTTATTCACGGCAATTACTCACGCTGGGCAAATGAGGGCACTCTTCACTCCGTAACAAACTATATGCTTCATAAGGCGCTGTATTCTGCCCACAACGATCATAACTATTTTGAAATTGCCCACACAATAAAGTATGTAAGCGACATGGTGGGAAGCCGTCTGAAGCTTTATACCTTTGTTGATAACCACGATGTGGAAAGAATTTATACCAAGCTTAAAAACAAGGCTCATTTTGCCCCCGTACACATTATGCTTTATACCCTGCCCGGAATTCCGTCAATATATTACGGCTCCGAATTCGGCATTGAGGGCAAAAAAATGCAGGGCTCCGATGACTCGCTGAGACCCTGCCTCAATTATGAGGATTACAGAAACGCAGCTGAAGCAAACAGCTTTACAATTCTCATTTCTGCCCTCGGGAAAATCCGTCAGACAACACCTGCCCTTTGCTTCGGCGATTACAGAGAGCTTCTTTTGCAGACCACCCATTTTGCATATGAAAGGGCCTTTGAGGGTAAGTCTGTGATTGTTACCGTCAACAACAATGACAGAGCTGTCAGCATGACATTGCCCTGCGGGAATCAAAATAAATTTGTGGGTGCATTATCGGGTGAGGAGATTTTTGCCTCCGAGGGACATATTCAGGTATCTGTGCCACCGAACTACGGTGAAATCTGGATATCCGAAGGCTCTTCTCAAAGCAGCTTTTCACCGATAGAGCCCATTAAAGCCGAAAACCCTCCCGAAGAAAAAAAGGCTGAGGAAAAAAGAGAAGAAAAGCTGAAAAAAGAGGGCAAGTCTCTTAAGGTTGATGCGGACCGGAAAAAGCCCTATGAGGAAATGTCCGTTGAGGAGCTTCAGCAGGCAATTCTTCAGAAAATGAGAAGCAACGGACCCGTTACCGACTATATGTCAGGCACCGTATACGAAAACACTCACCATGGCTCTTTGGTTAACTGGGTCAAAAGCTTCAACAATTGATATAACTGAAAAAGAGCTGTAAGGGCGCCACTTCATAAGGATATTAGGCCTTAAAATTTGCTATTTCTGCGCATAACTGCGTTGAAAATGCTCGAAATCCGAAAGGATTTCTGTGCTTTTCGCCTTGTTCTGTATCAAAAACATCATAATTTTAAGGTGCAAAGCAGTTTTTACAGAGATATTTTTCGTTTAAAGGAAATGATAAACTCCCCGTCATACTCGTGTATTACGGGGAGTTTTCGTGATGTTTAAGCGGAAAAGAGACTGTAAAAACCCTAACTTCCTTACGAAGTGTCGCCCAAGGACAGCTCTTTTTTCATTCCTTATTATCTTATAAGCGTTGTCACAACAATTCCTGCCAGAAAGCCTGCAAGAATAAGGCCCAATGCCTTCACCGCTTCAAGCCTTTTATCCTTTTTAAGCTTTGTTACAGGCGGCTTCTGGGTGTTGCCTGCAATTATGCCTGCCCTTTCACGAATTTTCCCTTCACTGACGCATGCATATTCGGGCTTTACAAAAAACATAATTTTTTCAAAATATTCGCAGCCTGTATCCTTCACCTCAACCACTTGTCTGTTTATACCTCTTATCATGAAATTTTCCTCCGTAAAAGTTATCGTCTTCATTATTCTGCCTTTCCCCGTGCTTATATATTCCATGGAAAAAGATATAAAATTTTGGTTACTGTCACCTCTTCAATAACGAAATTTGTAGAAAAAGAAATGAAATTTTTGTACCTTTTGCCAAGGCTGTTTTTCCACGTTTTCCACACAGTTTTTAACGCTTTTGTGTGGAAAAACCTGTGGAAAAAGTTAAAAACTCCCTTATTCTCTGCGTTTTTTGCCCTTGTGAATGTTAAAAACCCTGCCTTCAGCTATGTTGAAAAGTTTTTCTGTTTTTTGTGTCAAGGGGGTCGGGATTAGATTTTTTGTATAATTTTTTGTATAAATTTATATCGCTGTCATATTGTATCGGAAAATATTTTTATTTTTGCACTTGATACTTTTTATATGATATGTTATAATTGCTCAATTATATTTTTAGTCACTTTTTTTGCCTGTTTAAACAGCAAAACCAAACACATCAAAAAAGACAGAAAGGAAAATGATTATGGATTACAATTCAAAGTTTGTAAAAGAAGGTCTCACCTTCGACGATGTTCTTCTCATCCCTGCAGAATCAGATGTTCTTCCCGCTGATGTAAGCCTTGAAACACAGCTTACAAAGGGCATCAGACTCAACATCCCCATGATGACAGCTGCAATGGATACCGTTACAGAATCAAGAATGGCAATTGCCATTGCCCGTGAAGGCGGCCTTGGTGTTATTCACAAGAACATGTCCATTGAAGCACAGGTTCAGGAAGTTGACAAGGTTAAGAGAAGCGAAAACGGCATCATCACAAACCCCATGTTCCTGGCTCCCGACAACTATGTTTACGAAGCTGAAAACCTCATGCACAACTACCGTATTTCAGGTGTTCCCATCTGTGAAAACGGCAAGCTTGTGGGTATTCTCACAAACCGTGATCTTCGTTTCCTTTCAGATTACAATATCAAAATCAGCGAGGTTATGACAAAGGATAATCTTGTAACAGGCTCAGAGGGTACAACCCTTGAGGAAGCAAAGCTTATCCTCATGAAGCACAAAATTGAAAAGCTTCCCCTCATCGACTCCGAAGGCTATCTTAAGGGCCTTATAACCATCAAGGATATTGAAAAGGCTGTTCAGTACCCCAACTCAGCAAGAGACAGCCAGGGAAGACTTCTTTGTGCAGCAGCTCTTGGTGCAACACAGGACGTGCTTGACAGAGCAACTCCCCTTGCTGCTGCAGGTGTTGATGCTTTTGTTCTTGACTCAGCTCACGGACACAGCAAGAACATTCTTAAAGCTGTTGAAAAGGTTAAGGCAGCATTCCCCAACGTTTCACTCATTGCAGGTAACGTTGCAACCGCTGAAGCAACAAAGGCTCTTATCGAAGCAGGTGCCGACTGTGTAAAGGTTGGTATCGGCCCCGGCTCAATCTGCACAACACGTGTTGTTGCAGGTATCGGCGTTCCTCAGGTTACTGCAATTTATGACTGCGCTGAAATGGCTGCAAAATACGGCATCAACGTTATCGGTGACGGCGGCATCAAATATTCAGGTGAAATTGTTAAGGCAATTGCTGCAGGTGCTTCTGCAATCATGGTCGGCTCCCTTGTTGCAGGCTGTGAGGAATCACCTAGTGACACAGAAATCTATCAGGGCAGAAAGTACAAGGTATACCGTGGCATGGGCTCCATTGCTGCAATGAATCAAGGCAGTAAGGACAGATACTTCCAGGCTAACAACAAGAAGCTTGTTCCCGAGGGAGTTGAAGGCCGTGTACCTTATAAGGGAACTCTCAGCGAAACCGTATATCAGATGATGGGCGGTCTTCGTGCAGGTATGGGCTACTGCGGCTGCGGCACAATTGATGAGCTTAAGGAAAAAACTCAGTTCATAAGAATCACATCAGCAGGTCTTATCGAAAGCCATCCCCACGATATCTCAATCACAAAGGAAGCTCCCAACTACTCAATGGGCAACAACTGATAAAAAAAGGGGCTGTAAAAAAAGTGCAGACCCCATAAAACAGAGGAAGCTCTCTGAAGCTGAGGTGTCCTCTCTCCGCACAGCAAAAAGCCGGGTGTCATCACTGACACCCGGCTGAGATTTTTTATTTAAAACACAATTGTTTTGCTTTCTCCCTTTTGGAAGGAAACAGACTTCACTTCAGCTGAAAGGCCTGAGGAGATTTCAATTGTCTGTGCAATTTCAGATGTTACGGTAGCTTCAACAGTACCGTCTGCCGTGTTCCACTTAAGTGAATCAACAACAGCTCTGTTTCTGGTTCTGATGCCCTTAATTTCGCCCGTTTCAAAGCCTGAAGCGGGAAGTGCGGGAAGAAGCTCAATTTCACCTGTATAGGAATAAACAAGGCTTTCGTTGATTATTCCCAGATAGCCTATTGCAAAATCTGTGCAATAGCAGCTGTTTCTGTCATAGTCATGGTTTGTCATAAGTGAATCATAATAAATCCAGTGATTCATAAGGTTCACAAGTGAATCTGTAACAGATGCGCTGTCCTTGAGTCTTGCAGCAATAAGAGCTCTGTGAACAAGGGCGTGGCTTGCCTGGTTTTCACTTGCTCTGTTTGCAATTGCCTGAACACATGCAGCCTTCAGCTCTTCATCCTCCTGTGTTTCAAACATGGGCCACACACAGTAAAGGTGGCTGAGGTGACGGTGAAGGTTATTTTCTTCAAATTCTGCTGCAGCCCATTCCTTTATTGCACCTGTTTCATCATAAAGATAATAGGGTACGTTTTTATAAAGCTCTTCCCAATAGGATGTATCTGCATCGGCGTCTGTGCTTTTCATAATGTCAATGAGCATTTCAAGGTTGCTTCTGCAGGCTGAAATGTCAATGGCAGCATTCACAACTGAGGGGCTGGGATAGTTTGCAGGGTTGTTCTC
The DNA here is from genome assembly GCA_045604105.1 of Acutalibacteraceae bacterium. GTDB lineage: Bacteria > Bacillota > Clostridia > Oscillospirales > Acutalibacteraceae > UBA6857. The sequence goes on along the minus strand of JAZUNJ010000027.1, from coordinate 3,114 downwards.
AGGTGAATATGAGGGAAGAATTGCATATTTTTCGCCATCCTTGAGCTCAGTCTTACCCTTTTCATAGTGAACGTTACCGCTCTTATCTGTGTAATATTCGGGAGTCATCATCTGATCCCAGTAGTTTGCAGCCTTTGTGAGAAGAGGAAGAAGAATATCTGTTCTGAGGTCAAGGAAGCCCTTTTCTGTAAGAAGTGCAATTTCCTCTTCTGTAAGGTCCTCTTCTGTGAGGGAAAGAACTGATTTCAGGTCTTCAAGGCTGAATTCCTCAGTAATGGGTATCTGAACATCGCCATAGCAAAGAAGTGTTTCATAAAGAGGCTGAAGCATCCAGCTAGTGCCTGCATTCCAGTAACGGAAGGGATAGGGGTAGCAGGTTTCGGTGATAACCGCCTTGTCACCGTCGGAGTTTACGGGAGCCTGAATTGCATCGGTAAAGCCGTGGGTTGCCTTTGCATTTTCCTCCCAGTCGGGCACCTGACGCAGAATAAAGGAAGCATAGCCGATATAAGCGGATTCCATGTTGCCTGTGTTCATTGACGAGGTCTGCAGGTTAACGTTTGCGTCCATGGTGTACTTACTTCCCCAACCGGGAGCCCATTCACCTGTCCACATGCCGTAAAGTCTGGGGGTTGCATGGCCTGCTGCACAAAGATATGCGTATCTGCCTGAATAGTATGCTCTTTCGGCAAGGTCTGATTTTATATCGGATTTAAGATACTGCTTGAGAACAAGCTCCTCATTTGCATCCCTGCTTACACTGTCACCGAGAGTAAGGGATACTGAATTATATTCCTCAGAAAATACCTCAGCATGCTTTTCAATTGCCTTTTCATAGCTGAATAAGCCGTCAACGGTATATTTCTGTGCAACTGCAGAGGTTTTATTGACAAGCTCATCAACAAGTGCATAGGAGTCTGCTCCGGCAAAATCACCGTATGGACCCATGTTGTATGTTCTGTCGGAAACAGCAATGAGATAAACATTGTCTGCACCTGTTATTCTGATTGCAGGGTCCTTTCCGCCGCAGTACTGAGCGTCCTTGACCTTACCCTTGCAGCTTTCTGTTTTAACGCCGCCTTCACTGACAACATAAACAACAGTTGCATAGCCGCCGTTTCTGAGCTCACTGTTTTCGTAATCGGGATAGTGAGCAACAAAGCCTATATAATCGCAGCTTTCACCAACAATTTTCTTATACCTGATGTCAACCTCACTGCCGTTGCCGTAATTTGCAAAAGTAGAAATGTCATCCATTGAAAGAGTGAGGTTAACCTTGCTGCCCGTTGATGAGCTGCCGATTTTTGTGATTGTCACACCGTCAATCTGTGAAGTGAAGGTCACACGGTCCCATGTGCCTCTGATGTCAGTATATCTCACACCAACCTGAGCGGTTTCAAAGTCGGTGTATCTTATGTAATTTGTTTTTGCCTGCTTAAGCTGACGGATTCTCAAGGCTGCGCCGGAATGAAAAGAATAAACATCGTCATAGGAAGCATTGTCAACAATGTTTTCACTGTTTGCGATGCTCTGCTTTACTGCTTCAAGCTCGTCAGAGGTATCAGGACAGTAGCGCACATTTCTGTTTGGCATGATGAAGTGCATGTTCTGATAAATAAGTGTGTCACTGTAGGGTGAGCCGCTTGTGATAACACCCTGAAGACCGTTACCCGAAATCATGCCCTGACGCCAGGTGTCCGTATTGTTCTTTGAATTTTCCGAAACCTCATAATACAGCTCGGAGAAGGAAGCCTTTTTTACATCTGTGAAAAGCTCCTTGGAGCTTTCAAAAACATCCACGGGGTTAAACAGACCTCCTATCATGGAAAAAAAAGTGAGAATTGTACCGATTATACGCATTACAACACCCATAACCTACATCCTTTCTTAAAAAAACAATCCGGATTATGTTTCATATCCGGATTTATTTTATACATAATTACTCTGCTGAAAGAGAATCCAGCGACTGCTTTTTAAGGTAAGCATTGATGAAGCCGTCAATGTCACCGTCCATAACAGCATTGATGTTACCCATTTCAAAGCCTGTTCTGTGGTCCTTTGCCAGGGTGTAGGGCATGAAAACATAGGAGCGGATCTGACTGCCCCAGCCGATTTCCTTCTGCTCGCCCTTGATATCCTCAATTTTGTCAAGGTGCTCTCTTTCCTTGATTTCAATGAGCTTTGATTTAAGCATACGCATACAGACCTCTCTGTTCTGATGCTGGCTTCTTTCAACCTGGCAGGATACAACAATTCCTGTGGGCTCATGGATAAGACGTACTGCTGAGGAGGTTTTATTAACCTTCTGTCCGCCTGCACCTGAAGCACGGTACACTTCCATTTTGATGTCTTCTTCTCTGATTTCAACCTCAACGGTGTCGTCAATTTCAGGCATAACCTCAAGGGATGCAAAGGAGGTGTGACGGCGTCCTGAGGAGTCAAAGGGAGAAACACGCACAAGACGGTGCACGCCCATTTCACTTTTCAGATAACCGTAGGCATTTTCACCCTCAATAACAACAACTGCAGATTTGAGACCTGCTTCGTCACCGTCAAGGAAGTCAACGGTTGTGAACTTGAAGCCGTGCTTTGTTGCCCACTGACCGTACATACGGAAAAGCATCTGACACCAGTCCTGAGCCTCAGTACCGCCTGCACCTGCGTGGAAGTTGAGAATTGCATTATTATTATCGTATTCACCTGAAAGAAGAGTTGCAAGAGTCTGCTTTTCAAGCTCTGTTTCAACTGCCTTTACGCTCTCCTCACAGTCCGGGAGTAGGTCAAGGTCGCCTTCCTCATCGGAAAGCTCTATCATAACAAGTGCATCATCAAAAGCTGTTTTAAGGTCCTCGTATGCCTTGGTTTTATTTTTTAATGCGGCAATTCTCTGAAGCACCTTCTGTGAATTTGCGAGGTCGCCCCAGAAATCCTCTGCTGTTGTTTTTTCCTCGAGAGAAGCAATTTCCTTTGCCATTTCCTCAAGACCGAGAGCAGAAGCAAGCTCTGTAAGAGGCTTCTCACTTTCAAGAAGTCTGAGTCTTAATTCTTCAAACTGAATCATATATATTCTCCTGATGCGTAATATTTCACTCTACATTATAACTAAAAATAAAG